>NZ_JANCOB010000012.1:82626-182578 GCF_024296565.1 Klebsiella sp. SWET4 | reverse complement strand
TGGTAGTGTGGGGTCTCCCCATGTGAGAGTAGGGAACTGCCAGGCATCAAATAAAGCAGAAAGCTCAGTCGAAAGACTGAGCTTTTTGTTTTTGCGTTTTAAAAAGAACCCCGTCCCGAAAGGTGCGGGGTTTTTTCGCTGTGTGGGGTATATCTCCCCGGTGGCGCTGCGCTTACCGGGGCTACAGGATCTGTAGCCCGGACAAGGTGCGCAGCACCGCCTCCGGGGAGGTCCCTGTCTAAGGGTCAGCAGTTGCGACGTCAATCTTAGTCTGCTTCAGCCTGCTGCTCATGTATCAAATTCAATAACGGATACGGTTGCCCCAGATCGTCCGTCTCAGAACGCCCTGTCACGTTAAAACCCATCCTCTGATAAAACCCGACCGCTTGTTCATTCTGCTCATTCACATTCGTCGTCAGCTTTGGCGCTAACGACAGGGCATGCTCAATCAGCAATTTCCCCACGCCGCAGCCGCGGACATCCGGATCGACGAACAGCGCATCCATATGCTCTCCGGTAAGCAGCATAAAGGCGATCGGCTGGTCCTGGGTGTTAGCCGCTACCCACAGCGGAGCCTCCGGTAAAAATGCGCGTACCATCTCCTCCAGCTCCTTTCGATACGCTTTTGACAGAAAATCGTGCGTGGCGTCGACCGACCGACACCATATTGCAATCAGTTTATCCCCTTCATCAGGCCGGGAACGGCGGATGCTAATAACCATAGTTTCTCCTTTTTTTCATTCTTATATTCTAACTCAATGCGCGCCGTGAAATTTTCTCACCGTGAACATGCAGACTCGACATTCACCCGATTCCTGGTTATCTTCAGCTATCTGGATGTCTAAACGTTTATACGTATGCTATGAGGTAATACAGTTATGCCAATTCGGGTGCAGGACGAGCTACCAGCCGTCAGTTTCTTGCGCAATGAAAACGTCTTTGTGATGACGACAACACGTGCAACGACTCAGGAAATTCGCCCCCTGAAGGTGTTAATCCTCAACCTGATGCCGAAGAAAATCGAGACGGAAAATCAGTTCCTGCGTCTGCTGTCGAACTCTCCGCTGCAGGTGGACATCCAGTTGTTGCGTATTGATGCGCGTGAGTCGCGTAATACGCCGGCGGAGCATCTGAATAACTTTTACTGCAATTTCGATGAGATCTGCGATCAGAATTTTGATGGCCTGATTGTCACCGGTGCCCCCTTAGGCCTGGTTGAGTTTAACGATGTTGCTTACTGGCCACAGATCAAACAGGTGCTGGAGTGGGCGAAGGATCACGTCACCTCCACGTTGTTCGTCTGTTGGGCGGTTCAGGCCGCGCTGAATATTCTGTACGGCATTCCGAAGCAGACCCGCGCCGAAAAGATTTCTGGCGTTTATGAACACCATATTCTGCATCCACACGCCTTACTGACCCGCGGTTTCGACGACTCTTTCCTGGCCCCGCACTCACGCTATGCTGATTTTCCGGCGGGACTTATCCGCGACTACACCGATCTCGAGATCCTCGCGGAGACGGAAGAGGGCGATGCGTATTTGTTTGCCAGCAAAGATAAGCGCATCGCCTTTGTTACCGGCCACCCGGAGTACGATGCCAATACCCTGGCAAGCGAATATTTCCGCGATGTGGAAGCCGGTTTGAATCCAGAGGTTCCTTACAACTATTTTCCGCAAAACGACCCGCAGAACAAACCGCGCGCCACCTGGCGGAGCCACGGCAATCTGCTGTTTGCTAACTGGCTTAACTATTATGTCTACCAGATTACACCATACGATCTGCGCCATATGAATCCTACACTGGAGTAATACTCTACACGAAACGATCCTAAAGCGTTTCAGCACTTTGCCTCTGGCACCTTCGGGTGCCTTTTTTATTTCCGAAATTCACTTCATGCTCAATGATAACTTTAATTCCATTGTTATCAATATGTTAACTCTATTTTAAAATTAAAATGGAAATTGTTTTTGATTTTGAAAATTAATTGAGTAGTCTTAATTGTGCTGAGCGAAAACTACACAACGATCTCTCGCTCGCTTCCAGCGGATCAACCAAGAGGAACAGCACAATGACGCAGCAGGCGACAATCACCGATGAACTGGCCTTTAGTCAGCCCTATGGCGAGCAGGAGAAGCAGATCTTAACGCCTGAGGCGGTAGAATTTCTGACGGAACTGGTGAGCCGCTTTGCGCCGGCGCGTAATAAGCTACTGGCCGCGCGTCAGCAGCAGCAGCAGGCCATTGATCAAGGTGTACTTCCTGACTTTATTTCGGAAACCGCTTCCATTAGAAATGGAAACTGGACCATCCGCGGTATCCCGGCGGATTTGCAGGATCGCCGTGTTGAAATCACCGGTCCCGTTGAACGCAAAATGGTCATTAACGCGATGAATGCCAACGTCAAAGTCTTTATGGCGGACTTTGAGGATTCGCTGGCGCCTGACTGGCGTAAAGTCATTGATGGCCAAATTAACCTGCGTGATGCCGTGAACGGGACTATTAGCTACACCAACGAGGCCGGCAAAATCTACCAGCTGCAGCCCAATCCCGCTGTGCTGGTATGCCGTGTGCGCGGCCTGCACCTGCCGGAAAAGCACGTCACCTGGCGTAATGAGGCCATCCCCGGCAGTCTGTTCGATTTTGCGCTCTATTTTTTTCATAACTACCAGGCGCTGCTGGCGAAGGGGAGCGGTCCCTACTTCTATCTGCCAAAAACCCAGGCCTGGCAGGAGGCGGCATGGTGGAACGATGTCTTTAGCTTTACGGAAGATCGCTTTGACCTGCCGCGCGGCACCATCAAGGCCACGCTGCTGATTGAGACGCTGCCAGCGGTGTTCCAGATGGATGAGATCCTGCATGCGCTGCGCGACCATATTGTTGGCCTGAACTGCGGCCGTTGGGACTACATCTTCAGCTATATCAAAACGCTGAAAAACCATCCGGACCGCGTGTTGCCTGACCGTCAGGTGGTGACGATGGATAAACCGTTCCTCAGCGCCTACTCACGGTTGTTGATTAAGACCTGCCACAAACGCGGTGCGTTTGCGATGGGCGGCATGGCGGCGTTTATCCCGAGCAAAGATGCCGAACGTAACCGTCAGGTGCTGAGCAAAGTCACCGCCGATAAAGAGCTGGAGGCGAACAATGGTCACGATGGCACCTGGATTGCCCACCCGGGGCTGGCGGATACCGCTATGGCGGTGTTTAACCGCGTACTGGGCGATAAGCCGAATCAGCTCTCGGTCACCCGGAGCGCGGATGCGCCAATTACCGCCGAACAGCTGCTGGCCCCCTGCGAGGGCGAGCGCACGGAAGCCGGGATGCGCGCCAACATTCGCGTGGCGGTGCAGTACATCGAAGCCTGGATCTCCGGCAACGGTTGCGTCCCGATTTATGGCCTGATGGAAGACGCCGCGACGGCCGAGATCTCGCGCACCTCTATCTGGCAGTGGATCCATCATCAGAAAACCCTGAACGACGGCACACCGGTTACCAAGGCGCTGTTCCGCCAGTGGCTGGCTGAAGAGCTGATGGTGATTCAGGAAGAGTTGGGGGAACACCGCTTCAGCCACGGTCGCTTTGACGATGCGGCGCGGCTGATGGAGCAAATCACCACTTCCGACGAACTGATCGACTTCTTGACGTTGCCAGGTTACCGCCTGCTGGCGTAATTCACCCCATCACAATATGGAGCATCTGCACATGAAAACCCGTACCCAACAAATCGAAGAATTAAATAAAGAGTGGACGAACCCGCGCTGGGAAGGCATTACCCGCCCGTACAGCGCGGAAGAGGTGGTGAAGTTACGCGGCTCGGTGAATCCGGAATGCACGCTGGCGCAGCTTGGCGCGGCGAAAATGTGGCGTCTGCTGCACGGTGAGGCGAAAAAAGGGTACGTCAACAGTCTCGGCGCGCTGACCGGCGGCCAGGCCTTGCAGCAGGCGAAGGCGGGTATCGAAGCCATTTATCTCTCCGGCTGGCAGGTGGCGGCGGATGCTAACCTGGCGTCCAGCATGTATCCGGATCAATCGCTGTATCCGGCCAACTCGGTACCGGCGGTGGTGGATCGGATCAACAACACTTTCCGTCGTGCCGATCAGATCCAGTGGTCGGTCGGGATTGAACCGAACGATCCGCGTTATATCGACTACTTCCTGCCGATCGTGGCGGATGCGGAGGCCGGTTTTGGCGGCGTCCTTAACGCCTTTGAGCTGATGAAATCGATGATTGAAGCCGGTGCAGCGGCGGTTCACTTCGAAGATCAGCTGGCGTCAGTGAAGAAGTGCGGTCATATGGGCGGTAAAGTGCTGGTCCCGACCCAGGAGGCGATTCAGAAGCTGGTGGCGGCGCGTCTGGCAGCCGACGTGATGGGGGTCGCGACGCTGGTGATCGCCCGTACCGATGCCGATGCGGCCGATTTAATTACCTCTGACTGCGATCCGTACGATCGTGAGTTTATTACCGGGGATCGCACCAGCGAAGGGTTCTTCCGCACCCACGCCGGGATCGAGCAGGCGATCAGTCGCGGGCTGGCTTATGCGCCGTATGCGGATCTGGTGTGGTGCGAAACGTCGAAACCGGATCTTGAGCAGGCGCGCCGCTTTGCTGAGGCTATCCATGCGCGTTTCCCTGGCAAACTGCTGGCCTATAACTGCTCGCCGTCGTTTAACTGGAAGAAAAATCTCGATGATAAAACCATCGCCAGCTTCCAGCAGCAGCTGTCGGACATGGGATACAAATACCAGTTTATTACCCTCGCCGGGATCCACAGCATGTGGTTCAACATGTTCGACCTCGCCCATGCCTACGCTCAGGGTGAGGGGATGCGCCACTATGTTGAGAAAGTGCAGCAGCCGGAATTCGCTGCCGCGCCGGAAGGCTATAGCTTCGTCTCGCACCAGCAGGAGGTGGGCACTGGCTACTTCGACAAAGTCACTACCATTATCCAGGGCGGCGCCTCATCGGTGACGGCGCTGACCGGCTCGACCGAAGAAGATCAGTTTTGAGCCATGCCCGGCGGCGCGACGCTGACCGGGCCTGGGAAGGGATGCAGGCCGGATAAGCGAGCGCGCCATCCGGCATGACGTGGTGCCGGATGGGGGAAAGCGATGACGCGTGGCCTGGAACTACTGATTGCCCAAACCATTTTACAGGGATTCGACGCCCAGTACGGGCGTTTCCTGGAGGTGACCTCCGGCGCGCAGCAGCGCTTTGAACAGGCTGACTGGCACGCCGTACAGCAGGCGATGAAGCAGCGTATCCATCTCTACGATCACCACGTTGGCCTGGTGGTAGAGCAGCTGCGCTGCATTACCGAAGGGAAAAGTACCGACGTCGATTTTCTTTTGCGGGTGAAACAGCAGTACACCCAACTGTTGCCGGATTACCCTCGCTTTGAAATTGCCGAGAGCTTTTTCAATTCGGTCTACTGCCGACTGTTTGACCACCGCTCGCTGACCCCCGAGCGGCTCTTTATTTTCAGTTCGCAGCCCGAGCGTCCCTTTCGCACCCTACCGCGACCGCTGGCGAAAGATTTCTTTCCGGAACGCGGCTGGTCCCACCTGCTGGGCAAAGTACTGTCCGATTTGCCGTTGCGGCTGCCGTGGCAGAACAAAGCGCGGGATATCGGCTATATCATTGCCAGTCTGCAGGAGGCGCTGGGGGAGGAACTGCTCGCCACCTGTCATCTGCAGGTCGCCAATGAGCTGTTCTACCGGAATAAAGCCGCCTGGCTGGTGGGCAAACTGGTCATGCCGATGGCGACGTTGCCTTTTTTGCTGCCGATCCACCGCAGCGATGAGGGTGAGCTGTTTGTTGACACCTGCCTGACCACCCATGCCGAAGCAAGCATCGTTTTTGGCTTCGCGCGTTCCTATTTTATGGTTTATGCGCCGTTGCCCGGCGCTCTGGTGGAATGGCTGCGTGAGATCCTGCCGGGCAAAACGACGGCCGAGCTGTACATGGCGATTGGCTGTCAGAAGCACGCCAAAACCGAAAGCTATCGCGAATATTTACACTACATTACTCGCTGCGATGAGCAGTTTATTGAAGCGCCGGGCATTCGCGGGATGGTGATGCTGGTGTTTACCCTGCCGGGGTTTGACCGGGTGTTTAAGGTGATCAAAGACCGCTTCGCGCCGCAGAAAGAGGTGACCGCCGCCCACGTGCGCGCCTGCTATCAGCTGGTAAAGGAACACGACCGCGTCGGGCGGATGGCGGATACCCAGGAGTTTGAAAATTTCGTGCTGGATAAACGGCAAATCGCGCCGGGGCTGCTGGCGCTGTTGCAGGCGGAAGCGGGGAACAAACTTACCGATCTCGGCGACCGCATCGTCATCAGTCATCTGTATATTGAACGGCGAATGGTGCCGCTCAACCTGTGGCTGGAGCAGGTTAACGGCCAGGCATTGCGTGATGCGGTAGAAGAGTATGGCAATGCTATCCGCCAGCTGGCCGCCGCCAACATCTTTCCCGGCGATATGCTGTTTAAAAACTTCGGCGTCACCCGCCACGGCCGGGTGGTGTTCTACGACTATGACGAAATTTGCTATATGACAGAGGTGAATTTCCGCCAGATCCCGCCGCCGCGCTATCCGGAAGATGAGCTGGCCAGCGAGCCGTGGTATAGCGTCTCGCCGGGGGATGTGTTTCCGGAGGAGTTCCGCCACTGGCTGTGCGCCGACCCGCGCGTTGGGCCGCTGTTTGAGGAGATGCATGCCGACCTGCTGCGCGCGGACTACTGGCGCGAGCTGCAGACGCGGATTAAAAACGGCCATGTGGAAGATGTTTACGCCTACCGGCGCAAGCAGCGTTTTAGCGTGCGCTATGGCGCCGACAGTAGGCCGGATAAGGCGTTTACGCCGCCATCCGGCAGGGTGCGCCGATCTGCCTGATGGCGCTGCGCTTATCAGGCCTACTTAAAATGCCCCTGTGGGGCATTTTTTTATTTAACCCCGCCATACGCCAGCGTCACTTCCTTCGCCGCTTTGATCACCAGCGCGCCCAGCTCGGTCACCCGGTCATCGGTCATGCGTGAAATCGGCCCGGAGATGGAGATTGCCGCGAACGGTTCGCGATGTTCATCATAAATGCAGGCGGCGACGCAGCGCAGGCCGAGCGCGTGCTCCTCGTCATCGAAAGAGTAGCCCCGCTTGCGGGTCTGCGCTAAATCTTCCTTCAGATGCAGCGGCGAGACCAGCGTGGCATGCGTATAGGCGTGCAGCCCTTTACGGTGCAGCAGGCTGGTGACCTGCTCTTCGCTTAATTGCGAGAGAAACGCCTTCCCGGCGCCGGAGGCGTGCATCGGCAGTTTACCGCCGATCGGCGCCGACATACGCATCAGCTGGGTGCACTGCACCTGGTCGATAATGATCGCCTGGTGGTCGCTCTGGTCAAGCACCGCCAGATTCACCGTTTCACCGGAATCTTCCATCAGCTGGCGCAGGATCGGGTGGACAATCGCCAGCAGATTGCGGCTTTGCAGAAAGCTGCTGCCCACCACGAAGGCATGCGCCCCGACGGCCCAGTGGCCCAGCTCGCCGACCTGGCGGACGAAACCCAGCTGCTGCATGGTGGTCAGCAGGCGGTGAGTGGTGGAGTTGGGCAGACCCGCCTGCTGCGCCAGCTCGGTCAGCGCGACGCTGCTGTGAGACTCGGCAATCCATTCGAGCAATTTCAGGCCGCGGGTCAGCGACTGAACCTGACCGCCAGCCTGCTGGGCGGTGGCAGCCGCGGGTTTTCTGCCGCGTTTCGCGGGAACGGGGGTAGTGGCCATCGCGGACTCCTTTTTCTGTATCGTGGAAATGATTTTCGTTTTATTTGGCGATAATGCAATCACAACCGGACTCATCGGAGGAGTGAAGCTGAACATGTCTCATATTGCCTGTTGTTGTCTTTTCCGCTCCGGTGGTTTATGCCAGTATGGTTTGTTGGCTATTTGGCCTGAGTTGAGCGTTGTCGGGAGCAAGTGTGAGCAGCAAAGTTGAGCAACTGCATCAGCAGTTAAAAGAACGTATTCTGGTTCTGGATGGGGGCATGGGCACCATGATCCAGGGCTATCGTCTGAGTGAGCAGGACTTTCGCGGTGAGCGCTTTGCTGACTGGCCGTGCGACCTGAAAGGCAACAACGACCTGCTGGTGCTCAGCAAGCCCGAGGTGATCCGCGAGATCCACGACGCCTACTTCGAGGCCGGTGCGGATATCATTGAGACCAACACCTTTAACTCGACGACCATCGCGATGGCGGATTACCAGATGGAATCCCTGTCGGCCGAGATCAACTTTGCCGCGGCGAAGCTGGCCCGCGCCAGCGCCGACGCCTGGACGGCCCGCACGCCGGAAAAACCGCGCTACGTCGCGGGCGTGCTTGGCCCGACCAACCGTACCGCCTCTATTTCGCCTGATGTGAACGATCCGGCGTTCCGTAATATTACCTTTGACCAGCTGGTGGCCGCCTATCGCGAATCCACCCGGGCGCTGGTGGAAGGTGGCGTGGATCTGATCCTGATTGAAACGGTATTTGATACTCTGAACGCCAAAGCGGCCATCTATGCGGTGAAAGAGGAGCTGGAGGCGCTGGGCGTTGACCTGCCGCTGATGATCTCCGGCACCATCACCGATGCGTCCGGCCGCACGCTTTCCGGACAGACCACCGAAGCCTTTTATAACTCGCTGCGTCACGCCGAAGCCTTATCGTTTGGTCTGAACTGCGCCCTCGGGCCGGACGAACTGCGGCAGTATGTCCAGGAGCTGTCGCGCATCGCCGAATGCTACGTCACGGCGCACCCGAACGCCGGTCTGCCCAACGCCTTCGGTGAATACGATCTGGATGCCGACACCATGGCGACGCAAATTCGCGAATGGGCGGAAGCCGGTTTCCTCAATATCGTCGGCGGCTGCTGCGGTACGACCCCGGAGCATATTGCCGCTATGAGCCGGGCGGTGGCCGGTTTACCGCCGCGCCAGTTGCCGGAACTGCCGGTGGCCTGCCGCCTCGCCGGCCTGGAGCCGCTGAACATCGGCGACGACAGCCTGTTCGTTAACGTCGGCGAACGTACCAACGTCACCGGCTCGGCGAAATTTAAGCGCTTGATCAAAGAAGAGAAGTACAGCGAAGCGCTGGACGTTGCCCGTCAGCAGGTCGAAAGCGGCGCGCAGATTATCGATATCAACATGGATGAGGGGATGCTCGACGCGGAAGCGGCGATGGTGCGCTTCCTCAACCTGATTGCCGGCGAGCCGGACATTGCCCGCGTGCCGATCATGATCGACTCCTCCAAGTGGGAAGTCATTGAAAAGGGTCTGAAATGCATTCAGGGCAAAGGCATTGTTAACTCGATTTCGATGAAAGAGGGCGTCGAACCCTTTATCCACCATGCGAAGCTGGTTCGCCGCTATGGCGCCGCGGTAGTGGTGATGGCCTTTGACGAAGTCGGCCAGGCCGACACCCGCGAACGCAAAATTGAGATTTGCCGTCGCGCTTACAAAATTCTTACCGAAGAGGTCGGCTTCCCGCCAGAAGATATCATCTTTGACCCCAATATCTTTGCGGTAGCGACCGGTATCGAAGAGCACAACAACTATGCGCAGGACTTTATCGGCGCCTGTGAAGACATTAAGCGCGAGCTGCCGCATGCGCTGATCTCCGGCGGCGTCTCCAACGTGTCTTTCTCGTTCCGCGGTAATGACCCGGTACGTGAGGCGATCCACGCCGTGTTCCTCTACTATGCGATCCGTAACGGCATGGATATGGGGATCGTCAACGCCGGCCAGCTGGCGATTTACGACGATCTGCCGGGCGAGCTGCGCGACGCGGTCGAAGATGTGATCCTTAACCGCCGCGATGACAGTACCGAACGGTTACTTGAGCTGGCGGAAAAATATCGCGGCAGCAAAGCGGACGACGGCGCGAATGCTCAGCAGGCGGAATGGCGCAGCTGGGACGTGAAAAAGCGTCTCGAATATTCGCTGGTGAAGGGCATTACCGAATTTATCGAACAGGACACCGAAGAGGCGCGTCAGCAGGCTGCCCGCCCGATTGAGGTGATTGAAGGGCCGCTGATGGACGGCATGAACGTGGTCGGCGACCTGTTCGGCGAAGGTAAAATGTTCCTGCCGCAGGTGGTGAAATCCGCTCGCGTGATGAAACAGGCGGTGGCCTACCTCGAACCTTATATCGAAGCCAGCAAAGAACAGGGCTCCAGTAACGGCAAAATGGTGATTGCCACCGTAAAAGGCGACGTTCACGACATCGGTAAAAACATCGTCGGCGTGGTGCTGCAGTGCAATAACTACGAAATTATCGATCTTGGCGTGATGGTCCCGGCGGATAAAATTCTCAAAACCGCCAAAGAGGTCAATGCGGATCTGATCGGCCTTTCCGGGCTGATTACTCCGTCACTGGACGAGATGGTTAACGTGGCGAAAGAGATGGAGCGCCAGGGCTTTACCATCCCGCTGCTGATCGGTGGCGCGACTACCTCGAAAGCGCATACGGCGGTGAAAATCGAGCAGAACTACAGTGGCCCGACCGTTTACGTACAGAACGCCTCGCGCACCGTCGGGGTGGTGGCTGCGCTGCTCTCGGATACGCAGCGCGATGATTTTGTCGCCCGCACGCGTAAAGAGTATGAGACCGTGCGTATCCAGCATGGGCGTAAAAAACCGCGCACGCCGCCGGTGACCCTGGCCGCCGCGCGGGAAAACGATCTGGCCTTCGACTGGGAGAGCTACACGCCGCCGGTGGCCCATCGCCTGGGGGTACAGGAGGTGGAAGCGAGCATCGAGACGCTGCGCAACTACATCGACTGGACGCCGTTCTTCATGACCTGGTCGCTGGCGGGTAAATACCCGCGGATTCTGGAAGATGAAGTGGTGGGCGAAGAGGCACAGCGCCTGTTCAAAGACGCCAACGATTTGTTAGATAAACTCAGCGCAGAGAAAACCCTGAACCCGCGCGGCGTGGTCGGGTTGTTCCCGGCCAACCGCGTGGGCGACGATATTGAAATTTATCGCGATGAAACCCGCACCCACGTGCTGATGGTGAGCCATCATCTGCGCCAGCAGACGGAGAAGGTCGGCTTCGCGAACTACTGCCTCGCCGATTTTGTCGCGCCGAAGCTGAGCGGCAAGGCGGACTACATCGGCGCCTTTGCCGTGACCGGCGGCCTGGAAGAGGACGCGCTGGCGGACGCCTATGAAGCGCAGCATGATGACTATAACAAGATCATGATCAAGGCCATCGCCGATCGTCTGGCGGAAGCCTTCGCCGAGTATCTGCACGAGAAAGTGCGCAAGGTCTACTGGGGGTATGCGGCCAATGAGAACCTCAGCAATGAGGAACTTATTCGCGAGAATTACCAGGGGATCCGTCCGGCGCCGGGGTATCCGGCCTGTCCGGAGCACACCGAAAAAGGCACCATCTGGCAGCTGCTGGACGTCGAAGCCCATACCGGCATGAAGCTGACCGAATCGTTCGCCATGTGGCCGGGGGCATCGGTTTCCGGCTGGTACTTCAGCCATCCGGACAGCAAGTACTTCGCCGTGGCGCAGATCCAGCGCGACCAGGTCGAAGACTACGCGCTGCGTAAAGGGATGACCCCGGCGGAAGTCGAGCGCTGGTTAGCGCCTAATCTGGGCTATGATGCCGACTAAATCGTCACCTTTCCTTACAACAAACAAGGCGCTCTGTGAGCGCCTTGTCTCTTTATTGAGGTTAACCCCTTATACTGAGAGAGGTTCCTGATCTTCGGAAAACCTATAACGATAAGGAGAAGCTGATTCCGTGTTAACTCTGCTACACCTGTTGTCCGCGGTTGCTCTGCTGGTGTGGGGCACGCATATTGTGCGTACCGGGGTGATGCGCGTCTATGGCGCTCGCCTGCGTACCGTTCTCAGTAGCAGCGTAGAGAAAAAGCCGCTCGCCTTCTGCGCGGGTCTTGGCGTCACTGCGCTGGTGCAAAGCAGCAATGCCACCACCATGCTGGTGACCTCGTTTGTCGCCCAGGATCTGGTGGGCCTGACGCCAGCGCTGGTAATGGTGCTGGGGGCCGACGTCGGGACGGCGCTGATGGCGAGGGTGCTGACCTTCGACCTGTCGTGGCTATCGCCGCTACTCATTTTTATCGGGGTGATCTTCTTCCTTGGCCGCAAGCAAACCCGCGCCGGGCAGCTGGGGCGAGTGGGGATTGGTCTGGGGCTGATCCTGCTGGCCCTGGAGCTGATTGTGCAGGCCGTGAACCCCATCACCCAGGCCAACGGCGTGCAGGTGATTTTCGCCTCGCTGACCGGCGATATCATGCTGGATGCCTTAATTGGCGCCGTATTCGCGATCATCAGCTACTCCAGCCTGGCGGCGGTGCTGCTGACGGCGACGCTGACCGCGGCGGGAGCAATCTCCTTCCCGGTGGCGCTGTGCCTGGTAATTGGCGCCAACCTGGGCTCCGGGCTGTTGGCGATGCTCAACAACAGCGCGGCAAACGCGGCGGCGCGCCGCGTGGCGCTGGGTAGCCTGCTGTTTAAGCTGGTGGGGAGCCTGATTATTCTGCCATTCGTCCATCCGCTGGCCGCGGCGATGCACAAGCTGCCGTTGGCGGAGTCTGAGCTGGTTATCTACTTCCACGTCTTTTATAACCTGCTGCGCTGCATCGCGATGGTGCCCTTTGCCGGACCGATGGCGAAGCTGTGCCAGCGTATGATCCGCGATGAGCCCGAGCTGGATAACCAGCTGAAACCCAAGCATCTTGACCCGTCGGCGCTGGATACGCCAGCGCTGGCGCTGGCCAATGCCGCGCGCGAGACGCTGCGCATTGGAGATGCGATGGAGCAGATGCTGGGGAGCCTGCATAAAGTGATGCATGGCGAACCGCGTCAGGAGAAAGAGCTACGTCGTATGGCGGACGATATCAACGTGCTCTACACCGCCATTAAGCTCTATCTGGCGCGAATGCCAAAGGATGAGCTGGCGGAGGAGGAGTCCCGGCGCTGGGCGGAAATCATTGAGATGTCGCTAAACCTCGAGCAGGCGTCCGATATCGTCGAGCGGATGGGCAGCGAGATCGCCGATAAATCGCTGGCGGCGCGGCGCGCCTTCTCGGTGGAAGGGTTAAAGGAGCTGGATGCGCTGTACGATCTGCTGCTCAGCAATCTGCAGCTGGCGATGTCGGTCTTCTTCTCCAGCGATGTACCCAGCGCCCGCCGTCTGCGGCGCAGCAAACACCGGTTCCGCATTCTTAACCGCCGTTACTCGCATGCGCACGTTGACCGTCTGCATCAGCAGAACGTGCAGAGTATCGAAACCAGTACGTTGCACCTAGCGCTGCTGGGGGATATGAAGCGTCTGAACAGCCTGTTCTGCTCGGTGGCCTACAGCGTGATGGAGCAGCCGGATGAAGACGACGAACGAGATGACTACTGAGACGGATTATTTTTCCGTTTATGTCGCTTCTTTTCTGGCGAGGTAGCCCTCCCGGGACGTGGCTGACGCCTTCCCGGGAGGGACATACTAGCTTCTGGCAAACGCCGAGGCTTCTGCCACCAGCGCGTTATCCGGTCGTACGCCGGTATAAAGGGCGAACTGCTCGACAGCTTGCAGGGCAATGACTTCCGCACCGCTGATGGTTTGCTTACCCCGTTGTTGCGCCAGGCGGATCAGCGGAGTTTCCGCCGGCAACGCGACCACGTCAAACACGACGCTGGCCTGGGCCACCATGGCCTTGCTGAACGCCAGCGTGTTACTTTCCGCTCCCCCTGCCATGCCCAGCGGTGTGACATTGACCAGAATCTCGGCTGCGATCCCTTCGGGCAGGGGCTGCCACTGAAAGCCATACTGTTTTGCCAGCGCCAGGCCGCGCTGGCGATTGCGGGCCGCAATGATCACGTCGCGGAAACCGGCATCACGGAAGGCGGCAATGACGGCTTTCCCCATGCCGCCGCTACCCTGAATCATCACTCTGGCGTTGGTATCGAGCCGATGGCTGGCGATCAGGCTTTTGACCGCGATGTAATCGGTGTTTAGCCCGGTTAACTTCCCGTCGTCATTGACGATGGTGTTGACGGAGTCGATGACTTTTGCTGACGGATCGATCGCGTCAAGAAACGGTATGCAGCTCTCTTTAAACGGCATGGAGACCGCACAGCCGCGGATACCCAATGCGCGAACCCCTTTTACCGCCGCCTCAATATCCTTAGTCGTAAAGGCTTTGTAGAGGTAGTTCAATCCCAGCTTGTCATACAGATAGTTATGAAAGCGGGTGCCGAAGTTGCCGGGGCGACCCGCCAGGGAGATGCACAGCAGCGTATCGCGGTTAATCATGCGTAATATCCTCCGCGTGGGCCAGCAGATACGCTTCAGCCTCCTGGGACCAGATCCCATGGTGACGCGCCACAATCGCTGCCAGTTCGGGATCGGCGATCTCGCCCAGCGGCGTGAGCGGGAAGGCTTTTCCGGTATACACCAGCTTTTTTCCCCCGCCGACGGCAGGCAGATCGAGGGTGGTTTCGCCCGCGGCGTTCAGGCCGAGAATATGGGTGACCACTTTCGCCGTCTGGACCTTTTTCGCCTGCATCAGCGCCACCGCGGCGCGCATATCGTCAGTATTACCGCCGGAGGTGCCGACGTAGTGGGTAAAGGCGTAGTGCACGTCGTAGAAGTTGATCGGGGCGCTGAATTGCTTATCCTGGGGGCCAGCAAAGAAATTCAGGCAGCCGTCCGGGGCCAGCAACGAGGATGCCAGGGTGATCAGCTGTTCGTTTGGCACAAACACGAAGATATCGTCGAAGCCATGGCCGCCGCTGAGCGCCAGCAGCGTATCGCGACTGGCCTCATGGCCGTCGAGGTAGTGGATCAGCGTCTGCGGCTCAGAGGGGTAATGACGGCGGGCGTAGCTGAGCTTCGGCTTATTGGTATCGGTCACTACCAGTAGTGAAGGATTGATGGGGCCGTGCAGCGCATAGTCGATAGCCAGCAGCCCCATCGGCCCCGTCCCGCCCAGGATCAGAGTGCGTCCCTGAGGACGGATCCCCATCACGTGGTTGTAACTCCCCTCCTGCAGATGATAATTGGCGTTGAAAGCGCCAATGACGCAGGAGAGCGGCTCCACCAGCGATCCTTCAAACCAGGTATCCCCCTCCCAGGTGAGCAGGCAATCCTGCGCCATCACCTCATTGGGGATCACCACATGGGTGGCTTCGCCACCGATCCATGGGAATGAGTAGCCGGGGCAGTCGGGTCGGTCGGGCAACTGCAGGTTGGCCTGGATCACGTAGCGCTGCCCTGGCTGAAACTTATGCTGCCACTTTTTACCGACGGCAAGGATTTCGCCGCAGAATTCATGACCGATAATAATGGGCCTGGTGGCCACATCATCTGGCACCTTTTTATGATCGGCACCCTGATTGGCCTCTTTCCATGAGGAAAGACACAGGCTGTCCGTGACCACCCGGGCGAGGATCTCATCGTCCTGCATCGCCGGGAGGGTAAAGGTTTCCAGGCGCAGGTCTCGTTTGCCATACAGGCGCAGGGCCGTTGTTGTTTGCATAAACCACCTCATCCCCTTCATCTTTCGGGGCTATGTTGTTGACGTCACCCCGGCATCGCCGGGGCGGAATAATCAGGACAGAAAGCCGAGGGCGTTGCCGATAATGCCTAAGCCGAAAAGGGCGAAAATCAGCCAGACCGGATTCACTTTCTTGTTCAGCAGACGCACCATCAGTAGCGTCAGGCCCAGCGCCAGCAGGCCGGGGCAGAGCTGATCGAGGATGTTCTGGACGGTCATCGTGACGGTGGCGCCGTCTGCACCGGGCGTTTGGGAAACCACCAGCGGCACATTGATGGTGGTCCATTTGGTCACCAGCACCCCCATGACAAACAGGCCGAGAATGGAGGCGCCTTCGGTCAGCTTCTGCAGCAGGTTACCGCCCATATCGCTGACGATATTGACCCCTTTACGGAAGCCCAGTTGCAGGCCGTACCACTTCATTGCCAGCCGCACTGCATTGAAAATAAAGAAAAATAACAAAGGTCCCAGAATGTTGCCGGAGAGGGCCAGCGAGGCGCCAAGGGCCGCGGTAATCGGCCGCAGCGTGCCCCAGACCAGCGGGTCGCCGACGCCGGCCAGCGGGCCCATCAGACCCACTTTGATGCCGTTGATAGCGCCATCGTCAATGGCCGCGCCGTTAGCCCGGGCCTCCTCCATGGCGGCGGTGACGCCGATCACCGGGCCACACACCGCCGGCGTGGTATTAAAGAACACCAGATGACGCTTCAGCGCCGCGACCTGATCGGCTTTGAGCGGATACAGGCGTTTGATCGCCGGGATCATGTCGTAGCAAAATCCCAGGCCATGAATACGTTCGAAGTTAAAGGAGGCCTGCTGGAGGTTGGAGCGGAGAAACATGCTCACCAGGTCGCCTTGCGTGATTTTTTTCTGTTCCATTTTCGGCTCCATTAGTCGTCAAGCTGGTCAAGGGCGGGGGCAGAGGGGGCAGTGGAGGCGGCGGGTTCAGCCTTACGCCACTGTGGATTGAGCTGGATGTAGATCAGCGCGATGATGACGCCCACGCCGCCGAAGGCCAGCAGGCTGAAGTCGAGATAACCCCCGGCGAGAAAACCGAGGAAAAAGAAGGGCATCAGGTACTTCACGCCCATCATTCGCAGCACCATCGCGTAGCCCACGACGACAATGAAACCACCGGCAATCTGCAGGCCGCGGGTGACGAATTCCGGGATCGCGCTGAGCATACTGCTGACCATGTCCGCGCTAACGAACAGCGAGACCACCAGCGCCGGGATTGCCACGCGCAGTGCCTGCACCCCCAGTGCGGAGACATGCAGCAGGTCGATGGTACGAAAGCGCGCCTCCTCGGCCGCTTTGTCCGCGGCGTGCTGGAACACCACGGTAATGGTACGGGCGAAAACGGTCAGCACCTGCCCGGCGGCGGCCACCGGCAGAGCAATGGCGATACCGGTGGCAATGCTCTGGTGGCCCACAATCACCAGAATGGCGGAGATAATGCTGGCCAGCGCCGAATCTGGCGACTGCGCTGCCCCCACGTTCATCCAGCCGAGGGCGATCAGCTCCAGCGTACCGCCGAGCATAACCCCGGTTTTTAAATCGCCCAGGATGAGGCCAATCACGGTACAGGCGATAAGGGGCCGATGGGTCTGAAATTCATCCAGCACGCTGCCCATTCCGGCAATACAGGAAAAAATAAATATGGCTATTATCTGTAGGGTACTAATTTCCATAATTTTTGACCTTTAAGGTGTGAGTCATCCTGCCTGCTACGGCATATCACAACAGGCGCTATTTTTTATTCGCAGAAAGCTGTTTCGTTAATTTTGTCGAGAATATTGACTGACGGATCTGATGCGACCACGCGTAAATCGAGTTTTACGCCCAGTTTATCGAGTTCACGGAATGCCTGAATATCCTGCGGATCCAAAGAAACGGCTTTGGTTAGCTGTTTTTTACCGGGTCGCCAGGCCATGCCACCAATATTTAACGTGGCGATCTGCACGCCCTGGCGCACCATCGTTAAAACATCGTGTGGATTGGTAAATAAATAAAAGACGGTCTCGTCCTGATATTGCGGGTTATGATAGACCGCAACCGCTTTTTCCAGACTGACAACGTTTACCTTCATGCCTGGCGGAGCCGCCTGGCGCAACAGGGTCCGGCGAACCTCATCGTTAAATACATCGTCATTGCAGATAATTATCCGCTGGGCGTTGGCGACTTTTGACCACACGGTGGTGACCTGGCCATGAATCAGTCGGTCATCAATACGGGCGAGGGTAATTTGCATCAGAACTCCTCCTCAACGGTTTCTGGCTGCTGCCAGACCACACAGCACTGACTGGCGATGGCCTGCAGATGCTGGCATAAGTCATCGGCGCTCAGGGTATGCTGGTTATCCACCAGCTCGAGCGCCAGCGGCAGCGACAGGCCGCTAATCACCCGGATCTGCGGGTGACGCATTGCCAGCCCAGCTGCGGCATTCCATGGGCTTCCGCACTGCAAATCTACCGCGATTACCCACTCCTCATCGGTGTGGGCGCTTACTAACTTTTCCAGGTTAATGGCGATATCCGCCGCGTTTTCGCCGGGGACAAACGCGACGGCGCTGACGTTAACCTCGCCGTAGACCATGCATACCGAATCAAGCATGGCCCCGGCCAGCTGGCCGTGGGCGCAGAAGATAGCGTGAACCATACTGCCTCCTTAACCGCGCGTTTTTCCGCCGGCAATGTTAGTGGTGACTCCGGTGATGTAGCTGGCGCGCGCTGACAAGAGATAGCAAACAAAATCAGCCACTTCCGAGAGCTTTCCTGCCCGCCCGATGGGAATGGCGTTTTTGGTATATCCCTCGCGAAGTTGCTCGACGGTGATATTGCGCGTCCAGGCCAGCGCCTCTTCATATTCCGGTGTCCGCAGACCGGTTTTTTCGAGGATCCCCGGCGCAACGCCGACCACGCGGATCCCATATTTACCCAATTCTTTGGACCAGGAGCGGGTAAAGCTGTTGAGCGCGGCCTTGGTCGCGGCGTAGCAGCTTTGACCTTCAGAGCCTTCCAGGCCGCTCTCCGAAGAGACATTGACAATCACACCGGCGCGCTGTTTGACCATTTGACGCGCCACCGCCTGCGACATGAAAAACACCCCTTTCTGGTTGATATTGACCATTTTTTCAAAAGCGGCTTCGTTTAATTCATAGCGGCCGGCCGGTGCTTTTTCGTCGACTAATAAACGCGGGAAATTCACGCCAGCGTTATTGACCAAACCATCAATACGCGACCAGCGCTGAATAATGGCATCGATAGTCTGTTGCACCTCTGTCGCGCTGGAAATATCCGTCGGCCAGAAGTGATAATTATCGCCATTGTGATGACGATCGCCGCCATGAATATCAATCATCTGGACATGAGCACCTTGTGATAATAATTCATCGACAATGGCCAGCCCAATTCCCGAGGCGCCGCCGGTCACGATAATGACGTTATCTTTTAAATTTAACCAGGTATTCATTATTCACTCCCATTTCTTTAGATAAAGGGATCCCCCGCAGCGGGTGCTGCGTGAAATCATATCCTGTGTGTTATTTCAGTAATAACTCAGCCGTTTCTCTGTTTGTCACCAGACAATTAATATAGCGTCCGTGCAATGCGCCAAGAATGCCAGAGTATTTCTCTTCCCCCATGGCGATGCCGATGGAATAGCGAGCCTGGCGCAGCTTCGCCATTTCGATCGACAGGGTTTTTTCGCTCATATTGGTATCGACTAACCCGCCGTTAATATCGTAGAAACGCGAACAGATATCCCCGGCGACGTGGCGGGCGTTGAGATCGTCGCTCTCTTCGCTGCCGTAGAAGGCGTGCCAGTTTGCGCCGTCGCGAATGGCCGGTGAACCAATACCCACCAGCGCCACATCCAGGCTGTCCCAGTAGGATGAGATGGTTTTAAAGTGCTGGGACTGCATGATGCCGTTGCGGATCAGCGGGTTATCCAGCAGGGCTGGAAAATCGGCAAGGTGGGATTCCGCTTTCAGTCTGGCTGCCGCGCCGTAGGTTAAGGTGTTCACATGGTAGCGGCTCTCCAGTTTACCGGAAGGTCCGCCGATGATGGGGACGCAGATCACCTGGCGTGACTGGCTGGCCTGCGGCAGGTTCTCCACCAGCGAACGCACGGCGCGGCCCCATGAAAAACCGATGATATCGCCTGGCTCCAGCAACCGATCGACAAGCAGGGCGCCATGCTGGCCCATCGCACTCAGCTGTTCTTCTTCCAGCAGCCCATCGCTGCTGGCAACCACCGCCTCTTTCAGGCCAAATTTTTGCTTGAGCTGTTGCTCGAGCCACAGGTTTTCATTGTAGTCATAGTTGATGGCGATGGTAACAATGCCCTGCTCGCGGCCGCGCTTCAGCAGGCGACTGATGGTGGTGCGATAGATCCCCAGCTCGCGAGCGATTTGCGCCTGAGTCATATCCTGCTCGTAATAGAGCTGGGCGATTTTGACAATCAACCGGATATCATCGCTGTTTTCCATGGTCATCTGCAGGCTCCTGCACATTTGTGCAAATCGCGGGTTTGTGCTGTTGATCTGATATAACCCTATTAGAGCCACCGTTTAAAGCGATTTTCTTTTATTTCATCACCCTAATCTGGCGAATAATCTTGCACATTTGCGTTATCAATAGCGGGTTGTTGGCACCTTTGTGCATTGCACGCTAAATCGCTGATTCTGTGATATTTCATCATGCAAAGTTGCCAGGCGTTGAGCGGGACACTTTTGTGAAAAAAGGCGTAGTCGATCACACCTTGCGCCGGAGGGCGCAAAGGCACATCTTTTTTCTCGCCCACAAGGTAGGGTATATTTCGCTTTTACAGGAGAATCTATGCTGCCCGACTCATCAACCCGATTAAATAAATACATCAGCGAAAGCGGCATCTGCTCGCGTCGCGAAGCGGACCGCTTTATTGAACAAGGCAACGTCTTTATCAATGGCAAGCGCGCCACCATTGGCGATCAGGTGAAGCCTGGTGACCTGGTCAAAGTGAACGGACGGTTGATTGAGCCGCGTGAAGCGGATGATCTGGTGCTGATTGCGCTGAATAAGCCGGTCGGTATTGTGAGCACCACCGAAGATGGCGAACGCGACAATATTGTCGACTTCGTCAACCACAGCAAGCGTATCTTCCCTATTGGCCGTCTGGATAAAGATTCTCAGGGGCTGATCTTCCTCACCAACCACGGTGATCTGGTGAACAAGATCCTGCGTGCCGGCAACGACCATGAAAAAGAGTATCTGGTGACGGTCGATAAGCCAGTGACCGATGAGTTCATTCGCGGGATGGGCGCGGGGGTGCCGATTCTCGGGACGGTGACGAAAAAATGTAAAGTGAAGAAAGAGGCGCCGTTCGTTTTCCGCATCACTCTGGTGCAGGGGCTGAATCGCCAGATCCGTCGTATGTGCGAGCACTTTGGCTATGAAGTGACGAAGCTTGAGCGTACGCGGATCATGAACGTGAGCCTGACGGGGATCCCCTTGGGTGAATGGCGTGATCTAACCGATGATGAGCTGATCGACCTGTTCAAGCTGATTGAAAACTCCTCTTCCGAAGCGAAGCCGAAAGCCAGGCCGAAGGCCAAAGCGGCGACTCCCGGCATCAAGCGCCCGGTGGTGAAGATGGAAAATAGCAACGATAAGGGCCGCCCGGCTGCTAACGGGAAACGTTTCACCCAGCCGGGACGTAAAAAGAAAGGGCGTTAACGCCTGCCGCGGGTCGGCGTATTCGCCGACCAGGAAAAGGTCGCTTCCTTATCCGTTTTATAAGCCTGCTGTTTTTTCACCTGGCGGGCTTTCTTCGCTTCCGCTTCACGCTGCGCCATCAGCTTATCGATATATTCCTTTTTCACGCTGTTCGTTTCCGCATTGCTCAGCGGGCGGCCATGCGCAATGCGCGCGCGGTCAAGCAGCGTTTTCAATTCGCGCTGTTCGCGCTCGGTCATCTCTTTTTGTGTAATACGGGGGAGTGCCATGGTGGTGCCCTCAGTCAGACCAGAGCACCCAGTGTACGGCAATCAGCGCAAAATAGAACGCATCCGGAAAGCGCCTCGCAGAATATTTCCCTCGTTCGTGACCAGTGAGCGGGTCTGGCTTAGGGTAATGGCACGTCTACCGTCCAATGACGACAAATTTTGGGTGGGTGATGTATAAAATTTTATACAAGGATGTGGTATGCTCAATCAGCAACAGAGATTAAGGCGTATCGTCTGGATGGGCTCTTCCTTTGACGATCTGCGCCAGTTTCCTGAGGACGTCCGCAGAGATGCCGGATTCCAGCTTTATCGTTTACAGTCGGGTTTAGAGGCTGCGGACTGGAAAGCGATACCTCAACTGGGGCGGGGCGTTGAAGAAATCCGCCTGCGCCACTTTTCCGGTGCATATCGGGTAATTTATCTGGCCCGTTTTGCAGAGGCGATATATGTCCTGCACTGTTTTAACAAAAAGACGCGACGTACCGCCGAACACGAAAAACAGATTGTCAGAAACCGTTTGCAGGTTATACAGCAGGAACACAGGAGTCATAAATGAATCGTAAGAGGGTGGATGGTATTCGTCATGTGACCTCTGAAGAGAGCAATATATTCAGTGAACTGGGCTTTGATGATGCTGACGCAGAGCAGCTTCGGGGACAAGCGGAAAAAGAAGTTGAGCAGTTGATGGCGCTTAAACGACAGTTAATGCAGGAAATCGCTGAGTGGATAGATGAACATCAATTGAAGCAGGCCGATGCTGCCGCGAAGTTGAGCATTTCGCGCCCGCGTATTTCAGATGTGGTCAATCAGAAAACCAGTAAGTTTACCCTGGATGCGTTAGTCATGATGTTAATGAAGTTAGGTAAACCAGTACGTTTGCAGATTGGATAACGCACACGCCCGGGCCTGCGCCCGGACGTATCACGCTCAGCGCTTGTCGGCTTTTTTGGCGATAGGCTTTCCTGACCAGTACCCGGCCAGCAGCGAACCGGACAGGTTATGCCAGACGGAGAACAGTGCGCCTGGCAGCGCCGCCAGCGGGCCGAAGTAAATTTTACCCAGCGCGGCCGCCAGGCCAGAGTTCTGCATCCCCACCTCGATCGCCAGCGTACGGCAGGTGGATTCATCAAAACCAAACAGACGTCCGCCCCAGTAGCCGCCAAGCAGGCCAATGGTGTTATGCAGGATCACCGCGATAATCACCACCAGGCCGACGGAGGCGATATGGGCGGCGGAACCCGCCACCACCGCGCTGATGATCGCCAGTATGCATACCATCGAGAAAGCGGGCAGGAACGGCTCTACCGCTTTCACCACCTTCGGCAGCAGATGATGGACAATCAGTCCCAGCGCGATGGGGATGACCACAATCTGCAGAATGCTGAGCAACATGCCCATGACGTCGACCTGAATATGCGCGTCGACGTACAGACGGGTGAGCAGCGGTGTCGCCACGACGCCGACGAGAGTGGAGACCGAGGAGATGGTCACCGACAGCGCCACATCCCCTTTGGCAAGAAAGATCATCACGTTGGAGGCAGTCCCGCTGGCGACGCTGCCGACCAGCACCATCCCGGCGGAAAGCTCCGGCGGCATATGAAACAGCAGCGCCAGCAGCCAGGCGGCGAGCGGCATCACCAGATAATGGAGAAAGATCCCTGCAGCGACCGGCGCCGGGCGCGACAGGACGCGTTTGAAATCCTCCAGCTTCAGATGCACACCCATACCGAACATGATCAGCATCAGCAGGGTGGTGACCCATGGGCCAATTGGGGTGAAGGTGGTGGGAGTGTAATAGGCCAGAACGGAGAGCAGCAGTGCCCATAACGGGAACAGCCGCGTCAGAGTTGCGAGCATGTTGTGTTCCTTGCGATACGCGAACCGGGCCGCGTCATCCCGATGGGGCGGCGAGCAGGTCCGCTGGTTGTGTTGATGTTGTTATAAAAAAGCCGGGTTCGAGCCCGGCTATAGGTATTGTTTATCGTGCTAAGAAATTTTATTCAAACAAATTATGATGCAGCTTCTGCACCACCTTCTCCGCATCGGCGCCAGGCACCAGGAAGCAGAGGTTATGGCTGGAGGCGCCATAGCAAATCATGCGGATGTTAAACGGCTCGAGGACGCCAAAGACCTCTTTGCCGACGCCGCAGGCTTTCGACAGCTCATTGCCAATCAGGGCCACCAGCGCCAGGTCTTCCTCCACTTCCACGCGGCACAGCGAGGAGAGCTCGGTCAGCAGCGCCTGGGTCAGCAGGGTATCGCCCGCAGAGGTCGAGCCGGTGGTGTCCATGGTCAGGGCCACGCTCACTTCGGAGGTGGTGATCAAATCGACGGAGATATTATGGCGCGCCAGAATGCCGAATACCTCGGCGAGGAAGCCGCGGGAGTGCAGCATATTCAGGCTGTGCAGCGTCAGCAGCGTCTGGCGGCGACGCAGCGCCAGCGCGCGGAACAGTGGCGGGTTCTCGGTGGTTTTACACACCAGCGTACCGCCCGCTTTAGGCTCTTTACTGGAGCCGACAAACACCGGGATATCGCTGCGCACAGCGGGCAGCAGGGTCGCCGGGTGCAGCACTTTGGCGCCAAAGGTGGCCATTTCCGCTGCCTCTTCAAAGGCGATGACGTCGATGCGTTTCGCCGCTGGCGCCACGCGCGGATCGGTCGTATAGATCCCGGGCACATCGGTCCAGATATCGACGCGGGTGGCATTCAGCGCTTCGCCGAGCAGAGCGGCGGTATAATCGCTACCGCCGCGGCCGAGGGTGGTGGTTCGGCCTTTCGCTTCGCTGCCGATAAAGCCCTGCGTCACCACCAGGCCTTCCACCAGGCGCGGCGCCAGCTGCTGCTGGGTCAGTTCGGCGACGGCGGCGATGTCCGGTTCGGCGCGGCCAAAGCGATCGTTAGTGCGCAGCACTTTACGGGCGTCAAACCACTGCGCCTGAATACCGCGTTCACGCAGAATTTCTACAAACAGCAGGGTGGACATCAGTTCGCCATGGCTGACCAGTTCGTCGGTCAGGGCGGTCGAGGAGGCGAGCGCGGCGGCTTCCGCCAGCGTCGTGATATTTTCCAGCAGGCGCTCAATCTCTTCGCGGATCACGTTGGGATAGCGCAAACGCTCCAGAATATTGAACTGGATCTGGCGCAGAGCATCCAGCTGGGAAAAACGTTCGGTGGGTTCCAGCCCTCCCGCTAAGGCCACCAGAATGTTGGTCACGCCGGCGGAGGCGGAGAGCACAACAATACGGGTATTGGCATCGAGCAGCGCCACATCGATGCTGCGGTTCATAGCGTCAAAATCGGCAACGCTGGTGCCGCCAAATTTGGCGACGACTAGATCTGTCATAACAACCTCGTGTCAGGGGGCCTGACTTATTAAAACGATTCCTGAACACCGATCGTGGCAGGGGCTGGACGCCGCCGGATCGCAACAAAATGTCTTAATAAGCCAGGCCAAATTATTCAGCCATGGCACAAGGGAAGAGCGATAAACAGGGTGGCGCAGAGTGATAAACAACTACGATGTCACCCAGAAGTGCTCCACCTTGTAGACCCGACTCACCGCTCTGGGCGCTGAGGTGTTCGGGTATGAAACGCCCGACTGCGAACGTTTCTGGTGACAACCCAGGGGATTCAGCCCCTGTGGCCGGTGAGGAGCGTGACCAGACGCTCTTTCACCTCGGCGTTGCTCCCCCTCACGTATTTTCCCCGGACTGGTTCCTCCAATACGGTTACCTGGGCAACGCACCTCTTCTGGCAATTACCGACGTCTTTCACCTGGCCGGGGGAACAGGGACATTATATCCCCCGCGAATACCCTTTCGCTGTAGCGTGAAATGCGCGAGCAATAGATACCTACCAATACGTAAGCACTGCGGATATATAAAGGCTTAACACCAGCTATGTCAACGCTGCGGTTATGCGGATTTTTCATGCCCCTGCGGCTAACAGAAAAAAGCCTTATGATAGCTATACTAATGGGGCTTTTTACTCCGTTTTGACCCGATTCCTGACCGGCGTCAGGGACAAGTCACAAAAATCATCACAATTTTCCGTCACCGGCGCTACAATCGACCGAAGTCACAATCTCAAATCAGAAGAGTATTGCTAATGAAAAACATCAACCCAACGCAGACCTCTGCCTGGCAGGCATTACAGAAACACTTCGACGAAATGAAAGATGTCACTATCAGCGAGCTGTTCGCCAAAGATAGCGACCGTTTTTCTAAGTTTTCCGCGACGTTCGACGATCTGATGCTGGTGGACTTCTCCAAAAACCGCATCACCGAAGAGACGCTGGCTAAACTGCAGGATCTGGCGAAAGAGACCGATCTGGCAGGCGCCATTAAATCGATGTTCTCCGGCGAAAAGATCAACCGTACCGAAGACCGTGCGGTACTGCACGTCGCGCTGCGCAACCGCAGCAATACGCCGATTGTGGTTGATGGCAAAGATGTGATGCCGGAAGTGAACGCTGTGCTGGAGAAGATGAAAACCTTCTCAGAAGCGATTATCTCCGGTAGCTGGAAAGGCTATACCGGCAAACCGATCACCGACGTGGTTAACATTGGTATCGGCGGTTCCGACCTCGGTCCGTTCATGGTCACCGAAGCGCTGCGTCCGTACAAAAACCACCTCAACATGCACTTTGTCTCCAACGTCGATGGCACCCACATCGCCGAAGTGCTGAAGAACGTGGATCCGGAAACGACCCTGTTCCTGGTGGCGTCCAAGACCTTCACCACCCAGGAGACCATGACCAACGCCCACAGCGCGCGCGACTGGTTCCTGGCGACCGCGGGCGACGACAAGCACGTGGCTAAACACTTCGCCGCGCTCTCTACCAACGCGAAAGCAGTTGGCGAGTTCGGCATCGACACCGCCAACATGTTCGAATTCTGGGACTGGGTTGGCGGCCGCTACTCCCTGTGGTCGGCGATTGGCCTGTCCATCATTCTCTCCGTGGGCTTCGACAACTTCGTTGAGCTGCTGTCCGGCGCGCATGCGATGGATAAACACTTCTCCACCACCCCGGCGGAGAAAAACCTGCCGGTGCTGCTGGCGCTGATCGGTATCTGGTACAACAACTTCTTCGGAGCAGAAACCGAAGCGATTCTGCCGTACGACCAGTACATGCACCGTTTTGCCGCCTACTTCCAGCAGGGCAACATGGAGTCCAACGGTAAGTATGTTGACCGTAACGGCCACGCGGTAGACTACCAGACTGGCCCGATCATCTGGGGTGAGCCGGGCACCAACGGTCAGCACGCGTTCTACCAGCTGATCCACCAGGGCACCAAAATGGTACCGTGCGATTTCATCGCCCCAGCTATCACCCACAACCCGCTGTCCGACCATCATCCGAAGCTGCTGTCCAACTTCTTCGCTCAGACCGAGGCCCTGGCTTTCGGTAAATCCCGTGAAGTGGTCGAGCAGGAATACCGCGATCAGGGTAAAGATCCGGCGACCCTGGAGCACGTGGTGCCGTTCAAAGTGTTCGAAGGCAACCGCCCGACGAACTCCATCCTGCTGCGTGAAATCACCCCGTTCAGCCTCGGGGCGTTGATTGCCCTGTATGAACACAAGATCTTCACCCAGGGGGCGATCCTCAACATCTTCACCTTTGACCAGTGGGGCGTTGAGCTGGGCAAACAGCTGGCTAACCGCATCCTGCCGGAGCTGAAAGACGGCAGCGAAGTTAGCAGCCACGACAGCTCGACTAACGGCCTGATTAACCGTTATAAAGCCTGGCGCGCATAACGCTTGCGCAACTAAGACGGAATGCCGACCCTTTGGTCGGCATTTTTATTTATAGCCGCCGCAGCAGCCTCGCCGGATTCCCCGCCCACACCCCTTTCTCGGTAATGGACTTCGTTACCACGCTGCCTGCGCCTATCACCACCCCATCGCAGATGCTGACGGCCAGAATCGTGGCGCCGCTGCCGATCGACACGTCATCGCCAATCTCAATTCGCCCCCAGCTGGCGCGGTCGGCATTCGGTTTGCCGTCGCGAAACAGGTCGTTGGCAAACATCACGCCGTGACCGATAAAGCAGCGCTGGCCAATGGTGACGTACTCGCAGATAAAAGTATGGGACTGAATTTTACTGTTCGCGCCAATGCGGGTATTGCCCTGGATCTCAACGAACGGCCCGACGAAGACGTTATCGCCAAGGACACAGTCGTACAGGTTGGCGGGCTGGTAGATCACCACGTTCTCACCGCTGGTGACGTTGCGGATCGCCGTTTCCCGAAGGGTATGCATAGTGCCTCTCAGATCGGTTTGGCCAGAATATGTAAGGTGCTTTGTTGGCTGGCGGAATGAAATGCGACATCTTTCACGTGCTGCATCCCCTGACGTTCGTAAAAACGGCGCGCAGCGGGGTTATCGGCGAGCACTTCCAGCCACAGCCAGCGTTCACTGGCCGCTTTTGCTCTCGCCTCGACGGCGCGAAATATCTGCTCGCCGTAGCGGCGGCCCGTTGTGTCAGGCAGTAGGTAGAGCTTATGCAACAGCGTACCGAACGGACCTTCAGGACTTATCGCCTGACGACAGGCGTATTTCGCAAAGCCGACAGGGTGGGGGGCTTCAGCAATCAACCAACAGCACTGGGAATCGGTCAGGCTGCGTTGCAGCGAGGCCAGGGAATACTCTTGTTGCAGGTAGCACGCCAGCTCGTCGGCGTTATGCCAGAGGTGAGCAAAGTGATGGCGATAGCTGGCATTGCCCATTTCATTGAGTAAAGCCGCATCCTCTGCGCGTGCGGTACGAATCTTCAGCATGGTTGTTTCCTTTTTAACCCGTCCGTCTGGGCTGTGATTGTTACATCTTCGCCGGTGGTGGCAAAAAGTTAGCGAATAATGTCGATCTGGATCACATTTTTGCGTTATACAGGTCTCAAAGAAGCATAATGATGAGGGGTATTTATGTCGTCGGTTTATCGTCCGCTGGTGAATTTTATCGCCACCGCGATGCAAACGGTTTTGAATCTTGGGCTGCTGTGCCTGGGGATTATTTTGATCGTCTTCCTCGGGAAAGAGACGCTGCATCTGGCCGATGTCCTCTTTACCCCGGAGCCGACCAGTAAGTACCGGCTGGTGGAAGGTCTGGTGGTCTACTTCCTCTACTTCGAGTTTATCGCGCTGATCGTCAAGTATTTTCAGTCGGGGTTCCACTTCCCGCTGCGCTATTTCGTCTATATCGGCATCACCGCGATTGTGCGCCTGATTATCATCGACCATGAGTCGCCGATGGCGGTGCTGATTTACTCTGCTGCGATCCTGATCCTGGTGATTACGCTCTGGCTGTGTAACTCCAATCGCCTGAAACGCGAATAAAAAAAAGCGGCCTCCAGGGCCGCTGACCAACAGTCACAAATAAAATTTATGTAGGGTCCAGTTGAGGATAGCAGTGGCATTGGCCTTACTTTTTCAGCTGAGGGCGACGGCGACAATACCCGGTTGGGGTCGTGTATTGCGGCTAGACCGTCGGCCCTCATCTGAAATTTGG
Organism: Klebsiella sp. SWET4; assembly: GCF_024296565.1. NCBI lineage: Bacteria > Pseudomonadati > Pseudomonadota > Gammaproteobacteria > Enterobacterales > Enterobacteriaceae > Klebsiella > Klebsiella sp. SWET4. The sequence continues at coordinate 153,531 of NZ_JANCOB010000012.1, read as the reverse complement.
GGCCGGTGTTACAAAAAAAACTTAACCTTTCACCCCACCCGCCGTCAGGCCGTTAACCAGCCAGCGCTGCGCCAGCAGGAAGACGACCGTGATCGGGATGGCGGAGAGCACCGCCGCAGCGGCGAAGTCGCCCCACAGATAGTTCTGCGGGTTGAGATACTGTTGCATACCTACCGCCAGGGTATAGCTGTTCACATCGCGCAGCAGCAGCGAGGCGACGGGCACTTCGGTGATGGCCGCGATGAACGACAGAATAAACACCACCGCCAGAATCGGCACCGACAGCGGCAGCAGCACGAGGCGGAAAGCCTGCCATGGGGTCGCGCCATCCAGCGCCGCCGCTTCTTCCAGCGAACCATCGATGGTTTCGAAGTAGCCTTTAATCGTCCAGACGTGCAGCGCGATACCGCCCATATAAGCGAAGATCACGCCGCCGTGGGTGTTGAGGCCGACGAACGGGATGTACTGGCCCAGGCGGTCAAACAACGCATACAGGGCCACCAGCGACAGCACCGCCGGGAACATCTGGAAAATCAGCATCCCTTTCAGCAGGGTCGCTTTCCCCGGGAAGCGCATACGGGCAAAAGCGTAGGCGCAGGTGGTGGAGAGGGCGACGATACCGATCGCGGTAATGCCGGCGACCTTAATCGAGTTCCACAGCCACAGCAGCACCGGGAACGGCGGCGGCGTGACGCGGCCATCGGCGTGTTCGACGCTGAAGCCTAACGCCAGACGCCAGTGTTCCCAGGAGATGGTATCCGGGATCAGGCTGCCGGTGGCGAAGTTACCCTCGCGCAGCGAGATGGCGATAACCATCAGCAGCGGAAACATAATCGCCGCGATAAAAATCAGTAGCAGGAGATGCGTAGTAAATAAACGTAGCTTCTGCGATTTGGGTTGGACCATAGCCATTGTAATTTTACTCCCCTTGACTTCGCTCCAGGCTATTTTGCTTGCCATTTTGAACTCGGGCAGTGCTCAGAATCCTCACGTACTACGTGTACGCTCCGGTTCTTCCGCGCTGGCCGAGTCCAAACTGTCCGCGCCAATAACGCCTGGTAATTCCAATTAATCAAACTTCATGCGTGTGGCTTTCAGATTCACAATCGCTAACGCGCCAACCAGCAGGAAGATAAGCGTTGCGATAGCCGCCGCCAGGCCGAAGTCCTGACCGCCGCCGCCTTCAAAGGCGATGCGATAGGTGTAGCTCACCAGCAGGTCGGTATAACCGGCCGGGGTGGTGGTGCCGAGACGGTCCGGACCACCGTTGGTCAACAGCTGAATCAGCACGAAGTTGTTAAAGTTAAAGGCGAAGCTGGCGATCATCAGCGGTGTCAGCGGTTTGATCAGCAGCGGCAGCGTAATTTTAAAGAAGTTCTGGAACGGACCGGCGCCATCCATCGCCGACGCTTCGTACAGATCGTCCGGAATCGCCTTCAGCAACCCCATGCACAGGATCATCATGTACGGATAGCCCAGCCAGGTATTGACGATGATGATCATGGTGCGCGCGGTGGTCGGGTCGCTAAACCAGGCCGGCTTAATGCCGAACAGCGCGCTGAGCATCATATTGATTTCACCAAAGCTCTGGTTGAACAGCCCTTTGAAAATCAGAATCGAAATAAACGACGGTACGGCATACGGCAGAATCAACAGGACGCGGTAAATTGCTTTGCCTTTCAGTGCTTCCCACTGCACCAGACAAGCCAGCACCATTCCCACGGCTACGGTCAAAATCACCGTCAGCACCGAGAACACCACGGTCCAGACGAAAATAGCGAAGAACGGTTTCTGGATACCTTCGTCCTGGAAGACGCGAGTGAAGTTATCCCAGCCGATCGTCACGGTGTAGCCCGGGCTCAGCTTTTCAGTGCCCCAGCTGCCGTCGGCGTTAATCGCCTGGTAGAAGCCTACGTCATTGTTCGGGCGGTATTTAACGTGGGTCTGATTGTTGGTCAGCACCCCATCTTCGCTAAGCGTATACAGCGGTTGAGTGCCAGAGAACTGACGCAGCGAGCTCATGATCACTTTGCTGTCATCCGGCAGCACCGCGGTCAGTTGGTTCAGCGCGGTGCGGTTCTGGGTAATGACGCGCAGGCTGACGCGCTCGCCTTCCGGCAGGGCATCGGTTTCTTTTAACGCCAGCTTCTGCTCACCGCCGAATTTAAAAGCGTCGGAAAGGTAGTTTTTACCGCTCTCGCCGTCGGTCAGGGCCAGTTTCCACTCGTCCCCCGCCGGGATCAGCGTGAAGTTATAGGCTTTGCCAGCCTGGAAAGAGCGATCCATCAGCACCTGCTGCGCACGTTCAAAGGTCAGCTGGTTGGTGCTGCTGTAGTTAGTGAAGGCGATGGCAATGGTACAGATCAGCGGAAACAGGACGAACAGACCCATGCCGGCGAGGCCGGGATAGACATAGCGCCAGGCATAAGCCTTGCGATTAGCGAAAATATACAGGCCAACTGAGCTTAAAATCAGCGTCATGATGGCGAACAGGTACTCCCCCTGGGCGTACATCAAAACAACAAGGTAACCCACCAGCAGGCACAGTAAGCCAATCACAGACCATGTGAGTTGCGGACTTTGCCACCAGTGTTTCTTTTTAACGGCATCCATGGGGATCATCCTCTACAGCGGTGAAAACTTATTTGTCAGGCGGCGCTTCGCTTACCTGACCTACGGTCCGAGCCGTAGTGGTAGGGCGGGTAAGCGCAAGCGCCACCCGCCGTTTTCTTACTTGGTGATACGGCTCTGTGCATCCTTCAGTGCAGCATCGACCGTCTGGCGACCGCTGGCGGCGTTGATAACCGCGGTACGAACGGCATACCAGAAGGCAGACATCTGCGGGATGTTAGGCATGATTTCGCCATTCTGGGCGTTCGCCATGGTGGCGGCGATGCGCGGATCTTTTTCCAGTTTCTCCTGGAAGGATTTCAGCGCGACAGCACCCAGCGGTTTGTCGTTGTTAACCGCTTCCAGACCCTGATCGGTCATCAGGTAGTTTTCGAGGAACTCTTTCGCCAGCTCTTTGTTCGGGCTGGCGGCGTTGATACCGGCGCTCAGCACGCCAACGAACGGTTTCGATGGTTTGCCTTTAAAGGTCGGCAGCAGGGCGACGCCGTAATTAACCTTGCTCTTATCAATGTTAGACCACGCCCACGGACCGTTGATGGTCATGGCGGTTTCGCCTTTGTTGAAGGCGGCTTCCGCGATGGAGTAATCCGTGTCGGCATTCATGTGCTTGTTCTTGATCAGGTCAACCAGGAAGGTGAGACCCGCTTTCGCGCCTGCGCTGTCTACGCCGACGTTTTTCACGTCATATTTGCCGTTTTCAAACTTGAAGGCGTACCCGCCGTCGGCAGCTATCAGCGGCCAGGTGAAGTACGGTTCTTGCAGGTTGAACATCAGCGCGCTCTTACCTTTCGCTTTCAGCGCTTTATCCAGCGCCGGGATCTCTTCCCAGGTTTTCGGCGGGTTCGGCACCAGGTCCTTGTTATAAATCAGGGACAGGGCTTCAACCGCCACCGGATAGGCGATCAGTTTGCCGTTAAAGCGCACGGCATCCCAGGTGAAGGGATAGAGTTTGTCCTGGAACGCTTTGTCCGGGGTGATTTCAGCCAGCAGGCCGGACTGTGCGTAGCCGCCGAAACGGTCATGCGCCCAGAAGATGATGTCCGGGCCGTCGCCGGTCGCCGCAACCTGCGGGAACTTCTCTTCCAGCTTGTCCGGATGCTCTACGGAAACTTTAATGCCGGTGTCTTTTTCAAACTTTTTACCCACTTCAGCGAGGCCGTTATAGCCTTTGTCGCCGTTAATCCAGATAACCAGCTTACCTTCTTCAATTTTTGCGAGGGCAGAGGCGGAAAACATCATCGTGGTCAGTGCTGACAGCGCGAGGATGCGAGCGCCAGTTTTGATTTTCATATACCCGTCCTATTTGGTGATGTACTCGTGGATACACTTCGGTGGCTTAACGATGATGAGTTTCCTTTTTTAACAACCCCTTTCCATCCTCCCCAGGTCTACGCCCCACCCGCTGGTTGTGTGATCTCCATTGCAAAAACGGCCGTATTGCGTCCTGGAGCACAGAAAAAAGTGCCCAATTTTGTCGTCCCCATCACGAAATCACGCTGCGTCCGCCATCCCCCGCGGCGAGAGGCAATCTCTCATCCTCCCATCTCCTCCCCCATAAAAAAGCCGGGGGGTGGAGGATTTGCCAGCCTAAGGAATGCCGCATAGTCGACCCATCTTGAATGTGTCTTTAAGTGACAGGTTGTAACGAAGGGAGAAGGGCATGGCGAGCGTACAGCTGCGAAATGTAACGAAAGCCTGGGGCGACGTGGTGGTATCTAAAGATATCAATCTCGAGATCCAGGATGGGGAGTTCGTCGTGTTTGTTGGACCGTCGGGCTGCGGCAAATCCACCCTGCTGCGTATGATTGCCGGACTGGAAACCGTCACCAGTGGCGATCTGTTTATTGGCGATACCCGGATGAACGACGTGCCGCCAGCCGAACGTGGCATCGGCATGGTATTCCAGTCATATGCGCTTTATCCCCATCTTTCCGTTGCCGAAAATATGTCTTTCGGCCTCAAGCTGGCCGGCGCGAAAAAAGAGGTTATTAACCAGCGTGTGACTCAGGTGGCTGAGGTCTTACAGCTGGCGCATCTCCTGGAGCGTAAACCGAAAGCGCTTTCCGGTGGTCAGCGCCAGCGTGTGGCGATCGGTCGTACGCTGGTGGCAGAGCCAAGCGTCTTCCTGCTGGATGAACCGCTCTCTAACCTGGATGCCGCCCTGCGCGTCCAGATGCGTATCGAGATCTCCCGTCTGCATAAGCGACTGGCCCGCACCATGATTTATGTCACCCACGATCAGGTGGAAGCGATGACCCTCGCCGACAAGATCGTGGTTCTGGACGCCGGCCGTGTGGCGCAGGTCGGGAAACCGCTGGAGCTCTATCACTATCCGGCTGACCGCTTCGTTGCCGGCTTTATCGGTTCGCCGAAGATGAACTTCCTGCCGGTCAAAGTCACGGCGACGGCTATCGATCAGGTGCAGGTAGAACTGCCGAACCGTCAGCAAGTCTGGCTGCCGGTGGACAGCGCCAACGTTCAGGTGGGCGCCAACATGTCCTTAGGTATCCGCCCGGAGCATTTACTGCCCAGCGATATCGCCGATGTGACCCTCGAAGGCGAGGTTCAGGTCGTCGAACAGCTCGGTCATGAAACGCAAATTCATATCCAGATCCCCGCCATCCGTCAGAACCTGGTTTACCGCCAGAACGACGTGGTGTTGGTAGAAGAGGGAGCCACATTCGCCATCGGTTTGCCGCCAGAACGTTGCCACTTATTCCGTGAGGATGGCACCGCTTGTCGTCGGCTGCATAAAGAGCCGGGCGTGTAAGGCTTCCCATTAAAAAAAGGCGCGAACCCGGCAGGCGGTACACCGGCGAAGCGTTCAAAGAAAAGCAATGATCTCAGGAGATAGAATGATGATTACTCTGCGCAAACTTCCTCTGGCGGTCGCCGTCGCAGCAGGCGTAATGTCTGCTCAGGCGCTGGCTGTCGATTTCCATGGCTACGCGCGTTCCGGCATTGGCTGGACCGGCAGCGGCGGCGAGCAACAGTGCTTCAAAGCGACCGGTGCTCAAAGTAAATACCGTCTTGGTAACGAATGTGAAACCTATGCGGAACTGAAGCTGGGCCAGGAACTGTGGAAAGAAGGGGATAAGAGTTTTTATTTCGATACTAACGTTGCCTATTCCGTGAATCAGGAAGATGACTGGGAAAGCACCTCTCCGGCGTTCCGTGAAGCCAACATCCAGGGTAAAAACCTGATCGACTGGCTGCCGGGCTCCACGCTGTGGGCGGGTAAACGCTTCTATCAGCGTCATGACGTTCACATGATCGACTTCTACTACTGGGATATCTCCGGCCCGGGTGCAGGTCTGGAAAACGTTGACCTTGGCTTCGGTAAGCTCTCTCTGGCCGCTACCCGTAACTCAGAAAGCGGCGGTTCTTATACCTTCTCCAGCGATGACACCAAAAAATATGCAGCGAAAACGGCCAACGACGTCTTTGACATCCGTCTGGCGGGCCTGGAAACCAACCCGGGCGGCGTGCTGGAGTTAGGCGTCGATTACGGCCGCGCGAACCCGCAGGATGACTACCGCCTGGAAGACGGCGCGTCGAAAGACGGCTGGATGTGGACCGGTGAACATACTCAGTCCATCTGGGGCGGCTTCAACAAGTTTGTCGTTCAGTACGCGACCGACGCAATGACCTCCTGGAACAGCGGCCACTCTCAAGGGACCAGCATCGATAACAACGGCAGCATGATCCGCGTTCTGGATCACGGTGCGATGGACTTCAACGATGACTGGGGCCTGATGTACGTGGCGATGTACCAGGACGTGGACCTGGACAGCAAAAACGGTTCGACCTGGTACACCGTGGGTGTCCGTCCGATGTACAAATGGACGCCGATCATGAGCACCCAGCTGGAAATCGGTTACGACAACGTGAAATCCCAGCGTACCAGCGAAAACAACAACCAGTACAAAATTACTCTGGCTCAACAGTGGCAGGCAGGCAACAGCGTCTGGTCTCGTCCGGCTATCCGTATTTTCGCAACCTACGCGAAGTGGGATGAAAACTGGGGTTACAGCAACGCCTCCGGTCTGCAGACCAAAGACAGCAGCGGAAGCGGCATGTACACCTCCAGCCGCGGTGACGACAGCGAAGTTACCTTCGGTGCCCAGATGGAAGTGTGGTGGTAATACCGTCCGCAGGACGGGTGTAACCTGGGAGGGGCGTCAGCCCCTCCTGACTATTCAGGGTTAGCGCGCTATTGCCTGGCTACCGCTAAACCGATGCTATCCAAGGTGAGAAGAATGAAAATGAAGAAAACTCTCGTCGCTCTGTGTTTATCCGCAGGGATGTTGGCATGCGTGCCGGGGATGAGCCTTGCCGATGTTAACTTTGTACCGCAGAACACCAGCGCCGCGCCGTCTATTCCAGCCAGCGCGCTGCAGCAGCTGATCTGGACGCCTGCCGATCAATCAAAGACGCAGAGCGTTGATTTAACCACCGGCGGTCAACGCCTGGATGTCCCGGGGATCGTCGGACCGGTCGCCGCCTGGAGCGTACCGGCCAATATCGGTGAGCTGACCCTGACGCTCGACAGCGAACTGAACAAACATAAGCAGATTTTTGCGCCGAACGTGCTGATTCTGGATCAGAACATGACGCCAGCGGCGTTCTTCCCCAGCAACTACTTTACCTATCAGCAGCCGGGCGTCATGACCGCTGACCGCCTGGGCGGCGTGATGCGCCTGACCCCGGCGCTGGGCCAGCAAAAACTCTATGTGCTGGTGTTTACCACTGAAAAAGATCTCCAGCAGACCACGACCCTGCTGGATCCGGCGAAAGCCTATGCCAAAGGCGCCGGCAATGCGGCCCCGGATATCCCGGATCCGATCGCTAAACATACCACCGATGGCGTGCTGAAGCTGAAAGTGAAAACCAATAGCACCTCCAGCGTGCTGGTGGGCCCGCTGTTCGGCTCCTCCGGCCCGGGTCCGGTCACCGTCGGCAATACCGCCGCGCCGGTGGCCGCGCCAGCCGCCGCTGCTGCTGCTGCGCCGGCAGCCAAAAGCGAGCCGATGCTCAGCGATACCGAAACCTACTTCAACAACGGTATTAAGCAGGCGGTGAAACAAGGTGACATCGACAAAGCCCTGAAATTGATGAACGAAGCTGAGCGCCTCGGCTCGAAATCCGCTCGTTCCACCTTTATCAGCAGTGTAAAAGGCAAGGGGTAATCGTCTCCCCACAATGCTGATGTTTAGGCACAGCCTTTAGGTGCATCCTTCGGGATGTACCTTTTTTTGCACGCGCGGCAGCCTGTTGCATGGCTGTTGCGTGAATGATCGTATATTGACGTTTGCCCGCCACCAACCGCCTATTCTGCGATACAATGCTTTCACGTTATGTACCGGAGAATCAGGCATGTCCCATCCTGCGCTTACGCGACTGCGTGCGCTGCGCTATTTTGCCGTTATGCCATCCCTGGCGCCGCCCCTGAGTGACTGGCTGCTGCTGGAGGACTCAATGACCCAGCGCTTTGAGCAACAAGGAAAGCAGGTCACCGTGACCCTGATTAACGAAGGGTATATTGAGCGTGAGGCGCTGACTGACGAAGCGGCGCTGCTACCTGACGAGCCGCGCTACTGGCTGCGGGAGATTATACTCAATGCCGATGGCGAACCCTGGCTGGCCGGGCGCACGGTGGTGCCGGAGTCGACACTGTGTGGTCCGGAGCTGGCGCTACAGCAGCTCGGGCAGATCCCGCTGGGCCGATACCTGTTCACGTCGTCGACATTAACCCGCGATTTTATTGAAATTGGTCGCGATGCAGCGCTGTGGGGGCGTCGTTCCCGCCTGCGGCTGAGCGGCAAACCCCTGCTGCTGACCGAGCTGTTTTTGCCTGCGTCGCCGTTGTACTAAGAGGAAGAAAAAATGGAGTGGAGTCTGTCGCAGAATAAGCTGTTGGCGTTTCATCGCCTGATGCGCACTGACAAACCGATCGGCGCTTTGCTGCTGCTGTGGCCGACGCTGTGGGCGCTGTGGGTGGCCTCGCCGGGCGTCCCGCCGCTGTGGATCCTGGCGGTATTCGTCGCCGGCGTCTGGCTGATGCGCGCCGCCGGCTGCGTGGTGAATGACTATGCCGATCGAAAATTTGATGGTCACGTAAAGCGTACCGCCCGTCGTCCGCTACCGAGCGGCGACGTTACCGAGAAAGAGGCGCGAACGCTGTTTATCGTTCTGGTGTTGCTCTCCTTCCTGCTGGTGCTCACCCTCAACACCATGACCATTCTGCTGTCGGTCGCGGCGCTGGCCCTGGCATGGGTCTACCCGTTTATGAAGCGCTACACTCATCTGCCGCAGGTGGTGCTGGGGGCCGCCTTTGGCTGGTCGATCCCGATGGCCTTCTCGGCCGTTAGCGAATCGCTGCCGCTGAGCTGCTGGCTGATGTTCCTCGCCAACATTCTGTGGGCGGTGGCCTACGATACCCAGTATGCGATGGTGGATCGCGATGACGACGTGAAGATCGGCATCAAGTCCACGGCGATCCTGTTCGGCGAAAACGATCGTCTGATTATCGGTATCCTGCAGGTGGCCGTGCTGGCGCTGATGGGCGCGGTGGGCTGGCTGAATGGGCTGGGCTGGGAATACTACTGGTCGTTGTTTGTCGCGGCAGGTCTGTTTGGCTGGCAGCAGAAGCTTATCTTCAATCGCGAGCGCGATAACTGCTTCAAAGCGTTTATGAACAATAACTACGTCGGGCTGGTGCTATTCCTGGGCCTGGCGATGAGCTACCTGTAATCCCCTGTCAGCTTCCCCCCGGTGTATCGGGGGGAAGCGAGGGCAGAAAACACCGCGTTACGCGTCATCCTGCGTGACGCTTTCAATCGTCAGCCGCACATCCGACGTAATCAAGTCCGCCAGCATCCGATAAACCTTCAGGGTCTCTTCCGGCTCGGCATCGCCGGTGTCGCTAATGTAGCCTTCATCGCGCAGGGTCAGCACCAGGGTGCTGAACACCGCTTTGTCGAAGAACTCCGGCGCGTTAATGCCATGCAGCACCGACAGGCGCTGGGCCACGGTACGACTCTCTTTTTCCAGCGAACTGCGGTTGATTGACGGGTTGGCGCTCAGCAGCCAGAAGGTGATGGCATAGCGCTGCAGCGTCTCGCGCGCGCCCGCGGCCAGCAGTTGCAGGGAGCGAGAGTGCGACGGATTGAGGCTCATCACCTCGCCATCGACGACGATCAGCTCCTGACGCAGCATCTCGGCAATCAATGCATCCACCACCCCGGCCAGCTCTGCTTTCTCCCAGCGCAGGAACAGCTCGGCCTTGAGGAACGGATACAGCGTTTCGACATGGCGCAGCACTTCGGTGCGGCTGAGCTGACGATGCTGAGTCACCAGGGCGGCTAACAGCGACGGTATCATCAGCATATGGGCGATGTTGTTGCGATAGTAGGTCATCAGCACCGCCTGCTCGCGCGGCAGGATGATGATATCGCCGATGGTGTCCTTCTCCACTTCGAACTTGTTCATTTGCAGCGCGTGGTCGATAAGCTCGCTGGCCGAAGCGGAAGGTGTCGTCGCATCTGGCGAATAGGGCACATTGCGCAGCAGCGCGAGGTAGCACTCCAGCTGTTGGGTGAGCTGCTCCCGGGTCAGTGAACGCTGACGCGAGGCCAGCAGCGCCGTGCAGCACAGGTTCATGGCGTTGGCCGCGCCGGCGTTGTTGATGCGCACCATCAGGTCAGCGGCGATGTTGTTCACCGTTGGCGTCAGCCAGGAAGGGCGGATGGCTTCGATCGGGTCGATGGCTTCCCGCCACTCCGGCACATGGTGGTTAAGGTAGGTCATCAGCGGCAGTGGTTCGCCGAAGTTGACATAGCCCTGGCCAAGGTTGCGCAGCTTGCTCAAGCCACGCACCATCTGCGGCAGGCTCTCTTTCTCTTTGGTGGCGCCGCGCAGCTCTTTAGCGTAGGTGCCTACTTCCATCACGTGTTCATAGCCGATGTAGATAGGCACCAGAGTGATCGGCCGGGTGCCGCCGCGCAGCATCGCCTGGATGGTCATCGACAGCGTACCGGTCTTCGGATCGAGCAGACGGCCGGTACGGGAGCGGCCGCCTTCGACGAAATACTCGACGGAATAGCCGCGGCTGAACAGCTCGCCAAGATATTCACGGAACACGGTGGAGTAGAGCTTGTTGCCCTTAAAGGTGCGACGGATGAAGAACGCGCCCAGGCGGCGGAAGATCGGCCCGGCAGGCCAGAAGTTGAGGTTGATGCCCGCCGCGATATGCGGTGGCACCAGGCCCTGATGATACAGGACGTAGGAGAGCAGCAGATAGTCCATGTGGCTGCGGTGGCAGGGGACATAGACAATCTCATGGCCGTCGTGAGCCAGCTGGCGCACGCGCTCGGCGTTATGCACGTTGATCCCCTGGTACAGGCGGTTCCAGGTGAAGCCGAGAATGCGGTCGGTCAGGCGGATCATCTCATACGAGAAGTTCGCGGCAATCTCTTCCATCAGCGCGATAGCGTTCTGCTGAGCCTTCTCATGCGAAATTTTCTTGCTGCGCGCTTCGTCTTCCACCGCGCGGGCAATCGCTTTCGAGGCCAGCAGTTTATTAAACAGATCCTGGCGAGCCGGCAGACGCGGGCCGACGGCGGCCAGGCGCTGGCGGGCAAAGTGCATCCGGGCGACGCGAGCCAGCTTCTGGGCGATGATCTTATCGGTACCGTGCTCATCCGCCATGCGGCGCAGCGACACGGAAGGCGAGAAACGCACGAAACTGTCGCGGCCGAGCCAGGAGACGGCGAAAAATTTCTGAATGCCGTTCAGCATCCGCAGCGGCGGATTGACTTCTCCTTTCTCACGACCCGGCGAGCGGCCGAACATCACCGAAACCGGCACCATTTGCACATCGAGGTCCGGATGGTTGCGGTGCAGATCGAGGTAGTCGTGGAACAGCTTGATGGACTCTTCTTTTGGCGTGTAATAGGTAAACACGCGCGGCCCACCGTGGATGAATACGTAACGCGGCAGCAGCGCGCCGTCGATCTCCAGCGGTTCAAGCGGGTCGGGTAAATCATGCGCCAGGCATTGGGCGCGCAGCGTCAGCAGGTCCGCCTTGGAATTATAGGGCAGGACGTACATGACCGGACGCGAGGTATCGAGTCCTAATTCCTGGGCAGGCTCTGCCGGAATAGACTTGCTTTTTACCAGCACCCGTAATGGTAAATTCAGTAATTTATAGTAAATTCGTTGCCAGCCGGACATAAACGATGTGAAGCCTCTGGTTAATCATGCAAATGCGCGGCAAGAATAACAGAAAGTGGGCAAAATTTCCGTTACCACGCGGCAAACGCGTACACTCATCGACGTCATTTACGTAAAAAGGTTTTGTGATGGCCAATAATACCACCGGGTTAACCCGAATCATTAAGGCGGCAGGTTACTCCTGGAAAGGATTTCGCGCGGCGTGGATCAACGAGGCCGCGTTTCGTCAGGAAGGCGTCGCCGCCATCGTGGCCGTCGCGATAGCCTGCTGGCTGGACGTCGACGCCATTACCCGCGTATTGCTGATTGGGTCGGTCCTGCTAGTGATGATAGTCGAAATTCTCAACAGCGCGATTGAGGCGGTCGTGGACCGTATAGGCTCGGAATATCATGAGCTTTCAGGGCGCGCCAAAGACATGGGATCGGCGGCGGTCCTGCTGGCGATTATCATCGCACTGATCACCTGGGGAACGCTGCTGTGGAGCCATTATCATTAACGTTCTTCGCTAAGCCTCGCAAAATATAAACAATCTGCCGATTTTTGTGTGCCATGTGGTTCCAAAATCACCGGTAGCTGTATATACTCACAGCATAACTGTATATACACCCAGGGGGCGGAATGAAAGCGTTAACGACCAGGCAGCAAGAGGTGTTTGATCTCATTCGGGATCATATCAGCCAGACGGGCATGCCGCCGACGCGTGCGGAAATTGCTCAGCGCTTGGGGTTCCGTTCCCCAAACGCGGCGGAAGAACACCTGAAAGCGCTGGCGCGTAAAGGCGCGATCGAGATCGTCTCCGGTGCTTCTCGCGGTATCCGCCTGCTGACGGAAGAAGAACATGGCCTGCCGCTGATCGGCCGCGTCGCCGCCGGCGAGCCGCTGCTGGCGCAGCAGCACATTGAGGGGCACTATCAGGTCGACCCGTCGATGTTTAAACCCAACGCGGATTTCCTGCTGCGCGTCAGCGGCATGTCGATGAAAGACATCGGTATCCTTGATGGCGATCTGCTGGCGGTCCACAAAACCCAGGACGTGCGTAACGGCCAGGTAGTGGTAGCGCGCATTGACGACGAAGTGACGGTGAAGCGCCTGAAAAAGCAGGGTAACGTCGTCGAACTGTTGCCGGAAAACAGCGAATTTACCCCTATCGTTGTCGATCTGCGTCAGCAGAGTTTTACCATTGAGGGTCTGGCCGTTGGCGTGATCCGTAATGGAGAATGGCTGTAACGCCTGCCCCTGCGCAGCGTCATCTGATGCATGACGCTGCGACGTTTGTCCTCAATCAGGTCTCCGAACATGCTGCTCAACGCTGCCGATAAAGCGCTGTGGCGCCTTGCGATCCCGATGATTTTCTCCAATATCACCGTCCCGCTGCTGGGGCTGGTGGATACCGCGGTGATCGGCCACCTTGACAGCCCGGTATACCTCGGTGGCGTCGCGGTTGGGGCGACGGCTACCAGTTTCCTCTTCATGCTGCTGCTGTTTTTGCGCATGAGCACCACCGGGCTCACCGCTCAGGCCTGGGGTGCCAAAGATCCGCTGCGACTGGCGCGGGCGCTGGTGCAGCCGCTGGCTCTGGCGCTGGGCGCCGGGGTTCTCATCATCCTGTTTCGCCTGCCGCTGATTAACCTCGCTCTGCATATTGTCGGCGGCAGTGAGGCGGTGCTTGAGCAGGCGAGACGGTTTCTCGAAATCCGCTGGCTCAGCGCCCCCGCCTCGCTGGCCAATCTGGTGCTGCTCGGCTGGCTGCTGGGAGTCCAGTACGCCCGGGCGCCGGTGATTCTGCTGGTGGTCGGTAATCTGCTCAATATTGTGCTCGACCTGTGGCTGGTGATGGGCCTGCGGATGAACGTCCAGGGGGCGGCGCTGGCCACGGTCACCGCGGAGTATGCCACTCTCATTATTGGCCTGATGATGGCGAAGCGGGTGCTGACGCTGCGCGGCGTGTCGCTGGCAATGCTGAAAAACGCCTGGCGCGGGGATCTGCGCCGTCTGCTGGCGTTGAATCGGGACATCATGCTGCGTTCCCTGCTGCTACAGCTGTGCTTTGGCGCGCTGACCGTGTACGGCGCGCGTCTGGGCAGCGACATTGTGGCGGTCAATGCGGTACTGATGACCATGCTGACCTTTACCGCCTATGCGCTGGATGGTTTTGCCTATGCCGTGGAGGCCCACTCCGGCCAGGCCTACGGCGCGCGCGACGGCAGCCAGCTGCTGGAAGTCTGGCGGGCGGCCTGCCGGCAGTCTGGCATGGTGGCGCTGGCGTTTGCCCTGATTTATAGCCTGGCGGGGGAGTACATCATCGCGTTGTTAACCTCGCTGCCTTCTCTGCAGCAGCTGGCCGATCGCTATCTGATCTGGCAGGCCATCCTGCCGGTGGTGGGCGTCTGGTGCTATCTGCTGGACGGCATGTTTATCGGCGCCACACGCGGCGCGGAGATGCGGAACAGCATGGCGGTCGCCGCGGCGGGGTTTGCTGTAACGCTGCTTTCGGTCCCGCTGCTCGGTAACCACGGTCTGTGGCTGGCGCTGGCGGTGTTCCTCGCCCTGCGCGGCCTGTCTCTGGCGCTGATCTGGCGTCGCCACTGGCGACACGGCACCTGGTTTAGCTAGTCATTGCCGTTCATCACGGCCATCTATGAATTCCCGCGGTTGCGCGCCGCTTACCGGGGCAACTCAGTAGCCCGGCTCAGCGTAGCGCAAGCCGGGAAAATCGCCTCAGCCTTACCCATCGGTATGATGGTTAAAAATTCCGAATAACGAATCGGTACCAGCATTCTCATCTATAGTTAATACCATGTCCGGTACAAAACGGGCTGTAAACCCACCGAATGATGAGGATGTTATCATGAATAAAGACGAAATCGGCGGTAACTGGAAACAGTTGAAAGGTAAAGCCAAGGAACAGTGGGGCAAACTTACCGATGATGATATGACCGTGATCGAAGGTAAGCGCGATCAGCTGGTCGGTAAAATTCAGGAACGGTACGGCTATGCGAAGGATCAGGCTGAGAAAGAAGTCTCAGACTGGGAGCATAAAAACGACTACCGCTGGTAGCGTTCCGTGGCTCAAAGAATAAAGCATTTGTGTTAGTGCCTGTCTGAATGGCGTAAGGATGCGCCGTTAACCCTGTTTCCCGCTGCGGCTGACGCTCAGCGGGCTTTCTTTTTCAGCTGAATGGAATGGTCGTGCTGGCAGTGTCCCGGCGTGCTGCAGGCTTCGACTTCCACGCAGTCTGCACAAAGGCCGTGAGCTTCAATCACGTTGTGGCGCAGGGCAAAGCCCATTCTGGCCGCTAACGTATGCATGATATCTTCCACCCCTTCCGCCGCCTCTTCCTTCACCACGCCACAGCGGTCACAGATAAACATGGCTGAGCTATGGGTCGGCTGGTCAAAGAGATGGCACAGCACATAGCTGTTGGTCGATTCAACCTTATGAACAAAGCCCTGCTCGAGTAAAAACTCCAGCGCGCGGTAAACCGTCGGCGGTTTAGCCTGCGGCTCTTTGTCACGCAGGAGATCCAGCAGATCGTAGGCGCTGATCGCCCCTTGTTGCAGGCTCATCAGGCGCAACACCTCCAGACGCTGTGGGGTCAGGCGTACGCCGCGCTGCGCGCATAGCTTTTCAGCATGCGCTAACATCTCTTGCGAAGGGGTCTTATCCATGAGCATCCTCGGGTTGCGTGAATTTGAATCTGTTACTTTATCACGTTCCTCAGAAAACACCGAGAGCCGGCAGGTGATACGGGTCATACTTCAGATTGTCGGTACCTGCGCCAGTTCCGGGTGCTGGCCGCTGACTTTCGTGCAGACTACGCCTTAGTCGATCGCTAAAACCGTCCTGCCCGATTTAATCGCAACACGCATGACCCTGGGTATGCTATATCTGAAGTGTCTCATTTTCGGGAGAAAACGATGAAACGACCTGATTGCATTCGCCACTGGCGCGAACTGGAAGGGCCCGACGATGCCACTTATCCCGATAGCCCGGAGCGTTTTTCGATTGGCGCGCCGCTGGGGCGCGGTTTACGTCTCAACCGGCTGGGGATCCACCACGAGCGACTGCCGCCCGGGCGGCGCACCTCGTACCCGCACGCGGAGAGCGATGAGGAAGAGTTCATCTACGTGCTGGAGGGCTATCCGGAAGTGTGGATAAACGGCTATCTCTGGAAGCTGGAGCCAGGGGACAGCGTGGGTTTTCCCGCGGGTACCGGTATCTGCCACACTTTTCTCAATAACACCGAGCAGGAGGTTCGTCTGCTGGTGGTGGGCGAGGCCAACAAGAAATACAACCGCATCTATTATCCGCTCAATCCAGGCTATGCCGCGACGCGCCAGGATCGCTGGGTTGACCATCCGCCGCAATTCTTCGGTCCACACGACGGCAAGCCGCGGAAAAAGTAATCGACCCGGGGAAGGGGCGAAGCGCGGCGCACTATGCGCCTGTGGTTTATCTTTGTGCTATAGTAGCGCCCCTTTTTACCCGGATGCTTATTTATTCGCCATGATGCCTGAATCAACGTCACCTGTTTTCCCTGCTCACCGCTTCTCCATCGCGCCGATGCTCGACTGGACTGACCGACACTGCCGCTACTTCCTGCGGCTGCTGTCGCGGCATACGCTGCTGTATACCGAAATGGTGACCACGGGGGCGATTATTCACGGCAAAGGTGACTATCTGGCCTATAGCGAAGAAGAGCATCCGGTTGCTCTGCAGCTCGGCGGCAGCGATCCGCAGACCCTGGCGCAGTGCGCGAAGCTGGCTGAAGCGCGTGGCTACGATGAGATCAATCTCAACGTCGGCTGCCCCTCCGACCGCGTGCAGAACGGGATGTTTGGCGCCTGTCTGATGGGCAATGCGCCACTGGTGGCCGACTGCATCAAGGCGATGCGCGATGTGGTGTCGATTCCGGTCACGGTGAAAACCCGTATCGGGATTGACGATCAGGATAGCTATGAGTTTCTATGCGAATTCATTGAGACGGTCTCCGGCAAGGGCGAGTGTGAGATGTTTATTATTCACGCCCGCAAAGCCTGGCTCTCCGGCCTGAGCCCAAAAGAGAACCGCGAGATCCCGCCGCTGGATTACCCCCGCGTCTGGCAGCTGAAGCGCGACTTCCCCCACCTGACGATGGCGATTAACGGCGGGATCAAATCGCTGGACGAAGCCAGACTGCAGCTTGAGCATATGGATGGGGTGATGGTCGGGCGTGAGGCCTATCAGAACCCGGGTATTCTGGCCTCGGTCGACCGCGAAATTTTCGGCATCGCCGGCGCGGATGCCGATCCGGTGGCGGTGGTGCGAGCCATGTACCCGTATATTGAGCGTGAGCTCAGCAATGGCACCTATCTGGGCCATATTACCCGCCATATGCTGGGGCTGTTTCAGGGCATCCCCGGCGCTCGCCAGTGGCGTCGCTACCTGAGCGAGAACGCGCATAAAGCCGGCGCCGATATTGCGGTGCTGGAGCATGCGCTGAAGCTGGTGGCCGATAAACGTTAATTTCTGACGAAAACCTGGTGAAATTGACCACGCCTCGCGCACTGACGCGGGGCGTTTTCTTTTAAAGTCAAATG
This sequence comes from Klebsiella sp. SWET4, assembly GCF_024296565.1. Classification (NCBI taxonomy): domain Bacteria; kingdom Pseudomonadati; phylum Pseudomonadota; class Gammaproteobacteria; order Enterobacterales; family Enterobacteriaceae; genus Klebsiella; species Klebsiella sp. SWET4. Next base: position 136,085 of record NZ_JANCOB010000012.1, on the reverse strand, counting down.
CTTATGTTTGGCATGCTTTTTGTAATACCTGCAGAGTGAAGTATTCATTCGTTGGGGAGAGAACCATGCTGGAACTGCTATTTGTCATTGGATTTTTTGTCATGCTGTTGGTGACCGGCGTATCGCTGCTGGGGATTATCGCGGCTATCGTGGTCGCTACCGCGCTGATGTTCGTCGGCGGCTTGTTCGCCTTGATGATCAAATTACTGCCGTGGTTGCTGCTGGCCGTGGTGGTGGTGTGGATTATTCGGGCGCTGAAATCCCCGAACGGAAACGCTTTTCGCGACAATAACCGTTGGCGTTACTAAGGTATTGAGGGGTCTGTCACAACCTGAACAATTTTGCAGACAACCGCGTAGGCATTACTGAGCAAATCTGTCACTATTAGCGCGTTAACGAATTCATCGCGCTGTACCCTACATACAGCCGAACTAAAAAAAAGTAAGGGCTTCCCAGGTGGAAGCCCTAAACTTTTGTCCCTTTGTCCGCTTACGGCAGCAGCAGACTAGACCCCTGAGTTACCCGGCTTTCCAGAACTTCATGCGCCCGACGGGCCTCGGTCAGCGGATAGGTCTGACTCTCGGGTACGTTCACTTTGATTACCCCACTGGCGATCAGTGAAAACAGTTCACTGCAGGCTTCCGCCAGCTCTTCCCGGTTGGTGATATAGCCCTGCAGCGATGGGCGGGTGACGTACAGAGAACCTTTCTGATTCAGGATCCCCAGATTGACGCCGGTCACCGGGCCGGAGGAGTTGCCAAAGCTGACCATCAGGCCGCGTCGCTGCAGGCAGTCCAGAGAGGCTTCCCAGGTATCTTTTCCCACCGAGTCGTAGACCACGGCCACTTTCTTACCGTCGGTAAGTGCCTTGAGCCGCTCCACGATTTGCTCTTCGCGATAGTTAATCACCTGCCAGGCGCCAGCCTCTTTGGCACGCTGGGCTTTCTGCGCGCTGCCGACGGTGCCGATAAGTTTCGCGCCCAGCGCTTTCGCCCACTGACAGGCAATCAGCCCCACGCCGCCGGCGGCCGCGTGAAACAGGAATACTTCATTAGGCTTAATTTCATAGGTTTTGCGCAGCAGATACCACACCGTCAATCCTTTCAGGAACGATGCCGCGGCCTGTTCGAAAGAGATGGCGTCCGGCAGGACCGCGGCTTTGTCGGCCAGCACATTGTGTACCGTGCTGTAGGCGCCGAGCGCCGACTGCGCGTACACCACCCGATCGCCTACCTTAATGTGCGTTACCCCATGGCCAACTTTACTGACGACGCCGGCTGCCTCGGTGCCCAGACCGCTCGGCAGCGATGGTGGCGGATAGAGGCCGCTACGAACATAGGTGTCGATATAGTTGATACCGATGGCTTTGTTTTCGACCTGAATTTCATATTCCGCAGGATCGCGGGGCGTGAACTCAACCGCCTGAAGCACCTCCGGCCCGCCGTGTTTTGAAAATTCGATGCGTGTTGCCATGTTCGCTCCTGTGTTGTTCTGAGATTATCCAGTAAGCTTAACAGCCTGCGGCGGCAGCGACGGATTTTCTTATCCGCCTCAGGCCTGCCACGCTTAATGGGTTCTTTAGCGGCAATGGCTTTCTCGCTATACTGTCACGCTCTTTTCCGTATCGGTGAAATGTTAGGCTATGGCAGGAAATAAACCCTTCAACAAACCACAGACAGAAACCCGCGAACGCGATCCGCAGCTCGCCGGGCTGAAAGTCCCGCCGCACTCGATTGAAGCGGAGCAGTCGGTGTTGGGCGGTTTAATGCTGGATAACGAGCGCTGGGACGACGTCGCCGAACGCGTGGTGTCGGAAGATTTCTATACTCGTCCGCATCGTCATATCTTTACCGAGATGGCGCGTCTGCAGGAGTCAGGTAGCCCGATTGACCTGATCACCCTTGCGGAGTCGCTAGAGCGTCAGGGGCAGTTGGACAGCGTCGGCGGCTTCGCCTACCTGGCCGAACTGTCCAAAAACACGCCCAGCGCGGCGAACATCAGCGCCTATGCTGACATCGTGCGCGAACGCGCGGTCGTGCGCGAGATGATTTCGGTGGCCAACGAGATCGCCGAAGCCGGCTTCGACCCGCAGGGGCGAACCAGCGAAGATCTGCTCGATCTCGCCGAATCCCGGGTTTTCAAAATCGCCGAAAGCCGGGCCAATAAAGACGAAGGGCCGAAAAACATCGCCGATGTGCTCGATGCCACCGTCGCCCGTATCGAACAGCTGTTCCAGCAGCCGCATGACGGTGTCACCGGGGTGAATACCGGCTACGACGACCTCAACAAAAAGACCGCTGGCCTGCAGCCGTCGGATCTGATTATCGTCGCCGCCCGTCCGTCGATGGGTAAAACGACCTTCGCGATGAACCTCGTGGAAAACGCGGCAATGCTGCAGGATAAGCCGGTACTCATCTTCAGTCTTGAGATGCCCTCGGAACAGATCATGATGCGTTCTCTGGCCTCGCTGTCGCGCGTCGATCAGACCCGCATTCGTACCGGTCAACTGGACGATGAAGACTGGGCGCGGATCTCCGGCACCATGGGCATCCTGCTGGAAAAACGCAATATCTATATCGATGACTCCTCCGGCCTGACGCCGACGGAAGTGCGCTCCCGCGCGCGGCGTATCGCCCGCGAGCACGGCGGCATCGGGCTTATCATGATCGACTACCTGCAGCTGATGCGCGTGCCGTCGCTCTCCGACAACCGTACCCTTGAGATCGCCGAAATCTCCCGCTCGCTGAAGGCGCTGGCGAAAGAGCTGCAGGTGCCGGTGGTGGCGCTGTCGCAGCTGAACCGCTCGCTGGAACAGCGCGCCGATAAACGCCCGGTCAACTCCGACCTGCGTGAGTCCGGATCCATTGAACAGGATGCCGACTTGATCATGTTCATTTACCGTGATGAGGTTTATCACGAGAACAGCGATCTTAAAGGCATCGCGGAAATTATCATTGGTAAACAACGTAACGGCCCGATCGGCACCGTGCGACTGACCTTTAACGGCCAGTGGTCGCGTTTCGATAATTATGCCGGCCCTCAGTATGACGATGAGTAAACCTCTGTCTGTCTTTTTTTAAGGAATTCAAATGCAAGCGGCAACTGTAGTTATCAACCGCCGCGCTCTGCGACACAACCTGCAACGTCTGCGTGACCTGGCGCCTGCCAGCAAACTGGTTGCGGTGGTGAAAGCGAACGCCTACGGACACGGCCTCCTTGAGACCGCGCGAACGCTGACTGACGCCGACGCCTTTGGCGTCGCCCGCCTGGAAGAGGCGCTGCGCCTGCGAGCAGGAGGCATCGCCCAGCCGATCCTCCTGCTGGAAGGCTTTTTTGCTGCGGAAGACCTGGCGGTGATCGCCGCCCAGCGCCTGCATACGGCGGTGCATAGCCCCGAACAGCTGGCGGCGCTGGAGCAAGCCGATCTCCCCGAGCCGGTAACCGTGTGGATGAAGCTGGATACCGGCATGCATCGCTTAGGGGTGCGCCCGGAGGAAGCCGAGGCGTTTTATCAGCGTCTGAGCCAGTGTAAAAACGTCCGCCAGCCGGTGAACGTGGTGAGCCATTTCGCCCGCGCCGATGAGCCGACCTGCGGCGCCACCGAACGCCAGCTGGATATCTTCACCACCTTTACCGAAGGCAAACCGGGGCTGCGCTCTATCGCCGCCTCGGGCGGCATTCTGCTGTGGCCGCAATCGCATTACGACTGGGTGCGCCCCGGGATTATCCTGTATGGCGTGTCGCCGCTGGACGATCGCTCCACCGGGAAAGATTTCGGCTGCCAGCCGGTGATGACTCTGACGTCCAGCCTGATTGCGGTGCGCGAGCATAAAGCAGGGGAGCCCGTCGGCTACGGCGGCACCTGGATCAGCGAACGCGATACCCGTCTCGGCGTGGTGGCGATGGGCTATGGCGACGGTTATCCGCGCGCCGCGCCGTCGGGCACGCCGGTGCTGGTCAATGGCCGGGAAGTGCCGATTGTCGGCCGGGTAGCGATGGATATGATCTGCGTTGACCTCGGACCGCAGGCCCAGGATAAAGCCGGCGACGCGGTAGTGCTGTGGGGAGAGGGACTCCCGGTAGAGCGCATCGCCGAGATAACGAAAGTGAGTGCTTACGAACTTATTACGCGACTGACCTCCCGCGTCGCCATGAAATACCTCGACTAAGCACCAGCCGTACCGGATAACCCTGATGTTATCCGGTACGCCATCGGCACAGCCGCGAGCGAATAAGCGGTTTATGCCACCTCGCGGTCATTTTCCCCTCAACATCCTCTCGACCTGCCGTCATATCCGGTTTATTGTGTAAGAACCTGCCCTATGTAAACCTGGAGATACATCGCGTGTTTCAAAAAGTTGACGCCTACGCCGGCGACCCTATTCTTTCTCTGATGGAACGCTTCAAAGAAGATCCGCGAAGCGACAAAGTCAACCTGAGTATCGGGCTGTACTACAACGATGACGGCATTATCCCGCAGCTGCAGGCGGTGGCGGAAGCGGAAGCACGCCTGAACGCCGGGCCGCATGGCGCCTCGCTGTATCTGCCGATGGAAGGGTTGAGCGGCTACCGTCAGGCGATTGCGCCGCTGCTGTTCGGCGCAGAGCATACCGCGCTTAAGCAAAACCGCATTGCCTCCATTCAGACGGTCGGCGGTTCGGGCGCGCTGAAGGTCGGGGCCGACTTCCTCAAACGCTACTTTCCGGAGTCTCATGTCTGGGTCAGCGATCCGACCTGGGAAAACCACATCGCCATTTTTGAAGGGGCTGGCTTCGAAGTAAGTACTTACCCCTGGTTTGACAAAGCCACTAACGGCGTGCGCTTTGAGGACCTGCTGGCGACGCTGCAAACGCTGCCGGCGCGCGATATTGTGCTGCTGCACCCTTGCTGCCACAACCCGACCGGCGCCGACCTGACGCCAGCCCAGTGGGACCGCGTGGTTGAGGTATTACAAGCGCGTCAGCTGATCCCCTTCCTCGACATCGCCTACCAGGGCTTTGGCGGGGGGCTGGAAGAGGATGCTTACGCCATTCGCGCCATCGCCAGCGCCGGGATGCCGATGCTGGTCAGCAACTCGTTCTCCAAGATTTTCTCCCTGTACGGGGAGCGTGTCGGCGGCCTGTCAGTGGTCTGTGAAGACAGCGAAACTGCAGGCCGCGTGCTGGGTCAGCTGAAGGCCACCGTGCGCCGCAACTACTCCAGCCCGCCAAGCTTTGGCGCGCAGGTGGTGGCGACGGTGCTGAACGATGCAGCTCTGAAAGCCACCTGGCAGGCGGAAGTGGACGCCATGCGCGCGCACATTCTGACCATGCGCCAGGCGCTGGTCGACGCGCTGCAGCAGGTTGCTCCGGGCAGCAAGGTGGATTACCTGCTTAAGCAGCGCGGGATGTTCAGCTACACCGGCTTCAGCGCAGCGCAGGTCGATCGTCTGCGCGACGAGTTTGGCGTCTACCTGATTGCCAGCGGTCGTATGTGCGTGGCAGGGTTAAACTCACGTAATGTTCAGCAGGTGGCGAAAGCCTTTGCTGCGGTGATGTAAGCCGCTCTCCAGTGGGTTGCCGCTGCCGGTCAACGGGCAGCGGCAACCTCCTCTCTGATTGTGATCATCCTCTTTTTCTATGACATCTACGCGAAAAAGGCTTTTCATCCACGCGATCGGCGGGTAAGGTCGGGGCGTTGCTAAGCATGCACATTATTAAAAATAATAATGATTGATAGATTTAGGGATAAATATGCGCAAACTTACTCTCGCCTTTGCGGCGGCTTCTCTTTTGTTCACGCTGAACAGCGCCGTTGTGGCGCGCGCCTCCACGCCACAGCCGCTGTGGGTGGGCACCAATGTGGCCCAGCTGGCCGAGCAGGCGCCGATCCACTGGGTTTCGGTGGCGCAAATCGAGAACAGCCTGCTGGGGCGGCCGCCGATGGCCGTCGGTTTTGATATCGATGACACCGTCCTCTTCTCCAGTCCGGGCTTCTGGCGCGGGCAAAAAACTTTCTCCCCCGGCAGTGAGGATTACCTGAAAAACCCGCAGTTCTGGGAAAAAATGAACAACGGCTGGGATGAATTCAGCATGCCGAAAGAGGTGGCGCGCCAGCTGATTGCGATGCATGTGAAGCGTGGGGACAGCATTTGGTTCGTCACCGGCCGCAGCCAGACCAAAACAGAAACCGTTTCTAAAACCCTGCAGGATGATTTTCTCATTCCGGCCGCCAATATGAATCCGGTGATTTTCGCCGGTGATAAGCCTGGCCAGAACACCAAGACCCAGTGGCTGCAGGCGAAGCAGATAAAGGTTTTCTACGGCGATTCGGATAACGACATCACCGCTGCCCGTGAGGCCGGCGCCCGTGGGATCCGCGTGCTGCGGGCCGCCAACTCCTCCTATAAGCCGCTGCCGATGGCCGGGGCGCTGGGCGAAGAAGTGATCGTCAATTCCGAATACTGACGATCGCCTGAACGCGATAAACGGCAGCGGTAGCGCTGCCGTTTTTTTATGCAAAATCAGGGGTGGAAGGTTTTACCTTTTCACGTATTGCTGCACACTTAGAAGGATTCATTCGCAAAAGGAGTCGATGATGTGGTATCAGCAAACCCTGACGCTTGGGCCAAAATCCCGCGGTTTTCATCTGGTCACCGATGAGGTCCTCGGTCAGATTCGCGGGCTGTCCGGGGTGAAGGTTGGCCTGCTGCACCTCCTGCTCCAGCATACTTCCGCTTCCCTGACGCTCAACGAAAACTGCGATCCCACCGTCCGCTATGACATGGAGCAGTATTTTCTCAACGCCGTGCCGGACAATGCGCCGTACGAACATGATTATGAAGGTCCTGACGATATGCCTTCGCACATCAAATCATCGATGCTTGGCGTGTCGCTGATGCTGCCGGTCGAGGACGGGCGCGTCAGGCTGGGAACCTGGCAGGGCATCTGGCTGGGGGAGCATCGGATACACGGCGGTTCGCGGCACATCGTTGCGACGCTCATGGGGGAATAAAAGATGACAATTTCGGAGTTATTGCAGTACTGCATGGCGAAACCGGGAGCGGAGCAGAGCGTCCATAGCGACTGGAAAGCCACGCAGATCAAAGTCTCGGACGTGCTGTTTGCCATGGTGAAGGAAGTGGAGGACCAGCGGCCGGCGGTCGCGCTGAAAGCGAGCCCGGAACTGGCGGAGCTGCTGCGAGAGCAGCATCGCGATGTCCGGCCCAGCAAGCATCTCAATAAAGCGCACTGGAGCACCGTCTTTCTGGATGGCTCGCTGCCGGATTCGCAAATCTACTACCTGGTCGATGCATCTTACCAGCAGGCGGTGAAAATGCTGCCGGAGTCGGTCCGGCAGCAGCTATCCCGCTAATTATTTCAGCATCGGCTTCAGGAAGCGCGCGGTGTGCGAGGCTTCGCACTCGGCGACGGTCTCAGGTGTACCGGAGACCAGTATTTCGCCGCCGCCGCTACCGCCTTCCGGACCCAGATCGACAATCCAGTCGGCAGTTTTAATCACATCGAGGTTATGCTCAATCACCACGATGGTATTGCCCTGATCGCGCAGCTGATGCAGCACTTCCAGCAACTGCTGAATATCGGCGAAGTGCAGACCCGTGGTCGGCTCATCGAGGATATACAGCGTCTGGCCGGTACCGCGTTTGGAGAGTTCGCGCGCCAGCTTCACGCGCTGCGCCTCGCCGCCGGACAGCGTCGTCGCCGACTGGCCGAGACGGATATAGGTCAGGCCGACGTCCATCAGGGTTTGCAGCTTACGCGCCAGCGCCGGTACGGCATCAAAGAATTCACGCGCCTCTTCAATGGTCATATCCAGCACTTCGTGGATGGTCTTACCCTTGTACTTAATCTCCAGCGTTTCGCGGTTATAGCGTTTGCCTTTGCACTGGTCGCACGGCACATAGATATCCGGCAGGAAGTGCATCTCAACCTTAATGACGCCATCACCCTGGCAGGCTTCACAGCGCCCGCCGCGAACGTTAAAACTAAAGCGCCCTGGCGTATAGCCGCGTGAACGTGATTCCGGCACCCCGGCGAACAGTTCGCGCACCGGCGTAAACACCCCGGTATAGGTCGCCGGGTTGGAGCGCGGCGTACGGCCGATCGGGCTCTGGTCGATATCGATCACTTTATCGAAGTGCTCCAGCCCCTGGATATCGCGATACGGCGCCGGTTCGGCGATGGTCGCGCCGTTAAGCTGGCGCTGAGCAATCGGGAACAGGGTGTCGTTAATCAGCGTCGATTTACCCGAGCCGGAAACGCCGGTAATGCAGGTAAACAGACCGACCGGCAGGGTCAGCGTCACATCCTTCAGGTTGTTGCCGCGCGCGCCGGTCAGTTTCAGCACTTTTTCCGGATTGGCAGGTACGCGCTGTTTCGGCACTTCGATTTTGCGCTTACCGCTCATGAACTGCCCGGTGAGGGATTCTGGTACCGCCATAATGGCGTCCAGTGGCCCTTCGGCCACCACCTGGCCGCCGTGGACCCCAGCGCCAGGGCCGATATCGATCACATGGTCGGCGGCGCGAATCGCGTCTTCGTCATGCTCAACGACGATCACCGTGTTGCCTAAATTACGCAGATGGATCAGGGTACCCAGCAGGCGTTCGTTATCGCGCTGGTGCAGGCCGATAGAAGGCTCATCCAGCACGTACATCACACCAACCAGCCCGGCGCCAATCTGGCTCGCCAGACGGATACGCTGGGCTTCGCCGCCGGAGAGCGTTTCCGCCGAACGGGAAAGCGTCAGATAGTTCAGACCGACGTTGACAAGGAACTTCAGGCGATCGCCGATCTCTTTCAGCACTTTCTCAGCGATTTGCGCCCGCTGGCCGGAGAGCTTCAGGTTGTTGAAGAAGTCCATCGCGTGGCCGATGCTCATATCGGAAATGGTCGGCAGCGGGGTGTTCTCTACAAACACGTGGCGCGCTTCACGGCGCAGTCGCGTGCCGTCACAGCTGGCGCACGGACGGTTGCTGATGAATTTCGCCAGCTCTTCGCGCACGGCGCTGGATTCCGTCTCTTTGTAACGGCGCTCCATATTGTGCAGCACGCCTTCGAACGGGTGACGACGTACCGAGGTGTCGCCGCGATCGTTCATGTATTTGAATTCAATATTCTCTTTCCCGGAACCGTACAGGACCACTTTCTGCACATTAGCACTGAGGGTGCCCCACGGCGCTTCGACGTCGAATTTATAGTGCTCCGCCAGCGACTTCAGCATCTGGAAGTAGTAGAAGTTGCGGCGATCCCAGCCGCGGATGGCGCCGCCCGCCAGCGACAGCTCCGGATTCTGCACCACGCGGTCGGGATCGAAATATTGCTGAACGCCGAGGCCGTCGCAGGTTGGGCAGGCGCCCGCCGGGTTGTTGAAGGAGAACAGGCGCGGCTCCAGCTCGCGCATGCTATAGCCGCAGATCGGGCAGGCGAAGTTAGCGGAAAACAGCAGTTCTTCCGCTTTTTCATCATCCATATTGGCCACAATGGCGGTACCGCCGGAGAGCTCCAGCGCGGTTTCGAACGACTCGGCCAGGCGCTGCGCCAGATCGTCGCGCACCTTAAAGCGGTCGATGACCACCTCGATGGTGTGCTTCTTCTGCAGCTCCAGCTTCGGCGGATCCGAAAGATCGCAGACTTCGCCGTCGATCCGCGCGCGGATGTAGCCCTGGCTGGCGAGGTTTTCCAGGGTTTTGGTGTGCTCGCCTTTACGCTCTTTAATAATGGGCGCCAGCAGCATCAGGCGCAGGCCTTCCGGCTGCGCGAGGACGTTATCGACCATCTGGCTGACGGTTTGCGCCGCCAGCGGCACGTCGTGATCCGGACAGCGCGGTTCACCGACGCGGGCGTACAGCAGACGCAGGTAGTCGTGAATTTCGGTAATGGTACCCACCGTCGAACGGGGGTTGTGAGAGGTTGATTTCTGTTCGATGGAAATCGCCGGCGACAGCCCTTCGATGTGGTCGACGTCCGGCTTCTCCATCAGCGACAGGAACTGTCGCGCATAGGCGGAGAGCGATTCGACGTAGCGACGCTGGCCTTCGGCATACAGGGTGTCGAAAGCGAGTGAAGATTTGCCAGACCCGGAAAGCCCGGTGACGACAATGAGTTTGTCGCGCGGGATAACGAGGTTGATGTTTTTGAGATTATGGGTGCGGGCGCCCCGAACTTCGATCTTATCCATTCACCTTTCCCGGTAGGTAGATACACGGATTGCCTGGTTTGCTTGAAGGACAAACGGCAGAAACGGCTAATTATGACACAATTTAACCTGAATGAATATACAGTATCGGAATGCAAATTCAGGGGGAGTGTGCAACAATGTCTTGTACGAGTGCTATCTCTGGAATCAGCCTCGCAGCTATCAAAATGCTACGTGGAAATGGTACACTCGCGCGTTTACACTATTAAGAAACGTATTCAGGAGACACGAACATGGCCAGCAGAGGCGTAAACAAGGTGATTCTCGTCGGTAATCTGGGGCAGGACCCGGAAGTACGCTACATGCCAAGTGGCGGCGCTGTCGCCAACTTCACGCTGGCAACTTCCGAATCCTGGCGTGACAAGCAGACCGGCGAAATGAAAGAGCAGACCGAGTGGCACCGCGTTGTGCTGTTCGGCAAACTGGCGGAAGTCGCTGGCGAGTATCTGCGCAAAGGCTCTCAGGTATATATCGAAGGCCAGCTGCGTACCCGCAAGTGGACCGATCAATCCGGTCAGGAGAAATACACCACCGAAGTTGTGGTTAACGTTGGCGGCACCATGCAGATGCTGGGCGGCCGTCAGGGTGGCGGCGCGCCGGCAGGCGGCGGCCAGCAGCAGGGCGGTTGGGGTCAGCCTCAGCAGCCGCAGGGCGGCAACCAGTTCAGCGGCGGCGCACAGTCCCGTCCGCAGCAGCAGGCCCCGGCAGCGCCTTCTTCTAACGAACCGCCGATGGACTTCGACGACGACATCCCGTTTTAAGGCTTGCCTTAAACGCGTTGCCTGCGCCGTAAAATACAAAAAGCCCCGGTTTCGCCGGGGCTTTTTCTTTATCCTTTCAGCATCATCCTTTCAGCATTTTTTCTGCGCCACCGTGTCAGAACCGGTTTTTAACCTGCGGCGACGAGCGTTTCAGGCAGAGGGCGCCTGAGCGGTCTCCGGCGTCGCCACGCTGGGCTGCGGTTTCACTGGCTCTGCTGCTGGCTCCTGTCGCGGCGCGGCCGTCGCTTTCTGTTTGCGGGCCATATCATCGACGATCAGCCGATAGGCGATGTAATACTTATAGATATTACTGACGTAGGTGACCGTCTCGGCGCCAATTTTTTCTGCCGCCAGATTTTCGACATTACCGAACCAGACGTTCGGGTCAAATCCTCGCTGTTTAGTCATGGTGCGCAGGCGGGCGATACGCGCCGGACCCGCGTTATAGGAGGCAAAGGCAAACAGCGCCTTATCGAGCCGGGTCATGGGCTCATCAGCATAGTAGCGATCTATCATCCAGCGCATGTATTTCACGCCTGCATGGATGTTGGGATCCAGCTGTTTAATATCGCCCACTTTCAGCTCTTTTCCGGTGCTGGGCATCACCTGCATTACCCCGACGGCGCCGACGTGGCTTCGCACCGACTGGTTCAGTCGCGATTCCTGGTACCCCTGGGCCGCCATCAGCAGCCAGTCGACATCGTAGCGATCGCCATATTTGCGGAAGACTTCCACCATGGCGAGGAACTTGCGCCGTTCCTTACTCGCGGCGGCATTTTTGACATATTTGGCATTTTTCAGGTAACGCAGCAGGAGGGTATTACCCAGCGTGGTGCCCTGACGATTCTTTTTGACGAAGTTGTTTAGCACCGCCAGCAGCTGCGGGCTGTCTTTGCGTACCGCCCAGGCAATGTTGCCGCCGTCGCGCAGCACCACGTTGTCATGGACCTGAATTTTCGGAAACACCTGTTTCCAGAAAACGGCTTTGTGTTGATCGACGACGATCAGCGGAATCAGCCCGGCGTTGAGCATTTCCAGCAGATCTTCATCCTCCAGCGCTTCCGGCGCTGCCTCCAGGATAACCGGCGGCCGCGACTCACTGGCAAATCGGGCATTCAGCGCCTGCAGACTCTCGTAATAGCTGGAGGAGCGGCGAACAAAGACGGTTTGGCCGGAGAGCTGCTCCAGGCTGTCGATCTTCGGCGATGCCGGCCCGGAGATCAGTAATTCTTTCACGTTGCTGTAGAGCGGCTGGGCGAAATCGACCTGGGCTTCCCGCGAGGGCGTGATGGTCAGATTGGCAGCCGCAATATCGCCTTTACCTTCATTAAGCGCGATAAAGAGATTATCCCGGCTGACCGGCACAAAAACGATATGCAGCTTCAGGTGGCGCTGTTTGAGCTTTTTATCCTTCGCCAACTGCTTATTCAGATCGTTTTCCAGCGCCATAAAGATATCGTGGGTTGCTCCGCGCTGAGTGCCTTTATCAATAAAAAAGAAGGTTTTGCTGTAGGTGGTTAATACCCGAATGGTGCGCCGCTCGGTCATGCCGGGCAGATCGCCTTTCCATGGCTGCAGCATATCGTCGATGTGGATCGACAGCGTATTGTCTTCGGTTGCGACTGGCGGCGCTTTTTCCGCCTCCGCCGCAAGCAGGATAGGGGCGAATAACAGCGGCGCGAGGCAGGTGAGCCAGGCGATAAACAGGCGTGATAGCAAGTTGGCGTTCATGGAGGAACACTCCGCAGGGGGATGTGGTTATTTTAGCAGAACGGCTGCCGTTAGCCGGGCACGACAAGGGCGTAAAAAACATAACGATGCCGACAAATAGTCTTCTCCCATTTTATCGCTTGCTATTAATGTGCTTTTATCTTTACTTTAACTATGGAGATAATATGGCGGAAATGTGTGTTTTTAATGATAAATAGAAAATGATGATGATATTTTTATTTTATTCTTCTCCATTTGTTTTGTTGTAACTGTTTGATTATTTGTGTTTATTTTATTTTTCCCTGATATTGATTATTATCATCTTGATAATGAATCTCATTTTTATTACCGTAGCACAGCACATTACTCTTATTATTCGCTGTCTGGATTACGCTATCAAAGAATAGCGCGCAGCGCTTTTTCTCTAATGATGAAACAGGGCACTTAATTTTATTATGCCTCATGCTGTTTTCTTATTCCCATGACTATCGGGAAGGGGCTGACCTACGCCAAAATCTGGCGAGGCGCAGAGGCGAGTATTTTATCCCATTGTTTTTTCAATTGGGGAAGGCGTTATGCCCGACAGCAACAGAAAACAGGGCATATTCTATGAAATACACGTCTCACTTCCCGCTGGGGATCGTCATTCCTTTGCTCGCCTGTAGCGTGCCGCTGCAGGCGGCAGAGAATATGACAGAACAATCGACGCGCGATAAGAGCACCCCAACGGCCGAAAACCAGGAGGAAACGATGGTGGTGACCGCTGCCAGGCAGAACCTGCAGGCACCGGGCGTGTCGACCATTACCGCAGAGGAGATTCGCAAACATCCCCCCGCCCGCGATGTATCGGAGTTAATTCGTACGCAACCTGGGGTAAACCTGACCGGCAACTCCACCAGTGGTCAGCGCGGCAACAACCGGCAAATTGATATCCGTGGCATGGGGCCCGAGAATACGCTGGTGCTGGTCGATGGTAAACCGGTGACCAGCCGTAACTCGGTGCGGTATGGCTGGCGCGGCGATCGTGACTCCCGCGGCGATACCAGTTGGGTGCCAGCGGAGATGATCGATCATATCGATGTGATCCGCGGCCCGGCGGCGGCGCGCTATGGTAATGGCGCGATGGGCGGGGTCGTCAACATCGTGACCAAACCGACCACGCCAGAATGGCACGGGTCGTGGAATACCTATATGAATGCTCCGCAGCACCGTAAAGAAGGGGCGACGAAACGTACCAACTTTAGCCTCAATGGTCCACTGTCGGACAGTGTCAGCTTCAATCTCTGGGGTAATCTGAGTAAAACCCAGGCTGATGCTCAGGACATTAACGCCGGGCATGAAGCGGAGCGTACCGGTTCCTACGCCGGTTCTTATCCCGCCGGACGTGAAGGGGTGGTGAACAAAGATATTCACAGTAAGCTACGCTGGGAGTTCGCCCCGATGCAGGCCCTGGAGTTTGAGGCCGGCTACAGCCGCCAGGGCAACCTCTATGCCGGCGACACGCAAAACACCAATACCAGTACGTTGGTGAAGAGTATGTACGGGAAAGAGACCAACCGTCTCTACCGGCAAACTTACGGCGTCACATGGACCGGCGGCTGGGATAATGGCGTGACCAGCAACAGCTATGCCCAGTACGAACACACCCGTAACTCGCGAATGAATGAAGGGCTGGCGGGCGGTACGGAAGGGATCTTCTCCAGTAGCGAGTTTTCAGATATCGATCTGGCCGATGTCCTGCTACATAGCGAAGTGAATATTCCGTTTACGCTGGGGGTCGATCAGAATCTGACGCTGGGCACCGAATGGAATCAGCAGCGGATGAAAGATGGCGTATCGACAACCCAGGCGCTCTCTTACGGGACTATCGACGGTGTGTCGGCTACCGGTCGTAGCCCGTACTCCAGCGCCGAGATCTTCTCGCTGTTTACCGAAGATAATATGGCGCTAACGGACAGTACCATGCTGACACCCGCCCTGCGCTTCGATCACCACAGCATCGTCGGCAATAACTGGAGCCCCTCACTGAACCTCTCCCAGGAGTTGACGGATGACTGGACGCTGAAGCTGGGCATTGCCCGCGCTTACAAGGCACCTAACCTCTACCAGTTGAACCCGAACTATATTCTCTACAGCAACGGTCAAGGCTGTTACGCCAGTAGTTCCGCCTGCTATCTGATGGGGAATAGCGACCTGAAAGCGGAGACCAGCGTTAATAAAGAGATTGGTCTTGAGTACAAGCATGATGGCTATCAGGCGGGAATCACCTGGTTCCGTAACGACTATCACAACAAGATTGAGTCAGGGTACGCGGCGGTGGGCACCGCCAGCAACGGCACCACCAATATCTATCAGTGGGAAAACGTACCAAAGGCGTTAGTGGAAGGCCTGGAAGGAACGCTGAATCTTCCGGTGGGGGAGACGGTTAACTGGAGCAATAACCTGACATGGATGCTGCAGAGCAAGAATAAGACGACCGGCGACCGGCTGTCAGTGATCCCGCAGTTTACCCTGAACTCGACTTTGAGCTGGCAGGTTCGTGAAGATCTCTCCCTGCAGAGCACCTTTACCTGGTATGGTCGACAGAAACCAAAACGCTTTAATTATAAGGGCGAGGCGGTCAGCGGCAGCGAACTAAACGAAGTCAGCCCATACAGCATTGTCGGCCTCAGTGCGACCTGGGATGTGAACAAAAATCTGAGCTTCACCAGCGGGATAGATAACCTGTTTGATATTCGCCACTACCGGGCAGGGAATGCGCAAACGACCGGCAACGCGACGACGGGGGCTTATCTTTATGGCGCGGGTGCGGAGACCTATAACGAGTCGGGGCGGACCTTCTTTATGAGCGTTAATACTCATTTCTGATGATCCTGACGAGGAGTAAACCGGGTGCAGCGCGACCCGGTTTTTTTATTTCAGATGAGAGCGGAGGAGGCGGTTATAAATCGTGACAAAATCTTCACGCCCTCTACATTATTAGCTCAACATATCCTTTTATACTGATTTCCGTCGCGCAAGGTCGTTGATCCCGACCGGGTTCGATAATAGCATCCTGCTATTTCCCTTCTGTAATATCCCCTGTCCCCCTTCCATTCCCAACCGCAGCGATGCGGAGGAGGGGGACCTCCTTATTTTTGCCGCGTGATCTGATAGCGATACTGAGTGGGTGTGAGCGCATAATATTTTTTGAAGGTACGATTAAACGCACTGAGATCGTCATAACCGACCATCATACAAATATCGACGATTCGGTAACCAGGCGTCGTCAGCAATAAACGGCAACACAGCGACATGCGCTGCTGGCGGATATATTCCATGGGCGAACGATCAAAATAATGGCGGAAGAGTCGAAATAAATGCCAGGGGGAATAACCAGAGATATCGCTCAGATCGTCGACGGTCAGTTTCTTATCCAGATTATTATCGATCCACAAGAGCAGGTCGTTTAATACCGATTGCTGGAGCGTTTTGCTACGCATGATTGCGGCTAATCCCATAACGAATGGCTCCTCAGCGAGGAGCCTTGGGGTTTATTGAACAGTGAGTTCGCCGTGGCGAACCTGATAATTTTTTTGATTATCAGGGCCAATATAGTCGCTGGCGGGTTTTGCCAGCTGCAGATGACCAAACGCGGTTGATTGCTCTGCATGATAATTTTCGCCGTCATTCACGTCGCCGTGCCCGTTATAACGGGCAATGGCCGGAAAGGGGTACGCCGGGCGAGTCGCGATAACGGCTGGGGCGGCGTCAGCGAAAGGCTGACTGACTTTCTGCACGCCGTGAAACTGCGTTTGGGCATCTGGTTTTTCTGTCATCGGCGGCAGGCTGGTGGCGGCTGGCGCCCGTTTTCCGGCCATGATCTCTTGCGGCGCGATGCCTTCCTCGGTCCAGCGCATCAGCGGGGTAAGGAGAGCAATTTGATCGTAACCTTCGCCATTACCGCAATGGGCTACCCCAGGCAGCAGGAATAACCGCAGGAAGGTATCCGTTGCGGCATGGCCCATCTCTGCTTCTACGCCGCGGTAATAGGCGATAGAAAAGGCTGGGCTGACGGAGTCATCGGCCAGACCGTGCCACAGGATAAGCTTGCCGCCGCGCTGTTGATAGGCATGAAGATTGGTATTTGCCGCGTTATAGAGCGGTGCCAGTTGAGCGACGGCGTCAAAATTCTGCTGGTTCAGTGGGAAATCCCGCATCGATTGGATCTTCTGTTTTCCTCCCGGCAGGAGCACGGATTGCAGAGCCGGCAGTACCATCATTTCCGACATCGAGTGGCCGGTCGGGGTCTCGGGCACCGGCCAGCGTAGCTCGGAGCCCAGCGGCAGACCGCCAGCGACAAACTGGGCGCCGTGGCTGTCGTAAGCGCCGCGGTAGAGTTTTTTCACCACCTCGATCTCTTCCTGCGTCAGGCAGGTAGAACGGTCCTGAGCATCGGCAGGACAGCGGGGGAGCCATGACTCAGAGAACTGACAGGCATACGGATTTTGCAGGATACCATCCTGCACGCCGGAAAGCGTCGAGCAGTGAGCCAGCACGGCCTGGTGAATCAGAGGAAGGCGATCTTTCAGCAGGATAGCGGTACCGTCCGGACGCTGATTGGCGGCCACATTCCAGCCGTGGAAGAAGGAATTCTGAAACTGGAAAAAGGCCGCAGGCGCGCCAGCGCTGATACCGTCAAAATCTTGCGGAAAGCGCTGTGCTTCCATCAATGCTTCGCGACCGCCGTCTGAGCAGCCCATAAAGTACGCGTACTTTGGTTGCTGGCGGTAAAGCGTCTGAATCACCGCTTTGGTCAGCACGGCGGTCAGGTGGTTGGCGCGCCAGGCAAAATCGATGCGCTTTTGCGGATCCTCGGCCCATGAAGCATCCATCATACTGCCATGGTGCCCCATATCGGTTGCTGCCACCACAAACTCGCCGTTCATTGCCGGCAGGCAGCCGCTGGCATTCGACAGACTCAGGTTAATACTCCCGCACAGTCCGCCGCAGCCGACCTGCAAGAAACGTTGACTCCAGCGTTGGGTCGGCAGGGCAATCTGCACGCCAATCTGGGGGGCAATAGTGGCGCTCACCTTGCACCAGCTTCCCTGCGCGGAGGTTTGCATTTCAGTGTGGTTGATAGTGACCTTTGCGCCAACGGCGGCGCTGAAGTCGGTCGCGCTCAGCGCATCGCATGTTAGCGCGGGGAGAACCATCGGCAGACTGGCGGCAGCCTGCGTGGGTGAAGCGAACGATAACCCAAAGAGGGTGCAGAGGATGACGGGTAAGATCGTCTTGAGTAAGCGTGTCATACGCAGTTCCCTGTTGCTAATGATGGGAGGCGGCAGGATGGCGAAGCCTATGCCTCACCTTCCCTGGCGAGGCGCCACTGCTTGGCTATTGTAGATAACGATAGACTTTCCTTGATGCCTTGATAAGGCGACCCTACTGTATTCTGCTATTTTGAGGAAAATATGGAGATGTTCGTTAACGGCCTTTGGCAGTGTATACGGCGTAGAATGTTGTGATATCAGTTGCATAATTTATTCAATTTATCTTCATTATATCTGCTGGGTTTCAGGATATTTTTCTCCCTGTTCCTGGTGATCCCAGAGAGCATCATTCCTAACGAGAATTTTCCCCCTTTCCATTAACAAGAAAGGGGGCTTTTTTAATAAAAAACGTTCAGATAAATCTAAATATAGCTCTGGTGTTGGCCATTAGAACCACGGCGTTCAGCTAAAGTTCCATCATTAAATATATTTTTAAAGATGATTTAACATCCTTTTTTTCTCCATTTTATCGCCATAATTGCATGTAATTCTGCGCCTCGCTCAGGTTATTTTCTGTCGCACATTTTAGAGATGCATCCTGAACAAATAAGCTCAACACCAGCAGAATACTGCTATTGCTCATTATCTCGTAGACGACACATTCATGTTAAAAAAGACTCATATCATCAGCGGATTATTGATCGCCCCTTTAACGTTATATGCCGCAACATCATATCAAGTTGATGATATCCGTTTTGAAGGGCTACAGCGCGTGACCGTCGGGGCAGCGCTATTAAGTATGCCATTGCACGCGGGAGATGCGGTGACGCCAGAAGATGTCAGCGAGGCTGTGCGCGCGCTGTATGCGAGCGGCAATTTCGAGAATGTGCAGATCCTGCGCGATGGGAAAACGCTGGTGGTGCAGGTTAAGGAACGGCCCACTATTGCCAGCGTCAGTTTTTCCGGGAATAAGTCAGTGAAGGATGATGCGCTAAAGGAAAATCTCACCGCGTCCGGTATTTCTGCAGGTAGCGCACTGGACAGAAATTCGCTTAGCGAAATAGAAAAAGGGTTACAGGATTTCTATTACAGTGCGGGGAAATACAGTGCGCAGGTTCACGCGGTGGTGACCCCGTTACCGCGTAATCGCGTTGACTTAACGTTCGTCTTTCAGGAAGGCATCTCGGCGAAAATCGCACAAATAAACATTATCGGTAATCAGGCGTTTCGGGAAGAGACGCTCCTGGACCAGCTTCAGCTACGCGATAATGTGCCGTGGTGGAACGTGGTAGCCGATAAAAAATACCAGAAGCAGAAGCTGGAAGCCGATCTGGAAACGCTGCGCAGTTTTTATCTCGATCGCGGCTATGCGCGCTTTGCTATCGAGTCCACGCAGGTCAGTATGACGCCAGATAAAAAATCCCTGTATATCACTATCGCCCTCAATGAAGGCGAACGTTATCGGGTCGACCGAACTCAGGTGACAGGCGACCTGGCGCAGCATGGCCCAGAGATCGAGGCCCTTGCCCAGCCGCTGGCGGGGGCATGGTACAGCGGGGCGCAAGTCACCACAGTTGAAAATGAGATCAAAAAGCGTTTCGGTAAGTATGGTTATGCCTGGCCGCAGGTGACGACCACGCCGGAAATCGATGATGCGCATCACCGCGTGGCGCTGCATATTCAGGTCAACGCGGGCCGCCGCTACTCGGTACGCCAGATCCGATTTTCCGGTAACGACACCTCCCGGGACGCGGTGCTGCGTCGTGAAATGCGCCAAATGGAAGGGGCGTGGCTCAACAACGAAAAAGTCGAACAAGGGAAAGTACGTCTTGACCGAACGGGTTTTTTTGAGAACGTTGAACAGCAGATCGTTCCGGTCAGTGGGACGGCAGATCAGGTCGATGTGGTCTACAAGGTGAAGGAGCGCAACACCGGCTCATTTAACGTGGGTCTGGGATTTGGTACGGACAGCGGCGTGAGCTATCAGCTTGGCGTGACTCAGGATAACTGGCTGGGAACGGGTAATAGCGTTAGCTTCAACGGGACGCGCAACAGCTACCAGTCTTATCTTGAACTGGGGGCGACGAACCCGTGGTTTACCGTCGATGGCATCAGCCTGGGCGGAAAGATTTTTTATAACAGCTATGATGCTTCCGATGCGGATGCCGGGAGCTATAACCAGCAGAGCTATGGCTTAGGCAGTACGCTGGGGTTTCCCATTAGCGAAAATAACTCCCTGAACCTGGGACTGGATTATGTTCATAATCGCCTGACCAATATGGATCCGGAGCTGACGACCTGGCGCTACCTCAGCTCCCGGGGAATCGAGCCCAGCGTGGTGACGAAAGATGGCGACAGCGGCGCGAAATATAGCGCCAACGACTATTTTGTGAGTCTTGGATGGGGATATAACGATCTCGATCGCGGCTTCTTCCCGCGTGCGGGAAACAAGAGCAGTCTTAGCGGTAAAGTGACCCTCCCCGGTTCGGATAATAGCTACTACAAGCTCTCATTTGACACCGCCCAGTATCTGCCGCTGAGCGAGAATAAGCGCTGGGTCTGGATGGAACGTTTGCGTGCAGGCTATGCCGGTGGGTTAGACGGCAAAAGTGTACCGTTCTACGATAACTTTTACGCCGGCGGCTCGTCGTCAGTGCGCGGCTTCTCTTCTAACACCATTGGGCCTAAAGCGGCCTATTACCGCTGCAATGGTAGCGAAAGCAGCTATAGCGCCTGCCCGCTGGACGCCTCATCTGATGCGGTCGGCGGGAATGCCATGGCGGTGCTGAACAGTGAATTTATCATTCCAACCCCCTTTGTGAATGATAAGTACGCCGATAGCTTGCGAACCTCGCTGTTTGTTGATGCCGGGACGGTCTGGAGCACATCCTGGCAGAACACCGCGCAGACGCTGGCGGCAGGGATCCCTGATTACGGCGATCCGGGTCATATTCGTCTCTCCGCGGGGATTGCCGTGCAGTGGATGTCTCCCCTCGGTCCACTGGTCTTCTCCTGGGCAGAGCCGTTTAAAAAGTATGATGGCGATAAAGCAGAACAGTTTCAGTTTAATATTGGCAAAACCTGGTAAAAACGCAGGCAGGTCCAACGGGCCTGCCTGCCGTGTGGATCAGGGTTGCACCACTTTCCAGATGGTATATTTCTCTTCTCCCGGCTTTACCGCCTGAGCGAAGTGTTGGTTCAAATGGCTGGCGGTGAACATTACCGCGCCATCCGGGCCGATAGTCGGCGTATCGGGCCAGTACACGCGGTCGTCAGCGGCCAGCAGGGTGAACCGCCCGCTCTGCGGGCGATAACGGACAATACCGTTATGGGTCACATCGGTGATATAGAGTGCGCCATGCTTATCGACCACGATCCCATCGCTATTCCCGCCGACCTCACCCGCGGTACGGATGGCCGCGGCGAGCTGGCGTTCGTTCATCGCGGGATCGCGCAGCGCGGCGGTGGCGATGGTCCGCGCCGTGGTACCGGTGGTGACCGTCCAGTAGAGGGTTTCCTGGTCCGGTGACAGCGCAATACCATTGATACCAAGCATAATGGGGTTGCCCGGCCAGACCGTTTCCCCATGTGAAACCACCTGCAGACCGGCAACCGGCATCAACGCCGGGTGCTGGTTCAGTACCCGGCGGACCGTCCCACGGTTAGCATCCGCGACGATCAGTCCGGTCTGATTGTCCGGCGCGCTGCGCAGGCCGCTGTCGGCGATATACGCCACCCGGCGCGCCTCATCGACCACAATATCGTTGAGGAAGCTTCCTTCCCGGTCGGCGACGCTGTCGAGCGGAATACGCTGCACCAGATGACCGTCGCTGAGCGCATAGATCATGATTTTTTGCGCCCCCGGCGGCGCCGTCTTTTCCCCTGCGACAAAGCCCTGATCTAACGCCCATAGCCAGCCGTTGCGGTTATCGACGTAAAAGCCCAGCACATTGCGCAGGTGCGTGCGGGGATCGGCGCTGATGCTGTTGGCCGCGGTGGACGGAAAGGCGGTGAGTCGTGCCGGGCCGCTCAGGGACTTGGTATCGAGCAGGCTGAGCGTGGCGGGCGCCTGGGTCGAAATCAGACGTGGGGTGCTAACAAATGCCCGACCGGCGGCGTCAAAGTGCAATCCTGCGATGGGCGCATTGACGGAATGCGCATCGACGCGCTGCTGCCAGGTGACCCCGGTATAACTGCGCCATAGCGCCAGATGGGCAGGGGCGTCAGGCCCGGCCGCCAGTGCGGTCTGCCCCAGGGACAGCAGGCCGAGAACGAAGAGTGAAAAACGATGCATCATGGTCTCCAGAAAGCAGTAAAAAAGAGGGGCAGATGGCCCGGTTAAGCCTCGGTAAACGATTTTATTAAATCCCTTCGGGAAGATAAGATGCCTGGAATGACAATCATTTGTTCTCTGGAGAACCAAATGGCCCGGCGGTTTGATTATCTTGCGGATGTAGAAGTCTTTCTGGCGGTGGCCGAGCGCGGGTCGTTTACCGCCGGCGCGGTGGCGCTGTCGTCGACGCCGTCGGTGTTAAGCCGGGCCGTCACCCGTCTTGAAACGCGTCTGGGGTGCCAGCTGCTGCGCCGCTCCACCCGGCGGATCAGCCTGACCGAGGCCGGAAGCGCCTATCTGAGTCAGGTCCGCCAGGCGTTTGAGGTGCTGGATAATGCCGAACGGGAGACGCAGGGGCAAAAAGGGGCGTTATCCGGGCGCGTTAAATTGAGCGCCCCCACCACCTGGGGACACTATCGTTTGCCCGCCCGGCTGGCGTTGTACCGTCAGTTGCACCCCGACGTACAGATTGAGCTGAATATTACCAACCGTAATGTCGATATTATCGCTGAGGGCTTCGATCTGGTGGTGCGCCAGGGACATTTACCCGACAGCGGCCTGGTGGCAAAAAAGCTGGAAGATGCGGCGCTATGTCTGGTGGCCTCGCCGGCCTATTTACGCTCGACAGCGAGACCGCTGAGTAAAATAGCCGATTTGCGCCATCATTCATGCCTGACATTTATTATGCCGGCAACGGGAAAAGTCGCCGAATGGGTATTTCGTGAGGATGGCCGGGATATCAGCTGGCTGCCGACGTCATCTCTGCATGTCTCCGATGATGTGCTCGGGGTGGTCTCGCTGGCCCTGCAGGGGGCGGGGATCTGTCAGAGCTATGCGTTTATTGTGCAGGAGGCGATCGCGCGCGGGGAGCTGGTTCCTGTTCTTCCGGCGTTCGCCGGACGTTCACGGCCTTTCTCGGTGCTTTACCCGCCGCATAGAAGCCAGTCAGCCGCTGCCCGGGCATTAATTACCCTGCTGACCATGCCAGCCGAGGCGCTGGCGACGCTGTGCGCGACATTACCTGATGCCTATGGCTGAGGGCTCATCCACAAGGACTAAGACGTTTTGTCAATTATGTTTATATTATCTTATTTTTTATTATATTTTCTTTTCTGTGGTTAATTTATTTCTTTTTTTATAGAGGTTAACCATTAATCTCTTGATGAAAAATTAAGGTTACCGATAATGGGTTACGTTGTTAGGAATTGTCTTAAGTCACATAATTGTCAGGTGTGCTTGCAGTTTATAATGATGGATGCTATCACTATATAAGGTAATAATTTGTAGCATCTTTTATAAGGAAGGAATATGAAATGGACAATTCTTAATACTCTCATCTGCCCGCAATCCGGCATCGCCTTTTCAGCAATATCCAGCCTGCGTTTCTTAAAATTTATTATGTGGTACGAGGCCGATGTGATACTGCTGCTCGGCGAGTCGATGAAGCTCTATTCCTCGAGAGTTTTAATTAATGACCAGTATCATTCATTAAAAATCTACAATATTACGGTGTACGACGAGGCGCAGTGGGAGAAATTACGCGAACGGCCATCTTGCCCGTATCAGGCTGGCGGCAAGCAGTCTGACTCCTGTTTTTTCCAGTCCTTTTGCGCGATTAAGCGCTGCCCGAATAATATTCCGCGCGGTGAACCCTGGCGTTAGCCCGAGAAAGCCGCCGGTCGGCTACCGGCGGCGCGATGTTATTTGACCAGCAGGGCGGCCATTCGTGGCTGGACGCTTGCGCAGCCGGCGAGGACGAGGTTGCCTTGCCGCAGCCCTTCATTGGCGAGAAATGCATTGCACGTTCCGCCCGCCTCCTCAATCAACAGCATGCCCGCCAGCGCGTCCCAGCTGTTCATATGCGCTTCAAAATAGCCATGGATCTGACCGGCAGCGACATGCGCCAGCATCAGGGCGCCTGCGCCAAAACGGCGATACTCCAGGCCGGCGTCGAGCAGCGTGTCGATGGCCCGGGCATAGTCGCTGGCCGGGGCGCGGCTGGAGCGCCCCATGCCGATCACCACCGCGTCGGGATCCGGTTCACGCAGCGTCAGGCGACGACCGTTGAGAAACGCCCCTTCGCCGCGGCCGGCGAAGAAAAACTCATTGCGATCGGGGGCGTAGATGATGCCGAACGAGAGTTCGCCCTGGCACACTCTCGCCAGTGAGATGCACCAGTAATCCATGCCAAGGATAAAGTTGGTGGTGCCATCCACGGGGTCAAGCACCCAGACGGTGTGCTCATCGCCTTCGAAACCGCTCTCTTCACCGAGGAAACCCTCCTGCGGAAAGTGCGCCTTCAGCCACCCTTTAATCTCCTGTTCTACCGCGAGATCTGCTTGCGAAACAAAGTCCTGGCGCGATTTTTTATCGACCTGCAATCCCGCATCGCGCAGCGCCTGGGCGTGGGCGCCTGCCTGGCGAATCAAGGCGCATAATGACTCTCGTTGTGCTTCCGTCATGGTCTTGCTCTCAGATAATAAAGGGCGACGTGCGCCGGTGAATTAATGTCACCTCCACCCAGGTGGTGCGTGAAGGTTGTAAAGGGTCGACGGTGCGCTCCTGCAGCCGGGCGAGGGTCTGGCGGGAGATCGCCGCCACATCCTGATGTAGCGTGGTGAGCTGGTAGCTATATTGCGCGGTCGGCGGCGTGTTATCAAAACCAATCAACTGATAATCCTCAGGCGCCTGTTTGCCGCGCTGGCGCATTCCATCGAGAAAGCCGCAGGCAATCTGGGCGTTAGCGCAGAAGATCCCCTCCAGCGCCTCGTCGGCGAGCGCCGCGGCCTGAAACCCGCCCGTATAGCCCTCTTCCGGGCAGGCGAGGATCGCCAGATTGCGTTCGACGTCCACTCCGCGCGCCTGCAGTGCCCGGCTGAATGCTTCCCCACGCATGCGCCCGGCCCAGGTGGAAGGTGAGTGGTTGAGCCAGCCAAACCGCCGGCAGCCGCTGCGCAGCAGCTGGTCGGCCGCCAGTTCGGCGCCGGCGACGTTGTCAGAGCAGACATAATCCACCCCGGGTATCGTCGGCTGGCGGTTTATGCCCACTACCGGGATATGCTGCTGGACGCACTCATTCACCAACGCCTCCGGCGGCTGGCCGGAGGTGACGATAACGCCTGAGACGCGAAACTGCGTGAAACGGCGCAGGGTGTGCGCCAGGTCCTGCTCGCTGTGGATCTCGCTCACCAGCGCCTGAAAGCCCTGGCGCTGGATCTCGTTGAGCAGGGCATCAAGCAGGGCGCTGCGAAAAGGATCGCTGATGCGCGAGACGATCACGCCGATTAAGTGGCTGCGCTGGCGATTGAGCCCCTGGGCAAGAAAGTTAACCTGGTACCCCAGCTCTTCGGCGGCGCGCAGCACCCGCGCCCGGGCGTCGGGAGAGATGCTGCCGTTGCTGCTCAGCGCGCGTGACACCACCGCCCGCGAGACGCCGGCCAGTCTGGCCACATCCTGGGCGGTGACGCTGGGTTTACGTGGGCTCATAGGGCATGCGCCTCATCGGCGAATGCGGGACGCGGCAGCGTAAAGTGGTCCCCATCCTGCGACACGAATAATCCCTGCCACGGCTGACAGGCTTGCTTCAGCGCCGACAGGGCGGCGTCCTCGCAGTGATAGAGCCCCAGCGCCGGGAGCTGCAGCGTTCTGAACAGCATCAGGCAGGAGGGGAAATCGCCATGAGAAGCATCGTCGTCAAGGGCCGCCACTGAAGCACACTCCTGAAACGCCAGCCCAGCGCCGGCCATCAGGGCTATCGAGTCGGCGGTTGGCCGGCCATCGCCGCTGTAAAACAGCGTCTGCCCGGCAATGGTGATGCGGATGGCGCGATTACTCAGCTCATGCTGGGTGGCGGCGGTGCGGATCTGCCAGTCCTGCCACGTCCAGGCTTCGCGGCATTCCTGCCAGTCGATGGTGAAACCAGGGTCCGCCTGAGGCCAGTTCGCCAGCGCGGCCAGCTGCATGAGCACCGGCTGCTGCGCTGGCTGGCAGTAGATAATCAGCGGCTTCTGACGGGAGCCACTTTTCCAGTAATTCAGCAGCGCCGTCAGACCGGTACAGTGATCCGGATGGACGTGGGTGAAGTAGATTGCGTCAATATCATTGACCCCACCGCCGCGCTGCCAGAGTGCGCGGGGAACGGTGGGGCCGCAGTCGATTAACCACTGTTTGTTGTCCGCGTCGATCACCCGCAGCGCGGAGGTATTTTGCGTGCAGGAAAAGGCGCTCCCGCAGCCAAGCACATCTATTTTCATTGACCCTCGCCAAAATTTTTTGCCGCTTAATTAAATTGTCATAAATACCCGACAAAGTAGGCTCACATCATGTCGAGTTAACGTTGCATTTTTTTTACAGCCAAATGAACACGTGTTCACCTTGCTAAAAAAATGCCGCAGCAGCGCTTTCAGGTAGCGAATATGAGTTATTTACAGATCACCGGCCTTAAAATTAGTTATGGCGATAACGTGGTTTTACATAATATCGATCTGGCGGTCGAGCAAGGGGAAATGATTGCCCTGCTGGGTCCGTCGGGATGCGGAAAAACCACGCTGCTGAACGCGCTCTGCGGCTTTATTCCGGTGCAAAGCGGCGAGATGGCGATTGCCAGTCGAGCGATCACCCATCTTGCGCCGGAGCAGCGCAATATCACCATGGTGTTTCAAAGCTACGCCCTGTGGCCGCACCTGACGGTAGCGCGCAATATCGGCTATGGCCTGAAGCTGCGCAAATGGCGCGGGGCGGATATCGCGCGTCGGGTGGCGGAGCTGCTGCGAATAGTGAATCTTGAGGGACTTGGCGAGGTGAAAGTGACCGAACTGTCGGGCGGTCAGCGGCAGCGGGTGGCGCTGGCGAGAGCCCTGGCCATAGAGCCCCAGGTGCTGGTGCTGGATGAGCCGTTATCTAATCTGGATGCCAAAGTGCGCCTGAATGTGCGCCATGAAATTAAATCTCTGCAAAAGAGACTGGGTTTCACGTCATTAATTGTCACCCACGATCAGCAGGAAGCTTTAGTGATGGCGGACCGCATTGCGGTATTAAATCAGGGGCGTATTGAACAAACTGGCACCCCGGAACAAATATATCAACATCCTGCGACGCCCTTCGTCGCTGATTTTATGGGCGCCGATAATAAAATAACCTCCGGTGAATTATCCGCTGCCGCAATATCCGGTTTATCCGCCGCTCAGCAGGGGGAAAAAGTTATTTATTTTCGCAGCGCTGATGCCGCGCTCGCTGAATTAACGCAGCCTGCGCCGCAGGAGGGACTTGCTCTGGAGGGCGTGGTGGAGCAAAGCGCGTTTCTGGGCAATCTGTATCGCCACAGCGTGCGCTGTCATGACCGCCTGCTACTGGCCGATGCCGCGCAGTGCTGGCCGACAAAAAGCCGCGTTCGGCTCCATGTGCCAACGCCGGCCCTGCATATTTTTCCTTTACCACTATCACAGTGATATCAGCGTGTTCATTCTGGGGACAATCCATGTTGACTAAGACGAAAGCAGCGATCGTAACGACCCTCTTCCTGAGCCTTGGCGCACAGGCCGACACCATTCTGAATGTCGCCACCGCGGGCGATCAGAATATGGTGGATTATGTAAAAACCTGGCTGGGGCCAAAATTTGAAGCCGCTCATCCCGGCGTCAAGGTGCGGGTGATCGGTACCGGCCCCGGCGACGCCGGGTCGAATAAAATTAGCGAGAAGCTAACGGCCCAGCAGGAGAGCGGCGCGCAGCAGTGGGATATCGACGTCGCGGTAGTGCACCAGAAGGCGGGCGGTGAGCAGGTGGAAAAGGGATTATTGCAAAAATACCGTCAGGATATTCAGACCGGCGGCATGGTGAGTTCGCCGAGCGCCACTCAGGCGCTGGGCGTTAACGTCGACGGATACGTCATGCCGATGTTCTTAAGCCAGACCGCTATCGCCTGGAACAGCGATCTGCTCAGTACCCCACCGGCGTCGTATGACGAGCTGGTGGCCTGGACGCAGAAACATCCGCAGGCTTTTGGCTATAACGGCATCAAGAACGGCATGTCCGGCGTCAGCTTTGTGGTGGGCTGGATCTACGCCTACGGGACCGACGCCCAGCGTCTCTCCGCCGGGCCCTATGATAAAAGCGTCGAAAAAGGCTGGCAGCAGGCCTATGAGAAGCTGAAGGCGTTCAATAAAAACGTAACTTTCACCCCGGGCAACGCCGGGACGCTCGATATGCTGAGCCGGGGGGAAATCGCCATGGGCCCGGTGTGGGTCGATATGTTCTATAGCTGGAAAGATCAGGGCAAGCTGCCGCCCTCGATCAAGCTTGCTTTACTGGCGCCGGGTATGCCGGGTCAGCCGATGTATTACGTCATCCCGGCGAAGGCGGCGAATCCGCAGCTGGCGCGCGACTTTATCGCGCTGGCCACCAGCCCGGAAGTGCAGGCGCAGGGGATCGTTAAGCAGTTTAACTGGTATCCGGGCATCGACGCCGGGCAGGTGAAGCCGAAGCTGGATACGGCGACCTGGCAAAAGCTGTTTGCCGAAATCTCGCCGGAAGCGCTGGCAAAGTATGGCAAAAGCTTCCCGATCGCTCCCTATTTTGACGACATCAAAGAGGGTTACGAAAGCCAGGTGGCCAACTAACGCCTTCTCTCGCCCGGGTTGTCGGCCCGGGCGCTTTCTTGTGTTGACGCCAGGTGCATTATGTCCAGTTCATTAAAATATCTGCTGCTGGTTGCTCCGGCGGCGCTGATGATCGCGATCCTGTTTTTGTATCCGCTGGGGTTTTCGCTGGTCTCGGCGTTTACCGCGCCGGGACAGCCGTTCACGCTCGATCACTTCCGCAAGGTCTATGCGCTTTACGCCAGTGATGTGCTCTTTTCGCTGATTATCGTACTGGTCTCAGTGGCGCTGTTAGCGCTGATCGCCATTACCCTGTCGGCAGTGATTGCGCTGTCACCGTGCCGACCCGTTGTGCGTCTGCTGGGTTTTTTGTATCGCTTACCGCTGTTTATTCCGTTTATTGTCATCGCCCAGATGATGCGCACTTTTCTCGCCAAAAATGGCCTGATGAACAATGCGCTGGTGGCGGCCGACCTGGTCACACCGCTGGAGACGCTCTCCTGGCTGGGATGGAAAGGGATAGTGATCACCTTTGTCTGGAAGCAACTGGCCTTTGCCACGCTGCTGATCTGCGGGGCGATGGCAGCGCTGGAGTCGTCGCAGATCCTTGCTGCGCGTAACCTTGGCGCCTCCCGGCCGCGGATCCTGTTCGATATCATGCTGCCGCAGGTTCTACCGACCATCGGCGTGGCGCTGGTGCTGTCGACGGTGACCATGATGTCGGTGCTGTCGGTACCGTTGATGATCGGCGTCGGAACGCCGACGATGCTGACGGTGGATATGGCGTTTCGCGTGAATTCCTATGGCGATTACGCGGTGGCGAATGCGCTGGGTGTGGTGTCGCTGGCGATCTGCGGCGCGCTGTCGTGGTTTTACCTGCGCCACAGCCTGCAGCAAAAAGGAGGGGAATCATGAAAGCGCTGACTCTCGCCTCATCCCCGTCATGGTGGATAAAAGGGCGCCGTAAAGTGCGCGCCAGCCTGGCGCTGCAGACCCTGCTGCTGCTGTTTATGCTGCTGGCGATGTTTGGCCCGTTGCTGAACCTGTTGATCTGGACCGTAGCGGAAAGCTGGTATTTTCCCCATTCGCTGCCCAGTCAGTGGGGTTTGAAGTACTGGTATCAGGTTTTCAATCCATACAGCGATGTGTCCGGTTCGCTGTTAACCAGCGTGTTGATCGCCCTGTTATCGGTGGGGGTCTGTTTGCTGATTTCCGTCCCCGCCGGCTATGCGCTTTCCCGGCGGAAAATGCCGCTGCGGGTGCTGTTTATGCTGCTGTTTCTCATCCCGCAGGCCTTTCCCAACCTGACGGTATACATGAATGTTGCCCGATTGTTTTATCAGTGGGGATTGAACGGCAGTATCGCAGGGGTGGTACTGGTGCATAGCGTTCACGGCCTGATGTATTCGGTGTGGATCTGTATGGCAGCCTTCTCATCCATCGACCCGCTGCTGGCGCGGGCGTCGCGTAACCTTGGCGCCGGACCGGTATATACCTTCTGGCACATTGTGCTGCCGCAGGCGGCGCCGGGGATCGTTGCCGCCAGCATCTTCGTTTTTCTGGAGTCGCTGGATGAGTTTACCGGCACCTTCTTTGTCGGCGCGCCGGATATCACCACGCTGCCGCTACTGCTCTATAACGCCAGCATGTCGGGTAACTATCAGGTCTCGTCGATTACGGCGCTGATTTTGCTGGTGCCATCGCTGCTCTTTATGGTGGTGATCCATAAATTTATGCGCCCGGAGATGATGGCGAAACTGGGGAAGTAAGGACCGTAGAAAACGAAAAAGCTTCCCGGTGGGAAGCTTTTTAACCTCAGGTCATCATCATTGGCCATTCTGGCGGCGTCTGACTCATGACCTCAATCATCACATCTTTGATATTACCCCAGATTTTTGCGATATCGATCAGGGTGATGCCCAGCAAACCGGTGGCGAACCAGCAGGCGGCGGCAAGGCCGAGGCAGCTGCAGATCACTGCCAGACCGGCATAATCGCTTTTCCGTAACTGGATATTCAACGAGCTGGCGAGAAACATCAGTACCGCGCTCACCAGGGGCCAGCGCAACAAAACGACACTGGTAGTAATGGAAGCCATTAACCTATCCTCAAAGAAAGTCGGGGAGCCATGGATGACCTGGCGCGACTGACGATGGCATAGCGCTCTGGTCTCGACTGGCAAACTAGAGAGTGATGAAACGTCATTTCTGTTTCATCAACTTGTGTGAACTATATCACACTTGGTGCTTTATTCGCCAGCCAAAAAATGAGCTTTCGCTGCGCTGAATAAGCTTTGATTTTGTGTGGATATAGGTAAGCAAAACCCGATTATCTTATTTTCATTCTCTTGCTAATGATTATTATTCTGCGGGTTTTATTACCAGTTCCTGTTTATTACACGGAGAAACCGAGTCAGATGCGCGTCTATTCTTAATCTGACGAGAATATCTTTCGAATACCTGATAAATAAGTATTATTCAACACCACCAGCTGAAAAGCTGACGCCCTGAAGGGCTGGCAGATATCTGCTGATGTCTATCGCAGTCGCGATTGCTAACGTGTTCGGGCTACCTTAATTAAGGCATATCGCATGGATGAAAGCGTAAATGGCTGACAGTGCGCCGCATAAGGCGCTCAGACTTGTCGGAATGGGGCTGGTTATTTTATTGCCGGTGATGTTGGCATTGTGGTTTGCCCAGCTGCGGGCCAAAGCCGAAACCATTGATCAATTGCACTCATTTTCGCAGCTGGCGCTGCAAAAAACAGAAATGGTCATCCGGGAAGCGGATCAGGCGCGGTTTAAAGCCAGCCAGTATCGTGGTGAGCTATGCTCAGCGGAGCACCAGCGTTATTTACTGCATATTGTTCGCGGTCTGCTGTATGTAGAAGATCTGATCTACGCCAACGGTCAGCGCTTTATCTGTTCAACGTCCGCTCATCCCGAGACCGGCTGGCGGATGCCCGCGGCGAATTACACCAAAAAGCCGGATGTGGCGATTTACTACTATCGGGATACGCCGTTTTACCCGGGCTTTGCCATGAATTATATGCAGAAGGGGCCCTATGTGGTGGTGGTCAACCCCTACTCGTTCAGCTCGGTGATTGCCAGCGACCGCGATTTAGCCTATGGCGTTTTCGATACTAAAACCAACCTCTTTTTCTCGCTGAGTAATAATGTTGAGCCCGCCGAACTCCAGGCGTTAATTCGCGAAGGCGATGCTTTTTTTAATCAGAATGGTCGGGTGTATACGATAGCTCGCTCCGCTATCCGGCCGATCGCGGTCATCATGTCCACCTCCCGGGCCAGCTACTACCACAACTTCTGTGACCAGGCGAGCCTGACGCTGCCGCTGGGGATCATTTGCAGTATTTTACTGGTGCTGGTGTGGACACGAACCCGCCGCCAGTATCACTCGCCGCGCAATATGCTACAGCGGGCTCTGAGCTGCCGCCAGCTGCGGCTGCACTACCAGCCGATTATCGATATTAAAAATAACCGCTGCGTCGGGGCGGAGGCGCTACTGCGATGGCCGGGGTTTGATGGCCCGGTGATGAACCCGGCGGAGTTTATCCCGCTGGCGGAAAATGAAGGCATGATTGCCCAGATCACGGACTACGTGGTGGACGAGTTGTTTTATGAAATGGGTGAGTTTCTTGCCAGCCATCCGCAGCTGTATGTGGCGATCAATCTCTCTGCGTCCGATTTCCACTCGGCGCGGCTGATTTCCCAGATCAGTGAGAAAGCGCACAGCTATGCGGTCTGCATCGGACAGATCAAAATCGAAGTGACCGAGCGCGGGTTTATCGACGTGGCGAAAACGACGCCGGTGATCCAGGCGTTCCGCGAAGCAGGCTATGAGATTGCGATCGATGATTTTGGTACCGGCTACTCGAATCTGCATAATCTGCACGCGCTGAATGTCGATATCCTCAAAATCGATAAAACCTTCGTTGATACGCTGACCACCAACAACACCAGCCATCTGATCGCTGAGCACATCATCGAGATGGCGCGCGGGCTGCGTTTAAAAACTATCGCGGAAGGGGTGGAGACCCCGGAGCAGGTAAGCTGGCTCTACAAGCGCGGCGTGCAATTTTGTCAGGGCTGGCTGTTTGCGAAAGCCATGCCGGCGCGGGAGTTTATGCAGTGGTTAGCGAATGCTCCCACGCCCATAAGCAGGCCTCAGCCGCCGCGTCACGCGGAGATCTGATGGCGGTAGTCGCTGGGAGTGCGGTCGAACTCGCGGCGGAACACCCGGGAGAAGGTTTGCTGCGAGACGTAGCCCAGATCCATCGCGATATCAAAGATAGGTCGCTGAGTGGTTCGCAACGCTTCCGCCGCCAGCAGCAGGCGGCGCTGACGAATATAATCACCCAGCGTCTGATGCATTACGGTACGGAACATCCGCTGCAGATACCATTTCGAGTATCCTGACTTTCTGGCGACTATATCAATGTTAAGTGGTTGATCGATATGTTCATCAATCCATTCAATCAGTGTTTGAATAATATCCTGATGGGACATAAAGCGGCCTCTCTCAATTCTCGATTCGTCGTTTTGTCTGCGGGCGAGTATAATTCCTCAAGTTAACTTGAGGTAAAGCGCTTTATGGAAAAGAAATCACCCCGCATCAAAATGCTGCTGACGCCCGGGGAAGTGGCAAAACGAACCGGCGTGGCGGTCTCGGCTCTCCATTTTTATGAGAGTAAAGGCCTGATCCATAGCCAGCGGAATGCCGGCAACCAGCGGCGCTACCGGCGCGATGTCCTGCGCGCGGTGGCGATTATCAAAATTGCGCAACGCATCGGCATCCCGCTGGCGACCATCGGCGACGCGTTTGGCGTACTGCCGGAAGGGCACAACCTCAGCGCAAAAGAGTGGAAGATGCTGTCATCGCAGTGGCGTGAGGAGCTGGACCGGCGTATTCATACCCTGACGGCGTTGCGCGACCAGCTCGACGGCTGTATCGGCTGCGGCTGTTTATCACGGCGCGACTGCCCGCTGCGCAACCCGGGCGATAAGCTGGGGGAAGAGGGGACCGGCGCCCGGCTGCTGGAAGAGGAGTAATAAAACTAAAGCGCCACAACTGGGCGCTTTAGTTGTTTTCCGGTCTTTGTCTTTCGCATTATCTCGCTGGTTCACGAGAGGGTTTCCCCCGACATCGACGTCCCTCAGTATTGCGCAATCTGTTGATGGAGGTTCCGGTTTGCGTCGACACTTTAACTATGGCAGCTGCTGCCATTTTTTCCTTACTATTTTGCCGAAATTTTCCCGGCAATGAGCGCCTGTTCCTATAGTTAATTTGAACAAACCACGGGAGAGGCCCATGCTGACGGTACACCATCTTAATCAATCACGATCGCAACGCGTACTGTGGGCACTGGAAGAGCTGCAGCTGCCTTATCAGATAGTCCGCTATCAGCGGGAAAAGTCGATGCTGGCGCCGGCGGCGCTGAAGAAAATCCATCCGTTGGGGAAATCGCCGGTGCTGGAAGACAACGGCTATGTGCTGGCGGAGTCCGGGGCCATTCTCGAGTATTTGCAGGAGACCTGGGACAGCGGCGGGCTGCTGAAGCCGCAGGCGATAGAGGACAAACTGCAGTACCGCTTCTGGCTGCACTATGCCGAAGGCTCGCTGATGCCGCTGCTGTTAATGAAGCTGGTGTTCGCCAGCCTGGGTAAACCCCCTGTGCCCTTTGGCGTCCGCTCGCTGGGCGCCCTGCTGGGCAAGGGCATTCAGAAAGCGTGGCTGGATCCCCAGCTGGCCACCCATGCGCGGTTTATTGACGACCATCTTGCCACGCGGCCATGGTTTGCCGGCGAGCGACTGAGTATGGCCGATATCCAGATGAGCTTCCCGGTGATGGCGCTGTTGGCGCGCGGTGGCGTGCATGACCTTGTCCATATCGAGGCCTGGCGACAGCGGGTGGAGCAGCGTCCGGCCTGGCAGCGGGCCATCGAGCGCGGCGGCCCCTTTTCCTTACCCGGCGCCTGAGGTATCAGCGGATCCGATGACGCCGACAAATGAAAGCAACTCACTAAAAATTTGTTAGCGGATTGCGCATAGACGATAACGTTTGCGCATCGTCTGGTTATTTTCTGCTCGTCATAAGCGAAATTTAGCGAAATACGATAAACATCGGTTGAAAAGGGTTATCTAAAGGCCGGATAATCGTTTGCCTTTCTGTTTTGCTCCCTCTTTTTTCTGCTATCCTGGGGGAGGAGATAAGGTTGACACACCGTAGTGTATGCGCGGAGTTAAACGTTTGCTTTTTTGCAGCCCCCCTGGCGCTGCGATTCGGTACAAGGAGATCGCGTTTAACTGGCAGTGGAGGGTCCACCACGCATATCAACGAACAATAAAAATTTTCAGGGGAAGTTTTCTATGTCTACGCCTTCAGCGCGTACCGGCGGTTCATTAGACGCCTGGTTTAAAATTTCGGCGCGCGGTAGCACCGTGCGTCAGGAGATTGTTGCAGGTCTTACTACCTTTCTGGCGATGGTTTACTCCGTCATCGTGGTGCCGGGCATGCTCGGTAAAGCGGGCTTCCCGCCGGCCGCGGTGTTTGTCTCGACCTGTCTGGTGGCGGGCGTTGGCTCGCTGGTGATGGGGTTATGGGCAAATCTGCCGATGGCTATCGGCTGCGCCATTTCGTTGACCGCCTTCACCGCCTTTAGCCTGGTGCTGGGGCAGCAGATCAGTATTCCGGTGGCCCTCGGCGCAGTATTCCTGATGGGTGTCCTGTTCACGGTGATTTCCGCGACCGGCATCCGCAGCTGGATCTTGCGCAACCTGCCGCAGGGCGTGGCGCATGGTACCGGGATCGGGATTGGCCTGTTCCTGCTGCTGATCGCCGCCAACGGCGTTGGTCTGGTGATCAAAAATCCGCTGGACGGTCTGCCGGTGGCGCTGGGCAAATTTGCCAGCTTCCCGGTGGTGATGTCGCTGATTGGCCTCGCGGTGATCATTGGTCTGGAAAAAATGAAGGTGCCGGGCGGTATTCTGCTGACCATTATTGGCGTGTCGATTGTGGGCCTGATTTTCGATCCGAACGTCCATTTCTCCGGTATTTTCGCCATGCCATCCCTGAGCGATGATAAAGGCAACTCGCTGATCGGCAGCCTCGACATCATCGGCGCGCTGAACCCGGTCGTGCTGCCCAGCGTGCTGGCGCTGGTGATGACGGCGGTCTTTGACGCCACCGGTACTATCCGCGCGGTGGCCGGCCAGGCAAACCTGCTGGACAAAGACGGACAGATCATCAACGGCGGTAAAGCGTTGACCACCGACTCCCTGAGCAGCGTCTTCTCCGGTTTAGTTGGCGCGGCGCCAGCGGCAGTGTATATCGAATCGGCGGCGGGTACCGCGGCTGGCGGTAAAACCGGTCTGACCGCGGTGACGGTCGGTGTCCTGTTCCTGCTGATCCTGTTCCTCTCCCCGCTCTCTTATCTGGTACCGGCCTACGCGACCGCGCCGGCGCTGATGTACGTCGGCCTGCTGATGCTGAGCAACGTGGCAAAAATCGATTTCAACGACTTCGTTGACGCGATGGCTGGCCTGATCACCGCGGTGTTTATCGTGCTGACCTGTAACATCGTGACCGGCATCATGATCGGTTTCGCTACCCTGGTGATTGGCCGTCTGGTCTCCGGCGAGTGGCGCAAGCTGAACCTCGGTACGGTAATTATCGCCGTGGCACTGGTGGCGTTTTACGCGGGCGGTTGGGCGATTTAAACCCTTCGTGCTCCTCACGGGCGGCTCAGGCCGCCCGTTTTATTTTTAAGCCACATCCTGTTTCCATTTGCGTTAATCTGGGTAGCGTATGATTCACAGGCACGACGCCTCACAGGTATAAAAGAAAACGCAGCAAACAGGGAACACATGGAAATATTCTTTACCATCCTCATCATGACCCTTGTGGTCTCACTGTCCGGGGTAGTGACGCGTGTACTGCCCTTTCAGGTTCCACTCCCACTGATGCAAATCGCCATTGGCGCGCTTCTGGCGTGGCCGACCTTCGGTTTGCACGTTGAATTTGATCCAGAGCTGTTTCTGGTCCTGTTTATCCCGCCGCTGCTGTTCGCCGACGGCTGGAAAACGCCGACCCGTGAGTTTATTGAACACGGGCGGGAGATCCTTGGTCTGGCGCTGGCGCTGGTGGTCGTGACGGTGGTCGGCATCGGCTTTCTGATCTACTGGATTGTGCCTGGCATTCCGCTGATCCCGGCGTTCGCGCTGGCGGCCGTACTCTCGCCGACCGATGCCGTGGCGCTCTCCGGCATCGTCGGGGAAGGGCGGATACCGAAAAAAATCATGGGCATTCTGCAGGGGGAGGCGTTAATGAACGACGCCTCTGGTCTGGTTTCGCTCAAGTTTGCCGTCGCGGTGGCGATGGGCACTATGGTCTTTACCGTTGGCGGCGCGACCGTAGAATTTCTGAAGGTGGCGATCGGCGGCGTGCTGGCCGGGTTTGTGGTGAGCTGGTCGTATGGCCGTTCGATGCGTTTCCTCAGCCGCTGGGGCGGGGATGAACCCGCCACGCAGATTGTCCTGCTGTTCCTGCTGCCGTTTGCCTCCTATCTGATTGCCGAACATATCGGTGTCTCCGGTATCCTGGCGGCGGTGGCGGCGGGGATGACCATCACCCGTTCCGGCGTGATGCGTACCGCGCCGCTGGCCATGCGTCTGCGCGCTAACAGCACCTGGGCGATGCTGGAATTTGTCTTCAACGGCATGGTCTTCCTGCTGTTGGGCCTGCAGCTGCCGGATATCCTCTCCAGCTCGCTGGTGGCGGCGGAAGCTGACCCCAACGTCGAGACCTGGATGCTGTTTACCGACATCATCCTGATCTATGCCGCGCTGATGCTGGTGCGTTTTGGCTGGCTGTGGTCGATGCGTAAGCTTAGTCAGCGCTTCCTGAAGAAGAAACCGATGGAGTTTGGCTCCTGGACCACCCGCGAGCTGCTGATCTCCTCTGTGGCCGGGGTGCGCGGGGCGATTACCCTCGCCGGTGTGCTCTCGATTCCGCTGTTGCTGCCGGACGGGAATGTTTTCCCGGCGCGCTATGAGCTGATTTTCCTCGCCGCCGGGGTGATCCTGTTCTCGCTGTTCGTCGGGGTGATAGCGCTGCCGATCCTGCTGCGCCACATTGAATCCAGTGACAACGTGCAGCAGCGGAAAGAGGAACGGCTGGCGCGCGCAGCGACGGCAGACGTGGCGATTGTGGCGATCCAGAAGATGGAAGAGCGGCTGGCGGCGGATACCAAAGAGAATATCGATAACCAGCTGCTGACCGAAGTCAGTTCGCGGGTGATCGGTAACCTGCGCCGCCGCGTCGATGGTCGTAACGACGTGGAAACCTCTATGCTGGAGGAGAGTCTGGAGCGTCGCTTCCGCCTGGCGGCGCTGCGCTCTGAACGCGGAGAGCTGTATCATCTGCGCGCCACCCGGCAGATCAGTAACGAGACGCTGCAGAAGCTGCTGCACGATCTCGACCTGCTGGAAGCGCTGTTAATCGAAGATCAATAACCTGTAATCCGGATAGCGCGACGCTTATTCGGTCTACTGGCGAGACTGCAGTAAATGTGTCGCCCCGGTAAGCGTTAGCGCGACCGGGGGAAACCCGGGCAGCGGCGCAAGCGCTTGACCCGGGCTACCCATTCCTCTGCGAAACGCGTTGTCACCAGGGAATTATTCCAGCCAGAACGCTTTACTGCACGCCAGCCAGGCCTCAGCGCTGCGCGACATATACACGCCCTCCCGCCAAATCATCCCCAGCTCCCAGCGCAGCTCGCTTTGCAATGGGATCCAGCAAAAGTTCTGCGGGTCGAGACGCTGGCAAATCGGCTCGGGCAGGATCGCCACGCCAATGCCGGCCTGCACCATCGCGGCGAGAAAATCCCACTGGCCGCTGCGCACCGCGATACGCGGCTTTACGTCATGCTCGGTAAACAGGCGCATCAGCTGCTGGCTGAGGGCAAATTCTTCGTTGTAGATGACCAGCGGATACGCCGCCAGCTCGGCCGGCGAGAGCGAGGTCACGCCCTCCCACGGCGCGGTTCTTGGCGTCAGGACGCACAGCGGGTGGTTGAACAACGGCAGGGTGGTGAGGTGGCTACCCTCTTCGATGGGCAGGGCGGTCATCGCCATATCGAGCTCGCCGTTGCTGACCGCCTGCTGGACCGTCAGGCCGCCAAACTCGGCGATTTTCAGCTCGACGCCCGGGTAGCGCTCGCGGAAGCGGCTGATCGGCTCCGCCATCAGCATTCCGACCATCGGTGGAATGCCAAGCCGCAGCACCCCTTTATTCAGGTGGTTGATATCGCTCAGTTCTGACTCCAGCTGGCTGAACTCGCCAAGGATCGCCTGGCCGCGTTCAAAAACAACGCGCCCGGTATCGGTGAGCAGCAGTTTACGGCCATCGCGGATCAACAGCGTGCAGTTCAGTTCATCTTCGAGATTTTTGAGCATCTTGCTGATGGTGGGCTGTGTGACGAACAGCTTTTCCGCCGCGCGAGTAAAACTCTGCTGACGAACCACTTCAACGAAATAGCGCAGCGTTCGGATATCCATAATTATTCCCTGAGACTATACCTGCGATGATTTTAATTCATTTCTGTCCGCGTCGGCGGCTCTCTATACTGCACCCCTGACTTCTTTTTTTCAGGAATATCGCTCATGGCCTTCGCGCCAGCTCGCGTAGCCCCCGCCGTGGCGCAGCGTCTTCAAATCCCGCTGCAGGTGCTTCTTTATGTCGGGTTATTTATTTTTGCGCAATATCTGGTGAACAGGTGGCAGGTACCCCTGCCGGCTAACCTGGTCGGCATGGTGATGCTCCTGCTGCTGATCGTCTGCCGGGTGATCCCCTTGAACTGGGTTCGCGCCGGCGCCCGCTGGCTGCTGGCGGAGATGCTGCTGTTTTTCGTCCCGGCGGTGGTCGCGGTGGTCAATTATACCCAGCTGCTGATGGTTGATGGCTGGCGGATTTTCCTGGTGATTGCCTTAAGCACGCTGATGGTGCTGGGCGCGACGGCCTGGGTCGTCGACAGGGTTTACCGTTACGAAGTGAGCCGGCTAAAAAAATGAATGATGTCATGCTGAGCGTCCTGTGTCTGGTGGCGACGCTGGGTCTCTATTACGCCAATAAAAAACTGTATCGCCGTTTTCATAAACTGCCGCTGATGCCGCTGGTGTTCACGCCGATCCTGCTGGTGCTGATCCTGGTGCTGGGCCATATCTCTTATCAGAGCTATATGGGAGAGACCCACTGGCTGCTGTGGCTGCTGGGCCCCGCCACCATCGCCTTTGCCGTCCCGGTCTATGAAAATGTCGCGGTGATCAAACGCCACTGGATGTCGCTCAGCGCCGGGGTGGTAACGGCGGTGGTGGTGGCGGTGACCAGCTCCGTATGGCTGGCGCGCGGATTGATGTTGTCTGATGAAATCCAGCGCAGCCTGGCGGTGCGCTCGGTGACCACGCCCTTTGCGCTGGCGGCGGCGAAACCGCTCGGTGGTCAGCCCGATCTGGTGGCGCTGTTTGTGGTGATCACCGGCGTCTTTGGCATGGCGGTGGGGGATATGCTGTTTTTACGCCTGGCTATCCGGGAAGGGATGGCGAAAGGAGCCGGGTTCGGCGCGGCTTCCCATGGTGCCGGGACGGCGCGCTCCTATGAGCTGGGCCAGCAGGAGGGCGTGGTGGCCAGCCTGGTGATGATGCTGTCTGGCGTAGTGGTGGTGCTGGCGGCGCCGTTA
Source organism: Klebsiella sp. SWET4 (assembly GCF_024296565.1). Taxonomy (NCBI): domain Bacteria; kingdom Pseudomonadati; phylum Pseudomonadota; class Gammaproteobacteria; order Enterobacterales; family Enterobacteriaceae; genus Klebsiella; species Klebsiella sp. SWET4. The sequence goes on along the minus strand of NZ_JANCOB010000012.1, from coordinate 95,483 downwards.
GTGCGCTGGCTGCTGTTTTAGCGTTCTCGTGTAATCGGTTGTTATGAAATATTGAGGGGCGGAATAGTTGTGAACTATTTTCGCCCCTTTTTGTTTATGCCGGTTATTGGTCATCAGAAAAGATTAAGGCAATTCTTATTACCATCCTCTCTTTGTAACTAAATATTTCATAATCAATAGTGATCTAATTATATTGCGAATGATGTATAGGCTTTTTATTATCTCTAAGAATTTTATAAGTTTGTATCGCTATGATTTCAAAGGAACTTCATCTTATTTTTCTCATTTTTTAAGGCGATTTGTTTAAAAATCAATTTTTACATTAATAATTGAGATTTTACCCTCTGTTCGTTATTCTTTTTACGCGGGCTTGTATTATTGAATGGATTCAAATGCTGGTCGTTTATTTATGTATAATATTAATTATCATAAATCATATGTCACGTAAATGTATATGTGACGCCGCGCGGATGCAAATTCATTCTCTAATATATCTGCATAAAACAATTGACGGACTGATTGTCGTTTATAATGGATATGGGAATAAATATGAAGATGAGTAAAAAAATTCTGGCGGGTGCCCTGATTTTCTCTGCCTGCAGCGTGCTGTCTACCGTTGCTCAGGCCGATAACACCATTACTTTTAATGGTGTTGTTTCCGATACGACCTGTACGGCGACTATTGACGGAGGCGTAACGGCTATTGATATGGGCACCACCTCAGTGGCGGATCTGAAAGCGTATACCTTCGGCGCTGCCAAGAACTTCTCCTTTAGCTTAGCCGATTGCCCGACCGCGGAAGACGGTGGCAACAGCATCGCTCGCGTCACTTTTGGCGGTGTTTCCGATACCGCGAACAGCGATTATTTTAAAAACCAGGCGACTGATGAGCCGGCAACCGGTGTTGCTGTGGCCCTTTTCGACGAAGCGGGTAAGGTAATGAAGAATAATGAAGAGGGTTCGGATGTCGATATTTCTTCCGGTGCCGCAACCATTCCATTCACCGTTAAAATGGTGAAGTCGGGTGATACCGATCCGACGAAAGGTACCGTTCAGACAACTGTGACTTATAACGTGACTTATTATTAATTCGGCGTTTTGTTGAATGGAGAAAGGGGAATCGTCTGCTATTCCCCTTTAATTAAACGTATGAGATATCCTTTTTTTGTGGTCGGTTTTTTGCTGTCTTCCTCTATTGCGCAAGCCAGCGTGGTCGTGGGCGGCACGCGTCTGGTGTTTGATGGTGTGAAAAACAACGCCGTCATCACGGTTGAGAATAAAGATCAGAGCAGCAATATCGTCCAGTCCTGGCTCTCGGTGGTGGATGCCGCGTCGCCAGCCAAAGACGCGTTTATTATTACGCCGCCGCTGTTCCGTCTCAAAGCCGGAGAGAAAGGATTCGTGCGCGTTGTCCGCTCAGGAAAAAAATTACCCGACGATCGCGAGTCGATGTTTTGGCTCAATATCAAAGGGATCCCGGCAACGGAATATGTCCCGGATAAAAATGTGGTGCAGTTTGCCATCAACTCGAAAATAAAATTGATTTATCGACCTGCCGCGTTAAAAGGCAATACACCGGAATCGTATGCCGAAAAATTACAGTGGGGAAAAGCGGGGGACTCGGTGACGGTAAAAAATAACTCACCGCTGTATATGAATTTTTCCCAGGTTAGCCTTAACGGAAAAAATATTTCTGGCGCATGGTTTGCTGCCCCATTTTCTACTTTAAAAATACCCGTGCAGAGTACCCTGTCCGCGACAGGGAAAAAAGAGATCACATGGAGCGTGATTAATGATTATGGTATGTCAGGGAAGAAATATACCGCTATCATTCAGTAGCGTTGAGCTACTGTTTTCAACCAAAAGTATCTGCGTCGCTATTGTTTTGTGCCTGAGTACCTTGTCTTCTCGCGCTGAGGCCGGTGAATATTTCAACCCGAATTTACTCGAAGTCGCCGAGGAGCCTGCGGCTTCGGTGGATCTGTCCTATTTTTCGCAAGATGGTGTACCGCCGGGCACTTATCACCTGGATGTTTACATCAATGATAAATACGTCAGTTCAGAATCGCTGACCTTTCAGGAAATTGGCCATGACGCAGGCGCGACCGCTTCTCCCTGTCTTTCCGCGGAGTATCTGAATTCGTGGTTGATTAATACCACCGCCTATCCCCAGCTGTTCGCGGCAGGGGAAACCTGCGCCCGGCTGTCGGCGATCCCCGGGATGACATTTTCGGTGTCTCTTGCCCAACAGCGAATCGATTTTACCGTGCCGCAGGCCGCGATGCTGAATCGCCCAAGAGACTATATACCGGAGAGCCAGTGGCAGCAGGGGATCAACGCCGGTCTTCTCAACTATAGTGTCACCGGGCAGCGCAATGCGCCGCGGCATAATGGCGCGACCGTTGACAGCCAGTTTGTTAGCCTGCAGCCTGGGGTGAATCTGGGGCCATGGCGTCTGCGCAACTACAGCACCTATAGCCACAGCGACAACAGCAGCCGCTGGGAGTCGGTTTACTCGTACCTTGCCCGCGATATTCATACCCTGCGCAGTCAGCTGGTGGTCGGTAATACCTATACCTCTTCCGGCATCTTCGACAGTGTGAGCTTTACCGGCCTGCAGCTCAGTTCGGACAAAGAGATGCTGCCGGATAGCCTGCATGGTTTTGCGCCGACGATTCGAGGGATCGCGCGCACCACCGCGGAGGTCTCGGTTTATCAGAATGGTTACAGCATTTATAAAACCACCGTCGCTCCCGGCGCCTTTGAGATTAACGATCTGTATGCCACCGGCAGCGCCGGCGATCTGTACGTCACCGTTAAAGAGTCTGACGGCAGCGAGCAAAACTTTGTGGTGCCTTTTGCCTCGCTGGCGGTCCTGCAGCGCGAGGGCCAACTGGACTATGCGCTGAGCAGCGGCAGGACGCGCTCAGGCAGCTCCGACGATAAAGAATACAACTTTATTCAGTCTTCCCTGGCCTATGGCGCCACCAGTAACTTTACTCTCTATACCGGCTTTCAGCAGGCGGAAGATAAATACACCAACCTGCTGTTAGGCGCTGGCTTTAACCTTGGCACCATCGGCGCGCTGTCGTTTGACGGCTCTCAGTCGTGGGCCGACGTGAAAACCAGCGATACGGCCTCGTCAACCCGCAAAGAACAGGGGCAATCGTATCGCGTCCGCTTCAGCAAAAGCTTTCTGCAGACGGGCACCAGCTTTTCCGTGGCCGGCTATCGCTACTCCACCGCGGGATACTATTCGTTTCAGGATTTTGTCGATAACGCCTCCACGCAGCGCGACTGCTGTACGCAGAGCGGCAGAACGAAAGGCCGGTTTGACGCTTCGCTGTCGCAGACGCTGTTCGGCTATGGTTCGCTCTCGCTTTCGCTGGTCAATGAAACCTATTGGGACAGCTCGCGCATGGAGTCGGTAGGCGTGGGCTATAGCGGGTCGATTGGCAGGGCCTCCTACTTTATTAACTATTCCTATAACCGCAATGTGCAAAGCACCGATGACAGCGGCAATAACCGGCCGGCCAGCGATACCATCGTCTCCCTGACGCTAAGCATCCCGCTTGGCGAGACGCTCTCGGCGAATTACACCTTGAACCATGGTCGGCATAACGACACCACGCACAGCGTGGGGCTCAATGGCTCGGCGTTCGAGGATCGTTCTCTCAACTGGAGCCTCCAGGAGGGTTACAACACCCAGGATAAGAGCACCTCCGGCAACCTCAGCGTCAATTATCAGGGCTCAAAAGGCGATGTCGCCGGCGGCTATGGCTACGACCACTACAGCAATCACTACAATTATTCGCTGCGCGGCGGCATGGTTGCCCACGCGGGCGGGCTCACGCTGTCGCGCTTTCTGGGTGAGAGTGCTGCGCTGGTCGAAACGCCCGGCGTCAGCGATGTGCGGGTGCAGGGCCAGACCAACGTGACGACGGATGCCGCCGGGTATGCCGTCGTACCGTATGTTCGCCCTTACCATCGCAACAGCCTGGCGCTGGATGAACAGCAGATGGCTGGCGCCGAGGTGGATAACGTCGCCAGAACGGTGGTCCCAACGCGCAATGCAATCGTCAAAGTGCAGTATGACACCCGAATTGGCTATAAGGCGATGCTCACCCTGCGTACTCGCAACGGTGTGGTGCCTTTCGGCGCGCTGGTGACACTTGATAATGATCGCGCCAGCGCGGCGCGCAGCAATATTGTCGGCGATGAGGGGCAGGTGTATCTCACGGGGCTGCAGAAAAAAGGCCAGCTGTTAGCGCGCTGGGGGGAGAAAAGCAGTGAGCAGTGCACCGTTCATTACGACTTCTCCAGCATGGCTCTTGGCGACGATATTCTGTTCTATCAGGCCGAATGCCGGTAATGGATGCAGGTTTTCAACATGGAAGAAGGGGCTGATATGAATATGCGAGACGGCAGCACAAGGGGCATCCTGGTGGCCAGCCTTTTGCTGCTCTCCCTTCCGGCGCTGGCTTATGAAGGCAGCAGCACGGTCAATTTTAACGTCACGGGCACCATCGAAGCGCCTTCCTGCGAGGTGGCCGTGGAACCGTCGAACAGTATCGATTTAGGCACCGTCTCCTCGCAGACGTTCTCCGGAAATGCCGGGTCGAGCGGCGCCAGCGTGCCGGTTAAGCTGGTCTTTTCCAGTTGTTCCGCCGATGCGTCGGCGGTAACCATCGCATTTAGCGGAGCAAAATTCGATAACACTTACACCTCGGTTTATAAAAACTTCCGCACAGGCAGCGACGGGGCCAGCGGCGTCGGTATGCAACTTCTCACTCTTGCCGATCAGCAGCCCCTCGGGCCTGGCGACCAGTATCTTTATACATTTGGTGGCCGTGCCGACGTCCATATCTTCAATATGGTAGCACGCATGTTTTCGCCCTATGGCCAGGTAAGGCCGGGGATTGTCGGCTTTACCGCCACGTTCGATGTGGCTTACAAATAACGTTTCGACAGGGATGGGTATGAAAAAACTGATCTTCTTGTTCATGCTGGTACTGTGTCCCCTCTATAGCTGGGCGGCCTGCACGGGAACCAACTATGGCGATGTCTCGATGACTAACTTGCCGGAAAAGATTCTGGTCAACGCCGGGAGCTACACCGCGGGCACCGTGCTGTATGACTCGGGGAAAATTACCCGCGCGCAAACGGAGCTGATTAACTGCGAGGGAAGCACCTACGCGGTGTTTGCCTGGTCCTCGAACAATGCCGGGTCGCTGATAGGGGATAATATCTATGCCACCTCGGTGCAGGGGATTGGCCTCCGCGTCAAGGTGTGGCTCAATATCAGCGGTGAATATGACGGTGATACCGATGATTTCAGCCCCGACTCGCAGGTGCATTATATCGGCGATGTGAATTACTATCTCGGTAAGCCCACCGGCCTGTTTGATTATTATGCCTCGACCCATTACACCCCGGCATATCAGCTGCAGCTGGTGGCCACCGGCGGCGCTATCGCCAGCAACAGTCAATTATCGTTCAGCGATCCGGTGGCTACGGTTTCGGCGAAGGATAGTAAGGCGACGCTCTCCATTTCCCGGCTGCACATCAGCGGCACCACCAGCATCCAGATGATCCCGATGGGGTGTATTGTCGGTAGCAATAATCTCAGTTTTGCCATGGGCAGCATCAATGCCAGCGAGTTCAACACCGCGACGAAGGTGGGGAACGCGCGGCAGTCCCTGACCCTTGCCTGCGAGCCGGGAACCAACGTTTCGATGCGTGTGGCGGCGGCGCAAGCGAGTGGGGATAACCCTGGCAACACGGTGATAGCCTTAACGGCAGAGGAGAATGTTGCCACCGGGGTGGGAGTTCAGTTGAATATGGATGGCGAAGCGCTGCCGTTAAATACCGATATCAGCCTCTATACTTCGAGCCGCACGACGGTGACCAACAGCGGCGCGGACGCCAGCTATAGCTATTTCACCAACCCCGACAGCCCAGGCGGGGCCGCGGCCATGCAGACGCTTGCCTTATCCACTAACTATTACAAGACGGGGAGCGCGGTGACCGCGGGTTCGGCAAACGCCACCGGGGTGATCACCTTAACCTATAACTAAGAGGTCGGGGGGGGAACCCCTTCTCCGGACGGCGCCGGGGAAGGGGAGAGAACGATTAATGCGCCTGGCCGCGTTCGATACCGATCCCGGTTTGTGAACGGATAAACTGGGCGCGGAACTGCTCGCGCTCGCGCATCCCTTCCGGTGAGTTATCGGTGGCGGAGAAGACCCAGATACCGATGAACGCGATGGCGATGGAGAACAGCGCCGGATATTCATACGGGAACAGCGCTTTCTCATGGCCGAGGATCTGCACCCAAATGGTCGGGCCGAGGATCATCAGAATGACCGCAGTCAGCAGGCCCAGCCAGCCGCCGACCATCGCGCCGCGGGTGGTCAGCTTCGACCAGTACATCGACAGCAGAATAATCGGGAAGTTACAGCTGGCGGCAATGGAGAAGGCCAGGCCGACCATGAAAGCGATGTTCTGATTTTCAAACAGAATACCCAGCAGAATGGCCACCACCCCGAGGATCAGCACGGTGATCTTGGAGACCTTCAGCTCCTGACGCTCGGTCGCGCCCTTGCGGAAGACGTTGGCGTACAGGTCGTGCGACACCGCTGAGGCGCCGGCGAGCGTCAGGCCAGCCACCACCGCCAGGATAGTGGCGAAAGCGACCGCGGAGATAAAGCCGAGGAACAAATTGCCCCCCACCGCATCCGCCAGATGCACCGCCGCCATGTTATTGCCGCCGATAAGCTGTCCGGCCGCGTCTTTAAACGCCGGGTTCGCGCCGACCAGCATGATGGCGCCGAAGCCGATAATAAAGGTCAGGATATAGAAATAGCCCATAAAACCGGTGGCGTAGAAGACGCTTTTACGCGCTTCTTTGGCATCGCTCACGGTAAAGAAGCGCATCAGAATATGCGGCAGGCCGGCGGTACCGAACATCAGACCCAGACCCAGAGAGAGCGCTGATATCGGATCTTTCACCAGTCCGCCGGGACTCATAATCGCCGCCCCTTTCGGATGGACGGCCATCGCCTCGGTAAACAGGTTATTGAAGCTGAAGCCGACGTGCTTCATGACCATAAAGGCCATAAAGCTGGCGCCGCACAGCAGCAGAACCGCTTTAATAATCTGCACCCAGGTGGTTGCCAGCATGCCGCCGAACAGGACATAGAGCACCATCAGTACGCCAACCAGCACCACGGCGACATGGTAATTGAGGCCGAACAGCAGCTGGATCAGCTTGCCGGCGCCCACCATCTGCGCGATCAGATACAGCGCCACCACCACCAGCGATCCGCAGGCGGAGAGGGTGCGGATCGGCCCCTGCTTCAGGCGGTATGAAGCGACGTCAGCAAAGGTATAGCGGCCAAGGTTGCGCAGTCGTTCGGCAATCAGAAACAGGATAATCGGCCAGCCGACGAGAAAGCCCAGCGAGTAGATCAGGCCGTCGTAGCCTGAGGTATACACCAGCGCGGAAATACCGAGGAACGACGCTGCCGACATAAAGTCGCCGGCAATCGCCAGCCCGTTCTGGAAGCCAGTAATATTGCCGCCGGCGGTATAATAATCGCTGCGCGAACGTACCCGTTTTGAGGCCCAGTAGGTGATGTAAAGCGTCAGGGCGACGAAAATCAGGAACATGACAATCGCCTGCCAGTTGGTCGGCTGGCGCTGTACCGCGCCGGTAATGGCGTCTGCCGCGTGAGCGCCGAGGGGCAGCAGCGTGGCGGCGAGCGCCGTCAGGACTCTCTTGATCATGCTTTTACCTCGTTGAGAACGCTCTTGGTCAAACGGTCGAATTCACCATTGGCCCGCCAGACATAAATACCGGTCAGGATAAACGAAATGACGATCACGCCAATGCCGAGCGGGATCCCGCGGGTGACGCTGGTACCGGCGTGCAGCGGAGTGCCGAGCCAGCCGGGCGCGAAGGCGATAAGCAAAATAAAGCCCACGTAGATCACTAACATAATCACTGACAGAATGGCGGCAAACCGTTGCCGTGATGCAACTAACTCCCTGAAATGCGCACTATTTTCTATCCGCTGACAAAGTTGTTCATTCATCTTAGCGTCTCCAGAGGTCTCCCTTTCGTCATCCACTCAGCGGACGCTGGCGACAGCAACCCCTCCGGCGATGGCGCCGGGATACGGTTTGCTGACGGCGTTCCTGCGAGTGGAATCCTGGGGGAGGGACTTATTTTTATCCTCTCCCCGGCGGGGGAGAGGGTGTAGGGAATCGGTCCTTGCTTACGATGGCATCGTTATGGCCTGCTTCTCTTCGAGCAGTTTTTCCACGACGCCAGGATCGGCGAGCGTCGAGGTATCGCCGAGGTTGCTGGTGTCGCCCGCGGCAATCTTACGCAGAATGCGACGCATGATTTTGCCCGAGCGGGTTTTCGGTAGCGAATCGGTCCAGTGCAGCACATCCGGCGTCGCCAGCGGGCCGATCTCTTTGCGCACCCAGTTACGCACTTCGGCATACAGCTCCGGCGTTGGTTCTTCGCCGTGATTGAGCGTCACGTAGGCGTAGATGGCCTGGCCTTTGATGTTGTGCGGGATCCCCACCACCGCCGCTTCAGCGATTTTCGGGTGCGACACCAGCGCGGATTCAATTTCCGCGGTACCCAGACGGTGGCCGGAGACGTTCAGCACGTCATCCACGCGGCCAGTGATCCAGTAGTAACCATCTTCATCGCGACGCGCGCCATCGCCGCTAAAGTACATATTTTTGAAGGTGGAGAAGTAGGTTTGCTCAAAGCGCTCATGGTCACCGAACAGGGTACGCGCCTGGCCGGGCCAGGAGTCGGCGATGGCAAGATTGCCCTCGGTGGCGCCATCCAGCGGCAGGCCTTCGTTATCCACCAGCACCGGCTGGACGCCGAAGAACGGACGCGTCGCGGAGCCGGCCTTCAGCTCGATTGCGCCCGGCAGCGGGGTGATCATAAAGCCGCCGGTTTCGGTCTGCCACCAGGTGTCCATCACCGGGCACTTCTCGTTACCGATCTTCTTCCAGTACCACTCCCAGGCTTCCGGGTTAATCGGTTCGCCGACCGAGCCGAGAATGCGCAGCGAGGAACGGTCTGTGCCTTCGATAGCTTTGTCGCCTTCCGCCATCAGGGCGCGGATAGCCGTCGGGGCGGTATAGAGAATGCTGACCTTATGCTTATCGACGACCTGGCACATACGCGCCGGGGTTGGCCAGTTCGGTACCCCTTCGAACATCAGGGTGGTGGCGCCGCAGGCCAGCGGACCATACAGCAGATAGCTGTGGCCGGTGACCCAGCCCACATCGGCGGTGCACCAGTAAATATCGCCCGGATGGTAGTCGAAAACGTATTTAAAGGTGGTGGCCGCGTAGACCAGATAGCCGCCGGTGGTGTGCAGCACCCCTTTCGGTTTGCCGGTGGAGCCGGAGGTATAGAGGATGAACAGCGGATCTTCGGCGTTCATCTCGACGGGCCGGTGCTCGGCGCTGGCATTGGCCATCAGGTCGCTCCACCACAGGTCGCGGCCTTCCTGCCAGTCGATTTTGCCGCCGGTACGTTTCAGGACCACGACATGCTCAATACTGTTGACGTTCGGGTTTTTCAGCGCGTCATCAACGTTTTTCTTCAGCGGGATGGCGCGACCAGCGCGCAGCCCTTCGTCAGCGGTGATCACCAGGCGCGAGCTGGAGTCGATAATGCGTCCGGCCACCGCCTCCGGCGAGAAGCCGCCGAAAATCACTGAGTGGATAGCGCCGATGCGGGCGCAGGCCAGCATCGCCACCGCGGCTTCCGGCACCATCGGCATATAAATGGCGACCACATCGCCTTTTTTAATCCCAAGGTCGAGCAGCACATTGGCGAAGCGGCACACGTCCGCATGCAGTTCACGGTAGGTGATGTGCTTGCTCTGGCTGGCGTCGTCGCCTTCCCAGATGATGGCGGTTTGATCGCCGCGCTCGGCGAGATGGCGGTCGAGGCAGTTGGCGGCGAGGTTCAGGGTGCCATCTTCATACCATTTGATGGAAATATTACCCGGCGCGAAAGAGGTGTTCTTCACGCGGGTATAGGGGCGTATCCAGTCAAGGATCTTGCCCTGCTCGCCCCAAAATGTATCAGGGTCGGTTATGGATTGTTGGTACTGCGCCTTGTACTGTTCCGGGTTAATCAGGCAACGTTCCGCGATATTAGCGGGAATAGGGTGTTTGTGTATTTGGCTCATGGCTTTTTTTCTCCTTTGAACTTGTTAAATATATGTCAAACAAACGTTAAGAGTAGGGGTTTTGACAGCTTTGTTTGTTAATTGGGGGGCAGATCACGCAATGATTCAACTGAGTGAAATTTCATCAAATGAAACTTTGAAGTGAAATAATTACGTAAATGAATTTATAGAAACGGAAGGTGTGAAATATTTTTTATTACAAATACTTATGCATTGTAACTGGGGAAAATTCGTGACTTTATGCAGAAAACCAGAAGAAAGCCCTATTCTTAAAGGCTTGCGCAGCATGCCGTGCAAATGATACTGATATTGCGCGTTAAATAACCCCACAAAGCAACGCAACACAATTCATACCCCCTGCAGTGGGTACCATGACGAAAAGGAATGGTGCCTTTCATTGAGGAAGTCAGTAGTGAAGAAAACGAAAAAAGTCAGTCTGGCCTGGCAAATCTTGCTAGCCCTGGTGCTGGGTATCCTTCTGGGCAGTTATCTGCATTACCACGCCGAAAGTCGCGATTGGTTGATTAGCAATTTGCTGACGCCGGCGGGCGATATCTTTATCCATCTGATTAAAATGATCGTGGTCCCGATTGTCATTTCGACCCTGGTGGTCGGGATTGCCGGCGTGGGCGATGCCAAGCAGTTAGGCCGGATCGGCGCCAAAACCATTATCTATTTCGAAGTGATCACCACGGTGGCGATCGTGCTGGGTATCACCCTGGCCAACGTCTTTCAGCCGGGGACCGGCATTGATATGTCACAGCTGGCGGCGGTTGATATTTCGAAATATCAGAGCACGACTGCCGAGGTGCAAAGCCATGCGCATGGCCTGATGGGCACTATCCTGTCGCTGGTCCCGACCAACATCGTGGCGTCGATGGCGAAAGGCGATATGCTGCCGATTATCTTCTTCTCGGTGCTGTTTGGTTTGGGGCTCTCCTCGCTGCCGGCGACCCACCGTGAGCCGTTGGTGACGGTTTTCCGCTCCATCTCCGAAACCATGTTTAAAGTCACCCACATGGTGATGCGCTATGCGCCGATCGGGGTGTTCGCTCTGATTTCGGTGACCGTCGCCACCTTTGGTTTCGCCTCGCTGTGGCCGCTGGCCAAGCTGGTACTGCTGGTTTACTTCGCGATCCTGTTCTTCGCGCTGGTGGTGCTGGGGATTGTCGCGCGTCTGTGTGGCCTGAGCATCTGGATCCTGATCCGTATCCTGAAAGATGAGCTGATTCTGGCCTACTCCACCGCCAGCTCGGAGAGCGTGCTGCCGCGCATTATCGAGAAGATGGAAGCCTATGGCGCGCCGGCGTCGATCACCAGCTTTGTGGTGCCGACCGGTTATTCCTTTAACCTCGATGGCTCAACGCTGTATCAGAGCATCGCGGCGATCTTTATCGCCCAGCTGTACGGTATCGACCTCTCTATCTGGCAGGAGATCACCCTGGTGCTGACCTTAATGGTGACCTCGAAAGGGATCGCTGGCGTGCCGGGCGTCTCCTTCGTGGTGCTGCTGGCAACCCTGGGTAGCGTGGGGATCCCGCTGGAAGGCCTCGCCTTTATCGCCGGTGTCGACCGTATTCTCGACATGGCGCGTACCGCGCTGAACGTGGTGGGCAATGCGCTGGCGGTGCTGGTTATCGCCAAATGGGAGCATAAGTTCGACCGCAAAAAAGCGCTGGCGTATGAACGCGAAGTGCTGGGCAAGTTTGATAAAACCGCCCAATAAAACACAAAGCCCGGCGCGAACGCCGGGCTTTTTCTTATCCTTTACTGATCCGGTCAAACTCTTCGCAGCCGGTATCAAACCCCTCCAGGCAGCTGACGTTAAGCCAGTGCAGCGCCTTCTGCTTATTCGGTTCGATAAAGCCTTTCTCTCCCTGCTGGAACATCATCCCGGCCCAGTATTCGGCATAGCCGGTCCGTGAGAGCGCCGAGCTGCCTTTGAAGTATTCGCTCGCTTTCACATCATCTTCCGGGCCGTGCACGCCGCTGGCGTAGATCAGCCCCAGTAGCATCTGGGCGTCCACCGCTGCATCGCTTTCGCTATCCCGGGCGGCATCCTGCAGCAGCGTGATGGCGTGCGCCACATCGGTGGGGCCAGCCTGACGGTTCACCAGCACCCGCGCCAGAACGATCTCCCCGGATTTACTGCCGACCTTGACGGCTTTTTCCGCCAGCTGGCGGGCCTGCGGATAGTCCGCCTGCTGAGGGTTGCGAATTTTGAGCTGCGCCAGCAGCGCCAGTGCATCGCCATCGCCCTGGGCGGCGGCCTTCTGCGCCCAGTATTCGGCTTTCTCATAATCGCCGGAGCTGACCCAGGTATCGGCAAGGTAATATTGCGCGCGTCGATCGCCGGCTTCCGCCTGCTGTTGATACTGGCTGCCCGGTTCGGTGGCGACCGCTGCGCCGCTGGTGAAAACCAGTAGAAACAAAAAGAGGTATTTCATTTGTATTTATTATCAGCAAGGAACATAGCGCGCAGTATAAAGGGAGGCGAAAAAGAAGAAAATGGCGGGAATTAGCGGGGTAAATACCCGGAGAAGGCGCAACGCGCCGCCTCCGGAGAAAATCCCCGGTGGCGCTAACGCTTACCGGGGCTACAGCGTTGTGCGATTTGGT
>NZ_JANCOB010000012.1:41663-82526 GCF_024296565.1 Klebsiella sp. SWET4 | reverse complement strand
GATTTGGTAGCCCGGAGAAGGCGCAATGCGCCGCCTCCGGGGAAAATCCCCGGTAGCGCTACCGCTTACCGGGGCTACTCAATGGTACAAAGGTTCGAACCTTAACCCATCGCGCTTTCGCGCAGGCGGGCTTTCAGCTTGTTGTACTCATCGATCACGTACTGTTCCGCCGCGCGCTGATCGGCAATCCGCTCAACGTTGACCGCGCAGTACTTGTACTCCGGCGTTTTGGTTATCGGACTCAGGTTCTCTGAGACCAGCTCGTTACAGGCACCGATCCACCACTGGTAGGTCATATACACCGCGCCTTTGTTCGGCCGGTCGCTGACCTGCGCGCGGGTGATGATCCGACCCTTACGCGAATTCACCCACACCAGCGCTTCATCTTCGATGCCTAACCGTTCGGCGTCGGCGGTGTTGATTTGCGCATAGCCAGGTTCATCCGCCAGTGCCGCCAGCGCCGCGCAGTTACCGGTCATTGAACGACACGAGTAGTGGCCGACTTCGCGCACCGTCGACAGCACCATTGGGTACTCGTCGGTGAGCTTATCGATCGGCGCGACCCAGTCGCAGGTGAAGAACTGCGCCAGCCCGTTCGGGGTATCGAACTTCTCTTTAAACAGATACGACGTCCCCTGGTCGGCGTCGGACTCATCGCGGCATGGCCACATGACGTAGCCGAGTTCGCCCATTTTTTCATAGGTGGCGCCGTAGAAGTCCGGGCACAGATGCCGCAACTCATCCCAGATCTCCTGGGTATTGTTGTAGTGCATCGGATAGCCCATCCGGGTGGCGATTTCGCTGATGATCTGCCAGTCGGTTTTCAGGTCCCACTTCGGCTCCACGGCTTTAAAGAAGCGCTGGAAGCCGCGGTCCGCTGCGGTATACACGCCTTCGTGCTCGCCCCACGAGGTGGACGGCAGGATGACGTCGGCCGCGGAGGCGGTTTTGGTCATGAAAATGTCCTGGACGATAACCAGTTCCAGATCGTCGAACGCTTTGCGGACCGCCGAGAGTTCGGCATCGGTCTGCAGCGGATCCTCACCCATGATGTACGCTGCCCGCACTTCACCGTGCGCCGCGCGATGCGGCAGCTCGCTGATGCGATAGCCGGTATGTTCCGGCAGTCTGTCGACGCCCCAGGCTTTGGCGAACTTCTCGCGGTTCTCCGGGAATTTGACGTACTGGTAGCCCGGATAGGTATCCGGCAGCGCGCCCATATCGCAGGCCCCCTGGACGTTGTTCTGGCCGCGTACCGGGTTGACGCCGACGCTCGGCTTGCCGAGGTTGCCGGTGAGGATCGCCAGGCTGGTCAGCGACCGCACGGTCTCCACGCCCTGGTAGAACTGGGTGACACCCATGCCCCACAGGATGGCGGCGGATTTGGCGCTGGCGTACATCCGGGCGCAGGCGCGGATCTCCTGGGCGCTGACCCCGGTGATCGCTTCCACCGACTCCGGCGTATAGCCTTCAACGATTTTGCGATACTCCTCGAAGCCCTCGGAACGGCTGGCGACGAAGGATTTATCGTACAGATCCTCTTCAATAATCACGTGGCCAATGGCGTTGAGCAGCGCGATATTCGAGCCGTTCTTCAGCGCAATGTGCATGTCGGCGATGCGCGCGGTTTCAATTTTGCGCGGGTCGCAGACGATGATTTTCGCCCCGTTGCGTTTGGCGTTAATGACGTGATTCGCCACGATAGGGTGGGAATCCGCCGGGTTGTAACCGAAGATAAACACCAGATCGGTGTTATCAATCTCCGTGATGGCATTACTCATGGCGCCGTTACCGACCGACTGGTGCAGACCTGCAACCGAAGGGCCGTGTCAGACGCGAGCGCAGCAGTCGACGTTATTGGTACCAATAACGGCGCGCGCGAATTTTTGCATCACATAGTTGGTTTCATTACCGGTGCCGCGGGAGGAGCCGGTGGTTTGGATCGCATCCGGGCCATATTTGGCTTTAATGGCGCTGAGGCGAGTGGCGACGTAATCCAGCGCCTCATCCCAGGAGACAGCTTCCAGCTTGCCGCCGCGTTGACGACGGATCATGGGGGTTTTCAGGCGCGGCGTCAGGATCTGGGTATCGTTAATAAAGTCCCAGCCATAATAGCCCTTCAGGCACAGGGTTCCCTGGTTGGTTTTCCCCTGCGCCGCTTCAGCCCGAACGATTTTGCCGTTATCGACCACCAGGTTGATTTTGCAACCTGATGCGCAATACGGGCAAACCGTGACGACTTTTTTCATCGGTCTTGCTCCAGTTATTCAATGGGCGCGTTTGCGCTATCGCGCCGTCACTATGCATCTTCTATGCCATATTTTCATTGTGGATATTCCTTGATGATACGCGGCTTTTTTGGGCGAAATGCTGACGAAAAACAGCCTGTCGACAGATTTGACGTGTCGATACGCCGGAGATGTGACGGCGCTTGAAAAAATGTCACCGGGAGAGGAATTTGTCGGCGCAGGCTTGCAGAATCGATCAGACTGACACTAATTCCCCGCGGGCAGAGGCAAAGATGAAACCAGTCATTTTGGTGGTGGATGACGACATAGCGATGGGCGAACTGCTCAGCGATGTGCTTGGCGCGCAAGCGTTTGAAGTATTGGTCTGCCAGACCGGCGGCGACGCGCTGGCGAGGGTGGCGCAGCGGGCAGACATCGCGCTGGTTTTGCTGGATATGATCCTGCCGGATACCCATGGTCTGCAGGTGCTTCAGCAGCTGCAGCGCACGCGGCCTGAGCTGCCGGTGGTGATGCTGTCTGGTCTGGGCAGTGAGTCTGATGTAGTGGTGGGCCTGGAGATGGGCGCCGATGATTACATCGCCAAACCTTTTAGCTCGCGGGTGGTGGTCGCCCGGGTGAAAGCGGTACTGCGACGCAGCGGGGCGCTGGCCGGCGAGACGTCGGGCGTCGGCAGCGGCCTGACGTTTAACGGCTGGCGGCTGGATACCACGCGCTGCGAACTGTATAACCCGCAGCAGCAGGCGATCCCGCTGACCCAGGGAGAATATGGCCTGCTGCTGGCGCTGGCGCAGAACGCGCGCCGGGTATTGAATCGCGAACAGCTGCTGGCGCTGACTCATAATGAAAGCACTGAGGTGTTCGACCGGACTATCGACGTGCTGATCATGCGCCTGCGCCGCAAAATCGAGTTAAACCCGCATCAGCCGACGTTGATTAAAACCCTACGCGGTCTGGGCTATGTCTTTTCCGCCGATGTGACCCACAGCGATAAGGCGGCGTAGGGCGAGGTGCTGCCAACCTGCTCTTGACTTTATTTAGCGCGGCGAGTTTACTTTTTTTATTAAAGTGACACCTTGGGTTAATCTATGCCATCAAAATTAAACTGGCTGCTGCAAAACAGTGCTCCCGGAGATGTGATCCTTCAGTCCTGGTTAAGCCGGCATGCCATCTCTCCCTCTCTGGCCTTTAAATACACGCAAAGTGGCTGGTTAAAAAAACGAGGCAACGGCGTATACGCGCGTGCGGGACGTGAGCCGGAGTGGAACGATGCATTAGCATGTTTGCAAAATCAGCTAGCCGCTCCGGTGTATGTCGCGGGGCTCAGTAGCTTAGTCTGGCAGGGTCGTTCACACTATCTACAGCTCAAACAAAACCAGTGCTGGTTGAGTATGGAAAATAAAGCGCTGCTGCCAAAATGGTTCAGGGAATTCCCGGGTGTGGAGTGGATAGTCATATCGGGGCAAAAACTGCCGGTGCTGGATGATAAATACCGCGTAACGCTTGATGTAAAAGGGAAAAGACTCACCGGCAGTGCGCCGGAACTGGCTGCTTACGAGTTGTTGAGCGCGGTACCGGGGACCCTCTCATTTAACCACGCGGCAGAGCTTTTCCAGGGACTAGTTAATCTTAATCCTCGTAAAGTAGAGTATCTGCTTTCTGTCAGCCAGTCTGTGCAGACCAAGCGTTTGTATCTCTTTTTCGCCAGTTTTTACGAGCATGGTTGGCTCAGACGAATCGATAGCCAAAAAATCGATCTGGGAGCGGGTAAGCGGCAAATCGTGGTAAATGGCAAGTTCAATGCTCAATACCAAATCACTGTGCCTGAACGCTTTCAAAAGGAATAAAAAATATGGATATACAGGCGCCCTATTATCGGCAGGTTGCTCTGTTAATGCAGGTTTTACCCTATGTTGCCGTCGAACGGGAATTTGCGCTGAAAGGTGGCACGGCAATCAATCTCTTTATCCGTGATTTCCCACGATTATCGGTGGATATCGACCTCGCCTGGGTGCCCCTGGAAAGCAGAGCGATCGCTTTACCTCATATACGGGATGCGCTTGCACGTATTGCCGCTAATCTGCAACAACAGGCGGGTATGAACGCTGTATTACAAGCTAATCGTTCCGATGAGATGCGTGTCGTTGTTACTACCGATAGCGCACAAATAAAGATAGAGGTCTCACCGGTCGCACGGGGAACATTATATCCACCACAGGAGCGAGAGGTGGTGGGGGCGGTAGAGGACGTTTTTGGCTATGCCAGCCTTCCGGTGGTTTCGTTGCCCGATCTCTACGGTGGAAAATTATGCGCGGCGCTGGATCGCCAGCATCCCAGAGATTTTTATGATGTGAAATTACTTCTTGATGCGCAGGAGCTTAACCGTCCCATTTTCAATGGGTTTATCGCGTATTTACTTAGCCATAATCGGCCTCTGGCTGAAGTGCTTAGTCCTCGCTGGAAAGATATTGCTGAACCCTTTTACCGTGAATTCAGCGGGATGACATTTGAGACGATAGCCCTGGAGGAACTGACAGCAGTCCCCTACAGGATGATTGATGCGTTAAAATCCTGTTTCACGCAACAGGATATCGATTTTTTGCTGTCATTTAAACGAGGCGAACCAGACTGGCGTTTAGCGCCGGAAACACGTATTCAGGATTTGCCTGCCGTGCAGTGGAAATTGCGCAATATTCATCAGATGCCAGCGATAAAACGCGCTGAGTCGTTAGATAAACTGGAAAAGGTGTTGGCCGAGTGGCGCAGTTAGTCATCTGGCCCGCCCTTGTTGAACTCAGCGTAAAACAGGCGTGATTTGAATAAACCGTATCCCTTTTCTCGCCATGATACGTCGTTCTCCTGTGGCATCGCCCTGATAGCGGGATCTACCCAGTCTAACCATTCTGCAACTGAATAAACGCCTGCAGCTCAGGGAGCGTTTTGGCGCCGTCGATCGCGTTGGCGGCCTGCAGGCTGGCGCGGGCGCAGGCGTGGGCCAGCTGCAGACTGTCGGTTAACGGCCAGCGTTCGTGGCTGCCGTACAGCAGGCCGGCGCAGAAGGCGTCCCCGGCTCCGACGCTGCCGATAATCTCCTCCGGCGGCAGCCGCCATGACGGTACCCAGCGCCCGGCTTCCGTGCGGGATACGCCCCATGCGCCCTCCGGACAATGGATCACCACCCGCTGGCGCACGCCGGCGTCAAGTAATGCGCTGGCGGCGCGGGCGATATTAGCGACGTGCGGCTCACCGTTGGGCAGACGGATTTCCAGCCCGCTAAACTCGCTGGCCTCCAGCTCATTGATGGTCAGGTAGTCGAGATGCGCCAGCGCCGGCAGGACCCGCGGGCGGTAGTGCGGATCGCCTTTGCGCGACACCAGGTCGAGGGACACTTCATAGCCTCGATCGCGCATCTGCGCCAGCAGTCGCGCGCTGCGGGTGCCGAACGCCTCGTCGGGCCGATCAAGGCTTTCGAGCAGCAGCAGATAGCCGAGATGAAAAATCTTCAGCGGCGTATCCAGCGGCTCAAAGGCCGGGAGGTCAAGCAGTCGGTTGGCGCCGGGAGAGTGAAAGAAGGTGCGCTGGCCGTCGGCGTCGGTCATCACCTGGGTCATCGAGGTGGGTGCGGAGCTGGTGCGCTGCACGAGCTGGCGATTGATATGGTACTGATCGAGCATGGCGGTAATGTAGTCGCCGTCGTTATCCTCGCCAATCAGGCCAACCGCCTGCAGCGGCAGTCCGGCATGCATTTTAGCCAGGGTCAGCAGGACATTCAGCGGGGCGCCGCCGGTGGCGCGTTCGCTATGGACAATTTCCACCAGCCAGCCGCGCTCCGGCCACTGCCTGATCTGGTGGACATGATCGACCAGCATGTTGCCTGCGGCAATAATCCCTTTACGTTCCATGATCGCTACTCCGCGCCGTCATACTCGTTAAGCGTAGCGCACAATCGGCGGAACGATTGTGCGCCGGGTTGCGCTTATTTCACGGTCCAGCCTTTGTAAGAGCTGACGTTGTTTTTGTCGATCATCGTCACCGGGATTAGCACTGGCGCGGTCGGCGCCGGTTTGCCCTGCAGGATGTCGTAGCCAATCTCCACCGCCTTCGCCGCCATGACCTGCGGATCCTGCGCCGGCGTGGCGACGAACAGTGAGTTCTTACGCTTCAGCGCCTCTTCGCCGTCCGGGCTGCCGTCGACGCCCACGATGAAGAACTCGCTACGCTGCGCCTGTTTCGCCGCCAGATCGGCGCCAATCGCCGTCGGATCGTTGATCGCGAACACGCCGTCAATCTTCGGATTGGCCGCCAGCAGGGAGGTCATCACCTCCAGGCCGCCTTCCCGGCTGCCTTTAGCGTTCTGGTTGGAGGAGAGGATTTTTATATCCGGGTGTTTTTTGAACTCCGTTTCGCAGCCTTCGACGCGGTTTTGTACCGCAGATACCGGCGGCCCGTTGATGATCACCACGCTACCTTTGTTGTTCAGGCGGTCGCTAATGTATTTACAGGCCAGCTCGCCCGCCTGGGTGTTATCGGAGGTAATGGTGGCGTCGGCGCCTTCGGCGGCGACGTCAACCGCCACCACCACGATCCCGGCCTCTTTGGCCCGCTTCACCGCCGGGCCAATGCCCTTCGAATCGGCGGCGTTGAGGATGATCATATCGACTTTGGCGGCGATAAAGTTATCGATCTGCGCCACCTGCTGGCCCAAATCGTAGCCGCTGGAGACCAGCGTCACTTTGACATTATCTCCCGCCAGCTTGCGGGCCTCCAGCTCCGCCCCTTTGGTGATCTGCACAAAGAACGGGTTGGCAAGGTCGCCCACCGTCACGCCAATCGCTTTCAGCTCTTTGGCCGACGCAAAGGGGGAGGCGGCCAGCAGCGCGCCAGCACACAGCGCGGTCACTATCGGTTTTAAACGCATTCGCTTTTCCTCGCAGGTAAGATGGTGTTGTTATGCACTTTGATGGTGTCGGGTACGGTATTTGTCGATCAGCACCGCAATGATGATCACCGCCCCTTTGATCACCAGTTGCCAGAAGTAGGAGACCCCCATCAGGGTCATGCCGTTATTGAGGGTGGCGATAATCAGCGCCCCCACCAGCGTACCGGTGATGGTGCCGATACCACCGACGAAGCTGGTGCCGCCGAGAATGACCGCGGCGATGGCATCCAGTTCGTAGCCGACGCCGAGGTTGCCGTTGGCGCTGTACAGCCGCGAGGCGCTCATCACCCCGCCAAGACCGGAGAGCAGGCCGCTCATGCCGTAGACAAACAGCAGCACCAGCCAGACTTTGATGCCGGTCAGCCGCGCCGCCTGCATGTTGCCGCCCACCGCGTAGATATGCACCCCAAGGGTGGTTCGGCGCAGGATAAACCAGCACACCGCGATCACCGCCAGGGCGATGACCACCAGCCACGGCACCGGGCCGAGGTAGTCATTGCCGATCCACTCAAAGCTGATATCGGAGTTGATCACCGTGGTGCCGTCGGCCAGCAGATAGGCGGCGCCGCGCAGCGCCGTGTAGGTGCCGAGGGTGACGATAAACGGCGGTAGCCCGGCGAAGGCGACCAGCGCGCCGTTGAACAGCCCAAGCAGCAGGCCGAGCATCAGCGCCGCCGGAATCGACAGCAACGCCAGCTCCGGGATCAGCGACACCACCATTGCCGCCACCGCGGTGGTGCCGAGAATGGAGCCAACGGAGAGGTCAATGCCGCCGGTAAGAATGATGAAGGTCATTCCCGCCGCCAGCACAATGTTGATCGAGGCCTGGCGGGTGATATTCAGCAGATTGCTTTCCGTGAAAAAGTTGGGGGCGATAAAGCCGAAAACGGCGACGATCAGGATGAGGATCGGCAGAATGCCGACGGTCTGCATCAGGTCGCCCATCAACATTTTTTTCGCCGAAGCGGATTTCGCGACTGGCGCGGAGGTCTCTTTCGGTATGCTCATAGTTGCCCTGCCTTAAGGTGAGAATCGTTCACGCCGGTGGCCAGCGTCATGATACTTTCCTGGCTGATATCGCCGGCCTGTAACTCGCCGGCGATAGCGCCCTCGCGCATCACATAGACCCGGTCGCTCATGCCCACCACTTCGGGCAGTTCGCTGGAGATCATCAGAATGGCGACGCCCTGGCGCGCCATGTCGTTCATGATGCGGTAAATCTCGCTTTTCGCGCCGACGTCGACGCCGCGGGTGGGTTCATCGAGGATCAGAATTCGCGGGCCAATCGCTACCCAGCGTGAAATCAATAATTTCTGCTGGTTGCCGCCGGAAAGCCCGCCGGCGCGCACCTGGGCGTGCGGCACGCGGATGTTAAGCAACTGGATGGCGTCATCGGAGATGGTTTGCGCCTTCCGGCGGTTGAGCATCCCCCAGTTCGCGTCGCGCTCCAGCGTCGCCATGGTGATGTTTTCCTGGGCTGCCAGTTCGAGAAACAACCCCTGTTCTTTGCGGTTTTCGGTCAGAAAGCCGATCCCGAGGTCGATGGCTTCGCGCGGCGAGTGGATCACCACCGGCTCGCCGTCGATCTCAATCACCCCGCCAGTGGCTTTGCGCACGCCGAAGATCAGCTGCGCCAGTTCGGACCGTCCGGCGCCGACCAGCCCGGCGAGGCCGACGATTTCGCCAGCATGCACCACGAGGCTGCTGGGCTTCACCTTGCCGCCATCGGTCAGATCCTCGACCCGCAGGCGCGGCTGGCCGCGGGGGATGTCACGTTCTTTATTGAACAGATCGCTGAGCGGGCGGCCGACCATCATGCGCACCAGCTCCGGCGCGTTGAGCTTGTCACGCACCAGGCTGCCGACATACTGCCCGTCGCGCAGGACGCTGACGCGGTCGGAGAGCTCATACACTTCCGCCATGCGGTGGCTGATATAGATAATCGCCATCCCCTCATCGCGCAGGCGCAGGATGAGCTCGAACAGGCGCTGGGTTTCCCGCGAGGAGAGGGCGGCGGTGGGTTCATCCATTACCAGAATGCGGCTTTGACGGTGGAGCGCCCGGGCGATCTCCACCTGCTGCTGTTCGGCGATGGTCAGGGTCATCACCCGGTCGCTGGCTTTGAACTGGGCGCCGAGACGGTCGATCACCGCCTGCGCCTGGCTGAGCATGGCTTTGCGCTGCACCAGGCCACCGCGCGCCAGCTCGCTGCCGAGGAAAATGTTTTCCGCGACGGTCAGGTTCGGCGCCAGCTGCATCTCCTGATAGATCAACGTGATCCCGGCGGCCAGCGCGTCCTTGGGGCCGCGGATGGTTTGCGGTTTTCCGTCGATCAGGATCTCGCCGCTGGTGGCGGTATAGGCGCCGGCAAGGATCTTCATCAGCGTGCTTTTTCCGGCGCCGTTTTCTCCCATCAGGGCATGGATCTCCCCTGGCCAGACCGTCAGGTCGACGCCCTTCAGCGCGTAGAATTTGCCAAAGGCTTTGGCAATATGGCGCATTTCCAGTACCGGGGTGGCGGTCATCGCGGCGCTCCTGTCTATGAGAACAATAGCTGCAGTCCACCACCGGAAAATAAATGCAGAATGTCAGAATCCATTCATATTTGTCATAGTGATAAATAGTTAACCGCGATCACAGTTACGCGGCGTCATTTTCTGCACCGTCACGCTTATCTGCCGACCGATCCTTCACCGGAGTTGCTATGACCGCTCGCCGACACCCGTTTTTCACCAGCGCCCGTGGCCGCCTGCTCTCCTTTAATCTATTGATGGGCGTGGTCACCCTGTTGGTGAGCGGCGTGGCGGTGTTCGGCTTTCACCACGCCAGCCAGCTGCAGGAGCAGGTGCAGCGCCAGACTCTCAACGACATGCGCGGCAGTATGGATCTGGCGCGGGACACGGCGAATGTCGCCACGGCGGCGGTGCGCCTGTCGCAGGTGGTGGGGGCGCTGGAGTACAAAAGCGAAGCGGAACGGCTGCTGGCGACGCAGCAGGCGCTGAAGCACTCGCTGGCCCAGCTGGCGGCGGCCCCGCTGGCGCAGCAGGAGCAGGCGCGGGTGGCCAATATTATTCGCCGCAGCAACGCGCTGCAGCAGAGCGTGGCGGAGATGCTGGAGCGCGGCCAGCGCCGCCATCTGCAGCGCAATGCGCTGCTGAGTTCGCTTTACCAGAATCAGAGCAACCTGCGCCATCTCGCCGATCTTAACGATCGCGGCGGGGATAAGGCGATCGATCCGCGCCGGCTGGCCGAGATGGACCGGCTGATCGTGGCCGCGATCCATACCGTTACGCCGCGGTCGATCGTTCTGCAGCTCGACCAGCTGCGCGGCGACCTGCCGGCAGGCAGCGCCGATCCCGCGCTGGCGTTTTTCCTGCCCGACGTCAACCGGGAACTGGCGACGCTGGCCCCGCTGTCGGCCCAGCTGGAGGAGAGCGATCTGACGATCAGCTGGTACATGTACCACATCAAAGCGCTGGTCGCGTTGCTTAACGAGGACATCAATCAGTACGTGACCCGGGTGGCGGAAGCCTCAGAGCAGCGGGCGGCGCAAAGCCATCGGGAGCTGCGCTCCATCAGTATGTTTATTCTGCTTTCCGCGCTGCTGGCGCTGGCGATCACCGGCTGCGCCGGGTGGTATATCTACCGTAACCTTGGCTCGAACCTGACCGCCATCTCCCTGGCGATGTCGCGGCTGGCTCAGGGGGAGCCGAACGTCTCGGTGCCGGCCCTGCAGCGGCGCGATGAGCTGGGCGAGCTGGCGCGAGCTTTTAACGTTTTCGCCCGCAATACGGCGTCGCTGGAGCACACCACCCGGCTGCTGAAAGAGAAGACCACCCAGATGGAGATCGATCGGATTAAGCGCCAGGAGCTGGAAGAGGCGCTGCTGCACAGCCAGAAGATGAAGGCCGTCGGCCAGTTGACCGGGGGGCTGGCGCATGACTTTAACAACCTGCTGGCGGTGATCATCGGCAGCCTCGAGCTGGTGGAACCGGACGCACGCGATGCGCCGCGCCTCTCCAGGGCGCTGAAGGCGGCGGAACGTGGGGCGCTTCTGACTCAGCGGCTGCTGGCCTTTTCGCGCAAACAGGCGCTGCATCCCCAGGCGGTGGCGATGGCGCCGCTGCTGGAGAACCTCAGCGAGCTGATGCGTCACTCCCTGCCGGCAACCTTAAGTCTGGAGATTGAGGCGCAGTCGCCGGCGTGGCCGGCATGGATAGACGTTGGCCAGCTGGAAAACGCCCTGATCAATCTGGTGATGAACGCCCGCGACGCCATGGCCGGGCGCGACGGGGTTATCAAAATACGCACCTGGAATCAGCGGGTCACCCGCAGCAGCGGTCAGCGGCAGGATATGGTGGCCCTGGAGGTGATCGATCATGGCAGCGGGATGTCGCAGGCGGTGAAAGCCCGGGTGTTTGAACCGTTCTTCACCACCAAAGCCACCGGCAGCGGCAGCGGTCTGGGACTGTCGATGGTGTATGGCTTTGTGCGCCAGTCGGGCGGCCGGGTGGCGCTGGAGAGCGCGCCGGGGCAGGGGACGACGGTGCGGCTGCAGCTGCCGCGGGCGATGACCGAGGTTGAGACGACGGTGGCGCCAGCGGAGGACGAGCCGCTGCCGGCGGGAGAACGGCTGGCGCTGGTGCTGGAAGATGAAGAAGATGTACGCCAGACGCTGTGTGAACAGCTGCATCAGTTGGGCTGGCTGACGCTGGAGACGCCGAGTGGCGAAGAGGCGCTGCAGCTGCTGGAGGCGTCGCCGGATATCGCGCTGTTGATTAGCGATCTGATGCTGCCCGGCGCGCTGAGCGGCGCCGACGTGATCCATACCGCCCGACGCCGCTTTCCGGCGCTGCCGGTGCTGCTGATCAGCGGCCAGGATTTGCGTCCGGCGCAGAATCCGGCCCTGCCGGAAGTGGAGTGGCTGCGTAAGCCGTTTACCCGCGCCCAGCTGGCGCAGGCGCTGAGCGCGGCGTACGCGAGGATTTGAGATTCCTCCGCTACTCGGGGGGTGTACGCTTGATTAAGGTAGCGGCAGGACTCTGACGAGATTGGCCCCGATGAAACGTTACGCAACCGCACTGCTCTTTTGCACCCTGTCGCTGACCAGCCTGGCCGCTCGCGCCGATATTATCGATGACGCGATCGGCAATATTCAGCAAGCCATTAACGACGCCTATAACCCGGGTAGCAACCGCTCCGATGACGACGACAGATACGATGATGATGGCCGGTATGATGACGGGCGCTATCAGGGGAGCCGTCAGCAGAGCCGCGACAGCCAGCGTCAGTATGACGATCGACAACGGCAACTGGACGATCGCCGCCGCCAGCTTGACGAACGCCAGCGCCAGCTCGATCAGGATCGTCGCCAGTTAGAAAGCGACCAGCGTCGTCTGGATGATAGCTACTGATCGCTCCGCAACGGACCTGCACTTAATCCAGCACGATTTCCATCCCGTCATATCCCGCTTCGAAACCTGTCGGCAGCGGGTTATCCATCATCCAGACATCTAACTGGTGGCTGATATGGGTGAGGATCACCCGCGGACAGCCTATCACCTGGTTAAGGTGGCGGATGGTGTTTAGATCGTTATGGTTACGCGGGGTCTGCGCGCGCGGCTCATGACTGCAATCGATGATCATCGCCTGCGGGCGGTTGTTGAGTAAAAACTTCAGCGTCTTGTCCGGCAGCCCGACGGTATCCGAGAGCCAGGCCACCCGGCTGTGGGCCGACTCCAGCAGATAACCGAAGGTGAGCTTCGAGTGGTTGAGCGGCAGGGGCGTTACCCGCAACCCCTGCAGGTCAAACACCACAAACGGCGTGACGGTATGGCTAAAATCGAGCAGGCCGGGGTGCTTGAGCAGATCGTCGCAGCCGGCGTCGTCCGGCGGGCCATAGACCGGGATCGACGCGCCGACTCCCCAGCGCAGCGGAAACAGCCCCTGCACATGATCCAGATGGTAGTGGGTCAGCAGCACCTGCTGAAAACTACCGGCGGGATGATGTTCCATCAGATCCGGTCGTCCGGCATCAAGCAGCGTCACGGCGCTGTTGAACGTGACCACGCCGCTACAGGGGCGGCGTCGGTGGCTCTCCTCGCGGCGGGCGCGGCGGCAGGCCGCGCAGTCGCAACCGAAGACGGGCACCAGCTGGGCGCCGCCGGTGCCGGTTAAACGGATTGTCAGGCTCATCGTGTCACCTTTCACTCATACCGGCTGATCTTCTACGCGTGCCACGTGGCTGCGCAGCAGGCGGAAGAAATCGTCAACCGATTGTCGAAGACTCCCGTCATTATTCAACGTCAGGCAATTGTCGGGCTTATAGCGCGCGGCGCGATCCAGACGCTGGGCGATTTCCAGTGCGTTTTCCCGGCCGCGCTGCTCCAGCCGCTGGCGGAGCACCGGCGGCGAGACGGCGAGACAGATCGGCACCAGCACCTCGCCGTAGCGTTCCCGGGCCAGCGCCAGGTGGGCGCGGGAGCCGTTGGCTACCACGTCAAAGCCAGCGTGTAGCCACAGGTCGATCTCCACGCCAATGCCATAGTAAGTATTGTTGGCGTGCCAGCTGAGAGCAAAAAGATGCTGCTCGGCGCGGGTAAAAAATTCATGTTCGCTGAGGGCGATATGATTCTCGCTGCCCGCGTTAAACGGGCGGGTAATGTAACGATGGGCCACCAGCAGCTGCGGGTGCTCGCGCTCGCGCAGCGCCGCCAGCAGGCTGTCTTTACCGGAGCCAGAGGGGCCCACCAGCCAAATCAGTTTTCCCGGCATTAAAAGACCCTCGTTCCCTGGCGCCAGACATGGTCGATGTGCACATGCTCGCCGCGACGGTGCGCCAGCACCAGGTCGGCGCGTTTCCCCTCGGCGATGACGCCGCGATCGTCAAGGCCCAGCGCCTGCGCCGGATGCTTGCTGACCAGACGGATCGCCTGCGCCAGGGTGAAGGCGTTATCCTCGGCGTCGGCGATGCGGAAAGCGGCATCCAGCAGGCTGGCGGGGTAATAGTCAGACGAGAGAATGTCCAGCAAACCACTGCTCGCCAGTTGGTGCGCCGCGATGTTGCCAGAGTGGGAACCGCCGCGCACGATATTGGGGGCGCCCATCAGGACGTGCATCCCATGCTGACGTGAAGCCTGCGCTGCGGCCAGCGTGGTGGGAAACTCGGCGATGACACTACCTAACTGACGGGATTCGGCCACATGCGCCTCGGTGGCGTCGTCGTGGCTGGCGAGGGCGATACGACGGGCGCGGCACATGGCGGCGATGGTCTGACGATTCGGCTGCGACCAGGTGGCGGCCAGGGCCATCTGCTCGGCTTCAAAACGGTCCATTTCGTCGTGAGTGAGATGGTATTTGCCCTGATAGTAATCGCGGTACTTGCTGCGATCGGCGTACTGACGCTGGCCTGGCGAGTGGTCCATCAGAGAGACCATGCTCACCGACTCGCGGTCAATCAGCTTTTCAAACAGCGGCAGCGTGGTGTGATGCGGCAGCTCGCAGCGCAGGTGCAGGCGATGCTCGGCGCGGTTGAGGCCGCGCTTTTGCGTCTCTTCCACCGCATTGACCATCTTCTCCAGATTCTCAAGACGATCGCCGCCATCACGCACGTCGCCAATCGCCACGGCGTCGAGCACGGTGGTGATGCCGCTGGCGACCATCATGGCGTCATGGCTGCTCATCGCCGAGTGGGCCGGCCAGTCCACCTTCGGTCGCGGGGTAAAGAACTTGTCGAGGTTATCGGTATGCAGTTCGATAAGGCCCGGCAGCAGCCAGCCGCCTTCCCCATCCAGCGCCTGCGGCAGCCGACTCTGGCTTTCGGCGAAAGCGAGGATGCGACCGTGCTGGACTTCCAGTGAACCGTGGACCACATCGTCGTCGAGAACCAGTTTTACGTTATTGATAATCATGCTGTCATTCCCATGGGGTGCAGTCGGTCGGCGACCTGACGGCGTACCCCTTCGTCATGGAAAATCCCCACGATGGCCGCGCCGCGCGCTTTGGCATCATGGATCAGGTTGACCACGGCAGCACTGTTTTTGGCATCCAGTGAGGCGGTGGGCTCATCAAGGAGCAGAATCGGATAGTCGACCGCAAAGCCGCGGGCGATGTTGACCCGCTGCTGCTCGCCGCCTGAAAAGGTCGACGGCGCAAGGTGCCACAGGCGTTCCGGAACGTTGAGGCGGGTCAGGAGCTGGGCGGCTTTCGCGGCGCTCGCTTCACGCGGCGTCCCAAGGTCGAGCAGCGGCTGCATCACCACCTCCAGCGCTGAAATGCGCGGGATCACCCGCAGAAACTGGCTGACCCAGCCGATGGTGGTTTTGCGCACTTCCAGTACCTTGCGTGGGGTGGCGGTGACCAGATCCACCCATTCCTCGCCGTGGCGGATGTGGATATGGCCGCTGTCCGGCAGATAATTGGCATACAGCGAACGCAGCAACGTCGATTTGCCGCTGCCGGAGTGACCGTGGAGTACCACGCACTCCCCGGCGTTAACGGTCAGCGAGGCGTCGGCCAGCACCGGCAGGCGCACGCCGTGCTGCTGGTGCAGAACAAAGGTTTTATGGATGTTTTCAACGCGGATCATGTTAGCCCTCGCGGGGTTGGGTTGCCGGGTGGCGCTTCGCTTACCCGGCCTACGAATAACGCACCTGTAGGCCGGGTAAGGCGTAGCCGCCACCCGGCAAAACAGCATCAATTCTGCAACACCGACGACACCAGCAGCTGGGTATAAGGGTGATGCGGATCGTCGAGCACCCGGTCGGTTAAGCCACTCTCGACTACCTGGCCCTGCTTCATCACCAGCAGACGGTTCGCCAGCAGACGGGCGACGCCGAGATCGTGGGTAACAATCACCACCGCGAGATTCAGCTCCACCGCCAGGCCGCGCAGCAGATCAAGCAGCCGCGCCTGCACGGACACATCCAGCCCGCCGGTGGGTTCATCCATAAACACCAGCTTCGGCTGGGTAACCAGATTGCGGGCGATCTGCAGACGCTGCTGCATGCCGCCGGAAAAGGTAGTGGGCAGGTCGTCGATGCGTGAGGGCGGGATCTCCACCTCCTGCAGCCACTTTTCGGCGGTGGCGCGAATGTTGCCGTAGTGGCGGGCGCCGGTGGCCATCAGCCGTTCGCCGATGTTGCCCCCGGCGGAGACCTGGCGACGCAGGCCGTCCATCGGGTGCTGATGCACCACGCCCCATTCGGTACGTAGCAGGCGGCGGCGTTCGGCTTCGCTCATGGCATACAGCGAGCGCTGCTGGTACAGCACCTCGCCCTGCTGCGGCGTCAGGCGGGCAGAGATCGCCTTCAGCAGGGTGGTTTTACCGGAGCCGGATTCCCCGACGATGCCGAGAACTTCTCCCGGCCACAGTTCGAAGGAGACATCGCGAAAACCTTTGTCCGGGGCGTAGAGATGGGTCAGGTTATTCACAGCAAGTAATGGCTGGCTCATTTTTTCTGCCCCTCGCTCTGCTGGCGGCAATAGTCGGTATCGGAGCAGACAAACATCCGCTGGCCGCTGTCATCCAGTACCACTTCGTCGAGGTAGCTGTGGCGCGAGCCGCAGATGGCGCAGGGCTCATCCCACTCCTGCACGGTAAATGGATGGTCATCGAAATCGAGACTTTCCACCGGGGTATAGGGCGGCACCGCGTAGATCCGCTTTTCGCGCCCGGCGCCGAACAGCTGCAGCGCCGGCATCATGTGCATTTTCGGGTTATCGAATTTCGGGATCGGCGAAGGGTCCATCACGTAGCGGCCATTGACCTTCACCGGGTAGGCGTAGGTGGTGGCGATATGGCCGAAGCGGGCGATATCTTCATACAGTTTCACCTGCATGACGCCGTACTCTTCCAGCGCGTGCATGGTGCGGGTTTCGGTTTCGCGCGGCTCGATAAAGCGCAGCGGCTCCGGGATCGGCACTTGATAGATCAGGATCTGATCCTCCACCAGCGGCGTCTCCGGGATCCGGTGGCGGGTCTGGATCAGGGTGGCGTCTTCGGTACGCTCGGTGGTGGCGACACCGGTGACGCGCTTAAAGAACTGACGAATCGACACCGCGTTGGTGGTGTCATCCGCGCCCTGGTCAATCACCTTCAGCACGTCGTTCTCGCCGATGACGCTGGCGGTCAGCTGGATGCCGCCGGTGCCCCAGCCGTAGGGCATTGGCATTTCGCGACCGCCGAACGGCACCTGGTAGCCGGGAATGGCCACCGCTTTGAGGATCGCCCGGCGGATCATGCGCTTGGTTTGCTCGTCGAGATAAGCAAAGTTATAGCCAGTCAGTGGGTTAGCCACGTTCGTTCTCCCGTTGCAGGCGTTTCAACAGCGCCAGTTCGGCCTGGAAATCGACATAGTGCGGTAGTTTCAGATGCGAGACGAAGCCGGCCGCTTCGACGTTATCGGCATGGGCCAGCACAAACTCTTCATCCTGAGCCGGGCCAGCAATCTCTTCGTCATAGTCTGGCGCCTGCAGGGCGCGGTCGACGAGGGCCATGGCCATTGCTTTGCGCTCGCTCATGCCGAAGGTCAGACCGTAGCCGCGGGTGAAGTGCGGCGGCTCATCCTGCGGGGCGACGAAGCCGTTGACCATTTCGCATTCGGTGAGCAGCAGCTCGCCAATATTGACGCTAAAGCCCAGCTCTTCTGGCACGATTTCCACCTGCACGTAGCCGCTGCGGATCTCGCCGGCAAACGGATGGTTGCGGCCATAGCCGCGCTGGGTCGAATAGGCCAGCGCCAGCAGGTAACCTTCATCGCCGCGCATCAGCTGCTGCAGGCGCGAGGAACGCGAGCAGGGGTAGACCGGCGGGGTGCGGGTGATATCGTCGGGCGGCGTGCCGCGATCTTCCTCGGCCTTCGCCAGCCCCTGCTGCGTGAGCAGGCTAAAGACGTGCGGCGTCGGCTCTGCTTCGCCATCGGCTTGCTGCACAGACGGCGCTTCGCCGTTGGCCAGCAGGGTAAAATCGAGCAGGCGATGGGTGTAGTCGTAGGTGGGGCCCAGCAGCTGGCCGCCGGGAATGTCTTTGTACACTGCGGAGATGCGGCGTTCGAGGCGCATCTCCGCAGTGTTAATCGGTTCGCTGACCGCCAGCCGCGGCAGGGTGGTGCGGTAGGCGCGCAGCAGGAAGATCGCTTCGACGTTATCACCGCTGGCCTGCTTGAGCGCCAGTGCCGCCAGTTCGCGGTCGGCGATGCCGCCCTCGGTCATCACCCGGTCCACCGCCAGGTTGAGCTGGTCGCCTATCTGATCAACGCTCAGTTCGGGAAGCCGTCCATCGCCCCGCCGTTTCTGTTCCTGTAAGGCGTGAGCGGCGAGGATCGCCTTCTCGCCGCCCTTGACGGCTACATACATTTAGCAAACCTCCACGTGGGTGGTGCGCGGGATCGCCAGCAGGCGCTCGCCGCAGGTGAGGATCAGGTCGATGCCCAGCGGGAACGGATGCGGGCGTTCAGTTAATTCGTCTATGATGCAGTCCGGCAGCTGCGGCGCAATCATTCGCTCTTCGGCAATGCCTGCCCCGGTCAGGCGCAGCATGCGTCCGCCGCTGAGGCTGGCGAGCTGAACAATCAGCGTGACGCCGGTTTCCGGAGCAGTGACGGTGCCAGCGGAAAGGACGTTGAGCTGCTCGGCGCTGATGCCGTCATTGGCGACGGCAAAAACCGCCTGCTGCGGCTGATCCACCAGCGGCGCGCCGGTATGAAAGCGCAGATTCTGTCCCACCAGATCGTTATGCAGAGCGCTGGCGAGCCAGACCGGCGTTTCATGATCGGCAAGGGTCAACAGCAGGCTGGTGGAGGCCACGTTCAATGGCTGCCAGCCGTGCTGAAGCTGCTGCAGGGAGACAATCACCCCCGGCTCGCTCATCGCTTTCAGCAGGCGACGAAAACTGTGTTGGGCATCCTGCACAGCCAGGGTAAAAGCGGGTTGTAAGGTCATGCGTTATCTCCGCGAACCAGGGTAAAGAAGTCGACCCGGCTGGCATTGACTTCGGCGCGTCGGGCTTCAATGCGCGCGCTGCGTAGCGCTTCCAGCGGGGTTATCAGGGTTTCCATTAACGTGTGAAAATGGCGGGGCGACTGCAGCAGGGCGTCGATGACCGCGCAGCGTTCGGCATGCGGGCGGTCGCGGCCTAAGATCCAGCTGTAGCCGAGCGTCCCGTCGGCCAGACGTACCGCCGCGCGGGTGAGCGTGGCGTCGCCGGCAAAGAAACGGTCGCCGATGCCACCCATGCGGGCCTGGAGCTGTACCAGCCCGGTTTCCGGGGTGCGAATCAATTCATACGCCGGCGCCAGCTGCAGGGACTGCATGCGCGCCAGAAGATCTTGCGGTTCACTGTGGGCCAGCACGGACATCCAGCGCTGGCGGGTGGCGGTATCGAAGTGCATTCAGTGCTCCATGGTAAATTCAATCATGTCGGCGCGGGTCAGGCTGACGGAGTATTCGATGGGGGTCTGCTCGCCCTGGCGGCTGTTGAGGGTGCGTACGCAGAGCAGCGGCGCCATGTTGGGGATCTCCAGCAGCTTGCTCTCTTTCGCCTGCGCGCGGCGGGCGCTGATTTTGGTGCGTGCCCGGGTCAGTTTGACGTCGAGCTCATCGCGCAGCAGGTCGTGCAGCGATCCGTGGCTAAAGGTTTGCAATACCGGCCAGAAGCGCAGGTCGGCGAAGTAGTGGTCGATCAGGCACAGCGCCACACCGTTGACCCGGCGCAGGGTGCGCAGGTGGATGACGTTCTCGCCCTCATTGATGCCAAAGGCCTCGGCAACATGCGCGCTGGCGGGGCGCAGCACCGACAGTAGCTTTTCGCTGGTGGGATCGCTGCCCTGTTCCAGCAGGTTCTGGCTGAATCGCGCCTGGGCATTGAGTGGGTAATCGATGGGTCGCATCAGCACCAGCACGCCGACGCCCTGACGGCGCTGGACCCAGCCGCGTTCCACCAGCTGGTCGATAGCCCGGCGCAGGGTATGGCGGTTAACGTCAAAGCGCGTCGCCAGCTGCTGCTCGGCGGGCAGATAGTCGCCGCAGCGATAATGGTGGCGCAGCTCCTGCTCAAGTCGGGCGGCGATTTCCTGATAGCGCGTGGGATAACTGGTCGGATGTCTGGACAGGTGCATAGTCATCAAGCCTCACACAGCATAGGCGAGGAGGTCCCTCGCGTTGTGGGCCGATCCTGACCGGTTTATGTTGCATTTCGGTTAAGTGATGATGACCAAAGGATGAAGAGTTGGTGCCAGACGGATGACAGGGCGGCCGGGCCGCCCTGGCGGGGTCAGCCTTGTTTGACCACGTTGATCATCCAGGGGACGCCAAAGCGGTCGACGACTTTGCCGAAGCCGTGGGCCCAGAACGTTTCCTGCCAGGCCATCTCAATGCGCCCGCCGACGGCCAGCGCGTCGAACCAGCGCTGGCCTTCAGCGACATCGCTGGGATCGAGGACGAGGGTGAAGCCGGCGTAATGCACATCGGGCCCGAAGGCGCTGTCGCTCAGCATCAGCTCGCCATTATTGATGCGCAGGCTGGCGTGGGCGATGGCATCATCTGCCATCTTCTGGCCAGACGGGCAGCCGTCTGACGCTTCTTGCGCCGGGGGCGGCATTTCGCCAAAGGTCATTTTAAACATCAGCTCCGCGCCCAGCGTCTGCTGATAGAAGGCGATTGCCTCGGCGCAGTTGCCTGCAAAGGCAAGGTAGGGACTTAAGGACATGGTGAATACCTCAGTGACCGTAACCCGTAAAGCGTAGTCGCCGGGGACGCTGTTGAGCCAGACGGCAGCGCGAAAATGTGTAGCGGCATAGCGGCGAAATGGTCAGTGAAAATAGCGGGGACTGAGGCGGAAAATAACAGGTTGCACAGGGAGCGGGTGGGGCACGATGATATCGGGAGCGGCGACGGTGGTGCAGGAAAATAATGACGCCGACCTCCCGGAAATAAATCAGTTCTTTTTGACGAATTCCGACTTGAGCTTCATCGGACCAAAACCGTCAATTTTGCAGTCAATATTGTGATCGCCTTCGACCAGACGGATATTCTTCACTTTGGTGCCGATTTTCAGCATCGAAGAGCTGCCTTTTACCTTCAGATCTTTCACGACGGTAACGCTATCGCCATCGGCCAGTAAATTGCCATTGGCATCTTTAACGATCAGAACGTCGCTCTCTTCTGTCGCCTCGGCAGGGTTCCACTCATGGGCACATTCCGGGCAGATGTACATGCCGTTATCTTCATAAGTGTAAGTCGAATCGCATTTTGGGCAGTGTGGCAGTTGCATGACGTTCCTCGTGATGTCGTCGGAAAACAGGACGTTGGTCCTCTAAACAGCGGCTGATAGCCGAAAGTGTGGCTGATTATAGCGCAATCACCCACTTTTGTCGGGTGTTTTTTTAGTAAAAATTACCCATCACACTATTCGGGTGAAAGCAGAATAACCGCCAAAATTATCCGCCAGAGGATAAGGGGGAGTGAGGAAATAATTTTTGCGAGCAGCCAGGAAAATGAACTTATTTATTTTCGGACACTCTGTAATAGGGCGGTAAATTTATGTGAAGTTGATCGCAGATATAAACGCTGTTAGGGTAAAAAAGGGGAGCAGGTCAATTTCATCAGGTATCACGATCGGCCGCTCTATTTATTCACCAGTAGCCAGAGCAGGCGTCAACAGGTTCGGTTGTACATTCTGTCAGCAGACAGTGCAGGCAAACCTGCTACGCTTGAAATGAGGAGCACAGCAAT
This sequence comes from Klebsiella sp. SWET4, assembly GCF_024296565.1. NCBI lineage: Bacteria > Pseudomonadati > Pseudomonadota > Gammaproteobacteria > Enterobacterales > Enterobacteriaceae > Klebsiella > Klebsiella sp. SWET4. The sequence goes on along the minus strand of NZ_JANCOB010000012.1, from coordinate 60,611 downwards.
TCACCGCTCCTGACGCACGATACGAATGGCCTTGTCATTCGGCGATGATGCGTGTACTCAAGGCGGAGTAGCAGAGGAAAAATATGCTTAAAAGGAAAAAAATAAAGCCCATCACCCTTAAGGATGTGACCATCATCGATGATGGTAAACTGAAAAAGGCGATCACCGCGGCCTCCCTGGGTAACGCGATGGAGTGGTTCGATTTCGGCGTCTATGGCTTTGTGGCCTACGCCTTAGGTAAAGTCTTCTTCCCCGATGCCAACCCAAGCGTGCAGATGATTGCCGCACTGGGTACCTTCTCCGTTCCATTTTTAATTCGTCCGTTAGGCGGCCTGTTTTTCGGGATGTTGGGCGATAAATATGGTCGGCAGAAAATCCTCGCAATAACCATCGTGATCATGTCGATAAGTACTTTCTGTATCGGCCTGATTCCGTCGTATGCCACGATAGGCATCTGGGCGCCGATCCTGCTGCTGCTGTGTAAAATGGCGCAAGGCTTCTCGGTCGGCGGTGAATATACCGGGGCATCGATCTTCGTCGCGGAATATTCTCCTGACCGTAAACGCGGCTTTATGGGCAGCTGGCTGGACTTTGGCTCCATCGCCGGGTTTGTGATGGGGGCCGGCGTGGTGGTTCTCATCTCCAGCGTGGTGGGGGAACAGAACTTTCTCGACTGGGGTTGGCGTATCCCGTTCTTCCTGGCGCTGCCGTTAGGCATCATCGGTCTCTATCTGCGCCATGCGCTGGAAGAGACCCCGGCGTTCCAGCAGCATGTGGACACCATGGAGCAGGGCGACCGTGAAGGACTGCAGGACGGGCCGAAGGTCTCTTTTAAAGAGATTGCCACCAAGCACTGGCGTAGCCTGCTGACCTGTATTGGTCTGGTGATTTCCACCAACGTGACCTATTACATGCTGCTGACCTATATGCCGAGCTACCTGTCGCATAACCTGCACTACTCGGAAGATCATGGGGTGCTGATCATCATCGCCATCATGGTCGGGATGCTGTTTGTGCAGCCGGTTATCGGTATGCTCAGCGACCGCTTTGGCCGTCGTCCGTTCATCCTGATTGGTAGCGTGGCGCTGTTTGCCCTGGCGATCCCGGCCTTCATTATGATTAACAGCAACGTGATTGGCCTGATTTTCGCTGGTCTGCTGCTGCTGGCGGTCGTGCTGAACTGCTTTATCGGGGTGATGGCCTCCTCGTTGCCGGCGATGTTCCCGACGCACATCCGCTTCAGCGCCCTGGCCAGCGCCTTTAACATCTCGGTGCTGGTTGCTGGTCTGACGCCAACCCTGGCGGCGTGGCTGGTGGAAACCACTCAGAACCTGTTGATGCCGGCGTACTACCTGATGGTCATCGCGGTGGTGGGGATGGCGACGGGTCTGTCGATGAAAGAGACGGCTAACCGCCCGCTGAAAGGGGCGACCCCGGCGGCGTCGGATATCCAGGAAGCGAAAGAAATTCTTGGCGAGCACTACGATAACATCGAACAAAAAATCGAAGATATCGATCAGGAGATCGCCGATCTGCAGGCAAAACGGTCGCGTCTGGTGCAGCAGCATCCGCGTATCAACGACTAACCGTTTTCACTGTTAATCATGCCGCCTGGGGAGACCCCGGCGGCATTTTTTATGCCTCCGGCAAGGCCAGCCCGTGACGTCGCTGCTGGCTAAGTTTACGGTACTGCTGCGGCGGCATGCCCACGTAGCGGGTAAAGGTGCTGTAGAAGCGGCTGCTGGAGCGGAACCCGGCGGTAAGGGCAATATCCAGGATGGTCTTGTCGGTATCGCTCAGCAGCGCCCGCACATGATTGATCCGCATGGCGGTAATATACTGCTTCATGGTCTGCTGCATCACCCGCTGAAAGACCCCCATCGCGTAGTTCGGGTTAAGCTTCACGTGCTCGGCAACGGCATTGACGGTCAGCGCCTGGTCATAGTGGGCGGCGATAAACTCCAGCATCTGGCTGACATAAAACTGCGCGTGGCGCGAGACGCTATTCTTGTGGGTGCGCGAGGTTTTGTTGACCAGAATCGGCTGCCAGCCGGAGAGGCTCAGCCGCTTGAGCATCAGGGCGATTTCATCGATCGCCAGCTGGCGAATCTGTTCATTGTCGTGGTTCAGCTCCTGCTGCCAGCGGCGCACTTCAAAGGCGCTTAACTGCTGCGCGGCGAGGGACTTAATTACCATTCCATGGGTGACGTGGTTGATAAGCTCCCGGTCCAACGGCCACGACAGAAACAGATGCATCGGCAGGTTGAATATCGCCATCTGCTGGCAATCGCCGGGGCGGGTCAGCTGATGCGGCGTACAGGCCCAGAACAGGGTGATATAGCCTTTCTCAATGCGCACCACTTCGTTATTAATCAAATACTCTACATCGCCGTCGAACGGCACGTTGACCTCCACCTGGCCGTGCCAGTGGCTGGTGGGCATGGCGTGCGGCGGGCGCAGTTCGATATCCATACGCTGATACTCGGAGTAGAGCGCCAGCGGGCTGCGGCTCTGCTTTTCGTCGCTGCTGCACATAAAGGGATCGGGGGGCAGGGAAGTAAAGCGGTGTTCCATGATTAACCTATTCCTGGATTGTCAGAGTGGCTGCATTTTTCGCCAGAACTGACTACAGCTTAGCGGAATAACCGGCCCGTTTTCTCTCCTTTTAAGTCGATCTATTGCCAAAAACTCAGATTTTGTGGCGTTTAATGGCCGATCTGAGTTTACGGGAATGCTCCGGTGGGAACAGGGCAGCGCAACGCTAAACGGCGTGCCACTCTGCAAGTGTTCAATGACCTGATGGAGAGTGCGTGATGACCGCCCCAAAAATTACTTTTATCGGCGCCGGTTCGACGGTGTTCGTCAAAAATATTCTCGGTGATGTTTTCCAGCGCCCGGCGCTGAAATCGGCGCATATCGCGCTGATGGATATCGATGAAACCCGGCTGGAAGAGTCGCATATCGTGGTGCGCAAGCTGATGGATTCGGTGGGCGCGAACGGCGAAATCAGCTGCCATCGCGATCGTAAAACCGCCCTGCAGGGTGCCGATTTCGTTGTGGTCGCTTTCCAGATTGGCGGCTATGAGCCCTGTACGGTCACCGATTTTACCGTCTGCAAGCGCCACGGCCTGGAGCAGACCATTGCCGATACGCTGGGGCCGGGAGGCATTATGCGCGCGCTGCGCACCATCCCCCACCTGTGGGCTATCTGCGACGATATGACCGAGGTCTGCCCGGACGCCACCCTGCTTAACTACGTCAACCCAATGGCGATGAATACCTGGGCCATGTACGCCCGCTACCCGCATATCAAGCAGGTTGGCCTCTGCCATTCGGTACAGGGGACGGCGGAAGAGCTGGCGCGCGACCTCGATCTCGATCCGGCGGATTTACGCTACCGCTGCGCGGGAATCAACCATATGGCGTTCTATCTGTCGCTGGAGAAAAAGCTCGCGGATGGCAGCTACGTCAGTCTCTATCCCGACCTGCTGCAGGCCTACGCCGAGGGCCGGGCGCCGAAGCCTAACCTGCACGGCAACCCGCGTTGCGAAAACATCGTCCGCTACGAAATGTTCAAAAAGCTGGGCTACTTTGTCACCGAATCGTCGGAGCATTTCGCGGAATATACGCCATGGTTTATCAAGCCGGGCCGCGATGACCTTATCGCTCACTATAAAGTGCCGCTGGATGAATACCCTAAACGCTGCGTCGAGCAGCTGGCCAACTGGCATCAGGAGCTGGAGAGCTATCAGCGCGGCGAGCGCATAGAGGTGAAACCATCCCGCGAGTATGCCAGCACCATCATGAACGCCATCTGGACCGGCGAGCCAAGCGTGGTGTACGGCAATGTACGCAACGATAATCTCATCGACAACCTGCCGCAGGGTTGCTGCGTGGAAGTGGCTTGCCTGGTGGACGCCAACGGTATTCAGCCGACCAAAGTGGGCGCGCTGCCGGCGCATCTGGCGGCGCTGATGCAGACCAACATCAACGTACAAACGCTGCTGACGCAGGCGATCCTCAACGAAGACCGGGATTACGTCTATTACGCCACGATGATGGATCCGCACACCGCCGCGGTGCTGGGGATCGAAGAGATCTACGCGCTGGTGGACGATCTGATCGCCAGCCACGGCGACTGGCTGCCGGCCTGGCTGCACCGTTAATCCTCTCATGCCGCCGGGGGCAACGAACCCGGCGGTGCCTGTCACGCTCTATCAAACGCTGAAGGAGGCGCTGGCGACAGCGACCTGTACCCTATGAGTATTTCAATGACAACAAAGCTCAGCTACGGATTCGGTGCCTTTGGTAAAGATTTCGCTATCGGTATCGTCTACATGTATCTGATGTATTACTACACCGATATTGTTGGCCTGTCGGTTGGGGTGGTCGGCACCTTGTTCCTGGTGGCAAGGATCCTCGATGCGATAGCCGATCCGATCATGGGATGGATCGTCAACTGCACGCGATCGCGATGGGGGAAGTTCAAACCGTGGATCCTGATCGGCACGATAACCAACTCGGTGGTGCTGTATATGCTGTTCAGCGCCCATCACTTCAGCGGCGGGGCCCTACTGGCGTGGGTGTGGCTGACCTATCTGCTGTGGGGCTTCACCTATACCATCATGGATGTGCCGTTCTGGTCGCTGGTGCCGACTATTACCCTCGATAAACGTGAACGTGAACAACTGGTGCCTTACCCGCGCTTTTTCGCCAGCCTTGCTGGGTTTGTGACGGCCGGCGTCACGCTGCCGTTTGTCAGCGCCGTGGGCGGCGCCGACCGCGGTTTCGGTTTCCAGATGTTTACCCTGGTGCTGATTGCCTTCTTTGTGATTTCCACCCTGGTCACCCTGCGTAACGTGCATGAGGTTTACTCCTCGGATAGCGGCGTGAGCGAGGATTCCAGCCATCTTTCACTGCGCCAGATGGTGGCGCTCATCTATAAAAACGATCAGCTGGCCTGCCTGTTAGGCATGGCGCTGGCCTATAACACGGCGGCGAACATTATCGCTGGCTTTGCCATTTACTACTTTACCTACGTGATTGGCAGCGCGGAGATGTTCCCGTATTACATGTCCTACGCGGGGGCGGCGAATTTGCTGACGCTGATCCTGTTCCCACGACTGGTGAAAGGGCTGTCGCGGCGCATTCTGTGGGCGGGTGCTTCGATCATGCCCGTGCTGGGCTGCGGCGTGCTGTTGCTGATGGCGCTGAGCGGCGTTTACAACATCGCGCTGATTTCGCTGGCCGGGGTGCTGTTGAATATCGGCACCGCGCTGTTCTGGGTGCTGCAGGTTATTATGGTGGCCGATACCGTCGACTACGGCGAATATACGATGAATATCCGCTGCGAAAGCATCGCCTACTCGGTACAGACGCTGGTGGTGAAAGCGGGCTCGGCGTTTGCGGCCTGGTTTATTGCCATCGTGCTCGGTATCATCGGCTACGTGCCGAATGTTGTGCAGTCATCTCACACGCTGCTGGGGATGCAGGCGATTATGATTGCGCTGCCGACGCTCTTTTTCGCCCTGACGCTGTTTCTCTATTTCCGTTATTACAAACTGAATGGCGATATGTTGCGCCGTATTCAGATTCACCTGCTGGATAAATATCGCCGGGTACCGGAAAATGTCGTCGAGCCGGAACGGCCGATTGTGGTACCCAACCAGGTGTAAAAAGCGTGCGAAAACCGCTGAGGAAAGAGGGGAGGGATGCTCTCTTTTTGTACAAGAACAGTGTCTGAAACAGACAGAAAGAGAGAAACTGTATTTCTCTATTTTGTCTCAGTTATTTCTCTTTCAGGGCGCATTGAATTGTTCGTTTCTCCATTTTTTCTCAAATAAAACTCGGAATTGTCTCTTTTTCGTGCACTTGCGCGGCTTTTTAACTCTTGCTACTCTTTTGGGGTCTTACATTTTTCTCTTATTTGTCTCAGTGATGGAGCAATGCGATGCGCATTTTTATCGATGATGGTTCAACCAATATCAAAATGCTGTGGGAGCAAGATGGCGAAACTTTCACCCATATCAGCCCCAACAGTTTCAAACGCGGCTGGTCTGCCACCTTCGGTTCCGGGAAGCCTTTTAACTACACCGTGGATGATGAAAAGTACTCATTCGACCTGATCACCCCCGATGCGCTCCCCACCAATAACATTGACTGGCAATATAGCCCGTTGAACTCCATCGCTGTCCATCACGCGCTGCTGACCAGCGGTCTTGAGCCGCAGGATGTCGAGATTGTGGTCACCCTGCCGCTGACCGAATTTTACGACGAAGATGCGCAATATCGTCTTGATAACATTGAGCGTAAGAAAAAGAGCCTGCTGCGCGACGTTAAACTGAACAAAGGCGTGGTGTTCAATATCACGAAAGTTACCGTGCGCCCGGAATCCATTCCGGCGGGGATCAGCCTGTGCGATGAACTGAAACCGTCGCATTCGGTGCTGATTATCGACCTTGGCGGCACCACGCTGGATATTTCAATGGTCGCCGGGCAGATGACCTCGGTTTCGCGCATTTACGGCGATCCGAAGCTGGGGGTATCGCTGGTGACCGATGCCGTTAAGCTGGCGCTGGCCCGGGCGAATACCGACACTTCCAGCTATAACGTTGACCAGATAATCATCAACCGCCACGACGAAGAATACCTGACCGACAACATCAACGATCCGGATGCTGTTTCTGAGGTGAAGAAGGTGATCAATAACAGCATCGAACGTCTGACCACCCGCGTCCTGACGGCGATTGATAGCTTTAAAGGCTATTCGCACGCCATCGTGATTGGCGGCGGCGCGCCGCTGGTGGCCGATGCGATTCGTGAACGTATGGGGCTGCGCGAGGACCGTTTCGTGGTGGCTGAAGAGCCGCAGTTTGCCCTGGTGCGTGGTCTGAAAATTATTGGTTAAGGAGCGTCTATGACTCTGGATCGCAGAAAAGTGCTGATTTACCTGCGCCCGGATATCAGCGCCAGCGAGCGCTTCGCGGACGCAAAAATTGAGGCCCACCACCGTGGCGACCGCGGCGATATGTCGCGTACGGCGCTGCTGGCGGGGCTGGCGTTAGGGGAAGTCGATAGCCGCCTGCCGTCGATGCTGGCGGCGCTGCTGGCGGAAGATACTAAACCGGAAACGCTGCGTAAGATGCTGGCTTCGTTCCTTGAGATCCAGCCGGCCTCTTCCGCCCCGGCATCCGCGCCAGCGGCGGCTCCAGCTAAGGCGCCGGAGCCGCCCGCGCCGGTCAGCGAGAGCGTCTCCGCGCGTAATCTCGCCGGTTCGTTACCGGATTAAGCGCTATTCCCGGTTTGCGCTATCCGGGAAACTCCCCGGCTTGCGCTGCGCTTAGCCGGGCTACTGTTTGCACTGCCCGGGAAATTCCCCGGGTCACGCTGTGCTTAGTTTGTAGGCCGGATAAGGCTTAGCCGCTATCCGGCATACAGGCGGCTCCCTGGCTGTGGCCATGCCCGGCGGCGCTACGCTTGCGCGGGCCTACGGATCCAGTGCAATGGTGGGCCCAGTCCGGTAGCCCGGGTAAGGCGGAACGCCGCGACCCGGGAAATTCCCCGGCTTGCGCTGTGCTTAGTTTGTAGGCCGGATAAGGCGTAGCCGCCATCCGGCACGAAGGCGGAACGCTGCCACCCGGGATGTCGCCCCTATCCGTGGGCGAGGAAGCGGGCCAGGCGCTGCTGCAGCAGGCGATTTTCGCGGGTCAGTCGCGCGTTCTCATCCAGCAGGGTCAGCGCCACCGCGATCCCCGGCCAGTCCAGCTCCAGCTCGTTACGCAGGCGCACCGCTCGATGGACAATCGTCACCGCGCTGTCGTCGAATAGCCAGGTTTCCGCCTGCGGCTGGTGCGGTTCAATCATCCCTAAGCCGACGATCTCCGTCAGCTCCTCTTCCGATACCCCGGTACGCAGGCACAATTCGGTAATGGTAAACGTCACTGTTACTGTAGCCATCAGGCTTTCCCCCATGTCTTACGCGGATCGAAGCTGGCTTCGGCGGCGGCCAATTGTTGCCAGAGCTCACGCGCTTTTTCATCTGGTTTTGGCGGCATGACAATTTTGATGACGGCGAACAAATCGCCAGTGTGGGTTTTGCTCACCAGCCCTTTGCCCTTGATACGCAGTCGCTGCCCTGCCTGACTGCCCGGCGGCACCGTCAGCAGAATGCTCTCTTTCAGGGTGGGCACCGTGACTTTCGCACCCAGCGCGGCCTCCCATGGCGCCAGCGGCAGGACGATCTCCAGGTTATGGCCGACAATATCGAACAGCGGATGCGGGGCGATGTGGATAACCAGCCACAGATCGCCGTTCGGGCCGCCGTTTTCGCCCGGCGTTCCCTGGCCTTTCAGGCGGATACGCTGACCATCGACTACCCCGGCGGGGATCTTCACATTCAGCGTTTTCGGCGTTTCACTTTCGATCATGCCAAACACGTTGTACACCGGCAGGTTATAGCTGATGGTGCGCGTCTGCTCGGCCAGCGTCTCTTCAAGGAACACCGCCACTTCGATCTCCAGATCGTGGCCGCGTGCGGCATGCTGACGGCGACGCTGATGCGCCTGCTGGCCAAACATGGAGGAGAAGATGTCGTCGAAATCTTGCTGGCTGTAGCTCTGCTCGTGTGTCTGCTGCTGGCGACCGAAGCCGGGATCGTTGCGATGCTGCCAGAGCTGATCGTATTCGGCGCGCCGCTGCTCATCTTTCAGGACTTCCCAGGCTTCGGCGAGATCCTTGAATTTGGCTTCGGCATCGCTTTCTTTACTGACGTCGGGGTGATATTTGCGCGCCAGGCGGCGGTAGGCGGTCTTGATAGTTTTCAGATCGTCGGTTGGTTGCACCCCGAGAATGGCATAATAATCCTTCAATTCCATGATTTTATCTCATCTATGCTCAGTGCGGTGGTTACATATTCCCTGGAACAGGCGTCAGTATAAAGCGTAGGGCAAATGCGCCCTGAAGGGGAAGAAAAGTGGCGGAAACTTGACGCCGTCGGGGTCGGCGGTGTCGTGGGCGAGGCTACTCTTTCGCCTGCGGCCGTGGGCGGCGGCGCCATCCTTCAAACAGCACCAGCAGCGCGCCGACGGCGCCAGCCACGCGCGCGGTGCCGTCCCCGGCGGCGGGAAACAGTTGCTGAATGGTGGGATCGCTGACCAGCATTGAGCCGGCAATCCAGCCGATGAGCATTCCGCCCAACAGCACCACGGCGGGAAAGCGGGTGAGCAGGACCAGGACCAGTTTACTGCCCGCGACGATAATCGGAATGCTGATCGCCACGCCGAGGGCGACCAGCGCAATGTGCCCTTTTCCCGCCGCAGCGACCGCCAACACATTATCCAGCGACATGATCACATCGGCGACGGTGATGGTGATCGCGGTGCGCCACAGGCTCGCGGAGCTGCCGACCTCGCTCTCTTCTTCCTCATTACTCACCAGCTTCATACCAATCCACAGCAGGAGCAACGCGCCGACTATTTTCAGCCACGGTAGCGACAGAAGATACAGGGCGAGCGCCAGCAGCAGCACGCGCGCCAGGATCGCCCCCACGGTACCGATGATGATCGCTTTGGTGCGCTTTTGTGGCGGCAGTTTGCGGCAAGCCATGGCTATCACCACGGCGTTATCGCCGCCCAGCAGTAAATCGATGGCGACAATCTGCAGCATAATCACCGCCATGTCCCATTGTTGGAGTAACGCATTCATTTCGAGAGAAACCACCTGAAAAAAGAGCAAGAAAAACCGCTGCGCAGGGTACTCCGCCTGGGGCGCATTGACCACTGACGCAGACCCACGCCGTCGCGCGGGAAAAGCGTGCCTGAAAAATAAAGTTACGAATCAACGCGCCGTTGGGCAAGGCTTCGGCGAAAAAGGGTGATATTTTGTCACCCAGACTCACCTGCCGTTCACTTATCGCAAGGATCCCCACTATGTCTGGCCACAAGAAATACCTCTCTGTCGCCCTGCTGAGCGCTGTCTTACTGCCGGCGATGGCCTCTGCCGCTGACGCGCCGGCGACTTTCACCCCGGAACAGGAGGCGAAAATCGGCAAAATCGCCGCCGACTACCTGGTCGCCCACCCGGAAGTCCTCCTGCAGGCGAGCCAGAAATTGCAGCAAATACAGGCTGAACAGCAGGCCAGCGCGGCCACTCAGGCAGTGCTGAAAAACGCGGCTGTATTGACCCAGGATAAAAATACCCCGACCTACGGCCCGGCCAACGGCAAAGTCACGGTGATCGAATTCTTCGACTACCAGTGCGTGTACTGCAGCCGTCTGGCGCCGGTGATGGAGCAGGTGATTAAAGCGCACCCGCAGACCCGTTTCGCCTTTAAAGAGTGGCCGATTTTCGGCGGCCGCTGGGAAAGCTCGCTGGAGGCGGCAAAAACCGGCCTGCAGATCTATCAGCAGAAAGGGGCGGATGCCTATCTGGCCTACCATAACGGGATTTACGCTACCGGCCATAACGAAGGTAAGCTGACGACGGCGGATATCCAGCAGCAGGCGAAGAAAGCCGGCTTTGATGCGAAGAAGGCCACCGACGTCGAACCGGTGCTGCAGAGCATTAACGATCTGGCGCAGGAGATTGGTCTGAGCGGCACGCCGGGCGTGATCGTGATGCCGACCACCGGCGCCACGGAAGCCAGCATCACCGTCTTCCCGGGGCTGGCGGATCAGGCCTCGCTGGAAGCCGCCATCAAAAAAGCCGGCGGCTGATCCACGGCGTCGTAACCCATACAGGCCGCCGACGGCGGCCTTGCTCTCATGCGCGATCGCTCTCTTCCTGCGGCGGCGGTAACGCGTGGCTTTTTAAATCAATAATCTGCCCGATTTGGTCGTGGTAAACGGTGAGCAAATTATAGCGGCTCATCTCCGAGATAATCTGCGGCGCAACGTTAAAGCTGCTCGCCAGCTCATCATGTCGCAGGGTGAGCACCGCGGTATGATGCCGGGTGCGAGCGCGGCGCCGGTTGTAATGATACCAGAGGATCAACAGCCAGCCGTTCAGTGCGGCAATCAGCAGATACACCAGCGCCGTATTCAGTGAAGCCATCAGCGACTCCCAGCGCGGAGAGGGCGGCGCGATGAACTGCATCAGCAAATTGGCGTACAGAAAGAACAGAAAACCGAGCCAGGCCAGCAGCGTTAAACCGGCGTCGACCAGCCGGGGCAGCACACGGTGTTCGGTTAAGATGAGCGTATTTTCATTCATCACAGGCTTCCTTTTCCCCGGTCCGGACTCACCCAGCGCGCGCGGGAACGTTGACGTTTCACCATCACTTTCGGAAAAGCGACCAGCGTGGTCAGCAGGCCGATCATCCAGTAGACCATCGGGAACCAGATCACCCAGAACAGTGATTTGGCGACTTTTTTCTCGTAGCGTCGCTCGATATACAGACTGGCGACGAACTGCAGCAGGCACATCACGCCAAGCAGCATGCCGGTGAACTCCGGCGGAAACAGGCTGTGCACCGCCAGATTGTCAGGCAGCGGCATCAGGCGGCTGAGGATAAACAGCAGAATGGTAACCGCGTAGGCAAAGGCCCACAGCGTGGAGCAGGCATACTCCAGAAACAGCGGCCACATCCGATGATGCTCCCAGTGAAACAGGCGACGGAGGTTGACCAGAAAAACCTCCGCGCCGCCCTGCGCCCAGCGCAGACGCTGCTTCCATAACCCTTTGAGGGTCTCCGGCATCAGGATCCAGCACAGCGCCCGCGGCTCGAAAAAGATGTCCCAGTGGCGGAGCTGAAGCTTCCAGCTGATATCAATATCTTCGGTGATCATATCCGGGCTCCAGTAGCCGACGTCCGCCAGCGCCTGGCGCCGGAAGGCGGCAATCACACCGGAGACGGTAAAGACCCGGCCATAGATCCGCTGCGTCCGCTTGATAAGCCCAATGATCGACGAGAACTCACCCACCTGAATGCGGCCGATCAGCGTGGATCGGGTGCGGATCCGCGGATTGCCGGTGACCGCCCCGACGTGCGGATAGTGGATCAACGGCGCGACCAGCCAGGCCGCGGTATCCCGGTCCAGCAGGGCGTCGCCATCGATGCAGACCAGCAGATCGCCGCGGGCGGCGGCGGCGCCTGCTTTGAGCGCTACCGCTTTTCCCTGATTGGCGGCAAGGTGGATCACCCGCAGCCTCGGCTCCTCCTGCGCCAGCTGCTGGAGCACCTGGGCGGTGTTGTCCGAAGAGCCGTCGTTAATGGCGATCACTTCGAGATTGGCGTAACGCTGGGCCAGCGCCGCGCTGATGGTTTCCCGAGCGTTTTTCTCCTCGTTAAAACAAGGGATCAGGATCGAAATCAGCGGATTGCCCGGCAGCGTCGGCGGCGGGGTATCCTCCCCCCACGGCCAGTGGCGTTCCAGCTGAAACCAGAAATAAAGGCCCCCGGTGATCCACAGCACTGACATAAACAGCGGCCAGAAAAAGACAAAGTCGAGGATAAGCTCGCCGGTAAATACCGCTGCGACACCTAACGGCAGCCCGAATACGAGGCATAAAATACACAATGCGATAATGCGATCAGTCATGGTCAGGGTACCACCAGGAAGAAAATTGCGGCCTGATACGGGAGATATCAGGCTGGTTGTTAATAAAATCGTCAGGGTAGTAGCCGTAGTTTTTGACGCCGTTCAGCCGCAGCAAACGCATCCAGTCCGCCAGCTGCTGGTCGGGAATGGCGTTTTGCTGGCGTCGGTTCCAGTCTCGGGCCTGCAGTTCAAAGATGGTTTTCTTCAGCGCGCCCGGGTGGCTGGCGACGGCCTGGACCAGCCGCGTCAGCCAGGCCTGGCTGGCGTCAATCGGTACGGACTCCATCAGCGGCATCGCCATGGGTACCGTCCAGTCATAGGCGGCAAGGAAGTCATCCAGATTCTGCGCGAACCAGGCTTCGCTCTGCGGCTCCAGGATCGGCAGGGCGAAGAGATTACGCGCCGTTTTCACCTGCGGGCCGCGGATGGCCTGCACCGCCTGGCGTAGATCCAGAGTGAAGCGGGTCAGGGTTTGGCTTTTGAAACGCATCCATGCCTGGCGCTCTTGCGGACGTTGGGGCACCGGGCCGGCATCGTGCCCCAGACCCGTCTGCCGCCAGGCGGCGACCGCCTCCGGGCTCACGTCTTCAAAATCGGTCAGCACGGCGTCATCGTGAAACAGAATCCCGCTGAAGCTGGCGTGCCGGGCCAGATCTTCGTAGATGTCGGTGATCTGCTGGCGAACCCGGGGATCCCAGGGCGACAGGCGAACGTACGGCTGGCGGGCAAGTAACGCCTTCCCGGTTTGCGGATCCCAGCGCTGAACGCGCGGCAGATCGGACGAGAGATCGAAGGCCAGCACCGGCATCCAGGCATAGACCTTCACCCCGCCGCGGGTCTGCAACTGCCAGGAGACGAAGTTAAACAGGTCGGCGCGCATCGGCAGCCAGCGGTTGGGGAAATAGAGCGACTTGACCGTGCCGTCGCCCTGCGGGTCGGAAAAGGCCTGCAGAAAGACATGGCTGATTTTCATGTCATAGACGCGCTGCACCAGCTTATCGATATTTTTCGCCTGCTGGACGGGATTGGGGTCATAGACATAGTCCAGATCCACATGCATCACCCGAACAGGATCGGCTTCCTGAATCTGGGTTACGGCGTTGGCAAAGGCCTTGATCGACGGGTTACCGGCGATCAGCATGCGCGGAATATTGTCCAGATCTTTCACATTGCCCAGGCCGTCGTTCAGCGTAAACGCCAGCTGATACCCCTGCTGTTTGGCGATAGCCAGGGTGCTGCCGCTGGCGGCGCCATAGGGCCACACCCAGGCGCGCGGCGCTTTCCCGGCGACCTCGTGGATTTTCGCCGTCACTTTCTGCACGTCATCGGCCATGCGCCGGGTAAACTGCGCGTCGCTTTCATAGCGGCCGGTGGTTTTATCCCAGCCGCGGTTGGCGGCGGCGGGCTCGCGGCTGCCCTGCGGATTGGCCGGCAGACCGTAGTGCGAGGCCCAGGTGTGCGCGCCGATCTCCACCAGCGGCGAGCGGCTGAGCTCGCGCACCATCTCCCAGGTAGCGAAGCGCTCGCGCGGCGTCATCAGGCCGCCAAAATTAACGGGCTGGTCAGCGGGAGTGTCCACCCAGCTGCCCACCGGCGCCCACAGCGCCGGAACATTCCAGGCTTTAAGTAGCGGCCAGACGCGGGTGTAAAAGCTGCTATAGCCATCGTCGAAGCTGAGAAGAAAAGCCTTGGCCGGCAGCGGCTTAATGCCATGGTGTGCATCGAGAATGTCCTGGACGCTCACCGCATGGTACCCGTGATGCAGCAGCCAGGCGATCTGCTCGTTGAGCGCACTGGTGCGCACTGAAAGATAACGCTGGTCGGCGGCATCGTCTTCCACGTCATGGTAGGCCAGCACCAGAAAGCGATCCGCCGGCCAGGGTTGATTGGCCTCCGGTTGGGGGCGCTGCTGCGGGGCGAGGAAGGGGACTTCCTCAGCACGCACGCTGAAGATAAGGCACAGCCAGACGAGAAGCATCAGGCCGTTGCGCAGGGTCGTGTTCAGCATGGTCATCCTTAAAACCGTATATTTGCATCAAGAGTGATGGCGAGGTTGTTTTCGCGTTTACCGTCGTAGGGGCGTTTGTCCCAGTTCAGCATCACCCCGGTGTCGACGACGTTGTTCCAGCGCAGGCGCTGCCCGTAGCCCAGCACCGTGATCGCCCCGGCGGCGTGATTTTTTTGCCAGTAGCTGCCGCCGCCGGCGAGCAGCTGCTGGCTCCAGACGGTGTCATAGCGCTGGTAAAGCGTGTGATCGACGGCCAGCGCCGCGGTGGCAGCGAGGTCCCGTGCCGGACTGTAGTAGGCGGTGTCGGTGCGGCTATTGGCGCTGGCCGACAGACCGGGCTGCAGATCCAGCGTTAACCACGGCGTCTGCCAGAGGCGCTCTTTACCGGAGAGGATGTACTCCTGGCGGCGGTTACGATCGGTAAACCGGCTGGCGGCCACGCTGACGCGGTATTCCCGGCGTTCGTTTTGATACCAGCGCAGCCAGCCTTCGCCGCGGTTGGCGCTGACGCCGTTGCGTAACGCGCGCAGCGGAGTCTGCTGCGAAATCCGCTCCAGTTCGCCGCCCAGCTGCCAGCGATCGCTGACGTCGTGGGCGGCGGAAAGGCGGACGCCGGGCTTGTTCTCGCCGTGAAAATTGACACTGGAGAGTTCAAGCTCGCCCCAGTAGTCGCGCGGGCGCCATTCAACGCCGGCGAACAGCTGGCGACGGCTGCCCTTCCCCTCTTCAAAATTGCCTTCAGCGAAGCGGTGCCCGCCGAACAACCGCCAGCTGTCGGCTAGCGGCGGGCTGTAGATCGCCGTCTCAAAACTGAGGTCGTGGGTGCCGCTCACCGGGTTGTCGGAGTGCAGCCCTTTGCCAACGCTCAGGCGAAGTTCGGAAAGATGATGGACCTCGCGCGCTCTGGCCAGGCGCTGGGTATTCAGATCCCGTGGCGAGCGGGCGACGATGTCGTCAGTCAGCAGATCCATTTGCCGCCACTCCTGCAGATCGAGGGCGACCCAGGCCTGCTGGCGCTCCAGCTGCAAGCTGGCGGGTTCCAGAGATTCCGCTGCTTTTAGCTGGCTTTCGGCGGCTCGCGGTAGCCCTCTGTCCTGCAGAAGGGCGGCATAATCTATCTGCAGGCCCTGATTGCCGGGGGCCGTTGCCGCCAGGCGCTGCATCCGGGCTTCGGCCTGCGGCAGGGCGTTGGTGGCCGCTAAATAGTGCACGTTAAGCGACTGTGCGGTGAGCCAGTCGTCATTCGGCTGCGGCGTCGGCGAACCGTAGAGACGACGGATGTAGGGTGCATTCCGGGTGAGGCGGGCGACATACTGTTGCGCCGCCGGGTACTGACCGGTGTCCAGCAGGGCGTAGAAAAGCTCGTGTTCCTCATTCTGTTGGCTTGTCAGCCACGAGGGATGCTGGTGAATAAGCGTCAGCGCAGGCTCAATTTGCTTAAGGGCGATATAAGAGGAGATGACCCAGCCGATGGCCCAGTCGGGAACGGTCTGCTGCTGCGCGATGAGATTTTGGTATTCACGGATGACCTGCGCGTAATCTGCATTGGCGTACAGCGCACCCAGACGATCAATGCGCGCCCGGATGATGTCGGGCGCAGCCTGTGGGTCGGGGTGCCAGGCGGCAATCATCGCGTCATACTGCGTGAGCGCCGTGCGGGCCAGCGCGTAACGCGCGTTTTCTTCGCGGGAAGGGGTATCGGCAAGGCGCACCAGTTCGGCGGCGGCGTTCAACTGCAGATTGCGCTTTTCCGCAGGCGTCAGTTCGACGCTATCCGCCAGGCCGAGAGCAGGGGAATCGATCCGGTTGCGGGTAAGGGTCGCCATCAGGCTGGCCAGCGCGGCTTTGTTTTGCGGTTCGCGATCGAGGATCTGCGTGTCCACCAACAGCTGGTCCCAGCTTTTGCCAAGCCGCAGGTAGACATAAGAGAGCGTCTGCAGGTGGGCAACGCTCGCCTGCTCCGCTACCAGGCGACGCGCTTCGCTGAGCGCCTCGCCGTCCTTGCGGGCATCGGCCAGCGTTTTGATATAGCCGATACGATAATCGTCACTGTCAGGGGCCTGGCTGAGAGACTGCTGCCAGAGGGTGAGCGAGGCTTGCCACTGTTTCTGGTTACGCAGGGCCTGTGCCGCCGCGGCGGTACCGCGTGCGGGAAGCGGCATATAAACCTGATAGCGTCGCCAGACTTTCACCACTTCATCGTCCTGGCCGCCCCAGAGAGCTACCTGCAGCCAGTCCGCCACCTGAGAAGGGGTTAAGGCATGCCGCAGCTGGTACTGCTGAAGATAAGAGAGAAAGGGGGCGTACTGGCCTTGACGCGCTTGCAGGATCTGCTGGTCATAGAGCGAATCTGCTCCCTGAACCAGCGCCGGGAAGAGCAAAAGCAAGCCGATTGACAGCGAGAGTTTCGTGTTGCGATTAAACAATAACGTATTTGAATAAGGTGATCTTTCCATTTCTATTTGCCATATGTTCATCAAGAATCCATTGCACAACACGACCGTCCTTTGACAGTGAGTTAAAGGATGAGGATGGTCCCATTTAGCTGACTGGCACTGCGGGTGAATGACTTATTGCAAAGTAATAAACATATCTCCTGCTGATAATTGAATGGATAATTTATACCCGATACGGCAGCGGATAAATATGGATAAATGATGAGCTGCGTTTTAAGATAATTCTGTAAAATCGACTTAATTCGAGCGGCGTTGTTGAAGTTGATTTCTTTAACTTACTGAAATAAATAAAAAAGAAAGAGGGTTGGAATTTTGTTTCAAAATTGATGTGCTGCTTATATTGTGAAGGGGTTGGTGTTTTTCACTGGATATTTAAGATGATTTCTGACAAAAATTCTCAATGCCAAAAAAAGCATCTTTTCTGTGGATTTTTTTTATTTATAATTAATCCGTTTATTTTCCATCAGAACGCAAGGAGGGTTTTCACAGCCAGAGTCAGATGCCGCGCTAATGATAAATCACAGGTCTCGTTATTTTTACCGCCATGCGAAGCGTCCAAAGGGGGAAGGAAAACGTCTGGTTGACGAGAATTTGTTGATTAAATGTTAAAGGGACGATTTGTGGCAACTTCAATGATATTGGTTACTCAGGATTACTATCTTTTTCAAGGGGTTAAGAATTTCTTTCCTGATATCATTCAGTTAGATTCTAGCGGAAAAACGATTTTAGATAATGAGGTTGATGAGGTCTCTCTGCTGGTTGATAGCCGTTCGCCGCTTTGTCATTACGATTACCTGGTGATGGAGGCGGCACAATCCAGAAAGCGAATATGTTGTATCGTCCTCGATATGCGCCATCGGGAAGAGCATTTACTGAGTCTGAAATCGTTTTTAAACATGTCATTATCACCCGCCGATATGGCGACATTATTTGGGCTTTTTCTGGAGATGAAGAGCAAGCGGCTGACCAAAGAGTGGTTTGACGATCTGCGCTTAAGTTTGTCTGAACAGTTAATGCTACGTTTGCTTGGGGCGGGTATGACCATGGAGGAGGTGGCGGTGAATCTGAATACCTCGGTAAAAAGCCTTTACCGGAAGCGCACTGCGCTTTATGAGCGACTGGGGTTAGATAATTTTAATGAAGCCTGCTTATTTATCTTCAGAAATAAACTGCTGGAGCACTCCGTTAGGTCGCCATGAGGCTTGGTTGTACAGGGAGTGGATGACATCGCAAGGTATTTGATAACGGAAATATAATAAATTAAATAGCTATTGATAGGTACAACCGTCGATACCATCCGGTATCCATGGCGGCATTCGACATATAATTCCGGAGCTCTTTGGAAGTAATTACCGCGAATGCGGTTTGCTATGCACAGCGATTATTATAATGAATATATTCCTTGCGCTGCACAGGAATAGTTTTGTCATAAATTAACTCTACCATGGTATTCCGGCCCAGGTGTCGGAATACCATGGGATATCGTGAAAGCATCAGAGGAGCGAGGTGGATGAGAATAAGGGACAGTATTGCTGAACGGTTAGAGGCGAGTGGGCTCTACCGTCGAGCGGCATCCAGATGGATTGAGGTGATGCAGCGCTGCCTGAACGATGATGACAGAGAGTGGATCCGTCACCATCGTAATCAGTGTCTGAAAAAGGCGCAACGTCCGCCAGCGCCGAAAGAGGAGTTTGCCGACCTCCACCAGGCGGCCAAAGAGACACAATATCGCATGGGTATCGCGAAGCCCTATGGCGAAGCGTTCAGGCTGCCCGGCAAAGGGAAAACGGCCGCCGAGTAATCCATTTCTTCATGGCGTTTGCCTGACGTCTTCGTCTTATCCGGCCTGCGTTTGCGCAGGCGTTTCCTCATCCCCCAGGCCCGTGCAAGCGCAGCGCCGCCGGGCGATACACATCAGACGCCGTACCCGCGGTTGTGCCGGATGGCG
>NZ_JANCOB010000012.1:0-41563 GCF_024296565.1 Klebsiella sp. SWET4 | reverse complement strand
GCATAAATGCCTTATCCGGCCTACGGGTCCCCCCGCAGGCTCAAACAGCGTAGGCACGCGCAAGCACAGCGCCACCGGGCGATACACATCAGACGCCGTACCCGCGGTTGTGCCGGATGGCGGCATAAATGCCTTATCCGGCCTACGGGTCCC
This sequence comes from Klebsiella sp. SWET4, assembly GCF_024296565.1. NCBI lineage: Bacteria > Pseudomonadati > Pseudomonadota > Gammaproteobacteria > Enterobacterales > Enterobacteriaceae > Klebsiella > Klebsiella sp. SWET4. Next base: position 41,410 of record NZ_JANCOB010000012.1, on the reverse strand, counting down.
CCCGCAGGCTCAAACAGCGTAGGCCCGCGCAAGCGCAGCGCCGCCGGGTAGGGGATCATAGAGTGGAGTTCGATGGAGAGTCCGGATGCAGAAAAGCAAAAACCCGCCTTTTGGGCGGGTTCTTTAAATAGTGGTGCCCGGACTCGGACTAACGCCGCAGGCGTTGAACAGCGCGCTTGTCGCGCTGGCCCCGAAGGGGTGAGCCGCTGTACGGCGAATAATCGAACGGAGTTCGATGGAGAGTCCGATCGTAGAAAAGCAAAAACCCAGCCATAGGCTGGGTTCTCTAAATAGTGGTGCCCGGACTCGGAATCGAACCAAGGACACGGGGATTTTCAATCCCCTGCTCTACCGACTGAGCTATCCGGGCAACGGGGCGCATTAAACCGTAATCCGCCCACCCCGTCAACCAAATTTCTTAAATTACTTATCGATTGCTTATCTTTGCGGCAATTCTGCGTTCAAAGGCGCGTTTTGGCTTAACTTCACTGCATGCCGTTATCACCCTCGCGGGTTTTCCAGCCGCTGGTAATGGCGATTACGTGGCGCAACCCGGAGATAATATAATCGCCAATGACCTCTTCATCCTCGCGCGGGGAGCTCAGCGTAATTTCCGCATCCACGCCGTGGCGATAGGCGCCATGGTGGCTAAAAATAGTGCCGATATAGCACTTTCCGTTCAGCCAGACCGGAATATAGGCCACTGTCTCATAGATATAGTTGATGGCGACGCCGCTGTAGTAGTTATCCGCCTCGTCGGCGGAGGTGCCCGGTGGGATGGGGCAGATCGGCGCATCGTTGTCGCTGACGGGTTTGTCTTTCAGCAGGCTGCCCTGCATGACCTCCAGCGAACGCAGCAGATCCATTTTATCGCTGTCGCTGAGGGGGGGGGTTAACGGCTGGTCTTTCTCCGGGGAGCGGATGCTGTTCAGCGTATAGCGATAGCGAACCGTCACCGCGGGCGTCTGGCTCGCAGTGCTGAACGGGCGCAGCAGGTAGAGATTATCTTCGCCAAACTGGCCGTTGTACCAAAGGGCATACACCTGACCGTTGATTTTGACCCAGTGGTTCCATTGGTTAGCCCCGCGGCCATTGATAGAAAAGAGGGCGCCGGGCACCCCGGCATCGAAATCATCGCCGTTATCACTGTCGCTGCCGTCGACGGCGGCAAAGTCATTATCGCCGCGCCGGAGCACCCCGGTGTAGCTGAAGAGCCCGGTGCCGCCCACGTAGCTGTCGATGATCAGATCGCGTTTGCCGTCACCGTCGAGATCGATCAGGGTAAAGCTGACTTTACCGTTTTCTGAATCTGCGCTGATCGAGGAGCGCAGAAACGCCTGCCACTCGTCATCGCTGATATCCGGGGAAGGTTTGCTGGTCGAAACCAGGGTGTCATCGGCGTAGGTGAGCGTGAAGTCGGTAATATGGCCGGTTAACGGAAACTGCTCGGCGACCTTATTCAGCGACAATTCTGGATCGCTTTTTTGCGCTTTTAACACTGCGTTATACAGCGTGCGCAGGGCGAGGTTATCCGCCTCTTTCTGCTGCCTGGGGATCACCTGGCTGACAAAGGTCGGCAGCATCCAGGTGCCGCCGGGGGTGATTTCCCGACACATACCGGTGCTGTACTTCAGGCTGGGGGTAAAGGTTTTACCGTCCCAGACGCGGGTTTCGCCGGTTAGGCAGTCGGCAATGCCCCGTTCTTTGTGCAAAAAGACGATAGTGCCGTTGGCGTAGCTCGAGGCCTCGGTGGTCAGCAACCGTGGCTTGTTCAGCTGGGCGTTATCGACCAGCCACAGCGCATAGCCGTCGTTATAGGGCGCTCGCCAGCAGAGCGCCTGCACCAGAGAATGGGTTTTATCCAGCGCGGTCAGCGTGATCTGGCGCTCTGCCGCCGGGATGGCCGGGTTCTGCCAGTCGTCACAGCGCTGGTTCAGCAGCGGCGTCAGGGAGGGCAGCAGCTTCTGGCGCTGAAGTATGCTCAGCGCCACCGGCTGCGCGTTATGGATCACCGGGGCGGCGATAATCTCCGGGGCGGCAGTGGCTGGCAAAATGGCATCGTCGCCGGCATCGCCTTTATCCAGCAGCGCGTCGGCGGTGCCGGTGCGTCGCTGAAACGCATCCATTTTACCCAGTACCTCGCGGCTGCCGGCGCTGGAAAGCGGCAGGTGCTGGCCGTTAAGGGTGAATTCGATTTTGCGCTGATTCGCCAGGGCCTGTAGCAGGGCGGCAGTCTGATCGCTGTCCAGACGGAAGTGGCTGTCGTCCTGGGCGTCCAGCGCGCCAAGATCCCGGTCGTCGATCAGCAGGCTGGCGGTGGAGTCGGCGGGGATATCGTGCTCGATTTGCGCAAAGGTGGCCGTGGCGGCGAGGCGCTGTTCGCTGCCGGCGTTGCGGGTCAACAGCACGCTGACCTCGCCCATGCGGACGCCGTAACCCGCCGCCCGGCAGGTGCCAGTGTTATCGCAGGCGAGCTCCCAGTCTTTTTGCGTAAAGGAAAAACCTTGCAGGGGAGCCGCCAGCAGAGGTGTGGAGCACAGCCCCAGCCAGGCAGCCCAGAAGAACGCGCGCATATCAATCCCTGTCAGCAATCAGTGAGGGGGAAATTATAGGCGCGACGTGGCGGTTAGGATATCAGAATCAGGTTAAGGCGCCGCCCATACGACACTGGGCGAAGCGCAGAATATCTTCTGCCAGCCGCCGGGCCGTATCCACATCCGTCTGGCTACGCTTGATCAGCAGACGGCTCAGGCAGCCCTCGACGATCAGCTCCATCTGTTTAGCGACCATTTCCGGGTCATCCACCTCCAGCTGAGTCAGCAGCTCATGAGTATAGGCCAGCGAAGCCTGCTTCTGCTGTTCCGCCAGCTGGTGAATGGGGTGCTGGGGATCGGGATAGAAGGTGCAGGCGGCGATAAACAGACAGCCGGGGTAGCGGTGGTTACTAACGCAGGTGGTGAGCGCGGCATAGCGTGCCAGCAGCTTTTGCTCTGCGCTTAAGGTGTCGTCCAGCAGCAACTGTCGGCGCCAGGCATCCACCTGCTGGCTCAGATAGCGAAGCGCGTCGTACAGCAGCGCTTCGCGATCGGGCCAGAAGCGTTTCAGGTCGCTCGTCGGACAGGACACGCGCTCAGCGACCATCTCCAGCGACGTGTTGGCGATACCTTCAATTTCAAGAATTTTAATGGCTTCTGCCAGGACGTCTTCACGTAGCACGGTGTTCTCCTCCATCTTTCCTCCTAAAGTGTCGCTCACGCTTGCCAATCGCGCAAATGGGCGCTGAATGCCGCGGCATCCATAAAGCCGGTGACTCGCCGCTCAGGCTGTTCCTGACCCTCAGCGTTGAAGAACAAGATCGTCGGCAGACCGAGCACCTGCAGGTGTTTCAGCAGCGCGACGTCTTGCGGGCTGTTCTTCGTCACATCAATCTGTAATAACACGGTGCCTTTCAGCGCCTGCTGCACGTCAGGTGAACTAAAGGTGTATTTTTCAAACTCTTTGCACGCCACGCACCAGTCGGCGTAAAGATCGAGCATCACCGGTTGGCCTTTTGCCTGCGCCAGCGCCTGGTTAAGCTCGGCCACCGAGTTGACGCGGGTGAACGTCAGATGCGCCTGCTGCTCGACTGCCGGAGCGCCAAATGCCCAGTCCTGCAGGGGCCGCGCGCTGACCAGCGCGGCAGCAAGCAGGATGATTTGTACCAGCCGCATCCACGGCCGGGTAGCGCCCAGCGAGGTGATAAACGCCCAGCTGAAGAAGGCGACGCCAAGCATTGACCACAGACGTAATCCCCACGGGTCGCCGACAATGCGCTCCAGCAGGAAAACGGGCAGAGCCAGGATCACGAACCCGAAGGCGGTCTTCACATGGCTCATCCACGGGCCGCTCTTCGGCAGCAGACGGTTGCCAAATACGGTGACGAGGATCAATGGCAGGCCCATGCCCAGCGCGTAGAGGTACAGCGTGCCGCCGCCCAGCCACAGATTACCGCTCTGGGCGATATACAACAGGATGGCGCTCAGCGGCGCGGTGGTGCATGGGGAGCAGATCAGTCCGGCAATGGCGCCCATCGCGAAAACGCCACCGGGCGAGCCGCCCTGGCGCTTATTGCTGAGCAGCGCCAGCCGCGTCTGCAGCGAGGAGGGCAACTGGAGCGTGAACAGGCCGAACATGGAGAGCGCCAGCAGAATAAATACCACCGACAGTCCCGCCAGGACATACGGGTGCTGCAGGGCCGCCTGGAACTGCAGACCGGCGGCGGCCACTACCAGCCCCAGCGCGGTGTAGGTTAAGGCCATCCCCTGGACGTAAATAAAGGCCAGCAGCAGGGCGCGCGCGGTGGAAAGCCGCTGCTTTCCGCCCAGCACAATGCCGGAAATCAGCGGGTACATCGGCAGCACGCAGGGGGTGAAGGCGATACCAATACCTATCAGCAGCGCCCACAGCGCCGTAAAGGGCAGGCGGGCAGGCGTGTCTGCAGGCGGCACTGCGGCAGGCGCAGGTGATGTGGCGAGCTCCGGGGCCGGTCGCGGCTCAACCGGCAGCGGCGGGTTGAACGCCGGACGGCTGCTCGTCGACGGCATGGGCTCGATGGCGGTTGCCTGGCCGTCGGCAGAAGTCGCCAGCACGGCGCTCAGCGGGATCACTTTGGTTTCCGGTGGATAACAGAATCCGGCATCGGCGCAGCCCTGCCAGGTGACGGTGAGGGTGGCGTCTTTCTCCGCCTGCTTCACCGTGACCGGCACGGTCAGGCGCTGGCGGAAAATCTCGCTTTTGCCGTAAAACTCATCTTGATGCCACTCTCCTGCCGGGAGCGCCGGTTCGTCGATCGTCGCCCCGGCGGCGCGAAAGGTAAACTGTTGACGATAAAGATAGTAACCATCCTTGATTTGCCAGCTCAGGTTGACATCGTGCTGTTGCTGCTGAAAGTCAAAGGCGAAGGCCTGGTCAGCAGGCACGAAGTTCGAGCGCCCCGGCGCGTCGAATAACCCGGCGGTGGCTGACGTGCTGCACAGCAGCAGGATCAGCGTAATGATGCGGTAAGCCATGAGAGGTAATCGTTGTCTCCATGAATGACGGGTAGAACCAGCAGTTCAGGGGTTTGATACGGGTGGTGAGACTTCAGGCAATCCAGCAGCGCCTGCTGATGGGCAAGGTCGGTTTTGAGCAGCATCTGAACTTCATACTCCTGCTCGAGTTTCCCTTCCCAGTAATAGAGCGAGGTGGCGCCCGGCAGCAGCGTGGCACAGGCGGCCAGCTTGTCCGCCAGCGCTTTTGCCGCCAGATCCTGGGCGGTCGCTTCATCCGGCGCGGTACAGAGCACAACAACAGCATCAGGCGTAGTCATCATGAACCTCGTATCAGCGAAAAGAGGCACTATAGCACGCAAGATGCGGGGATATTAGCGTCACGATCGGGGGTAGGGGAGGGAAACGGGCAGCGGGCCCGCGCGGGGCCCGCTGCCAGCGGTATTTACAGCATAATCCCGCCAAAGATAAAGCCCAGGATCACGCACAGCGTGATAGCGATAACGCCGGGGATCAGGAAGGCGTGGTTAAAGACGTATTTGCCGATGCGCGTCGAGCCGGTGTCGTCCATCTCCACCGCCGCCAGCAGGGTCGGATAGGTTGGCAGGACGAACAGTGCCGAGACGGCGGCAAACGAGGCGATCGCCGTCAGCGGGCTGACGCCGAGCAGCAGCGCGGCGGGCATCAGCGCCTTGGTGGTGGCTGCCTGTGAGTAGAGCAGCGTGGCGGCGAAGAACAGCACCACCGCCAGCAGCCATGGGTAATTGTGCAGCAGGTCGCCGGCCACGGCCTGGATATCGCTGATGTGCGCTTTAACGAAGGTATCTCCCAGCCAGGCGACGCCGAGGACGCAGACGCAGGCGCTCATCCCGGACTTAAAGGTGCTGGCGTTGAGCACTTCGCCGGTGTCGATTTTACAGGTGATGCTAATCAGGGTGGCGATGGTCAGCATAAATACCACGATCGCCTCGTTACGCGGCAGCACCGGGTTCTTAATCAGGCCGACGGTATCGCTGATGGCCGTGGCGTAGAACATCACCGCCACGATGCCGATCAAAAACAGCAGGACAGAGCGTTTGGCGTGCGGCTGCAGCTCAAATACCTGGCTGCCGCGCAGTCTGACTTCCCCCTTGGCCAGCCGCTCCTGGTAAATGGGATCGTCTTTCAGTTCGCAGCCGAGGAAGTTGCAAACAATCGCGGTGAGCATTACCGCCAGCAGGGTGACCGGAATACAGATGGCCAGCAGCGTCAGGTAGCTAACGCCCAGCGGCTCAAGGATCCCGGCAAAGAACACCACCGCCGCGGAGATAGGCGAGGCGGTGATCGCTATCTGAGAGGCCACGACCGCAATCGACAGCGGACGAGATGGGCGAATGCCTTGCTCTTTGGCCACTTCGGTGATCACCGGCAGCGTGGAGAAGGCGGTATGGCCGGTGCCGGCGAGTACGGTCATAAACCAGGTCACCAGCGGGGCAAGGAAGGTAATGTACTTCGGGTGGCGGCGCAGCATCCGTTCGGCGAGGCTGACCAGGTAATCCATCCCGCCGGCGACCTGCATGGCGGCGATAGCGGCGATGACCGCCATGATGATTTCAATAACGTCGAAGGGGATCGCACCCGGTTTGATTTGAAAAATAAGCGTCAGGACAAGGACGCCAAGGCCACCGGCAAAGCCGATACCAATGCCGCCGAGCCTGGCGCCGAGATAAATCGCCAGCAGGACAATAACCAGTTCTGCACCAAACATATATGCCTTCCTTGTTTTTTAACAAGTTGATATTGGATTGTTGTATTTTAGTAAAACTAAAAAGCAAAAAAGGCATGTCATCGCTGACATGCCTTTCAATGACTAACCGGAAAGATTACTGTTCGCTTTCATCGGTATAACGCTTCGCTTTATAAGCAGGATGCATCAGGTTTTGCGCGGAGAAAATATCATCCAGCTCCGCCGCCGTCAGCAGCCCACGCTCCAGCACCACTTCCCGCACGCTCTTGCCGGTTTCGGCGCAGATCTTGCCGACGATATCGCCATTGTGGTGGCCGATAAACGGGTTGAGGTAGGTGACGATGCCGATGGAGTTGTAGACGTAGCCTTCACATACCGCTTTATTGGCGGTGATGCCGTTAACGCATTTCTCCAGCAGGTTGTAGCAGGCGTTGGTCAGGATATGTATGGATTCGAACATCGCCTGGCCGATCACCGGCTCCATCACGTTCAGCTGCAGCTGCCCGGCTTCGGAGGCCATGGTCACCGTGGTGTCGTTGCCGATGACTTTAAAGCAGACCTGGTTGACCACCTCCGGCACTACCGGGTTAACCTTCGCCGGCATAATAGAGGAACCCGCCTGCAGCTCCGGCAGGTTGATTTCGTTGAGGCCTGCGCGTGGACCAGAAGAGAGCAGGCGCAGGTCGTTACAGATCTTGGACAGTTTCACCGCCAGGCGTTTCAGCGAGCTGTGAACCATGACGTACGCCCCGCAGTCCGAGGTGGCTTCAATCAGATCTTCCGCCGGAACGACCGGTAAGTTGCTCACTTCCGCCAGCTTCTGCACCGCCAGCTGTTGATAGCCGTCCGGGGTGTTGAGACGTGTACCGATGGCGGTGGCGCCGAGGTTCACCTCCAGCAGCAGCTCCGCAGTGCGCAGAATACTTTTGGTCTCTTCATTAAGCAGCACATTGAAGGCATGGAACTCCTGGCCGAGGGTCATCGGCACCGCGTCCTGCAGCTGGGTGCGGCCCATTTTGAGAATGTCCTGGAACTCCACGGCTTTCGCCTGGAAGCCTTCGCCCAGTTGTTTAATCGCATCGATTAACTTCAGGATGGAGGCATACACCGCGATGCGGAATCCGGTCGGGTAGGCATCGTTGGTGGACTGGCATTTGTTGACGTGATCGTTTGGGTTCAGGTACTGGTATTCGCCTTTCTGATGGCCCATCAGCTCGAGGCCGATGTTCGCCAGGACTTCGTTGGTGTTCATGTTTACGGAGGTGCCGGCCCCGCCCTGGAAGACATCGACCGGGAACTGGTCCATGCATTTGCCGTTATTGAGGACTTCGTCACAGGCGGCGATAATCGCATTTGCCGCGCTTTTGGGAATGGTCTGCAGCTCCTTGTTCGCCAGCGCGGCGGCTTTCTTCACCATCACCATGCCGCGCACGAATTCTGGTATGTCGCTGATTTTGCTGTTGCTAATGTAGAAGTTTTCAATCGCTCGCAGAGTATGAACGCCGTAGTAAGCGTCCGCGGGAACTTCCCTGGTGCCCAACAGATCTTCTTCGATACGAATGTTGTTTAACATGTGAACCTTCTTTTCAAGCTGCCAATGAATTCACCAAATACACAGAATATCCAGGATTCAGTATATTTTCTGGCCGACGATTATTTCCTTAACCGGCCTGGTGCCCAAGATCATATGCTGATGATAGCGAATATCAGTAAGCTTGATCACTTATTACATCGCGGGTGTGAGAAGATTTATTAATCTGTGAAATGGGTCACCGCTTTCCTATTGCTGGAAAAAATAAGCATTTCCGCTGATTGAAAAGCCGCGCAGCATCCCCATCTTAGTGGGATGCGATCAGCAAATTGATGATTACGGGGGCTGAGCTCAGCGCCCGTTGATGAAGGAGACGCCGGTGCGTTGGATTCCGTTTATTGCCTTTTTTCTTTACGTTTACATTGAGATATCGATCTTTATCCAGGTCGCGCACGTGCTGGGCGTCTTTATGACCCTAATCCTGGTGATCTTTAGCTCGGTGGTAGGGATGTCGCTGGTGCGTAACCAGGGCTTCAAAAATTTCCTGCTGATGCAGCAGAAGATGGCCGCAGGCGAGAGCCCGGCGGCGGAGATGATCAAGAGCGTTTCACTGATTATTGCCGGTCTGCTGCTGTTGCTCCCGGGGTTCTTTACCGACTTCCTTGGCCTGCTGCTATTGCTGCCGCCAGTGCAGAAGCACCTGACGATGAAGCTGATGCCGCATCTGCGCTTCAGCCGGATGCCGGGCGGCGGCTTTAGCGCCGGTACTGGCGGCGGTGAGACCTTCGAAGGGGAATTCCAGCGTAAGGATGAGCAGCGCGACCGTCTGGACCATAAGGACGATCCCCGCGATTAATACACGCCCGGCCCGGTCAGCAGATGCGACCGGGCCGGTTTCTTTCCTGGCTTACACGCTACCTGTCGCCAGCTTGCGCCTGGGTAAAAACAGCCACAGCCCCGCCAGCATCACCAGCGCGTACAGGCTTTTCCAGCCGACCATCGCCAGCAGCAGCAGACAGAGAATACTGCCCACCACCGCCAATAGCCGATAGCGCCCGCGCAGCAAACGACAGCCGGCCAGCATGCACAGCAGATAGATCATGATGAAAATGCCGTTGGCATAGACGATCAGCGCGTCCAGATTGATATCGAGCAAATAGATACACAGGGTGCTGACCACGCAGGAGCCCAGCACGGCGTTGAGGGCATTGCGCGGGATCTGCCGTGGCGACAGCCGTGCGAGGTAGCTTTCGGGCTTATGCTGCGCCTGCGACCAGACCAGGCGGGCGAAGCTTTGAATATAGATGTTGAGGCTGGCGAAACAGGCGAGATAGCCGATGACGCAGGCCACCCACAGCGCTTCGACACCGAACAGACGGACCACAATGTTCGGTAGCGACGCGGCCGCCGCCATCTCCTCGCCAAAGGCGTGGAAGTGCAACACCAGCACGGTACAGGCCCAGTAAACCGAGCCGGCAAGCAGCAGGCCTATCATCAGCGCGCGGGGAAAATCGCGCTCGGGATGTTTAAACTCCGAGGCCAGGTGAGCAAAAGCTTCCAGACCGACAAAGCACCAGAACATGACCGACAGCGCGGAGAAGAGCTGACCATGGTCGATCTCCGTCAGGGCGGGGAAGGGGATCTGCGCCGGGCTTATCCCGCCACGCCACCAGACGGCGACGATCAGCGCCACAATCAGCACGGCAACCAGCGTCTGCAGGTTGGCGCTGGAGCTGGCGCCACGCGAACCGATCCACCAGACGATGGCCAGGGTGCCCAGCTCCGCCAACAGTAGCTGCGCATCATGCCAGCCGAACAGCGCCTGGCCGAAGCCGGTGGCAATGTGCAGGGCGGCGGGGAGTCCGACCGGGATAACGGATAAAAACAGCCAGCCGGTGACGCTGGCCAGACGTGGGCCAAATGCCATATCGACAAAGTGGGCCACGCCGCCCGCGCTGGGAAAATGGCGGCCCAGCAGGGCAAAGACGATGGCAATCGGGAAAACAAGGAGAATGAGCAGCGGCCATGCCCACAGACTGTTATCGCCAGCGACCAGCGCCGCCAGCGCCGGGACGGCGAAGACGCCGGTACCCAGCAATGAGGTGGAAAGTAATCCGACTCCCTGTCCCAGTCCCAACTCCTGTTTTAAACCACTCATGATTCCATCCTGCGCCAGTGAAAAAAAAGAGAGTATCACAATCGCTTTTCCTTATGACGCATTGGCCGATAGCGCTGCTTTTTGCGCGCTAGCGCAAAGGTAAAAATTTTTTTTGATTTTGCCCTTGAAGCGGGAAATGGCCACCCCCATCTCTCTCTGCACTAGCCGGTAAACCGCGTTCGGCCCGGCGTCACCCATAACTGATAATGACTTTCTCGAAGGAGAGCTATCAATGAGTATTCGTCCGTTACATGATCGTGTGATCGTCAAACGTAAAGAAGTTGAAACCAAATCTGCAGGCGGCATCGTTCTGACCGGTTCTGCGGCAGCTAAATCAACTCGTGGCGAAATCATCGCTGTCGGTAAAGGCCGCATTCTGGAAAACGGAACTGTGCAGCCGCTGGACGTTAAAGTTGGTGACATCGTGATTTTCAACGATGGCTACGGCGTGAAGTCTGAGAAGATCGACAACGAAGAAGTGCTGATCATGTCCGAAAGCGACATCCTGGCAATTGTTGAAGCGTAATTCGCACGACCCTGAACGAATTTGAGGAATAAAAGAAATGGCAGCAAAAGACGTAAAATTCGGTAACGACGCTCGTGTAAAAATGCTGCGCGGCGTAAACGTACTGGCAGATGCAGTTAAAGTGACCCTGGGCCCGAAAGGCCGCAACGTGGTGCTGGACAAATCCTTCGGCGCGCCGACCATCACTAAAGATGGCGTTTCCGTTGCTCGTGAAATCGAACTGGAAGACAAGTTCGAAAACATGGGTGCGCAGATGGTGAAAGAAGTTGCCTCTAAAGCGAACGACGCGGCAGGTGACGGTACCACCACCGCAACCGTGCTGGCTCAGGCTATCGTGAACGAAGGCCTGAAAGCTGTTGCAGCAGGCATGAACCCGATGGATCTGAAACGTGGTATCGACAAAGCTGTCATTGCCGCCGTTGAAGAACTGAAAGCGCTGTCCGTACCGTGCTCTGACTCTAAAGCTATCGCTCAGGTTGGTACCATCTCCGCTAACTCCGACGAAACCGTCGGTAAACTGATCGCGGAAGCGATGGATAAAGTCGGTAAAGAAGGCGTGATCACCGTTGAAGACGGTACCGGTCTGGAAGACGAACTGGACGTAGTTGAAGGTATGCAGTTCGACCGCGGCTACCTGTCTCCGTACTTCATCAACAAGCCGGACACCGGTGCCGTTGAGCTGGAAAGCCCGTTCATCCTGCTGGCTGACAAAAAAATCTCCAACATCCGCGAAATGCTGCCGGTTCTGGAAGCCGTAGCGAAAGCTGGCAAACCGCTGGTTATCATCGCTGAAGACGTTGAAGGCGAAGCGCTGGCGACCCTGGTGGTTAACACCATGCGCGGCATCGTTAAAGTGGCTGCGGTGAAAGCACCGGGCTTCGGCGACCGTCGTAAAGCCATGCTGCAGGATATCGCTACCCTGACTGGCGGTACCGTTATCTCTGAAGAGATCGGTATGGAGCTGGAAAAAGCGACTCTGGAAGATCTGGGCCAGGCGAAACGCGTGGTTATCAACAAAGACACCACCACCATCATCGATGGCGTTGGCGAAGAGTCTGCAATCCAGGGCCGTGTAGCTCAGATCCGTAAGCAGATCGAAGAAGCGACCTCCGATTACGACCGCGAAAAACTGCAGGAACGTGTCGCTAAACTGGCTGGCGGCGTGGCAGTAATCAAAGTCGGTGCGGCTACCGAAGTTGAAATGAAAGAGAAAAAAGCACGCGTCGACGACGCCCTGCACGCAACCCGTGCTGCGGTTGAAGAAGGCGTGGTGGCTGGCGGCGGCGTAGCGCTGGTTCGCGTTGCGGCGAAACTCGCTGGCCTGACCGGTCAGAACGAAGATCAGAACGTCGGTATCAAAGTTGCGCTGCGCGCAATGGAAGCGCCGCTGCGTCAGATCGTTTCCAACGCCGGTGAAGAGCCGTCTGTTGTGGCAAACAACGTGAAAGCAGGCGACGGTAACTACGGTTACAACGCAGCAACTGAAGAATACGGCAACATGATCGACTTCGGTATCCTGGACCCAACCAAAGTCACCCGTTCTGCACTGCAGTACGCGGCTTCCGTGGCTGGCCTGATGATCACCACCGAGTGCATGGTGACCGACCTGCCGAAAGGCGACGCGCCTGACTTAGGTGCTGCTGGCGGCATGGGCGGCATGGGCGGTATGGGCGGCATGATGTAATCGTGCGCTCTACGGCATAAAAAAGCAGAAACCCCTGGCCAGCAATGGCTGGGGGTTTTTCTTTTGGCGCGCTTTTTAGTATAAGGCTTATACATAAAAATCATTTAAGCTGCATCAGAGCGGCAAGCACCTCCGTTTCGGGCGTGAACTGACAAGCGCGACCGGGGAGGAAATGAACGCGGCTCATGCCGACGCAGTTTGAAGGATGACAGATTTACATCCGGGCCAGTGCGTCCAGCTCATCGATCATGGGGAATAACATGCAGGTAAAATATTTAGCAGGGATTGTCGGCGCAGCCTTACTGTTGGCAGGTTGCAGTTCCAGCAATGAATTAACCTCTGCCGGCCAGAATGTGCGCTTCGTGCAGGAGAAGCCGGGCGCAGAGTGTCAGCTGTTAGGGACCGCGACGGGTAAACAGAGCAACTGGCTCTCCGGCCAGAATGGCGATGAGGGTGGTTCTATGCGCGGTGCGGCGAACGCTCTGCGTAACCAAGCGGCAGCGATGGGCGGCAACGTGATTTACGGCGTCAGCAGCCCGACGCAGAATCTGCTGTCGAGCTTTGTACCTACCGACAGCGAAATGAACGGCCAGGTTTATAAGTGCCCGAACTGATGCGTGACGCCTCTCTCTGCGAGCGCGGAGAGAGGCGTGGTCGTTAGATGAGGATCAGGCGCTAAGCTCCGCTTTCTTCTCCAGATAGAAGGCGTGCAGAGGACGCAGGCACTCTTCCAGACTGAGCATTCTTCCCGGCTGGGAAGGGATAATGGTACTGAAGATCTGGCATGGCGCCAGCTCCGCGTGCATCGCCTTGAGCTTGGGGCTTTTCTCGATAAGCTGCATCACGATGTTGTTTTCCAGTTCAGACAGATGCGGTACGCTGGTTTTGACTACCGCACCGGAGACAATTTTCTTCCCTTCCTCCGTCTCGCAGCAGTACAGTACGCCCAGATAATGGGAAAACAGGTTTAGCTTCCAGTCTTCCTGGGGATACTGCTGGTAATCGATATTGGGCTGAGTGGTTAAGTCGACGGTATAGCACATTAAAAAATCCATATTTGAACTTAAATACTGAACCAGTTCCTGGTCGCCGACTGTTTTTAATGCTTGTTGAATACCGATAATTAATGCTTCGATTTGCAGATCGTCAATACATAAAGTACTAATTTGTTCATCCTGAAATACAAGAATTAACGTTGACTGTGTTTCGCCAGGTTTGAGCGTAATGGACATGATTCGCCGCTCAGGGGATGGTTGCTGTATTTCAGCCGTCTCAACCTGAGGAATATGGGCAACAAGTGCCTCATTATACGTGATAAGCTCATCTTTATAGGCCTCTCCCTGGTTTTCAAGCCGCTGGAAAACCACAGCCATTCTGCTCTGCAGTATCAGGAGCAGATCAGCTAGCACCGGTGCCTGAAGATAGTAAATCTCGCAAAAGCCATTTTCCTTCTTAACTTTCAGCAGCAACGCTAAAAATCGCTCTTCAAAGGTAATTCCTGCGGTATTAAAACCTATAAACGTTCCTTGCATATTCTTCTCCTTTATTAAGCAGTAGTCACCGACTTTGATTGTGAGAGATCGATAACACGATCGGCGGATGCAATGGTCGATGGTCGATGCGCGACGATAATGCGGGTGATACTTAGCGCTGAAATAGACTGATTGATAACCGACTCATTTCTGAGGTCAAGATGGCTGGTAGCCTCATCCATGAATAAAATACTCGGTTTGCGATACAGTGCGCGGGCGATCAGGATACGCTGCTTTTGCCCACCTGAAATACCCAGCCCAAGTTCGCCGACAATGGTTTCGTATCCCATAGCCATCTTCATAATTTCATCATGAATGTTGCACCGTCTGGCACACTCCATCACAAAATCAAGATCGGCGTTATCATCGAAGCCACTTATATTATCAATAAGGGAGCCGGAAAAGAGGCGATCTTCCTGGAGTACGCAGGCGATACCAAGACGATAGTTATTCAAACCAATCTTTTTAATCTCCAGATTATCCGCCAGTATTTCGCCTGAATCCGGTGAGAGCAATCCGCACATGACTTTTAATAGTGTGGTTTTCCCTACGCCAGATGGGCCAATTAGCGCGACTGATTCTCCAGGAGCAACGGTTATGTTCAAATTTGTAAAGATGGGTTGTGAAAAAGGATCGTATTGATAACTAAGATTTCTCACTTCAAGTTTTACGCCAGTGTTTTCCGTAAAAACACGCCGCGATGGAAGTTCTTTTTCTGGTTCACTAAATGCTATTTCTGATAGACGTTCGTTGTGCAGTGAGAGCATACGAAGCTGCATCACCAAATCAATGAGATTCGATGCACGTTGAGAAAACTGGCCCCGGTAGGCGTTAAATGCCATAAACATACCGAGCGTCATCTCATTATCAATCACCATAATGGCACCCAGCCACAGTACAGCGACCTGATCGATTGAGGTGATAAAGGTATTAATGCCACCATACATCATGTCGAATCGAGTTTGCTTGATTCCTGCATTACAGGCGTCAATATTAAGATTGAGCCAATGCTGTGAGCGACGTTCTTTTAAATTCAAGGCCTTAATGGTAGAAATGCCGTAAAGTGACTCCATAAAATGGGAATTAGCACGTGCGCCCTTGACGACCTGTTCTTCCGTAACGCGACGATAAAATCCATAGGTTGCGAAGCGCATAATCGCATAGCAAATGGTAAAGCCGATGACGACCCAGACTAACCAACCACCATATAAGGTCAGCATCACCAATAAACCGATTGTCATTATCGAGTCGATGATGCCGGTAACGATACTATTGGTAAATATTGAGCGAATCGTATCCAAAGACGAGAAGCGAGACTGAATATCACCTAAATGCCTTTTCTCAAAAAAGGATAATGGCAAACTTGTCAGATGATCGAATAACGTCGTTTTCCATTGAATATTTGTCAGGGTATTTAACGTTAACGACGTCCATGCACGTAGCATGCTAATAAACGTGCGGAATAGGGTAAAAAATATCAACCCGATACAGATAACAGACAGTAAGCTTTGGTCGTGAGCCATTATTACATGGTCAGTGACTAGCTGTGTGCCAATCGGTAACAGGAGGCCGATAGCTTCTACAACTACGGACAAAGCAAAAATCTTAATCAGTGCCGATTTTAAGCCAACAATTTTATGCATTAAATCCAGCAGCCGTAATCGGGATTTCGCTTCTTCTTGTTGGAAATTATGATCGGGCCACAGTTCAAGCGCTACACCGGTAAAATTGTTTGACATCTCATTGATGCCAATGATTCTTTTACCCAACGCCGGATCGTGAATAACAAATCCGTTTTTCCTTACCTTTGTAAGAACAACGTAGTGGTTCATCCCCCAGTGGATGATGCAGGGGAGTTTAAGCTGCTTTATTTCATCAAGGTCGAGAGCTAACGCTCGGCTTTTTAAACCAGCATGTTCTGCCGTTTTGCTTAGAGACATCAGTGAGGAGCCCTGTGAGGGGCTACCAAACCGCTGACGGAAATTAAACAAATCGATATTCAGCCCATAAAAACCACAGATCATTGCCAGACAGGCAATTCCACATTCTGATGATTCTGACTGAAGAATAACAGGTGTTTTGTTAACAAGGGAAAAATTTAACTTTGCAACAACACTTTTGAAAAGTTCGTTAGTCATGGATCGGCCCAGTAATGCTTTGAGTTATCTTATATACAGGGGTAAACATCCACATATAGAGTGGACGCTCTTCCAGGAATACAACAGCTTGAGCCTTGAGGCCATTTGAAAGCGAAAGCGTTTTACCATTATATTCAAAGGTTTTGTTTTCAATTTTCACAATGGTCTTGTAGAGCGCCAGTTCCTGCTGGTTTGTGCCGTTCGTAACATTCGTATACTCAGACATTTCTTGTCGAGATGTGGGAACAGAAGATATTGAAAGTATTTTTCCCGGAAATTGACCAAATTTATCTGATGGAAATGCAGCATAACGAATGTTAATTACATCCCCAGGTTTTACATAGGGTATACTATTGTTAGGTAACCATAAAACAAGATAATATTCTATATCGCCGGTAGGTTTTATCTGTGCTAGACTGCTGCCTTTATCAACCATCTGGCCTTTAGTGACGGCCAATGATTCAATGCGGCCTTCAGTCGTTGCTTTAATAATAATGTTACCGTTTGCGTTTGATTCAACCAATTGATTTTTATAATCATTAATCTGGTTTTCTTGTGACGAGATTTGGTTGTCAAAATCAGCTATTTTAGTAATTTTGTCACTGTTAAGCTGAGTGACCTGCGATTCCAGTTGCATTTTCTGACTCACCAGAGACTGGTAAGTGCTTTGTTGTTGAAAATACAATGAGTGTTGATAGTTATATTGGTCTTTGGTAATCAAGCCATCACTTAAATATTTATCATAGCTGGATAGATTATCATGCATTTTCTTTAATCCAGCCTGGGCGTTAGCCAACATGTGATTAGTTTCTTTTAACGAGTCATTGATTGTTTTTAACTGCTTCTCTAAAGAAATGGTTGTTTCTTCTTTATTATGATTCAGTTTAGAAATGATATCTTCAGCATTTGCGATCTTTTCATTAATGACCTCTATTTGTGTCGCGCTAACATTACCCGTTGTGGTGTTTCGGGAAATGTCGATCTCATATAACGGCTGGCCTTTGGTCACAATATCGCCGACTTTTACATATTGGGAGATAACAAAGCCTTGCTGTGGCGCATAAACGTTGACAGAGTGGGGTAGTGTAATGACCTCTCCCTGAACGTCGATTCTCTGGGTAAAGGAGCAAAATACTGTGGTGGCTATCAGGATCGCAAGAAAAGCAAAAGAGAGTAATGCAACAAGCCATGCTGGAAGCCCTGCGAGCAGCAGCGCCTTTCCTTTCCAGTGATGCTTTTTATACTCAATCGCTTCCTTGCGATAGATTTTTTTTAACATAGTTATCGCTTAAATTATAAAATGAAAAGGCCCGATACATCAGGCCTTAATTACTAATGAATGCTTGTCAACAAACTGTTGAGCTAATCATTGGCGCGTAAACTTAGTTGCTCCAGAAATTCAGAGTGCCGTCATAAAGAGCATTCATCATGCCCTCGGCATACTCCAGAGTCATATCCCAGCCAACGATACCTGCTGCAATACCAAAGCAAACGCCACCGAGAATAACCCCGGCGATCATCCCGACACCCTGGCCGATTGAGCCGATACCGAAGATACCGCCACTTACGCCACCCCAACGTCCGGCGTACGCTGTACCAATAATAGCGCCCAGAGAAGCTCCCAGAGCGACAGCACCCATTTCTTTTGCAGCCCAGGTGACGATATCGGTAAGAGTATCGGTCAGCGCGCCGCCAGAAATTTCTTCCATTTCAAATACAGTTAATTGGTGCATGATTAGTCCTTTAACTAAAATTAAAATTATATATTCATTCCAGACCAGAATTTGGTCCGCAGAAAAGATAGTCGTTGCTGTAGTATGAATCAACTCAACTAAATATGAATTGTTGATGAAATTAGAGGTTAATAGTGAATCAAATCTAAACTATTTATAGGTTCATAAAACAGTAACTAATTCAGCAGGTGGTGGCACGCAGCTATTATCGATGTGCTGCAGATATATTGATTTATTCTTGCATTCATATATGACATTTTTTTGGTTGTTGACATAAAAATAAAAAAGGTGGATATCATTATCCACCTTTTGTAGGGGTATGGAGGTTATACTTTTACTCTTCCTGTATGACAACTTCAAGCATAGCTTTTACATGACCGGAAGAGACTTCAGCGCTATTGTCACTCATGCGATAATAGTCGGCGGTGAAGGTAAAGTTTTGTGATGCCTGTGCCTTGGCGAAGCTATAAGTTTCGGCGTCGTAAAATATTATAGGCTTGTTGTCAATTTTGAAGATAACGCCAACGTTATTTGCGGCTTCGGTTCCAGTTATCATGTTATCGATGATCCCATCCCCGGCAGAACTGGTGCCATTAACAGGGTTAAACCAGTAGTAAAGCTTGTTGCCAACTGAACCTTGTGGGCAAGTCACATCCATTTTGATAGTTTTTTGTGATGGAGTTGTACCTCCTCGAGAAATGGACATTAATGTGTTTTTTTCAATTTTATTCAGGGTGATTTGGCTAGGCCCTGATACTGAAATATCGCAAGAGGTATCTTTATATGAAATAGTCTTGAACTTCAGGGTTGCTGTTAACAAAAGGCGGTCAGCTGCCCTTGGGTTGGTGCTTAAGTTACCTGCTGAGAATTTAAATACCGGGTTTGTACTGGTGCCGGATGTATCGATGACCTGCTTTGTTTTAATTAACCATACCGTCATAAATTTATAATCTTCATTCGATTCTAAAATAGGTACGATTGTAGATTGAGCAACAGCAGGATTAATAGAACCATTTTTGCTGCTCAGAAGATCTGAAAACTGAAAGCCAATTCCATCTATGCCGGTTTCATAGACTGGTTTGCCCCTTATACCCGTGACGCCGGTAACTTCCGGTGCTGTTGATTCAACAATATACTGGTCTCCCATTATTTTGCTGCACTCAAATGTTTTATAATGTCCGGTACCGACTTTTTTAGTATAGAGGACTGTACCCACCGGAATTGTTGGGTCTGTTGCGATTTTAGGACTTATGTTAAATATTGCTTGTCCAGCGGAACCAGAATAATCGCATTTGGCAATTACCTCGCTACAACAGCATAGTAGGGATAAAAAAAGAAGTATTTTTCTCATTCTTTATTGTTCCTTGGTCAATATTAGCGACAAACCGTTTCGATTTGACTGATGCCAGACGCTTTGCCTTCCCTGGCTGGTAAAGTAAAGGAAGCATTGCACTGCTGCGCGGCGCTTTTGCCCCACTGGACGTTAAGGATCCCCGTCTGCTGCAGGCCGGACATATAGACCATCCCGGCGTCGCTGACGATACTTGGCTGCGATTTACTATCTCCGGCGAGCAGAACCATTGCGCCATAAGGCACGTCCTGGCCGCTGGCGGTTTTCAGATGCACAAAGGCCCGCTGGCCAATATTGCCGTCATAATTAGCACGCACGATTGCGCCGCGCGTCGGAACGACGCTCTGCGTGGTTTCCGGCAGCTCCATATCTTCGCCAAGCGTGGTGCTGTCCAGCGTGATATCGGTACGACGATAAGGTGTAACGTACGGGACGATAGCGTAACCGCGATAGTCGGTGGAGATGGTGTTATCGTTGGTCAACTTGACGTTATCCAGGCCCGGCGCTTTAACCAGCACGGCGGCGTCAGTGATGTCCTGGCCAAGTGTAATGCCATCGGCATGAGCGACGATGCTGCCGTTGGCGCCGTAGTCAATACGTTGGCTGTTATTGTCATAGCTATAGCCGGCATTAAGGCTGCCGCGGGCACCGTTATAGGTCCCACGCATATCGCCGCTGTAATATTCCCGGTTGCTGTACCCTTGCTGCAGGCTCCATTCCAGGCTGTCGTTATCTAGCCCGACGCCACCAATGGAGACCGACTGATCGGTAGATCCCGGATTGCTGTTGGTTAATTGATAGCTGGTATAGGTACCCGGCAGCCAGTTGCTCAGCGGTAGCGTCACCGTCAGGGTGATGCGCTGATCGTCCTGGGCATCCTTACCTGAGTTATTTCCGCTCCAGGTGTAGCGGTTATAGCTGTAGCCCAGATAGTAGTTCACATTACGGAAACCGCCGTTGTAACCTACGCTAATTGACTTGTTGGTTCGCTTATCGTCCCAGTAATCTTCAATCAACCCGCTTATCGACAGGCTACCGAGGCCTTTACCCAGGCTTTGGTTAACCGTCAGGTTGGTGCGATTGCGCAGTGAGCGAGAGGTATAATTACCGTCATTAGAGTAGCTATCCAGCACCTCCGAGAGGGTATTAAAGCCGCGGGTGGAATAGCGGTAGCCCGCGATGGTGACATTGGTGCCAGTTTCGACAATGTTTTTACCATAACGGACCCGCCAGGACTGTCCTGAGGTCTTTTCATCGTCTTTCTTTTTCGACCATGCCTGGGTGACGTCTGCCGAGGCGGCGCCAAGCTCGCCCAGGTTATAGCCGAGGCCCGTCGACAGCGCCTGGTAGCGCGAGGCCGCCTGCATACCGCCATAAAGCGTCAGGCTGCTGGAGACGCCATAGGTCGCGGTGGCCTGAGTAAATGGCGTATCATCGACTCCACCATCGTAAGGACGATATTTACCGGAAGTAATCTCATACTCCAGTTGATTTTCACGCACCATGACCGGTAGGGTGGCGAACGGCACAACAAATTCTTGCTTGGATCCGTCGGACTCTTCCACGCTGACGTAAAGGTCGCCGCTACCGCCGCTCGGGTACATATCGGTGATTTCAAATGCCCCGGGTGCCACGTAGGTCTGGTAAACCTGGTAGCCGTTCTGTTTAATGACGACGCGGGCGTTGGTTTTGGCGATACCGCGAATAATCGGCGCATAGCCGCGCATACTTTCCGGCAACATCGTGGTATCGGTGGCCAGCTGAATACCGGTAAACGGCACGCTGTCGAAGATGGTTGAGAGCGATGAACTTTCGCCCATCACCAGGTTACTGTTGATCGGGCGAATACTGCGCTGCATATAGAGATAGGCGGAATCCCAATCCCCGGCATCGCCATTGTTTTTATTCCATGTGCTGAGGTTGCGGATACGCCATGGGCCAACGTTGAGGCCAGACTGCAGGTTCAGGCTGTAGTATTCATCATTGGCCTGCATGTCGTTCGAGCCGCTGAACTGGTAGTTCACCAGCAGGGCGTTGATGCCATCATCAAACTGATCCGGTGGAATATATCCCTGCGCGGTGGTGGATAAGGCCGCCTGCGGAATAGAGATATTTAAGCGCTGGGCGGTGAAGTCAAAGTCCGCTTTGGTGTCCGGAATGACAGAAAAGTTTGCACAGCCGTTTTGATCCTCGGCTAACTCTGGAAAAGCTTTTATCCTTACGCCATATTCCGCGAGAGCTTTTAGACTCAGGCAGGGAACCAGAGCGGGTTCGCGGTTATCGCTGCTGGCGCGATTGTTGGCGACAAACTTTATCGTCCTGGTATCCAGGTAGCGGCCATTAAACATGATATCGACCCGATAATCCCCCGGCGCCTGCGCGTTCTGGGTCTGAAATACGGATAAGTCAGGGGTGGTTGATGGATCGCTACC
Source organism: Klebsiella sp. SWET4 (assembly GCF_024296565.1). Classification (NCBI taxonomy): domain Bacteria; kingdom Pseudomonadati; phylum Pseudomonadota; class Gammaproteobacteria; order Enterobacterales; family Enterobacteriaceae; genus Klebsiella; species Klebsiella sp. SWET4. The sequence goes on along the minus strand of NZ_JANCOB010000012.1, from coordinate 19,572 downwards.
ATTCAATGAGCTAATGAATGAGGGATCGAAAAAGTCACGTGCTTGCGCTTTATTATTCAAACCAGAAAGCAATGCCGGAAGCATTGCAAGGAAGATGGTGGATAGTTTGAATAATCCATTATTCTTATTTGGCATAGACACATCCCTATAATGATAAAATAAATTCTTATTACAGCGATGAGGAGTAGAGCGACCCAGCTCCGCCATAATCATTGACAACTTTCCAGGTAATGCTGGAGGCATTAATATTTTCTTTTAACGTCACTTCTTTAGTCGTCATCGGGGCGACCGAGTTGACTTCCGGCTTCACTTCTTTGCTGCCAATCTGGATGCTATGGAAATAGAAGAAAAAGGGCGTTGGATTTTTGATCGTCAGCTTAGTGCCAGATTTTCGCCATTCGAGCTTTTTCGCTTCCGTATTAGGGGAGAGGTCGAAAAGTGCTTTAGGGCGATAGACCAGACGCATGCGGTGACGGACTGCTAGTTGAATGGTGTTGTTATTCGCTTTGGCATCATCTGCCGGAGGAATCGCCATGACGTTAAAATAGTACATGGATTCCCGGTCGGTCGGCGCATTAACGTTTCCGTTAGAAAACAGACGAACCGTATTCTGTTGTTTCCCTTCAAGGCGGAACAGCGGCGGTGTAGCCATAAAAGAGGGCGCTTTTCCTGCCGGCGCTTCAACCCAGGATTTAATCAGATAGGGAATATCATCTTTATTTTCTATTTGCGCGGTGATTTCACGTGCGCCTTCTTTATACAGATAGCGGGTGGATTCCACTACAATACCGGCATGGGCAATACTGCTGAGGAGTAATGCACAGGAAGCGGTGAAAGTTAATAAAGTCCTGAACATGTTTTTTCTCTGAATGCAAAAAAGGGCCCGCCGTGAAGCGGGGCCCTTTGGGGAAAAATTAGATGGTGTAATCGATAGTAAAGGTCGCAACACCTTTAACCGGGCCTTCGGTTACCGGAGTAGCAGAGTTCACTTTTACATAACCAGTGGTGTACTTCAGCTGAGTACCGGTAGTAGCAGAGTAGCTTTCGGTCATGGTGTCAGAACCGTCGAAGGCTACGCGATGGGAATCGCTGAGACGCTGGATACCGATACCGATACCGGTAGCGCCGCCAGCTGCGGTGTTGTCCAGGATGGTTTTATCGCTGGAGGTGATACCGGCAACGTTTACAGTCAGGCCAGTAACCGGGTTAGCGCTGCCCTGTGCGCAGTCAGTAACTTTAAAACCGAAGTCCTGAGTTTTGAACAGAGTACCTGCCGCTTCAGCATTTGCTTCCGCAGTGGTCACAGTGATCAGCTGAACGATACCGTTGTTCAGGGTACCCGTCGGAGTCACGACGCAAGAGTTAGCTGCATCAGCGACTTCACCCAGCACAGTTACCTGAGCAGTGTTAGTTGCCATTGCCTGAGCACTCAGCACTGCAGATGCAGCGACCATTACAGCTACGATTGTCTTTTTCATTTAATTAATCCATATATAGATACTTAGTCCTGTGTAGAGTCGATAACAGTTATCAAGGGAATGGAGTATGCATTCGCATTGATATTGAAAATAAGCGCCAGCATTCCTTTATATAGTGCTGAGACTAATCATCCTGTTGAACAACGCTACCATATCGCTTGCCATAGCGAACCATGGGAAAGCGGGAGTAATTTAAAAGCATGGTGCAAAAAATGCTTGTGAATTCTTTATGAAATGCCTCTGAATTTAATGCTTTTATAGTAGATTGAGATGCTGCCATTATTGGAGGTGAATTTAATCTGAAAATGCGGGGGCTAAACAAGATAACTGTCGCATATTGATTTATCTCCTGTATTCTGTGTGGCGCCGGGCAATGTGAACTAAACTCGTTCCTTTTTGAAATGATAATGTTCATAGACCATGTTGGCTGAACTAATTAGAATTTATTATGGATAATGGTTTTTCGTGGGGCAGGGATATGGATAACGCTGCGTTATTTAATGGGTGTATGATTAATCATGAAGTTATCTTTAATGCAAATATGAATGAGCTGCGGCCGCTTTCAGGTGACGGAGAGTGTGTCAGCCTCAATGCGCCCACTGCCAGATGCTTGCTGTTACTCTTGCAGAATAGCGGTAAAGTGATTTCGCGGGATGAATTTCTGGCTGCTGTTTGGGAAACCCGGGGAGTGGTGGTGTCACAAAATACGTTCTATCAAAATATCTCTTTGCTGCGAAAATCATTGCTCAAAGCGGGGCTGTCGGCGGATATCATTATCACCGTCAGGCAAAAAGGGTTTAGCGTCGCGCCAGATACCCTGATCATCCCTCTCTCTGATGAAGAGTGCGAGAATATGAATCGGGCGACATTAACGCATTATCAAAATAATAAGGTTGCCGACGTTACTGCCGAGAGCAAAGGTCATTCTGACGATCACGTAGTTATTCCATTAACAGAAAGCTTAGCGATTCAGGGCAATGAGTTGATAGAGAATAAAGTGGAGATACCAGAAAAACAATCGGAACGATTACAGGTAACTTTTAAAATGCCCACCTGGTTAATCGCGCTGATTGTAGTGATGATTGTGATTAATATCGTGGTGCTGGTGGTGCTTCACCGTTAGCTTGTCGCAATAGGGGGTTATCACGTAATGCGATAGCTGACAGCTGACAGCTGACAGCTGATAGCTGTTTACCTAATCCTCTGGCAAGAAATGGCTTCACATGGTTTGTCTGCCAGAGCGTCCTGGCAGACAAGGGAATCTGACGTTTATCGCTGCTTCAGCCCTAAATCCAGCGGCGTCTTGCTGGGTTCCCCGCCGATCTCGCGCGCCAGCTTCGGCACCATGTAGCCGGAGATGAGGGTCAATAGTTCACGCATGATTTCACGGGCTTCATCATCGCTAACCATGAAGTGCGCCGCCCCTTGCACCCGATCCAGCACGTGCAGGTAGTAGGGCATTACCCCGGCGTCAAACAGCGCATTGCTGAGGTCGGCCAGGGTTTGCGCGTTGTCGTTCACCCCGCGCAGCAGCACGCTCTGGTTGAGCAACGTGACGCCCGCCTGACGCAGCATGGCCATCGCCGCGCGGAACTCATCGTCAATTTCATTGGCGTGGTTGACGTGGTTAACCAGGATTACCTGCAGCGACGAACGCTGGAAGCGGCTGGCCAGCGTCTCGGTGATGCGCGCCGGGATCACAATTGGCAGGCGGCTGTGAATACGCAGACGCTTAACGTGCGGAATAGCTTCCAGCTGGGTCATCAGCCAGTCAAGCTCATGGTCCTTTGCCATCAGCGGGTCGCCGCCGGAGAAGATGATTTCATCAAGCTGCGGATGCGCTGCGATGTAGTCCATTGCCGTCTGCCAGTTGCGCCTGGTGCCCTGATTTTCGGCGTATGGGAAGTGGCGGCGGAAGCAGTAACGACAATTTACCGCACAACCGCCTTTCACCAGTAGCAGTGCCCGGTTGTGATATTTGTGCAACAAGCCGGGCACCACGCTGTGCTGTTCTTCCAGCGGATCGGTGGAGTATCCGGGGGCGACGATAAACTCTTCCTCGGCGGTAAGTACCTGACGAAGCAGCGGATCGTTAGGGTTGCCTTTCTCCATGCGGGCGATAAACGCGCGCGGGACGCGCAGCGGGAACAGGCGTCTGGCCTCGCGTCCGGCCAGCAGTTTTTCATCAGCGTCTACATTTAAAAGACGCAGCAGTTCATCAGGACTGGTCACAACATTGGCAAGTTGCGTTATCCAATCTTCTCTGGATGGGGTATTTAGGGTTACAATATGCGCCATTTTGTGGCTTAGCTACCAGTTAAACAATTTCAGAGGGCCTTATGGCGACTTACTATAGCAACGATTTTCGTGCTGGTCTTAAAATCATGTTAGATGGCGAACCTTATGCGGTAGAAGCCAGCGAATTCGTTAAACCAGGTAAAGGCCAGGCGTTTGCGCGCGTTAAACTGCGCCGCCTGCTGACTGGCACCCGTGTTGAGAAAACCTTCAAATCTACCGATTCGGCAGAAGGCGCGGACGTTGTCGATATGAACCTGACTTACCTGTACAACGACGGTGAGTTCTGGCACTTCATGAACAACGAAACTTTCGAACAGCTGTCTGCTGACGCGAAAGCGATCGGTGACAACGCTAAATGGCTGCTGGATCAGGCTGAGTGCATCGTGACCCTGTGGAACGGCCAGCCGATCGCGGTCACCCCGCCGAACTTCGTTGAGCTGGAAATCATTGAAACCGATCCAGGTCTGAAAGGCGACACCGCGGGTACCGGCGGTAAACCAGCGACCCTGTCTACTGGCGCCGTGGTTAAAGTTCCGCTGTTCGTCCAGATTGGCGAAGTGATCAAAGTGGATACTCGCTCTGGCGAATACGTATCCCGCGTGAAATAATTTCGCGCCATGTTGACTGGCGCAGCCTCCGTGCTGCGCCGCTCTTTACGCACAGGTACGACGAACACGAGACATGAAGCGCAGCGTAAAACTTCTGGTGTTACTGTTTCTGAGCAGCGCGTTACTGGCTGGCTGCAACACCGCCCGCGGAGTGGGTGAAGATATTCAGGGCCTGGGCCACGCCATCTCTCACGCCGTGAGCTAAATTTCCTTCCGTTTTGCTAGTGGCGGTTGCCTCCTGGCGCACCAGCTTCCTCCACGAATATTCCTTTTCTCTTAAAAATCGCAAAGATCCCTTCATCTGTGGACGGTTTGTCTATGCTTATAGGGCATGAAAACAAAACTGACACTAAGGATGACATTATGGTGAAAAAAACGATTGCAGCGTTCTTTACGGTTTTGGTCCTCTCTTCAGCACTGACTGCTTGTAACACTACGCGCGGAGTGGGTCAGGATATTTCAGAAGGCGGCAGCGCAATCTCTGGTGCGGCAACCAAAGCTCAGCAATAACGCCGTCGACGGTACGGTTTTACGCCGTACCGTTCTTCACTTCCCCCATCCTGTTGGATATACTCACTGCGACTTTTCATCCACCTTACGGGACGACCCGTAAGCGTTTCTCATCCGGGGACGGCCCCAGCAAAGGAGCCTTATGTCCTGGATAGTCTTATTTATCGCTGGTCTGCTGGAAGTGGTATGGGCCGTCGGCCTGAAATATACCCATGGCTTTAGCCGGCTGGTTCCCAGCGTCATCACCATCGTGGCGATGGTCGTCAGCATGGCGCTGCTTTCGTGGGCGATGAAAACCCTGCCGGTGGGAACTGCTTACGCCGTCTGGACCGGAATCGGCGCTGTGGGCGCCGCCGTGACCGGTATTGTGCTGTTGGGTGAATCCGCCAGCGCTATGCGTATCGCCAGTCTCGCCTGCATCGTGGTCGGCATCATTGGCCTGAAGATTAGCGCGCACTAGTTGTAGCGCTGATTGACCCAGATCAGTTTGCTGACATCAAAGCCCTGCCGGGTAGCAATATCCAGCATCTGCTGCCTGACCTCCGGAGCGATGGTGGGTGCCCGCGCCAGTAACCAGAGATAGTCGCGATCGGGTCCGCAGACCAGCGCGTAACGATACTCCTTATCCAGCGCAATGACGTTATAGCTGCCGTAGAAAGGGCCGAAGAAGGAGATCTTCAGCGCGGCGCGGCTGGGCTCCCCGGTAAAGTACGCCACTCCGTCCGTTTTCTGCCACATACCGCGGTCGGGGTTATAGCCTTTATTGACCACGTCCAGGCCGCCGTCATCGCGTGGGTGCCAGGCGATAGTGACCTTTTCCAGCCCGCTTTCAAAAGGGTGGTCAAAGCGGGCGATTTCATACCAGGTACCCAGATAGCGCTGAACGTCGAAGGGAGTGACCACGGTGACGCCCGGCGGCGGGGTGGGCGTGCTGCAGGCGACAGACAGGAACGAGACGGCAATCGCGGTGATTATCGGCAGGATACGCATGGCATGCTCCTTGCTGGCTTTTAAGCTAAGTGTAGAGTCCAGCAGGGAAAAGGCGGCAAGATTTTTACATGAAGCGAGCCCGGTAGCAGAAATGCGACCGGGCTCTTGCAGGATCAGATAAACAGTACGCCAACGAGGGTGATGACGCTGAGGATTGCCGCCAGGCCGTAGAAGACCCACTTACCGTTGGGTACATGGATTTTCAGGTCGTGCATGGCGTGGTGAATACGGTGTAGACCGCACCACAGCGGCAGAACAATCATCAGAAAGATGAATGCGCGGCCGATAAAGCTTTGGGCAAAAGCCAGCACGCGCTCATAGCTGAAGGCGTCTGCCGGGGCGAGCCCCAGCGGCAGCAAGATGCCGACCAGCAGCACCATCACCGGCGCGACGATCGCGCCCCACATGCCGCCTGCGCCAAACAGCCCCCAGAATACGGGTTCATCGGAACGTTTCGGATTGGGATTAATCATCTCAGCCTCCTTACCAGAACAGGGCCACAAACAGGATCACCACAGTGACCACCGCCGTTACCACCCAGAGCCCTTTAATGACCGGCTCTGGCCCCATTTTTTCGCCTTTGATGATGACGTTGGCGGCTTTCGGCGCCAGCTCAAACCAGGTTTTGGTATGCAGCAGCGCTGCCGCCAGGGTAATCAGGTTGAGGATCACCACCACCGGGTTTTGCAGGAATCCGATATATCCCGCCCAGCTTTCGGCGCCGTGCTTGAGGGCAAACAGCCCGTAAATCAGCACAATGCTAAACCATACCGTCGGTACCGCTGTCCCTTCCCGCACCATGTAGAAGCGATAAAACGGCAGCTTTTTCCACCAGGTGGAGGTCATTGGCCGCACGTAGGGTTTGCGTTTCGTCGTCATAATGCACTCCTTAGCGTGGTTTCAGGGTGGCGATAAGAAAGTCTTTCGAGCTTTCCACCTTGCCCTGCTGGATCGCGGCCGCCGGGTCGACGTGCTTCGGACACACTTCCGAGCAGTAGCCCACGAAAGTACAGGTCCAGACGCCGTTCTGGCCGTTAAGCTGCGCCATACGTTCCTTTTTACCGTGGTCGCGGCTGTCTTCGTTGTAGCGGTGGGCGAGGGTGATCGCCGCCGGGCCGATAAATTCCGGGTTCAGGCCGAACTGCGGACAGGCGGCATAGCACAGACCGCAGTTGATGCAGCCGGAGAACTGATGGTATTTGGCCATCTGGGCTGGCGTCTGCTTGTTTGGCCCCTGGTCCGGCGTGCGGTTATTGCCGATGATATACGGCTTAATGGCCTCCAGACTTTCGATAAAGTGGGTCATATCCACCACCAGATCGCGTTCGATCGGGAAGTTGGCCAGCGCCTCAACTTTGATGCCTTTGGTGTAATCGCGCAGGAAAGTTTTGCAGGCCAGCTTCGGCACCTTGTTGACCATCATGCCGCAGGAGCCGCAGATCGCCATCCGGCAGGACCAGCGGTAGCTCAGGTCTGGCGCCAGGTTGTCTTTGATGTAGCCCAGGGCGTCCAGCAGCGAGGTCTGCTCATCATAGGGCACGTCATAGAATGCGCTATGCGGTGCGGTGTCGACCTCCGGGTTGTAGCGCACCACTTCGACTTTCAGGTTTTTCATCTCAGCCATGGGTGGTCTCCTTCTTCTCAGCCGCTTCCGCTTCGGCGCCATAGACACGTTTTGCCGGTGGCAGCGTGGTGATCTTCACGTCGCCATATTCCAGACGGGTGGTGCCATCGGCCTCGCGGAAGGCGAGGGTGTGCTTGAGGAAGTTGACGTCGTCGCGCTCGGTACAGCCCTCATCCAGACGCTGGTGCGCACCGCGCGATTCTTTTCGGGCGATGGCCGAGTGCGCCATACATTCGGCAACGTTCAGGCCGTGTCCCAGTTCAATGGTGTACAGCAGGTCGGTGTTGAACACGCTGGAGTTGTCGGTAATGCGCACGCGCTTGAAGCGCTCCTGCAGCTCAGCCAGCTTATCGATAGTTTTCTGCATCAGCTCCGGCGTACGGTAGATGCCGCAGCCTTCCTCCATCGACAGCCCCATTTCGTCGCGGATTTTCGCCCAGTTTTCGTTACCTTCCTGGTTAACGAGATTTTTCAGCCGTTGCTCTACATCGGCGGCCTGTGCATCCAGTGCGGCACTATTTGCCTCAGTCGTCTGTGCGGCGCGCTGCATAGCCTGTTCCCCGGCCAGGCGGCCGAAGACCACCAGCTCGGCCAGCGAGTTGGAACCTAGACGGTTGGCGCCGTGCAGACCGACGGACGAGCATTCGCCCACGGCAAACAGCCCTTTGATCCGGGTTTCGCACTGCTGATCGGTTTCGATACCACCCATGGTGTAGTGCGCGGTCGGGCGCACCGGGATCGGCTCTTTCACCGGATCGACGCCGACGTAGGCTTTCGCCAGTTCACAGATAAACGGCAGACGCTCCAGCAGTTTTTTCTCGCCGAGGTGGCGGAGATCGAGGTAGACCACGTCGCCGCGCGGCGTCGGGATGGTGTTCCCTTTCCGCCATTCGTGCCAGAAGGCCTGGGACACTTTGTCGCGTGGACCCAGCTCCATATATTTGTTCTTCGGTTCGCCGAGCGGGGTTTCCGGGCCCATGCCGTAATCCTGCAGGTAGCGATAGCCGTTTTTGTTGACCAGAATCCCGCCTTCACCGCGGCAGCCTTCGGTCATCAGGATCCCGGAGCCCGGCAGGCCGGTCGGGTGATACTGAACAAATTCCATATCGCGCAGCGGCACGCCATGGCCCAGCGCCATACCCATACCATCACCAGTAACGATGCCGCCGTTGGTGTTGTAGCGATAGACGCGCCCGGCGCCGCCGGTAGCCAGCACGACCGCGTTAGCGCGGATCTGCACCAGGGTGCCTTCCATCATATTCATCGCTACCAGGCCGCGGGCCTGCCCGTCATCGACCAGCAGGTCAAGGACGAAATGTTCATCAAAGCGCTGAATTTGGGGAAACTGAAGGGAGGTCTGGAAGAGAGTATGCAGCATGTGGAAGCCGGTTTTATCGGCGGCAAACCAGGTGCGTTCGATTTTCATCCCACCGAAGCGCCGGACGTTGACGCTGCCGTCGGGGCGGCGGCTCCACGGGCATCCCCACTGTTCCAGCTGGGTCATTTCCGTTGGGCAGTGATGAACGAAATAGTCGACGACATCCTGCTCGCACAGCCAGTCGCCTCCGGCGACGGTGTCGTGAAAATGGTACTCAAAGCTATCGTGATCCTGGGCAACGGCTGCGGACCCCCCTTCTGCAGCGACCGTATGGCTGCGCATCGGATAGACTTTAGAAATCAGGGCGATTTTGGCATTGGGGTTGGCCTGGGCGGCGGCGATAGCGGCGCGTAGGCCTGCTCCGCCAGCACCAATTACGGCGAGATCGGCTTGAAAAGTTTGCACGACATTCCTCCAGTTTTAGTGTATTTCGCCGCCGGGCTGGCGAAAAAGTATCACTGCTCCTTTATAGGTACAGGAGTATAGCCGTAGGGTCAGTAAGGAAAATTGACGTGTTCGATTTTTTTATCGATATGTGCGGTTATTTATCAGTGATATTTATGCATTCAGGTTAACGATAGATTAATGGCATGTAATCTGCCGGGGATTGCACAAAATTTGTTTCACTCGCCGGTTGCGAGTAGACTTCGTGCCCTTAATTTGCAATCGGAGAAAGTACCATGAGCGAGACGGCAACCTGGCAGCCGAGCGCACCCATTCCCAATCTGTTGAAACGCGCGGCGGTGATGGCGGAAATCCGCCGTTTCTTTACCGATCGCGGCGTGCTGGAGGTGGAGACGCCTTGCATGAGTCAGGCGACGGTAACGGATATTCATTTGTTCCCGTTCGAAACCCGTTTCGTCGGCCCGGGCCATTCACAGGGACTCAATCTGTACCTGATGACCAGTCCGGAATACCATATGAAGCGCCTGCTGGCGGCGGGCTGCGGTCCGGTTTTCCAGTTGTGTCGCAGCTTTCGTAATGAAGAGATGGGCCGGCATCACAACCCGGAATTCACCATGCTGGAGTGGTATCGTCCGTGCTATGACATGTATCGCCTGATCAACGAGGTGGACGACCTGCTGCAGCAGGTTCTGGAGTGTCAGCCAGCGGAAAGCCTCTCCTATCAGCAGGCGTTCCAGCGTCATCTGGATATTGATCCGCTCTCTGCTGATAAAACGCAGTTGCGTGAAGTCGCGGCGAAGCTGGATTTAAGCAATATCGCCGATACTGAAGAAGATCGCGACACGCTGCTGCAACTGTTGTTCACCATGGGCGTGGAGCCGCACATCGGCAAAGATCGGCCGACGTTTATCTATCATTTCCCGGCCACCCAGGCCTCGTTAGCGCAGATCAGCCCGGAAGATCATCGGGTCGCTGAGCGCTTCGAGGTTTACTACAAAGGTATTGAGCTGGCGAATGGTTTCCACGAGCTGACCGATGCCCGCGAACAGCGTCTGCGATTCGAGCAGGACAACCGCAAACGCGCCGCGCGCGGCCTTCCGCAGCAGCCTATCGATAACAACCTGCTGGCGGCACTAGAGGCGGGCCTGCCGGACTGCTCCGGCGTGGCGCTGGGCGTTGACCGTGTGGTGATGCTGGCGCTGGGTGCCGAAAGCATCGGCGAGGTGATCGCCTTTACGGTCGACCGCGCCTGATGGCGCTGTCACCTCCTGCCGCCTTAGAGCGGGGGAGGTGACAGACCCGCCCTGACCGATCCTCCCTCACGCTATCCCGGTTTTCGCCCGAATACCCACAATCTCCTTCCGTGCTTTTGCTACTATCCGCGCTCATTTTTTGAGGCCAGGCGTTGCCTGTTGGGTGATGCCCACGTTTGGATAGATTTATGCATCAACAATTCAAGAAGATGAGCCTGATTGGGCTGATTCTGATGATCTTCACTTCGGTGTTTGGCTTTGCCAACAGCCCGTCGGCGTTTTATCTGATGGGCTACAGCGCGATGCCGTTTTATCTTTTTTCCGCCCTCTTTTTCTTTATTCCGTTCGCGCTGATGATGGCGGAGATGGGATCGGCTTATCGTCGCGAAGAGGGCGGGATCTATTCCTGGATGAACCACAGCGTCGGGCCGCGCTTTGCTTTCATCGGCACCTTTATGTGGTTTGCGTCGTACGTGGTGTGGATGGTGAGTACGGCGGCTAAAATTTGGGTGCCGTTATCCACCTTTTTGTTTGGCGCGGACAAAACCCAGACCTGGGCGCTGGCTAGCCTGACCCCGACGCAGACGGTGGGCATTCTGGCAGCCTGCTGGATGGGTGTCGTGACCTTTATTGCCGTCAAAGGGATCAATAAAATCGCCAAAATCACCGCCGTCGGCGGCATCGCGGTGATGGGGCTTAACCTGGTGCTACTGCTGGTGAGTGGGGCGATCCTCCTGCTCAACGGCGGCCATTTCGCCCAACCGTTAAACTTCACCCTTTCACCTAATCCCGGGTATCAGTCGGGCATGGCGATGCTGTCGTTTGTGGTATTTGCCATCTTTGCCTATGGCGGAATTGAGGCGGTCGGCGGCTTAGTGGATAAGACTGATAAGCCGGAAAAGAACTTTGCCAAAGGTATTATCATCGCGGCGATCGTTATCTCGGTCGGTTACTCGCTGGCGATTGTGCTGTGGGGCGTGAGCGCCAACTGGCAGCAGGTGCTTGGCGCGCGTTCGACCAACCTCGGCAACATCACCTATGTGCTGATGACCAGCCTTGGGACGACGCTCGGCCAGGCTCTGCACCTGACGCCAGAGTCGGCGGCCCTGACCGGAGTCTGGTTCGCCCGTATTACGGGCCTGTCGATGTTTCTCGCTTACACCGGCGCGTTCTTCACCCTCAGCTATTCTCCCCTGAAAGCGATTATCCAGGGCACGCCAAAAGCGCTCTGGCCGTCGGTGATGACCCGTCTCAACGTCAACGGCATGCCCGCCGCGGCGATGTGGCTGCAGTGTCTGCTGGTCGGGGTGTTTATCGTACTGGTATCGTTCGGTGGGGATAGCGCTTCCGCGTTTTATAACAAGCTGACGCTGATGGCCAATGTCTCCATGACCTTGCCCTATCTATTCCTGACCATCGCCTTCCCGTTCTTCAAGGCGAAAATGCATCTTGACCGGCCGTTCGTGATCTTCAAAAACCGTTCGTCGACGCTGCTGGCGACCGGCGTGGTGCTGCTGGTGGTGACCTTCGCCAATATCTTCACCATTATCCAACCCGTCATCGACAGCGGGGACTGGAACAGTACCCTGTGGATGGTCGGTGGGCCGATCTTCTTCTCACTGCTGGCGCTGGGGATCTACGAAAGCTACCGTCGGCGCATGGCGTCCGGCGCGCTGGTGATGGAGAGTTAAAGAACCTGCCCGGCGGTGCCGCCGGGCAGGGGATGGTTTACAGGCTACCAGCCGTACGGCGGCTGGTTTTTCCGGCCGAGGTCATGGTTTTACTGCTTTGCCTGCCGTCGATACTTTCCAGACGCATCTGGAACGGAGGGAACGGCATATCAATGCCATGCTCGCGGAAGCCCGCCAGGATCAGCTGATGCATCTCATGGCGCAGCGGCATGCGATGCCCCATCTCCGCGGCAAAAATACGCAGCTCGAAAATCTGGATCCCCTGCTGCAGGTCGACGAGAAACGCTTCCGGCGCCGGGGTATCGATGACCAGCGAGCAGCGATGCGCCGCGGCAATGAGAATTTTCGTGACCTCGTCGGTATCGGCATCCACGGGTGCCGGCACCGTCAGCACCACGCGGGTGACTGAGTCTGACAGCGACCAGTTGATAAACTGTTCGGTGATGAACGCCTTGTTCGGCACGATAATCTCTTTCCGGTCCCAGTCACTGATGGTGGTCGCACGGGTATTAATGCGGGTGACGCTGCCCGTCAGGTCGCGAATGGTGACTGTATCGCCGATGCGGATCGGCTTCTCAAACAGGATAATCAGGCCGGAGATAAAGTTGGCGAAGATCTCCTGCAGGCCAAACCCGAGACCCACACCCAGCGCGGCGACCAGCCACTGCAGCTTCGACCACTCAATACCGATCATCGAGAAGCCCACCAGCCCGCCGACGAGCATCAGCAGATATTTGGTGATGGTGGTGATGGCGTAGCCGGTGCCGGGCGTTAAATCGAGATGCTGGAGGATCGCCAGCTCCAGCAGCGCGGGCAGGTTGCGCACCAGCTGAGTGGTGATGATCAGCACCAGAATGGCAATCAACACCGCGCCAAGCGTGATCGGCTCAAGGCTTTCCACCCCTTGTACCGTCGAGGTCACGTCCCACAGCGAGATATTCTCAAGGAAGCCAAACGCCGAGTGAATTTCCGACCACAGCACGATGACCGACAGCAGCGCGATCAGCATCAGCAAGGAACGCACAAGCCGCAGCGACTGGGTACTGATGGCATCGAGATCGACCTCGCTGACCTCCGTCTCCACCGACCCCTCCGGACTGCTGACGTGAACGGGCTCATCTTCGCCGCGGGCGCGCTGGGCGAGAATTTCCGCGCGACGGTGGCGGGCCCGGTCGAAGGCCAGCCGGCGGCGCTGGATCAGCATCCAGCGGCGGATGATGTGATAGACCACCAGCAGCAGGAACCAGATGGCGACCGAGGTTTCCAGACGCGCAAGCAGCGCCTGGGCGGTGGCGAGGTAGCCGACGGCGGCCGCCAGCATGGCCACCAGCGGGGCGCCAAGCATCAGGTTCCACAGCAGGCGGTTCACCATATTGTCGCCATTCCCCTCTTTATCCAGATAGAGCGGAATACCGGCGTGCTTAAGGCTCAGGGTAACCACCGCCAGCGCGCCGCAGATCAACAGGAAGCACAGGCGGCCCAGCGAAGCGGAGAACTCGCGGTCGTTAAGATTATCAAACATGATCAGCGCCATAATCAGCGGCACAATCAGCCCGATGCTCATCAGGTAGTAGCGCATCGCTTTCGCCACGCGGTTACGCGGCCAGCCGAAGTGGGCGATAAACAGCCCGTTTGGCCGGGCGAAGGTGGCGCAGATCATCACCACCCACAGCAAAGGCACGGTCGCCGTGACCCCATCGCCTATCGCCACCGCCAGCGGGAAGGGCCAGGCGGACTGCAGGCCATAGCCGAGCGTCATCCACAGCACCGGCAGCGGCGAGGCCACCAGTATCGACCAGAAGACCGTGCGCAGCGTCAGCCAGAAGTGATCCTGGGTGACTTTCCCCACCCGGGCGCTGGAGCGCTCAAGGAAGCGGGTGAAATGGCGTCGGGAGCTGATGCTAAAGCCGACCAGCAGCAGGGCGGCAAACAGCGGCAGCAAGGTCTCTTTGCTGGTGAGCATCATCGCGCTGGCTTTGCCCAGCTCGCTGATGGTATCCAGGGAGATCAGACGCCGTAGATCCTGGACAATCTCCAGCGGCCAGGAGAAGCCGATGGGGCTGACGTCCGAAGTCCAGAACAGATAGCGGTGGGTCGCTTCGTTGATCTCTTTCAGCGCGTCTTCCAGCTGGCCGTTGGCGACCTTCAGCTTAGTGAGCTCCAGCATCAGAGTATCGCCGCCGCGCAGCAGCGAGTTCAGCAGCTCGTTCTGCGTGCGCAGCTGCGCCTGCAGGATCTTGTTCTGCTCGCTGGTCAGCGGTTGGCCGTCGGCCTGACGGATCTGCCGCAGCTGTGGTTGCTTACTGAGTAAATCTTCAAAGCGCAGACGCTGCACGCGCAACTGTGCCATTTCCGTATCCAGCTGCTGTGGGCGAGGGCGTTCCGGCAGTCGCGCCACCTGGGCGCGTAAGGCTTCACCCAGCAGGTTGGAAGAGCCCAGCCACTGCGATTGCTCGCGCAGGGTGTTTAACGCCTGGCGCACCTGCAGCGTTTGATTCGTCGCCTGCCGCTGCTGGGAGGCCACCAGATCCATGCGCTGCGCCTGCTGGTTCAGCGCCTGGGAGAGCTCCCGGTTGACCTTGAACTGCGCGGTGATGTCCGGCGGCAGGTTTTCACTGTTCTCCGCCAGCAGTTCGGTGCTCTCCAGCGCCTTTTCCGCCTCCCGCTGGCGCTGGCTGTTCTGTAAATTGCGCAGCGCCTGCAGATAGGCATCCAGTTGTTCGCTCTGCTTTTGCGCCAGCTCGGAACGGGCGCGCGACAGCTCCTGGCGGTTGTTGGCGGAAAGCTGGGCGAGGTCGAGTTCATCCACCAGCGCCTTCAGGCGCGCCGATTCCGCCTGCAGGGCAAGATTTTGCGCCTGGGCGAGAGCATTGTTGCCGGTTTGCGTGCCGATGCGGCGCTCAACCTCATTGAGCTGACGACGGGCATCGGTTTGCTGTTGCGGCAGCTGGTTCAGGGAGTCGGCGATTTCACGCGCGCGATCCTGCTCCTGCTGCGCCTGGCGGCTCGATTCCAGCAGCTGGCTGCTGACCTGCAGGATCTCCTGGTTCAGCGCATCGGCGGTCAGGCCGGTTGGCACCTGGCGCGGTTCTTCGCTCAGATTGTTGAGCTGGGAGCGCAGGCTTTGAAACAGTTTGGGGAAATTATCGATAACGTCCTGATACTGACGGGCGCGCTCGAGGGACGATTTTTGCTCCTCAAGCGCGTTCAGCGCGGACTGCAGAACTTCAACGGTTTCAGGCTGGGCGGGCTTTGCCGCCTTCGCCTGTTCCAGTTCCTGGGTTATCTGTTTAGCATCCGGGGCTGTCGCAGCGTACGCCCCGAAACTGAGGCTCAAGGTCAACAGGAAAGTGTATATCAGGCGCACGGCATAACCCTTTTTGCTGAAGAATTAACCTTGGTCTTGTGTATCGTCAACCAGCGGGCTGGCGCGGTGTTCGGCGCGGATCTCTTCTTCCGGTAACGGCGCGGCTTCAGCAGCGGTGCTGGCTTCCACGGCGGTCGCCAGCGGTTGGCCGATTTTAGTCACGGACAGGCTTTGCAGCGAGTCGACCAGCTTCACCTGGCCCGGGGCAAACAGGTTGATCACGGTGGAACCCAGTTTGAAGCGGCCCATCTCCTGGCCTTTCAGCAGGGCGACGGAGCCTTCGCTGTCGCCAGCGGGCCAGGTCCAGCGTTTAATAATGCCTTCGCGCGGCGGGGTCACGGTGCCGGACCACACGGTCTCGATGCTGCCGACGATAGTCGCGCCCACCAGAATTTGCGCCATCGGGCCAAACTCAGTATCAAACAGGCAGATGACGCGCTCGTTACGGGCGAACAGGTTAGGCACATTCTGCGCCGTCAGATGGTTAACCGAGAACAGGTCGCCAGGGACGTAGATCATTTCGCGCAGGATGCCGTTGCACGGCATGTGCACGCGGTGATAGTCGCGCGGCGACAGATAGGTGGTGGCGAAGCTGCCGTTACGGAACAGGTCGGCCATTTGATAGTTGCCGGCCAGCAGGGCTTCCAGGCTGTAGTCATGACCTTTGGCCTGCAGGATTTTATCGTCTTCAATGGCGCCAAGCTGGCTGATCACGCCGTCTGCCGGCATCACCAGCACGTTGGGATCGGTATTCAGCGGGCGAACGTCGTCGCGCAGCGGACGCACAAAGAAATCGTTGAAGGTGCGATAAGCCGCGGTATCCGGCTTCTGCGCCTCTTTCATATCGACCTTGTAGTATTTCACGAACAGATCGATGACCAGCTTCGTCAGCCAACCTGCGCGTTTGCTCGCACCCCAGCCTGCGAGGCGGGTGAGCCACAGTTTAGGCAGAATGTATTGCAGTGAAAGTTTAAGATCGTTTAACAAAGTAGCCTCCAGGCCATGATATGTCGTTCAGGACCCCGCCCGCGGGCGGGGTCCTGAAAAAAGGGGACGATTCTATACGTAAACCTCGCCAAATGGCATCCGCGTTAGTCGCAGTTTGACCGCGTCCTGGCAGAGCCTGACGTGATGCTCAGCTTAATGATCAGTCATCGGACGAGGAAAAGTTTTTACGCGTTTTTACCTGTACCTGCTCCATGCTTTCGAGGATGCGGTGGTAGTTCTCAAAACGGCTTTCGGCGATCTTGCCGTTCTCTACCGCTTCGCGAAGCGCACAGCCAGGATCGTTATCGTGTTTACAGTCGCGGTATTTGCAATGGCCTAAATAATCATGGAATTCGACAAAGCCATGGGTGATTTGTTCCGCTTCCAGATGCCAGAGGCCAAATTCACGAACGCCCGGCGAATCAATCACATCGCCGCCGTGCGGGAAGTGGTAGAGGCGCGCCGCGGTGGTGGTGTGCTGGCCTAAGCCGGAAACGTCCGAGACATCATTGGTGAGGATTTGATCCTCATTCAGCCCCAGCAGGGCATTCAGCAGACTCGATTTACCGACCCCGGACTGCCCGGCGAAAATGCTGATGCGGTCGGTCAGGGCCGCTTCCAGCGGCTTGAGACCGTCCTGAGTCCGGCTGGAGACCATGAGCACGCGGTAGCCGATATTGCGGTAGATGTCCATTTGCTCATTGACGAAGCGCAGGCCATCGTCATCCAGCAGATCGATTTTATTCAGGACGATCAACGGCTCGATATCCTGCGCCTCGCAGGCCACCAGATAGCGATCGATAATATTCAGCGACAGTTCAGGCAGGATCGCGGAAACCACCACGATCTGATCGATATTGGCGGCGATAGGCTTCACGCCGTCGTAAAAATCCGGACGCGTCAGGACGGAGGCGCGCTCGTGCACCGCTTCGACGATCCCTTTGACGTTTACGCCGTCGGCGGCGTCTTTACCCGGCCGCCAGACCACGCGGTCGCCGGTGACCAGCGAACGGATTGTCCGGCGAATGTTGCAGCGATGGACGCTACCGTCAGCGGATTCGACGTCGGCATGCATACCAAAGCGACTGATGACAATGCCTTCCGACGTTTCGCCAAACAGGTTGTCATCGTAGTCGGCCTTCTCCGCAGTGGTTTTCAGGCGGCGCTGGTGGTTGGCGTTGACGCGGCGCTGCTGGCCTTTGGAGAGTTTATTTTTACTCAATCGAACTGGCTCCTGGTCGCCCTGATGGGGCAAAACCTCTATGATACACGCTATTTTAGATGAATATAGTCACGCAAGAAGGGTGGAAAATAGCATGAGTGCAAATGAAAACAACCTCATTTGGATCGATCTTGAGATGACAGGGCTGGATCCGGAGCGCGATCGCATTATCGAAATCGCCACCCTGGTGACCGATGCCAACCTGAACATTTTGGCTGAAGGGCCGACCATCGCCGTGCATCAGTCGGATGCTCAGCTGGCATTAATGGACGAGTGGAATGTGCGGACGCATACCGGCAGCGGACTGGTGGATCGCGTGAAGGCCAGCGCCGTCAGCGAGCACGATGCCGAACTGGCGACCATTGAGTTTCTTAAGCAGTGGGTGCCGGCGGGCAAGTCGCCGATCTGCGGCAACAGCATCGGCCAGGATCGTCGCTTCCTGTTTAAGTACATGCCGCAACTGGAAGCCTATTTCCACTACCGCTATCTGGACGTCAGCACGCTGAAAGAGCTGGCTCGCCGCTGGAAGCCGGAAATTCTCGACGGCTTTAAAAAGCAGGGCACCCATCAGGCGATGGACGATATCCGCGAGTCGGTTGCCGAGCTGGCCTACTATCGCGAGCATTTCATTAAGCTGTAAACCAATACCGGGCCTGGTGCGGCCCGGTACATCTTTCTGATTATTTAAACCACTTTTGCTGCATCTGCTGGAAGTCAGGCGTCGCCATGACCGCGGTCAGGGCATCGTTGATGGCATTCAGCAACTCCGGATCGTCTTTGCGCACCGCAATCGCATACTGCTTACCGTAATAAGCCGGGTCGGTGGCCCGCTCATCCATGATGGCGTAGTCAGGGTTCTCTTGTTGCCAGGCGTCAAGGGTGGCGAAGTCGCTCATGACGCCGGTTATTTCGCCGGCTTTCAGCGCGGCTAAAGCGCTGGCGACGTCGTCGTAAGGGATCGCCTGCACGGCCTTCTGCTTATCGCGCAGATAGTGCTGGTGCAGCGTGCCTTTCACCACGCCGATTTTTTTGGCTTTCAAATCGGCAAAGGTATGGGCGACATCTTTATTGACGATCACCACCCCGGAGAGGGCCTGGCGATAGGGGCGGCTAAAGGCGACCTGCTTCTCGCGCATTGGGATCACTTCCATACCGGCAATCACCGCATCAAACTTCTTAAAGCGCAATGCCGGGATCAGGGTATCGAAACGCTGCGCCGTAAACTGGCACTGCGCCTGCATCTGCTGGCACAGGGCGTGAGCGAGATCGATATCGAAGCCGACGGGCTGATTTTTGCCGTTGGTGGTGACAAACGGCGGATTGGCCGTGGTAGTGCCAAAATGGAGCGTCTCGGCTGACGCGGTTCCGATGGCCAGCGTGCTCAGCAGCAGGACGGTGAGGACTTTTCTCATGCTAATTCCCTGTTTGGCGTCGTGGTGGCCACGTTATACGTCGCGCCACCGCACTATGATGCGAGCGATTTTGCGTCATTCAGCCGGGCGGAAAAAGCAATTTTGCCCGTTATGACGCTTATTTATACAATTCAGCGGCGTGGGTGGCGAGAAAATGTTCATTTAAACAAAAAACGCAAAAAAGTGATCGTCAGGGGGTTGCAGGGGCATCGAATTCTCGTATAATGCGCCTCCCGTAACGACGCAGAAATGCAAATTACGACGCCATCAAAATATGGCAAAAAAAGCAGTAACGCGGGAATAGCTCAGTTGGTAGAGCACGACCTTGCCAAGGTCGGGGTCGCGAGTT
>NZ_JANCOB010000011.1:127853-189662 GCF_024296565.1 Klebsiella sp. SWET4 | reverse complement strand
AACCGCCGACCCCCTCCTTGTAAGGGAGGTGCTCTCCCAGCTGAGCTAATCACCCGATACTGCGCTGGATACTGCTAAGTGGTGGGTCGTGCAGGATGACTCGGCTTCGCCTCGCCCTATGGGCCGTTGCTGTCGCAACGTTATCCTTCACGTTTTACTATCGCGTTCCACCAGAACGATTGGTGGGTCGTGCAGGATTCGAACCTGCGACCAATTGATTAAAAGTCAACTGCTCTACCAACTGAGCTAACGACCCACTCTGGCATCGCTTTGGGCTTGTTTGATATCCCTTGGCAACGGCGGCATATATTACTGATTTCAGAATTCAGCGCAACTAAAATTTCGATAAAGATCACTTAACTGCTGGTGATTCAGGCGACAAGACCAGAAATAACGCGATTTCTGGTCATGCCGTAATCAACCAAGAGCATTAAGACGTTTTTGCGCTTGTTTCGCACCGTCGGTGCCGGGGAATTTACTGATCACCTGCTGGTAAACCGCTTTCGCTTTCGCGGTATCACCCTTGTCCTGCATGATCACGCCGACCTTAAACATGGCGTCAGGCGCTTTTGGCGATTTCGGGTAGTTCTTCACCACCGAGGCGAAGTAAAACGCCGCATCGTCTTTTTTCCCCTTATTGTAATTCAACTGTCCGAGCCAATAGTTGGCGTTCGGCTGATAAGTTGAATCCGGGTACTTTTTAACGAAGTTCTGAAACGCCACCATTGCGTCATCCTGGCGTGAAGCATCCTTCACCAGGGCAATGGCCGCATTGTAATCGGTGTTCGCATCGCCGGTCATCGCCGGGGCGCCTGACGAGGCCGCTGGCGCTGCGCTGGTAGCAGCCGCGCTCTGATCGCCGGAAGACGATGGAGCCTGCGTACCTGATGCTGCCGCTGCGCCGCCGCCACCGCTGCTCAGACTATCTATCTGCAGCAGAATCTGCTTCTGGCGCTCAACGATCTGATTCAGCTGATATTGGTTCTCCTGGATCTGGCCACGGAGAGAATCAATGTCAGTCTGGTTATCAGAGAGTTGTTGCTGGAGTTGGGTTAAAAGCTGGCTGTGAGCATTGGAAATACGCTCGAGTTGAGTGACGCGGTCTTCGACCGAGCCTGAGCCGACACTACTGATTGGCGCCTGAGCAAAAGCGGCCCAGGGGGCCGCTATGCCAACCAGTAACGACAGACTCAATAAATGATGTCTGAAGTTACTGCTCATGCAATTCTCTTAGTAAACCAGTACGGCGCGACGGTTTTTGGCATATGCCGCTTCGTCATGACCCAGTACTGCTGGTTTTTCTTTACCGTAAGAAACGATGGAGATCTGATCGGCAGAAACACCTTTGCCCTGCAGATACATCTTAACGGCGTTAGCACGACGCTCACCCAGAGCGATGTTGTATTCCGGCGTACCGCGCTCATCCGCGTGACCTTCTACAGTCACTTTGTAGGACGGGTTGCTGCGCAGGAAGTTCGCATGCGCGTCCAGCATGGCAGCGAAGTCAGAACGGATATCGTACTTGTCCAGATCGAAGTAAACGATGTTGTTCTGTTGCAGCTGCTGCATCTGCAGACGAGCTTGCTCTTCAGAAGACATGTTGCCGCCGTTACCGTTAGCGTCCATACCAGTGCCGGCACCCAGCATGCCTTCACCGCTCTGGTCGTTGCTGGCGTTCTTGTTAGAAGAACATGCCGCGATTGCCATAACCGGCAGAGCGATCATCAGCCCTTTCAGCACTTTGTTCAGTTGCATTTCTTTGATTCCTTTAATAATCAATTATTTATTATCACAGATACGGCGACCAGGCAGGCGATTTTACCTGTCCATCAGTTGCCGGAAGACGCGCTTTGAAACGCCCATCTGTAGAAACCAGATTCAGCACGGATCCCATCCCCTGAGAAGAGCTGTAGATTACCATAGTGCCGTTAGGTGCCAGACTTGGCGTTTCGTCTAAAAACGTTGATGACAGAACCTGTACACCACCCGCTTCCAGATCTTGTTTGGCAATGTGCTGCTGACCGCCGGCCGAGCTGACCATTACCATGGTTTTACCATCTGCGCTCACGTCGGCGTCCTGGTTCTGTGAACCTTCCCAGGTGATACGCTGCGGCGTGCCGCCATTGATGTTGACTTTATACACCTGCGGACGACCGGCCTGGTCAGAGGTGAAGGCCAGGTTCTGGCTGTCCGGGAACCAGCTTGGTTCGGTGTTGTTGCTGCGACCGTTAGTCACCTGACGAATCTGACCGGAGCCCAGATCCATCACGTACAGGTTCAGGCTACCGGTTTTCGACAGCGCGAAGGCCAACTTAGAGCCATCCGGAGAGAACGCCGGCGCGCCGTTGTGCTGCGGGAAGGAGGCGATCTGACGCACAGCGCCGTTCGCCAGGGTCTGAACCACCAGCGCAGAACGACCACTTTCAAAGGTCACGTAAGCCAGTTTAGAACCGTCCGGAGACCAGGCCGGGGACATCAGCGGCTGGGAGGAACGGTGAACAAGGAACTGGTTGTAACCATCGTAGTCGGACACGCGCAGTTCGTAAGGGAACTGGCCGCCGTTTTTCTGCACCACGTAGGCGATACGGGTACGGAAGGCGCCCTTGATGCCGGTCAGCTTCTCAAATACCGCGTCGCTGGCAGCGTGCGCTGCGTAGCGCAGGTACTGTTTAGTGACTTTAAAAGAGCCTTGCGCCAGCGTTGTACCCGGCGCACCGCCGGTATCCACCAGCTGATATGCTACCTGATAAGAACCATCCGGGTTTGACGTGACCTGACCGACGACCACGGCGTCGATACCCAGCGCAGACCAGGCAGCAGGCTGCACTTCCTGGGCACTGGTCGGCTGCTGCGGCAGACGCGAGCGATCCAGCGGGTTGAATTTACCACTGTTGCGCAGGTCAGCTGCCACGATACCGCCAACATCTTCAGGCGCAGCGCCCTGGCCGGCCCACTGGAACGGTACCACGCCGATAGGGCGTGCCGAGTCCACCCCCTGGGTGATCTCGATACGTACTTCTGCGTGCAGCACCGCCGCCCACAGCATTAAAAAACCAAATGCTACTCGTAATGCCTGCTTCATCATATCTCCCTTATCCGGGCGGAAAGCCCACGATAATTTAGCAGAATGTTAACAAACTCAAATATACAAAACTACCAAAACCCTGTGACTACCATAGATTGTTTTTCCCCGTTTGCACGGGGAAAAATATCACTGAGGTTTGAAGTCCAGTGGCGCATTTTTGAAGACTTCATATACTGCCTGGCTAGGTGGTTTCGGGAACTTAGCCTGCCGGGCTGCGGCAAGAGCGGCCTGGCACAGAGCAGGATCACCACCTTCGGACTGTATATTTAACAACAGGCCGTCAGGAGCAAGTTTGATACGCAAGGTACATGTTTTGCCTGCATAGGACGATGCGTCATAAAACTTACTTTCAATCGCCGACTTTATCTGCCCGGCATAGTTATTGATATCAGCCCCCGAGGCACTGTTTTTAGTATTACCACTCCCGGCAGCAGAGGCATTGTTTCCTTTGGCTCCTCCGCCTGTTTTAGGCGCATTCTTACCCGAACTCAGATCGCCAAGCAGGTCGTCAACGCCGTCCGCTTCTTTCGCGGCAGCCGCTTTCTTCGCTGCCGCCGCTTTTGCTGCTGCCGCTTTGGCCGCTTTATCGGCCGCTGCCTTCTCTGCCGCAGCCGCTTTGGCTGCCGCCGCTTTTTCAGCTGCGGCGGCTTTCTCGGCGGCGGCCTTCTCTGCGGCCGCTTTTTGGGCGGCAGCTTTCTCAGCGGCTTTTTCGGCGGCTTTTTCTGCTGCCGCTTTTTCAGCCGCAGCTTGCTTAGCCGCCTCCTGCTGGGCCTTCTTCTCTGCTTCCTGCTGCGCTTTCTTCGCCGCTGCCGCTTCCGCTTTCTTCTGCGCTTCTGCTGCGGCTTTCGCCGCTTCGGCTTCCGCCTGTTTCTTCGCATCGGCTGCCGCTTTCGCGGCGGCGGCATCGGCCTGTTTCTTCGCGTCAGCGGCGGCTTTAGCCGCTGCCAGCTCAGCCGCTTTTGCCTGGGCATCCGCCTTCGCTTTTGCGTCGGCAGCCGCTTTGGCAGCCGCTTCCTGCGCTTCTTTAGCCTGCGCATCCGCTTTGGCTTTCGCCGCCGCGGCAGCCTTGGCAGCCGCTTCCTCAGCCTGCTTCTGCTGTTCCTTCGCTTCTTTCGCCGCTTCCTGCGCCTGCAGCCGTTCCTGTTCGAGCTGTTTCAGCCGTTCCTGTTCCGCTGCCTGTTTCTCACGTAACTCTTCCGCCTGCTGCTGCGCCTGTTTTTCACGCTGCTCAGCGGCGCGACGTGCGCTGGCCTGCTGCTGTTGCTGACGGTTATAGTTATTTACCACCGCCCCCGGATCGACCATGACGGCATCAATGGACGATCCCCCGCCGCCGCCGGCAGAGGCATCCAGATGCTCGTCAAACGAACTCCAGATCAGCAGCGCGATCAGAATGATGTGCAGCGCGACTGAAATGATGATCGCTCGTTTAAGCTTGTCGTTTTGTTCGGTTGCCTTTGACACTATCGGTTCCCAAAAACTGTTCGCCTGTACCCGCGATGCACGCCGACGGCGAGCGATACTCACCATCGGACGCCACACGGACGCACATACCTGAAGCGATTAAATAGGTTTGGTCATCAAGCCGACCGATTTAACCCCTGCACTATGCAACAGGTTCAGCGCTTTAATAATTTCATCGTAAGGGACGTCTTTCGCACCGCCGATCAGGAATACCGTTTTCTCATTGGCTTCAAGACGACGCTTCGCTTCGGCAATCACCTGCTCCGGCGGCAGCTGGGACAGCGTCTCCTGCCCCACTTTCACGCTGTACTGCCCTACCCCGGAGACTTCCACAATCACCGGCGGATCGTCATTGCTTTTCACCGCTTGCGATTCCGTGGCGTCCGGCAGATCGACTTCCACGCTCTGCGTAATGATGGGCGCCGTTGCCATAAAGATCAGCAGCAGTACCAGCAGGACATCCAGCAGCGGAACGATGTTGATCTCGGACTTCAGTTCGCGACGTCCGCGTCCACGTGCTCTGGCCATGGCTTACCCCTTATTGCTTTCGCTGGTGGTAAAGGCCTGACGGTGCAGAATAGCGGTGAACTCTTCCATAAAGTTGTCGTAGTTCAGTTCAAGCTTGTTCACGCGCTGGTTCAGGCGGTTGTACGCCATGACCGCCGGGATCGCGGCGAACAGACCGATCGCGGTGGCGATCAGCGCTTCGGCGATACCTGGCGCCACCATCTGCAGGGTGGCCTGCTTCACCGCGCCAAGGGCGATAAAGGCATGCATAATCCCCCAGACAGTACCGAACAGACCGATATACGGGCTGATGGAGCCTACGGTGCCGAGGAACGGGATATGGGTTTCCAGCGTTTCCAGCTCGCGGTTCATCGAAATACGCATCGCGCGCGATGCCCCTTCGACAATCGCTTCCGGCGCATGGCTGTTGGCCCGATGCAGGCGCGCAAATTCTTTGAAACCGCTGTAGAAGATTTGTTCCGAACCGGTCAGGTTATCGCGACGCCCCTGGCTCTCCTGGTACAAACGGGACAGCTCGATCCCGGACCAGAATTTGTCCTCGAACGCTTCAGCTTCACGCGCGGCCGAGTTAAGGATACGCGTTCTCTGAATAATGATAGCCCAGGAAGCGATAGAAAAACCAATCAAAATCAACATGATAAGTTTAACCAGAAGGCTCGCCTTCAGGAACAAATCAAGGATATTCATGTCAGTCACTGCTTAAACTCCGCGACAATAGACTTGGGAAGCGCACGTGGCTTCATTAAGAGTGGATCAACGCACACAATGAGAACCTCAGCTTCGTTTAACACTGTATTCTCGGCGTTGACGATTCGCTGCGTGAAAACCAAAGAGGTGCCGCGCATCGAGGTAATTTCCGTCTGGACTTCGAGCATGTCGTCGAGTCTGGCGGGGGCAAAATACTCCAGCGTCATTTTGCGAACCACGAAGGCAACGCGTTCAGCCAACAGCACCTGTTGACTAAAGTGATGGTGGCGCAGCATCTCTGTGCGTGCTCTTTCATAAAAAGCGACGTAACTGGCGTGGTAAACCACACCACCGGCGTCGGTATCTTCGTAGTAGACCCGAACCGGCCATCGAAACAGCGTTGTATTCACTTTACATCCCGGTAATGCAAAAAAAGGTTAGAGCTTTCAAACTTCGCTACTATACGCGCGGGAAAGGTGGTTTGGAATGGGGGAAAGTAAACGGGGCGTAAATTTTTATGGGCTTATGCAAGCCCATACCATTAACAGAGATCTCTTATTCAAAAGAAGAAAAAGAAGAGACCCAAAGCGAGCACGATATCAGCGATAAGCGGACAAAAAATCCCCTGCCAGTGAACGGCACGCGGACGGAAGCCCACGCCGTGAATAACGCCGCTGCAAACCGCCCACATCAGCAAGAAACCATGCCAGATTTCCAGCTCGCTGGTCTTCGCCGCAAAGCGCGACGGATCCCAGAAGATGCAGCCGGCCAGCAGCAGCGCCATCAATAAGGAAAGCGCCCTTAACGGGCGCTTGTCCATTATCGCATACATATACTTTATCATTCACGTCGCCTCTTTGTTGGCTACGTCTGCTTACCCCAGTCACTTACTGGTGTAAGCTCCTGGGGATTCACAGACTTGCCGCCTCGATGCAATCCGAATGATTTCGTATATCGCATCACGATAATACTCATCAGTGTTCTTCTTTACCTGCTTTGGTGGCTTCCACGTGCTCAAGCGCCAGCGCGGTAATCACCCCAAAGGCACAGGCAAGAAGCGTTCCCAAAATCCATGCGAAGTACCACATATATAGCTCCTTACCTTAGTACAGCGAGTGGGTGTTCTTTTCGATGTCTTCGCGCGTAATGCGGCCGAACATCTTCCAGTAACACCAGCTGGTGTAGGCCAGAATGATCGGCACGAAGACAATCGCCACGTAGGTCATCAGGTTCAGCGTCCGCTGACTGGAGGTCGCGTCCCACATCGTCAGGCTGGCGTTCAGCATGGTGCTGGACGGCATGATGAACGGGAACATCGCAATACCGGCGGTCAGAATGATGCAGGCCAGGGTCAGCGAGGAGAACAGGAATGCCCACGCGCCTTTATCCGCTTTAGTCGAGACGACGGTCAGCAGCGGCAGCACCACGCCCAGGGCAGGAACGGCCCACAGCGCTGGCATGTTATTAAAGTTCACCATCCATGCACCGGCCTCACGCACGACTTCTTTAGTCAGCGGGTTAGACGGGCCGCTATGATCCATTACTGATTTCACCACATAGCCGTCGATGCCGTAGTAGACCCACACGCCCGCCAGCGCGAAGCAGACCAGCGTCACCAGCGCCGCCACCGTGGAAACGGTGCGGGTACGCAGGTGCAGTTCGCCTACGGTACGCATCTGCAGGTAGGTGGCACCCTGAGTCAGGATCATCGCCACGCTGACGATACCGGCCAGCAGACCAAACGGGTTCAGCAGCTGGAAGAAGTTTCCGGTATAGAACAGACGCAGGTATTCATCGACGTGGAACGGCACGCCCTGCAACAGGTTGCCGAAGGCCACACCAATCACCAGCGGCGGCACGAAGCTACCGATGAAGATGCCCCAGTCCCACATGTTGCGCCAGCGGGTGTCCTCGATCTTGGAACGGTAGTCAAAACCGACCGGACGGAAGAACAGCGAAGCCAGCACCAGAATCATCGCCACATAGAAGCCAGAGAACGCTGCGGCGTAAACCATCGGCCAGGCCGCGAACAGCGCGCCGCCGGCGGTGATCAGCCACACCTGGTTACCGTCCCAGTGCGGAGCGATGGCGTTGATCATAATCCGACGCTCGGTGTCGTTACGGCCGAGGAAACGGGTGAGCATGCCCACCCCCATGTCGAACCCGTCGGCGACAGCGAAGCCAATCAGCAGAATGCCAATCAGCAGCCACCAGATAAAACGCAATACTTCATAATCGATCATTTGACGACTCCTGTCTTAGCGTGCCGACTGAATAGCCGCAGAGGACTGTTCAAAGTGATAGCGGCCGGTTTTCAGGCTGCTAGGTCCTTTGCGGGCAAACTTGAACATCAGGAACAGTTCAGCCACCAGGAACAGCGTGTACAGACCGCAGATCAGCAACATTGAGAAGATCAGATCGCCTGCGGTCAGCGACGAGTTGGCCACCGCGGTCGGCAGGACCTCACCAATCGCCCACGGCTGACGGCCATACTCGGCAACAAACCAGCCCGACTCCACGGCAATCCACGGCAGCGGCAGGCCAAAGAACGCGGCGCGCAGCAGCCATTTTTTCTCGCCAATGCGGTTACGAATCACGCTCCAGAAGGAGGCGCCGATAATCAACAGCATCAGGATGCCGCACGCCACCATGATACGGAAGGCGAAGTACAGCGGGGCGACGCTTGGAATAGAGTCTTTGGTCGCTTTGGCGATCTGCTCTTCCGTGGCGTCAGCGACGTTCGGGGTATAGCGCTTCAGCAACAGGCCATAGCCGAGGTCTTTCTTCACGCTATTGAACTGGTCACGCACGGCCTGGTCGGTCGAACCGGCGCGCAGCTGCTCCAGTAGCGCGTACGCTTTCATCCCGTTACGGATACGCTCTTCGTGCTGAACCATCAGATCTTTCAGGCCGATAACCGGCTTATCCACCGAGCGGGTGGCGATGATGCCCAGCGCGTAAGGGATCTGGATCGCGAAGTGGTTGGTCTGCGCATTCTGATCGGGAATACCAAACAGAGTAAAGGCAGCCGGCGCCGGCTGGGTTTCCCACTCAGCTTCGATAGCCGCCAGTTTGGTTTTCTGCACGTCACCCATTTCGTAACCGGATTCGTCACCCAGCACAATAACGGAGAGGATCGCCGCCATACCGAAGCTGGCTGCGATGGCAAAGGAGCGCTTAGCAAAGGCAAAGTCGCGGCCTTTCAGCATATACCAGGAGCTGATAGCCAGGATGAACATCGCGCCGGTGACATAGCCAGACGCCACGGTGTGAACGAACTTCACCTGGGCGACCGGGTTGAGCACCAGTTCAGAGAAGCTGACCATCTCCATACGCATGGTTTCGAAGTTGAAGTCCGATGCGATAGGGTTCTGCATCCAGCCGTTGGCGACGAGGATCCACAGCGCGGAGAGGTTGGAGCCCA
Organism: Klebsiella sp. SWET4; assembly: GCF_024296565.1. Classification (NCBI taxonomy): domain Bacteria; kingdom Pseudomonadati; phylum Pseudomonadota; class Gammaproteobacteria; order Enterobacterales; family Enterobacteriaceae; genus Klebsiella; species Klebsiella sp. SWET4. Next base: position 180,474 of record NZ_JANCOB010000011.1, on the reverse strand, counting down.
GCGCAACCAGCCAGGTGACCGCCATGTGCTGAACTTTACCCAGACGATCCCAACCGAAGAAGAACAGACCTACAAAGGTGGATTCGAGGAAGAAGGCCATCAGACCTTCAATGGCCAGCGGCGCACCGAAGATATCGCCCACGTAGTGTGAGTAATACGACCAGTTAGTCCCGAACTGGAACTCCATGGTCAGACCGGTCGCCACACCCAGCGCGAAGTTGATACCAAACAACTTGCCCCAGAATTTGGTCATATCTTTATAAATCTGTTTGCCGGAAAGGACGTAAACCGTTTCCATGATGGCCAGCAGGAACGCCATACCGAGCGTTAGCGGCACAAAAAGGAAGTGGTACATCGCGGTCAAGGCAAACTGTAAGCGCGACAGTTCGACTATATCTAACATCATGACTCCTTGCTCATCGCATGAAGACTCCGAAAATGAACCGAGAAGCTCTGGCTCATACGCATGCCCCAATACAAAAGTTATTTGTTGGCCCGTCCGCAGCGCGTTTCACCTGAAAGTGAAGCCACGCCACGACAAGGTTACAAATACGTTAACGAAAACCCAATTGATTCCCCAATATATTACGCCGCAATAACCTTACAATAAATATGTTTTTATTGTTCCAGTTTTACATTTTTCGACGGTGATCAATATATAGCGAAGATAGCCTGTTTAGGCCAATTTGACTTGCGACAATTTAACGTTTTTTGAAGAATTTTTCCAAGCATTAAGCATTGATATAAATCAATTTTTACTCTACGTGTTAATTATGTAGCTCAATAAAGAATATTGGTGAACTTAATGTTAATGTTGTGTTTAAAGTATGGCTTGCTTGGTTACTGAAAAGAGAGATATGAGAATCATAGGTAATATTATTTAACGCCGCGGGGAAAAATGAAAAAAAATGCGCCGATCCTAATAATGCTAGACTGCTCACAGTATTTTTCCTGTTTTCTTATGCCCTTCTCTTCTGTTTTTTCACTATCTAAAACCCTTGCCTGTCGCGAATTGCGGAAATATTTCCTTCAGCAACCACGCTGCCGGGATTATATTCATGAAATAATTCATAAAATCAATATGATAGATAAGGTTTTTCACGGAGCAGGCATTCCGCCGGTTCAGCGGATGTTCTGGCGAGATGGATAACGCCCATAAAAAAGGCCACCTGACGGTGGCCAACCATGTCGAAATCGGACAGATTTCTGCTTCGGAGAAGCAGAGAGGGTTTACTTGATGATAGCTTTCAGCGCTTCGCCGATATCGGCCAGGCTGCGAACGGTTTTCACACCAGCGGCTTCCAGGGCGGCGAATTTCTCATCAGCAGTACCTTTACCGCCAGCGATGATGGCGCCCGCGTGGCCCATACGCTTGCCTTTCGGCGCGGTCACGCCCGCGATGTAGCCGACAACCGGCTTGGTCACGTGCTCTTTGATGTAGGCTGCCGCTTCTTCTTCCGCGCTGCCGCCGATCTCACCGATCATCACGATCGCTTCGGTCTGCGGATCTTCCTGGAACAGCTTCAGGATATCGATGAAGTTGGAGCCCGGGATCGGGTCGCCGCCGATACCGACGCAGGTAGACTGGCCGAAGCCGTAGTCGGTGGTCTGCTTAACCGCTTCATAGGTCAGGGTACCGGAACGGGAAACGATGCCCACTTTACCCGGCTTGTGAATGTGACCCGGCATGATGCCGATTTTGCATTCGCCCGGGGTGATAACGCCTGGGCAGTTCGGGCCAATCATGCGCACGCCCGCTTCGTCCAGCTTCACTTTCACGGTCAGCATATCCAGCGTCGGGATACCTTCGGTGATGGTGATAATCAGCTTAATGCCCGCGTCGATTGCTTCCAGAATGGAGTCTTTGCAGAACGGCGCCGGAACGTAGATAACGGTCGCGGTCGCGCCGGTCGCTTCAACAGCTTCGCGCACGGTATTAAATACCGGCAGGCCCAGGTGGGTGGTGCCGCCTTTGCCTGGCGTCACGCCGCCAACCATTTGCGTACCGTAAGCGATCGCTTGTTCAGAGTGGAAGGTCCCCTGGCTACCGGTGAAGCCCTGGCAGATAACCTTGGTATCTTTATTAATTAAAACTGACATTATTTCCCCTCCACTGCGGCAACAACCTGCTGTGCTGCGTCCGTCAGACTTTTCGCTGCAATAATATTCAGGCCGCTGTCAGCCAGTTTTTTCGCGCCCAGTTCGGCGTTGTTACCTTCCAGACGAACCACGACCGGAACGTTAACCCCAACTTCCGCTACCGCGCCGATGATGCCGTCAGCGATCAGGTCGCAACGCACGATGCCGCCGAAGATGTTAACCAGCACTGCTTTCACATTGTCATCAGAAAGGATGATTTTGAACGCTTCGGTCACGCGCTCTTTGGTGGCGCCGCCGCCAACGTCGAGGAAGTTAGCCGGTTCGCCGCCGTGCAGCTTAACGATGTCCATGGTGCCCATCGCCAGGCCTGCGCCGTTAACCATGCAGCCGATGTTGCCATCCAGCGCCACGTAGTTCAGTTCCCACTGCGCCGCCTGCGCTTCGCGCGGATCTTCCTGAGACTGGTCGCGCATTTCGCGCAGATCCGGCTGGCGGAACAGCGCGTTGCCGTCAGCGCCCAGTTTGCCGTCGAGGCAGATCAGGTCGCCCTGCTTAGTGATAACCAGCGGGTTGATTTCGATCAGCGCCAGGTCGCGCTCAAGGAAAATGGTCGCCAGACCCATGAAAATCTTGGTGAACTGCTGAACCTGCTTACCTTCCAGACCCAGTTTGAACGCCAGTTCACGCCCCTGATAAGGCATCGGGCCCGCCAGCGGATCGATGGCGATCTTGTGGATCAGGTGCGGGGTTTCTTCCGCGACTTTTTCGATTTCCACGCCGCCTTCAGTCGACGCCATGAACACCACGCGACGGGAGCTACGATCAACGACCGCGCCCAGATACAGCTCTTTATCAATATCGGTCGCCGCTTCAACCAGAATCTGGTTTACCGGCTGGCCGTTGGCATCGGTTTGGTAAGTCACCAGGCGTTTGCCCAGCCAATGCTCAGCAAAAGCGCGGATCTCTTCTTTGCTCTTAACTACTTTCACACCGCCCGCTTTACCGCGGCCACCAGCGTGAACCTGACATTTCACTACCCACGGACCCGCGCCGATTTTTGAAGCGGCTTCTTCTGCTTCACGCGGAGTAGTACAGGCATAACCCACCGGCGCCGGTAAGCCATAGCGGGCAAAAAGTTGTTTTGCCTGATATTCATGTAAGTTCATGTGTTCAGTCCATCCTTCAGGGTGTAATTATCTTTAAACCTGTAGGCCTGATAAGACGCGCTAGCGTCGCCATCAGGCATCTCATCAACGCCGGATGGCGGCAAAAATGCCTTATCCGGCCTACGGTAAGTCATACTCTTACTGACTACACGTCCAGCAGCAGACGAGTCGGATCTTCCAGCAGCTCTTTAATCGCCACCAGGAAGCCAACCGATTCACGCCCATCGATCAGACGGTGGTCATAGGAGAGCGCCAGGTACATCATCGGCAGGATCTCTACCTTGCCATTCACCGCCATCGGACGGTCTTTAATGGCATGCATACCCAGGATGGCGCTCTGCGGTGGGTTGATGATCGGCGTGGACATCAGGGAACCGAAGACGCCGCCGTTGGTAATGGTGAAGTTACCGCCGGTCAGGTCATCTACAGTCAGCTTGCCGTCACGGCCTTTCACCGCCAGCTCTTTGATATTCTTTTCGATGTCCGCCATGCCCAGCAGGTCAACGTCACGCAGAACCGGGGTTACCAGGCCGCGCGGAGTGGACACTGCCATGCTGACGTCAAAGTAGTTGTGGTAAACCACGTCGTCGCCATCGATGGAAGCGTTCACTTCCGGATAGCGTTTCAGCGCTTCAACCACCGCTTTCACGTAGAAGGACATGAAGCCCAGACGGATACCGTGACGTTTTTCGAAGGCATCGCCGTACTGCTTACGCAGATCCATAATCGGCTTCATGTTGACTTCGTTAAAGGTCGTCAGCATGGCGGTGGAATTTTTCGCTTCCAGCAGACGCTCGGCCACGCGTTTACGCAGACGGGTCATCGGGACGCGTTTTTCTGAACGGTGACCCAGCTGCGGCGCTGGTGTCGCTGCCGCGGTAGCCGCTGGCGCTTTGGCTTCAGCCGCCGCCGGGGCTTTCGCCAGATGTTTCTCGACGTCTTCACGAGTCAGACGGCCACCCACGCCGGTACCTTTGATGGCAGCGGCGTCGAGGTTGTGCTCCGCCAGCAGACGACGGATCGCCGGGCTGAGCGCATCGTTGTTCTGCTCTTCCAGAGAAGCCTGCTGGCGCTGCGCCGGGGTGGACGCTTTCGCATCCGCTTTTTCGCTGGTTTCTTTACCTGCGCTGTTGCCCTCACGCAGGCGGCCAAGGATCTGGCGAGACAGGACGGTAGCGCCCTCGTCTTCCAGCACTGCATCCAGAATGCCGTCCGCTGATGCCGGTACTTCCAGTACCACTTTGTCAGTTTCGATTTCGACCAGAACTTCGTCACGGACGACCGCGTCGCCCGGTTTTTTATGCCAGGTGGCGACGGTTGCGTCAGCTACGGACTCAGGCAGGTCGGGAACCAGAATATCTACGCTACTCATTGTGTATCCTTTAATTAATCGACGTTCAGCGCGTCATTGACCAGATCTTGTTGCTGTTTCTGGTGAACGGACATGTACCCTACCGCCGGAGAGGCGGAGGCCGGGCGGCCTGCATAACGCAGAGAGGCCCCAAATGGAACTACTTCACGAAGGTGGTGCTGGCTGCAGTACCATGCGCCCTGGTTGAGCGGCTCTTCCTGGCACCAGACAAAATCATGTACGTGCGAGTAAGCTTTCAGCGCTTCCTGCACCGCCTGATGCGGGAACGGGTAGAGCTGTTCGATACGCACAATGGCGACATCTTTTTGCTCGTTTTTGCGGCGCTGTTCCAGCAGGTCGTAGTAAACCTTACCAGAGCACAGTACGACGCGCTTCACGGCTTGCGGATCGAGTTCGTCGATTTCGCCGATGGCCGGCATAAAGGTGCCGTTCGCCAGTTCGTCCATGCTGGAGACCGCCAGCGGGTGGCGCAGCAGAGACTTCGGCGACATCACCACCAGCGGACGGCGCATACCGCGCAGCGCCTGACGACGCAGCATATGGTAAACCTGTGCCGGGGTGGACGGTACGCAAACCTGCATGTTCTGCTCAGCGCACAGCTGCAGATAGCGTTCCAGACGCGCGGAGGAGTGCTCCGGGCCCTGCCCTTCGTAGCCGTGCGGCAGCAACATCACCAGACCGCACATCCGGCCCCATTTCTGTTCGCCAGAGGAGATGAACTGATCAATCACCACCTGCGCGCCGTTGGCGAAGTCGCCGAACTGCGCTTCCCAGATGGTCAGCGTACGCGGCTCTGCGGTGGCGTAACCGTATTCGAACGCCAGCACGGCTTCTTCAGACAGCACCGAGTCCCAGACGCGGAACTGGCCCTGGCCGTTGTGCACATGCTGCAGCGGGGTATAGGTAGAACCGTTGCTCTGGTTATGGATAACCGCGTGACGGTGGAAGAAGGTGCCGCGACCGGAGTCTTCACCGGACAGGCGCACCGGAACGCCTTCGTCAACCAGGGTGGCATAAGCCAGGTTTTCAGCGCCGCCCCAATCGAACAGCTTCTCGCCGGCGGCCATCAGTTGGCGATCGCCGTAGATTTTCGCTACACGGGACTGCATTTCGATACCTTCCGGCACCGTACTGATGCGTTTAGCCAGCTCTTGCAGACGTTTCGGATCCACTTTATCCGGATAGCTCTCGTCCCACTCGTGGTTGAGGTAGGGAGACCAGGTAAAGGAGTGCATATTCATCGGACGCCACTCCTCTACCACGCATTCGCCGGCATCCAGCGCATCGCGGTAAAGGTTAACCTGCTCAGTCGCGTCTTCCAGCGTCGCAACTTTCTCCTGCTCCAGCTTGTCAGCATAGATTTTGCGCGGGGTCGGATGCTTTTTGATTTTCTGGTACATCAGCGGCTGGGTTGCGCTCGGCTCGTCGGCTTCGTTATGGCCGTGACGGCGGTAGCACACCAGGTCGATAAAGACATCGCGTTTGAAGGTATTACGGAAATCCAGCGCCAGACGGGTAACGAAAGCAACGGCTTCCGGGTCATCCGCGTTAACGTGGAAAATCGGCGCCTGAACCATCTTACCGATATCGGTACAGTATGGCGTAGAACGCGCATCCAGCGGGTTGGAGGTGGTAAAGCCAACCTGGTTGTTGATAACGATACGCACGGTACCGCCGACTTCGTAACCGCGGGCTTTCGACATGTTCAGGGTTTCCTGAACCACGCCCTGGCCGGTAACGGCGGCGTCGCCGTGGATGGTAATAGGCAGAACTTTGTTGCTGCTTGGCTCGTCCAGACGATCCAGACGGGCGCGTACGGAACCGATAACCACCGGGCTAACGATCTCCAGGTGCGACGGGTTAAACGCCAGCGCCAGGTGGACCAGACCGCCTTCGGTTTCCATATCGGAAGAGAAGCCCATGTGGTACTTCACGTCGCCGGTGCCGAGGTGTTCTTTATGTTTGCCCGCGAACTCGTCGAACAGGTCCTGCGGTTTTTTACCCAGCACGTTGACCAGCACGTTCAGACGGCCACGGTGCGCCATGCCCAGCACCACTTCGCGGGTGCCGCTTTTGCCTGCATGGCGGATCATCTCTTTGAGCATCGGGATCAGGGCATCACCCCCTTCCAGCGAGAAGCGTTTCGCCCCCGGGAATTTGGCGCCGAGGTAGCGTTCCAGCCCTTCTGCAGCGGTCAGTTCACTGAGGAAGCGCTTTTTCTCTGCCGCGGTGAAGCTCGCTTTACCGGCTACCGATTCAATACGCTGCTGGATCCAGCGTTTTTCCTCAGTAGAGGTGATATGCATGTATTCCGCGCCGATGGAGCCGCAGTAGGTTTGCTTGAGGGCGGCAATCAGTTCGCCCAGCTTCATCGTGTCTTTACCGATGGCGAATGAACCTACGTTATAGCTATCCTGGAAATCGGCCTCGGTCAGATCGTGGTAGGCCGGATCAAGATCCGCCACTCTCTCTTGCTTCCACAGTCCCAGCGGATCGAGATTCGCATGCTGGTGGCCACGGAAACGGTATGCGTTGATGAGCTGCAGGACTTTAACCTGCTTCACATTGGTGTCAGGGTCGGAAATCGAAGAAGTGTAACGTGAGGCATCCTTCGCCAGTCGACGGAAATAATCACGTGTTTTGGAATGGAATTGATCCGGTTTAACTCCGGTGCCAGGTAACTGCTGGAACATCGAACGCCAGTTGGCGTCAACAGAGTCAGGATCGGTTAAGAAGTCTTCATAGAGCTGTTCTATCCAGCTCTGGTTCGAACCAGAGAGGAAAGAAGAGTCCAGCCAGGCTTTCATTGCGCCGTTCTGCATCGTGATCCCTTAAGCACTTTTATGCTTATTTCGCCGTAGAAACTACCACGCACACCGAGTGCACGTGCCGGGGTTCACTTGTTGCGGACGAGTTGTGGTTTCTATCCGCTAAGGAACCTTTAAAAACTGCCATTAATCTTCAGCGTTCAGGCTGCGGTTGCGTTGGCTGCCTTCGCTTACCCCGGTCACATAGTTCACTATGCTCCCGGGGATGCGCTCAGTTGCCGCCTTACCTCGCACTGAACGCCTCGATTACTGGTACATCTTGTGGCGGTTTTTAAAGATTTCCTGCTATCTGTCCCCCGGCGGCGCTAACGCTTGCCGGGGCTACTGCTTTGGTAGCCCGGATAAGCGCAAGCGCCATCCGGGACAGACCGTGTTGCTTACGCGCTGCGCTGCAGCAGCATCGACTTAATATGGCCGATGGCGCGCGTCGGGTTAAGCCCTTTAGGACACACACTGACGCAGTTCATAATGCTGTGACAGCGGAATACGCTGAAAGCATCGCTCAGGCCTTCCAGGCGCTCGCTGGTTTCGGTATCGCGACTGTCGATCAGGAAGCGATACGCGGCCAGCAGGCCAGCCGGGCCGATGAACTTGTCCGGGTTCCACCAGAACGACGGGCACGAGGTTGAACAACATGCGCACAGAATACACTCGTACAGACCATCGAGTTTCTCACGCTGCTCAGGCATCTGCAGATGCTCGCGAGCCGGAGGATTTTGCCCATTATTCAACAAGTAAGGCTTAATCTTCTCATATTGTGCATAGAATTGCCCCATGTCTACCACCAAATCACGGATAACCGGTAATCCTGGCAGCGGACGGATAACAATCTTCTTGCCCGGCTGATTCAGCGCGGAGATTGGCGTGATGCACGCCAGACCGTTTTTCCCGTTCATGTTCAGACCATCGGAACCGCAGACCCCTTCACGGCAGGAGCGGCGGAACGACAGCGACGGATCTTTTTCTTTCAGCTGGATCAGCGCATCCAGCAGCATCATGTCACGACCTTCTTCCGCTTCGAGGGTGTAATCCTGCATATGCGGAGCGTCGTCAACATCCGGGTTATAGCGATAAATTGAAAACTCGAGTTTCATTTTCCTGTCTCCGCATTAGTAAGTACGAATCTTCGGCGGGAATGCCGGACGCAGTTTCGGTTCCATGTTGACGCTACGACGCGTCATGGATTCCGACTCTGGCAGATACAGGGAATGGCACAGCCAGTTTTCATCATCACGATCCGGGAAGTCGAAGCGGCTATGGGCGCCACGGCTTTCAGTACGGAAGTTAGCGGACACGGCGGTCGCAAACGCGGTCTCCATCAGGTTGTCCAACTCCAGGCACTCGACGCGCTGGGTGTTGAACTCGCTGGAAGTATCGTCGAGACGCGCGTTTTTCAGGCGCTCGCGGATCACTTTCAGTTGCTCCAGACCTTTGTGCATCGCATCGCCTTCGCGGAACACCGAGAAGTTGTGCTGCATACATTCCTGCAGTGCTTTGCGGATTTCCACCGGGTCTTCGCCGGAGCGGGTATTGTTCCAGCGATTGAGGCGGTCCAGCGAGCCTTCGACATCCGATTCGCTGGCGTCGCGCAGCGTGCCCTGCTCGGCGATAGACTCCTGCAGATGCAGGCCCGCCGCGCGGCCGAAGACCACCAGGTCGAGCAGCGAGTTGCCGCCCAGACGGTTGGCGCCGTGGACCGATACGCAGGCAATTTCGCCTACCGCGAACAGGCCCGGGATCACCACGTCTTCGCCCTTCTCATTCACGGTCAGCGCCTGACCGGTGACTTTGGTCGGGATACCGCCCATCATGTAGTGGCAGGTTGGGATAACCGGGATCGGCTCTTTCACCGGATCGACGTGAGCAAAGGTACGGGACAGCTCAAGGATACCTGGCAGACGAGATTCCAGAACCTCTTTACCCAGGTGATCCAGTTTCAGTTTCGCATGCGGGCCCCACGGACCATCGCAGCCGCGGCCTTCGCGAATTTCGATCATGATGGAACGCGCCACCACGTCACGACCCGCCAGGTCTTTGGCGTTCGGGGCATAACGCTCCATAAAGCGCTCGCCGTGTTTGTTCAGCAGGTAACCGCCTTCGCCGCGGCAACCTTCGGTGACCAGCACCCCTGCCCCGGCGATGCCGGTCGGGTGGAACTGCCACATTTCCATATCCTGCACCGGAACGCCGGCGCGGATGGCCATCCCGACGCCGTCACCGGTGTTGATGTGGGCGTTGGTGGTGGACTGATAAATACGGCCTGCGCCGCCGGTCGCCAGCACGGTGGCGCGGGCTTTAAAGTAGACCACTTCGCCGGTCTCGATGCACAGGGCGGTACAACCGACCACCGCGCCGTCCTGGTTTTTCACCAGATCGAGGGCATACCATTCGGAGAAGATAGTGGTGTGGTTTTTCAGGTTCTGTTGATACAGGGTGTGCAACAGCGCGTGGCCGGTACGGTCAGCCGCCGCCGCGGTACGTGCCGCTTGCTCGCCGCCGAAGTTTTTCGACTGGCCGCCGAACGGGCGCTGATAAATACGGCCGTCGTCAAGACGGGAGAACGGCAGGCCCATATGTTCCAGCTCAAGAATCGCTTCCGGGCCGGTCTTACACATATATTCGATGGCGTCCTGGTCGCCAATATAGTCCGACCCTTTTACGGTGTCGTACATATGCCATTCCCAGTTATCTTCATGGGAGTTACCGAGCGCGACGGTGATACCACCCTGCGCGGATACGGTATGGGAACGGGTAGGGAACACTTTGGAGAGCAGTGCACAGGTCTGTCCGCTCTGGGAAATTTGCAGCGCCGCGCGCATACCTGCGCCGCCGGCACCGATAACAACAGCATCAAACTCTCTGACTGGCAATTTCATTACACACCCCACACCACAACAAATCCATAAAGAACGTAAGCCACCAGCGCCACAACGATAGCCAGTTGCAGAACCAGGCGCAGAGCCAGTGGTTTAACGTAGTCCGTTAACACCTGCCACATCCCGATCCAGGCATGGATGAGAATGGAGACGAGAGCCAGCAGAGTGAAGACTTTAGTGAAGCCGGAGGCAAAGAATCCGGTCCACACTTCCCATGAGATTTCACCGGTGGTGGCGAAGAAGCCAACCATGTAGATGATGTAGAGGGTCAGAACGATGGCGGTAGCACGGACCAGAATAAAGTCATGTACGCCGTTGCGTCCCAGTGCTGAGGCGTTGCTTACCATACGAGGACTCCTGCGAGAAGTGAAAGCACGACAGTAATAACAAAAGAGATTTTGGCGGAACGTTTCCCTGCTTCGAGGGTTTCGTCCAGGTAGCCAAAGTCCATCATCAGATGGCGGATACCGACAACGACATGATAGGCCAGTGCGGTGAGAATGCCCCACATGATGAACTTCACAAAGAAGCTATCCATGATCGAGGCCGCCGTCAGAAAACCTTCAGGGGAGGAAAGGCTGGTGCCCAGCAACCAAAGCAGAATTCCGACCGCCACGAAGGTGATGACACCGGAAACGCGATGGAGAATGGACGCTATCGCCGTGATTGGGAACCGTATCGTTTGTAGATCCAGATTGACAGGTCTTTGTTTTTTCACATTTCTTACCATGAATAACGCCCACATGCTGTTCTTATTGTTTCCTTCCTCCGGTCTGCTTGCGGGTCAGACAGCGTCCTTTCTATAACCAGAAGTCATGTTAAAACGTCTTTTCAGGCATTAAAACATCACTAAACAACGCTGGGTGGCTCGGGATTGCAGGGTGTTCCGGAGACCTGGCCGCAGTATAGGCCGTTCACAAAATCATTACAATTAACCTACATATAGTTTGTTGGGTTTTCTCCGGAACAGTGATCAAGGTCACGATAACAACATTTTTTTAATTTTTAATCACCTGATTTGACAAATATTAAACATTCTTGTTACAACCATTACCAGTTAAATGCAATAATGCTCAAAAGTTATGGGGTCACTCTTTCACCTGAGAATAAGTTATGTAACAGTGTGTCAGTATTGACCGATGTAATCAGGACAGTTATTAGTGGTATACAGGTTTTAATATTCGGACTGCTAAAACGCTGATTTGCTGTTGTTTCACCGCAGCCCTGAAGGACGTACCATCAAGCGCCGTTGCTCTGTACCCTGCCCTTTTCGCTGACGCAGAGCTGTGTGCAACATAACAAACTGGTAACGTATGCAGGCGCGGGCCGAAAGCAAATCCACCACCCGGCAGTCTTAAGCAATAAAGGCGCTAAGGAGACCATAAATGTCTGATGCTAAAGCAAAAATCACCCTGGGTGGTGACACTGCTATTGAACTGGATGTGCTAAAAGGCACGCTCGGTCAGGATGTTATTGATATTCGTAGTCTTGGTTCAAAAGGCGTATTTACTTTTGACCCAGGTTTCACATCCACCGCTTCTTGTGAATCTAAAATTACGTTTATCGATGGTGACGAGGGGATCCTGCTGCACCGCGGCTTCCCGATCGACCAGTTAGCGACCGAATCTAACTATCTCGAAGTATGTTATATTCTGCTGTACGGTGAAAAACCGACTCAGGCCGAATATGACGAATTCAAAACCACCGTCACCCGCCACACCATGATTCATGAGCAGATCACGCGTCTGTTCCATGCATTCCGTCGCGATTCCCACCCGATGGCCGTGATGTGCGGGATCACCGGCGCCCTGGCGGCGTTCTATCATGACTCCCTCGACGTGAATAACCCACGTCACCGCGAGATTGCTGCCTACCGTCTGCTGTCCAAAATGCCAACCATGGCAGCCATGTGTTACAAGTATTCTATCGGCCAGCCGTTTGTTTATCCGCGCAACGACCTCTCCTACGCCGGCAACTTCCTGCGCATGATGTTCGCGACACCGTGCGAAGAGTATGAAGTCAATCCGGTGCTTGAACGCGCGATGGATCGTATTCTGATCCTGCACGCCGATCACGAGCAGAACGCGTCGACCTCGACGGTACGTACCGCCGGCTCCTCCGGCGCTAACCCGTTCGCCTGTATCGCTGCTGGCATCGCCTCCCTGTGGGGACCGGCGCACGGCGGCGCCAACGAAGCGGCGCTGAAGATGCTGGAAGAGATCAGCTCCGTTGAGCACATTCCGGAATTTGTTCGTCGTGCGAAAGACAAGAATGACTCTTTCCGCCTGATGGGCTTCGGCCATCGTGTTTACAAAAACTACGACCCGCGCGCCACCGTGATGCGTGAAACCTGCCATGAAGTGCTGAAAGAGCTGGGCACCAAAGACGATCTGCTGCAGGTAGCCATGGAGCTGGAGCATATCGCGCTGAACGACCCGTACTTCATCGAGAAGAAACTCTACCCGAACGTCGACTTCTACTCCGGTATCATCCTGAAAGCGATGGGTATTCCGTCCTCCATGTTTACCGTTATCTTCGCCATGGCGCGTACCGTGGGCTGGATTGCGCACTGGAACGAAATGCACAGCGATGGCATGAAGATCGCCCGTCCGCGTCAGCTGTACACTGGCTACACCAAACGCGATTACCAGTCCGACATTAAGCGCTAATCTTGCCGTCCGGATGAAAAAAAACGCGCCACCTGGCGCGTTTTTTTATCTGCCTGACTGCCGGGCTTAATGCTGACATCCGGGACACCAGTAAAACGGCCGCGAGGAGAGTGTCGTCTTCTCAATCACACCCCCACAGCGCTCGCACCTTTCCCCGTCGCGATGGAAGACCTTAAAGCGAAACAGCGCGCCGTGATGCTTGTTGTCATCGGCCTGGCCGCGGGTGTGATACGACAACCGCGGAATAGCCAGCAGCGCGTGCGCCAGCGCATCCAGCTGACTATCGCTCAGTTCAGCGGCTTTACGCTTTCCGCTTAATCCCACCTGCCAGAGGATCTCCACCCGCAGATAGTTACCGAGCCCGGCCAGAAAAGCCTGATCCAGCAGCAGGCCGGAAAACTGACGATGGCGGAATTTGGCCGACAGCAGCCGCGCTTTCACCTCCTCCACGGTTAACGTCATATCCAGCACATCTGGCCCCACGCGCAGTAAAAACGGGTGATGGGCAACCTGCTCCTCCGTGAGCATCTCGATGTCCGAGGCGCTGTAAAGCAGAATCGCCTTGCGGGCGGTCTGCAGCCTGACGCGCAGCACCCGGTTAGAGGCGGGCTGTTCCCCGGCATCGACCACGCGCCAGACACCGTACAGCTGATTATGGCTGTACAGGGTCAGCCCGCCGGAGAAGTGTGTTAACAGGGCCTTGCCGTGGGTGGCGATATGGGTCACCCGCTGGCCAATCAACTGGCTTTGATAGGGTTGCAACTGCGGAAAGGCGAACCAGACATCGGTTAAGGGTTCGCCTTTGATTGCCGCCTCCAGTTTATCCGCCGCGCGGCGGATCTCCGGACCTTCCGGCATACTGTCATCCTTCTGTTAATGGGTGGCGCCGCCGCCCAGTTTACTATCCACCGACTGGCGCAACGCCACGGCAATGGCCGTTTCCAGCGCTTCCCGCACGGTGGCGGTCGCCATACTCGGCTCGCCGGGATGGGCCGCCGCCTGCGCCGGTAGCCATGGAATATGGATAAAGCCGCCCCTGACGCCAGCCTGCTCCTGCAGCTTATGTAGCAAACCATACATCACGTGATTGCAGACGAAGGTGCCGGCGGTTTGGGAGACCGAAGCCGGGATCCCGCGATCGCGCAACGCGCTGACGATCGCTTTGATCGGTAAGGTACTGAACCACGCCGCCGGCCCCCCGTCGACGATCGGCGTGTCGACAGGCTGCTGGCCTTTGTTATCGGGAATGCGCGCATCATCGACGTTGATAGCCACACGTTCAACGCTGATATCGACGCGACCACCAGCCTGCCCAACGGCAATGACCAGCCTCGGCTGCAGGTCTTCGATCGCCGCGTAAAGCACCGACAGCGCCTCGCCAAACACACAGGGGAGCTGGCGGGCGATCACCGGCTGCCCGGCAATCATCGTCCCGTCCAGCTGCTTCACCACTTCCCATGAAGGGTTAACCGTTTCGCCATCAAAGGGTTCAAAACCGGTGAGCAATACTCCCGCCATCATCCTCTCCTTCGCGGTCATTCAGGTTGTCACGCTTCAGCGTCCAGTTGCGCGCTGACCAGAATATGGCGCCCGGCAAAGGCCGCCCGCAGACGGCGGGCAAAATCCAGCGCGTGCGGGCCATCGCCGTGCAGACACACCGTCTGCGCCACCACGTTCGCCCACTCGCCGCTGATGCTGCGCACCCGGTGGTGCTGCACCATCTCGAGGGTTTGCGCCAGAGCCTGCTCTTCGCTGTCGATCAGCGCGCCGGGCTGGCTGCGCGGCACCAGGCTACCGTCGGCCAGGTAGCCGCGGTCGGCAAACACCTCCTGGCGCGTCGTCAGACCATAGTGCTGCCCGGCGCGGATCAGTTCGCTGCCCGCCAGCCCCACCAGCACCAGCTTCGGGTTAACATCACGGATCGCGCGGGCGATCGCGTCCGCCAGCGGCGGCGACTTGGCCGCCTGGTTATAGAGCATGCCGTGCGGCTTCACATGCTGTAGCTCGCCGCCCTGCGCCTGAACGATCGCCGCCAGGGCGCCAATCTGATACAGCATCTGGGCATAGACCGTTTCCGGCGGCAGATCCATCGCCGTACGGCCAAAATTTTCCCGGTCGGGGTATCCCGGATGGGCGCCCACCGCCACGCCGTACTTCAGCGCCTCGCGTACGCTCTGCACCATCAGTCCGGCGTCGCCGGCATGAAAGCCGCAGGCGATATTCGCCGACGAGACCAACTGGAGCAGCGCGCTATCGTTCGCGCCCCCTTCCCCGAGATCGGCATTGAGATCAATCATCATCGTGGAGTCTCCAGGCCAGTTGTTCAAGATAACGCTGACGATCGGCCCGTGCTTTTAAGGCCTCCTCCAGCGAGCAGGCGACAAAGTGGATCGGCTGCCCCAGCGGGATCTGCGCCAGCTGGTACATATCAGCCTCAATAATGCAGGCGATGCGCGGATAGCCGCCGGTGGTTTGCGCATCGTTCATCAGGACGATGGGCTGGCCGTTATGCGGCACCTGCACTACGCCCGGCAGCAGACCGTGCGACAGCATCTCGCGATCGGTGGTCCGTTTCAACGGCTGCCCCTGCAGGCGGTAGCCCATGCGATTGCTCTGCGGACTGAGCTGCCAGGGGGAGCGCCAGAACGACGCCTGCGAGGCCGCATCAAACTCATGATACTCCGGGCCCGGCAGCGCGCGAATGCGGTTGCCCAGCGGCAGCTGCTTGACACCGCGCGAGGTGGTAAAGCGCCGAGCGGCTTTCCCGAGCTTCAGCTGGTCGCCATCCTGCAGGCGGCGTCCTTCCAGACCGCCAATCCCCGCCTTAAGATCCGTGCTGCGCGAGCCAAGCACCACCGGGACCGCGACCCCGCCCGCCACCGCCAGATAGCTGCGGATGCCATGCTGCGGCGTTTTCAGCACCAACCGTTGCCCGGCCCGGTAGGCGGTGCGCCAGCCCACCCAGACCGCTTTGCCGTCCAGCGTCGCTTCGCAGGCGGCGCCGGTCAGCGCGAACCAGCCGCTGCGGGCAAATTCGATCTCCACCTGACCGAGGGTAATCTCCAGCCCGGCGGCGTTCGCCTCGTTGCCAACCAGCAGATTGGCAATCACCAGCGAGGGATAATCCAGAGCGCCGCAGCGGCTGATGCCAGACTGGCGCAGGCCTTCTCGTCCACCGTCCTGTACCGAGGTGTACAGACCGGCGCGGATCAGGGTTAACATACCCCCTCCTTTTGCGGCACAAAGCGAATTTTATCGCCCACGCGCAACAGCGCAGGCTCCTTACGCGCCGGGTCAAACAGCGTCAACGCGGTCCGCCCCAGCAGCTGCCAGCCGCCGGGCGTCGCCAGCGGATAGATGCCGGTTTGCGCGCCGCCAATGCCCACCGATCCGGCCGGGACCTGCACGCGCGGTTCGGCGCGACGCGGGGTCGCCAGCGCCGGCGGCAGCCCGCCCAGGTAGGGGAATCCCGGCTGAAAACCAATAAACCAGACCAGGTATTCCACCGAGGCATGCAGCTCCACAACCTGTTTTTCACTCAGGCCGCTGTGTTGCGCCACCACCCCGAGATCCGGCCCGGCCTCGCCGCCGTACACGACCGGGATGGTTAATGACCTCGACTCCGGCTCCAGCGCAAGACTCTCCTCCCACCAGCGCTGCAGACGGTCTATCGCCTCCCACGCCATCTCCTGCGGGCGGCGGAGCACCACGGTGATATTGTTCATGCCGGGAATGGCGTCAACCACCTCTTCATGGTGAGACAGACGCTGGGCCAATCCCCAGATCCGTTGCTGGCTCTCGAGCGTGACCGGCGGCTCCAGCTCCAGCACGACGGCCGTTTCTCCTAACAGATAACAACGCGCTCGCTGCACTTTTCTCTCTCCCGTCAGGCAGGGTTAGGAATATCAATAAAGGTGACATCCAGGTCGGTCGTTTCCGTCAGCCATTCACTGAGGGCGCGAATGCCGCCCCGCTCGGTGGCGTGGTGGCCGGCGGCATAAAAATGCAGCCCCTGTTCGCGGGCAGAGTGAATAGTTTGTTCCGACACCTCGCCGGTAATAAACGCATCCACCCCAAAGCGCGCCGCGGCGTCGATAAAGCTCTGGCCGCCGCCGGTACACCAGGCGACGCGGCTGACGGTGTCCGGCCCGGTATCGCCGCACCATAACGGCTTGCGCCCCAGCCGCGCTTCGATCCACGAGGCCAGTTCGAGGCCGGAAACCGGCATCGACAGTTCGCCCCAAGGCACCAGCGGTTCGATTTCACCCAGCACGTTAATCCCCAGCAGATGCGCCAGTTGCGCGTTGTTGCCCAGCTCCGGGTGGGCATCCAGCGGCAGGTGCCAGCCGTAGAGATTGATATCGTTGGCCAGCAGAGTCTTCAGGCGGCGGCGCTTCATGCCGCGGATCACTGGCGACTCGTTTTTCCAGAAATAGCCATGATGGACGATCACCGCATCCGCCTGCAGCCGAACGGCTTCATCCAGCAGCGCCTGGCTGGCCGTCACCCCGGTGACGATCGTTTGCACCGTATCACGTCCTTCCACCTGCAGACCGTTAGGGGCGAAATCACTGATGGCCGCACTATTGAGCTTGTCGTTTATCAGTTGTTCCAGTTCGCTATTTTTCATCGCCACTCCAGCAGATAATCAGGGTATACAAAGGCATAACATAACCAGATCCATTCGGGCCGTCGATAGTCCACAACCGGCACCGACCATGACTTTTTTGTTAATCCCGCATTTTGTCTACCCACCCCATCGCGCATTCGTGTATATTTATGCATTAATAAAGCATATTAAATAAACAGAAAGCCCCTCAAGCCATGAATATGACTAATAAAGCGCTATTCATGCAGAACGATCGACTTTCGCTTTACGCCAGGAAACCACACTTCTCATGAAGACAACATCATCGCAACCGCGGGCGATTTACTACGTCGTGGCGCTGCAAATCTGGGAATATTTTAGCTTCTACGGCATGCGCGCCCTGCTGATCCTCTATCTCACCAATCAGCTCAAATATGACGATAACCACGCCTATGCCCTGTTCAGCGCCTACTGTTCGCTGGTCTATGTCACGCCGATCCTCGGCGGCTATCTGGCCGATAAGCTGTTAGGCAACCGGATGGCGGTCATGCTCGGCGCGCTGCTGATGGCCATTGGCCATCTGGTGCTCGGAGCCAGCGAAACCGCCCCAGTCTTCCTCTACCTGTCGCTGGCGATCATCGTCTGCGGCTACGGGTTGTTTAAATCCAACGTCAGCTGTCTGCTGGGCGAACTCTACGAACCTGCCGATCCGCGTCGCGACGGCGGCTTCTCGCTGATGTATGCCGCGGGCAATATCGGCTCGATTATCGCGCCGATCGCCTGCGGCTACGTACAGGAGGAGTATAGCTGGGCGATGGGCTTTGCCCTGGCGGCCATCGGCATGGTGGCGGGACTGGTGATTTTTCTCTGCGGCAACCGTCACTTCCAGCATACTGCCGGCGTCAACCGCCAGGCGCTGTGCGCGCGCCGCTTCCTGCTACCGAACTGGGGCTGGCTGCTGGTGCTGCTGGTTACCGCCCCGCTGCTGATCGCCGTGCTGTTCTGGCAGGAGTGGTCGGTGTATGCCCTGATCGTGGCCACCGTTATCGGCCTGGCGGTGCTGGCGCGGATCTACCTGCGCGCTGAAACCGATAAACAGCGTAAGGATCTGCGCCTGATCGTCGTCCTCACCGCGTTTAGCCTGCTGTTCTGGGCCTTCGCCCAGCAGGGCGGGAGCTCCATCAGCCTGTATATTGACCGCTTCGTTAATCGCCATATCATGAGCTACGAAGTCCCTACCGCCATGTTCCAGTCGGTCAACGCCTTCGCGGTGATGCTCTGCGGGATGGTGCTGGCGTGGCTGGTGAAAGAGAGCGTCGGTGGCAATCGCACCGTGCGCATCTGGGGGAAATTTGCCCTCGGTCTGGGCCTGATGAGCGCCGGGTTCTGCATCCTGACCCTCAGCGCCCGCTGGTCCGCGGCCTATGGCCAGTCGTCCATGCCGCTGATGGTGCTGGGGCTGGCGGTGATGGGTTTTGCCGAACTGTTTATCGACCCGGTCGCCATGTCGCAAATCACCCGCATTGAGATCCCGGGGGTCACCGGGGTGCTGACCGGTATCTATATGCTGCTCTCCGGGGCCATCGCCAACTATCTGGCCGGCGTCATCGCCGACCAGACCTCGCAGGCGTCCTTCGACGCCGCCGGGGCAGTGAACTACTCCATTGACGCCTACATCAAGGTCTTCAGCCAGATCACCTGGGGCGCGCTGGCCTGTGTCGGCGTGGTGCTGGTCATCTGGCTGTATCACTCGCTGAAGGTCAGGACCCGCCGTCTGGCGGTGGAGTAATTCCTTTTCTGGCGGCCTCCCAGGCCGCCAGCGTCTCCTGCCGCGCCTGTTTGTGATCGACTATCGGGCGCGGATAATCCAGTTTGATCCCCTGTTTATCCGCCCACGCCCACGGCTGATGCAGCGCCTTCTCCGGCACCTTTGCCAGCTCAGGCAGCCAGCGACGCATAAACACCCCCTGCTTATCAAACTTCTCGCCCTGGGTGGTGGGGTTAAATATGCGGAAATAGGGCGCGGCGTCGGTGCCTGTCGAGGCCGCCCACTGCCAGCCGCCGTTGTTCGCCGCCAGGTCGCCATCAATCAGTTGACTCATGAAGTAGCGCTCCCCTGCCCGCCAGTCGAGGCGCAGATCTTTCGTCAGGAAGCTGGCGACAATCATGCGCAACCGGTTATGCATCCAGCCGGTGGCGTTAAGCTGGCGCATCGCGGCATCGACTATCGGAAAGCCGGTCTCCCCGCGCTGCCAGGCCTGCAGGGCGGCGTCATCTTCACGCCAGGCGACCTTATCAGTCCATGCGATAAACGGGCGTCCTTTACAGAGTTTCGGATAGTAGACCATCAGATGGCGGTAAAACTCGCGCCAGATCAGCTCATTAAGCCAGGTGGCACCTGCCCCACCGTCCAGCGCGGCGGGGTGTTCCGTCAGCAGACGATGCAGGCACTGGCGCGGTGACAACACCCCGGTGGCCAGGCAGGGCGACAGGCGACTGGTCCCTTCCACGGCGGGGAAGTCACGCTGCCCCTCATACTCCGCCGCCGGTTGCTGACAAAACGCGCGCAGCCGCGCCAGCGCCGTTTTTTCATCCGCGGCAAACAGCAGCCCATCGAACGGCGTTTGCGGGTAGTTGAGCTCAGGCAGCGGCGGCGCCTGGCGGGCAGGCGCCTGGCGCGGCTTCGGCGCCGCCACGCACGCCGGGAGCCCGTCCCGCAGACGGCGAATAAACGCATTCTTAAACGGCGTGAAAACTTTATACATTTCGCCGCTGCCGGTCATGACGCTGCCGGGCGGCAACAGGACGCTGTCGTCAAAGCCCTGGCAAATGACATCGCGCAAGGTGTTCTCAACGGCGGCATCGCGCTGACGTTCATTGAATTCGTACTGATAGTTGTAGAACAGGTGACTGACCTGGTGCTGCTGGCAGAAATGGACCAGCCGTTCGACGCTGGCGGTAAAATCATCCGCCTCTTCGACCCACAGCGGTATGCCCCGTTCCGCCAGCGCGGTGTGCAGACTGTGCAAATGGCTGACGATAAACGCGGCCTGCCGCGGCGCCAGGTGATGCTCACGCCACTGCCCCGGGGTGGCGATATACAGCGCCAGCACCTGCGCCTGCGGATCCCGGCAGGCGGCGGCCAGCGCCAGGTTATCGTGAATGCGTAAATCCGTGCGTAACCAGACCAGATGGGTGGCCATATAACTCCTCGATATCCGTCAGCAAAACTCATCTCATGATATAAGCCGGAAAAAATAGCGCGCTCCGGCAAAATAAGCACCTGCCAATTCCACTGCGGTGCATGAAAACGAATGTAGACAAGCGACGAAAAAAAACCGCCGGGGGCAACCGGCGGTTTTCTTGTCTTCGTCGCAGCAGGACGGATTAATAGAAATCGTGAGCGGCTTTTTCCGCCTGCGCCATCCACACCGGCTGCTCGCTGGTTTTCGACCACACCCGGTGCAGCCAGCTGTAATAGCGGGCGCGATCTTTCCAGAACAGCATCACCGGCAGCGCCGCGACGCCAGCCACGACGGCGAAAGCACGACGCAGTAAAATAATATGAGCAGGATAAGCTTTGTACAACGCCATCATTTCTCTCCCCTTTGTCAGGCCGGCAAGCAGCGCCGGTAAAATTAATCATGTTTGTCTGAGCAAAATAATACCGCTCTGGTTGTAATTTTACTACTCATCCGACCACTAAAAAGCACGTATTTATACTTAATTTACATTCACCACGTAAATTAGTTACAAAAAAGTTAAATCAATACTAACCATCAGTTAAATTGTGCCTTTGTAATTTTTATACTTTTTTTACACCGCGCCCGCCGATTTTTGCGAAATCTTTGCGCCGTAATTTCTATTCTCCCGGTAAATCAAAAAAGACACCCGGAGGTGGATTGTGACTGCAGGCGTACTCACTGGCGTTGGGCTGGTGTTCCTGTTACTGGCTTATCTGGTTTATGCCTTGATACACGCGGAGGCATTCTGATGGCTGCCCAGGGATTTTTATTATTAGCCAGCTACCTGCTGGTGTTGCTGGTGCTGGCGCGCCCGCTGGGGACGTGTCTGGCGAGGATGGTGAACGATATCCCGCTTCCCGGCCTGGCCGGCGTCGAGCGCGTCCTGTGGCGCGTGGCCGGGATCCGCGCCGAGGAGATGGGCTGGCTGCAGTATTTGCTGGCGATCCTGCTGTTTAACGCCCTCGGCGGCCTGGCCCTGTTTGCCCTGCTGATGCTCCAGGGCGTGTTGCCGTTTAACCCGCAGCATCTGCCGGGATTGTCATGGGATCTGGCGCTCAACACGGCGGTCAGCTTTGTCAGTAATACCAACTGGCAGGCTTACGCCGGCGAAAGCACCATGAGCTATCTCAGCCAGATGGTCGGCCTGACGGTGCAGAATTTCCTCTCTGCCGCCACCGGGATCGCCGTGGTATTCGCCCTGACCCGCGCCTTCGCCCGGCAGAAAATGTCCGCCCTTGGCAATGCCTGGGTCGACCTGACGCGCATTACCCTGTGGCTGCTGCTGCCGCTCTCCCTGCTGGTGGCCCTGTTCTTTATTCAGCAGGGTGTGCCGCAGAATCTGCTGGCCTACCAGCCCTTTACCACCCTCGAAGGGGCGCACCAGCTGTTGCCGATGGGGCCTGTCGCCTCGCAGGAAGCGATTAAGCTGCTGGGCACCAACGGCGGCGGTTTCTTTAACGCCAACTCCGCTCACCCGTTTGAAAACCCGACCGCGCTGACCAATCTCGTGCAGATGCTGGCAATCTTCCTGATCCCGGCAGCACTGTGCTTCGCCTTCGGCGAGGTAGTGAGCGATCGCCGCCAGGGGCGCGCCATCCTGTGGGCAATGACGCTGATCTTTATCCTCTGCGTCGCCGTGGTGATGTGGGCGGAAACTCGCGGCAACCCCCACCTGCTGACGCTGGGCGCTGACAGTAGCCTGAATATGGAAGGTAAAGAGAGTCGCTTCGGTATTCTCGCCAGCAGTCTGTTCGCGGTGATCACCACTGCCGCCTCCTGCGGCGCGGTCAATGCCATGCATGACTCCTTCACCGCGCTGGGCGGCATGGTGCCGATGTGGCTGATGCAGATTGGCGAAGTGGTGTTCGGCGGCGTCGGTTCGGGCCTGTACGGCATGCTGCTGTTCGTTATGCTGGCGGTATTTATCGCCGGGCTGATGGTCGGCCGCACTCCGGAGTATCTCGGGAAGAAAATCGATGTCCGGGAAATGAAAATGATCGCCCTCGCCATTCTGGTCACCCCGACGCTGGTGCTGCTTGGCACGGCGCTGGCGATGATGACCGACGCCGGCCGCGCCGGGATGTTCAACCCTGGACCGCACGGCTTTAGCGAAGTGCTGTACGCCGTCACCTCGGCGGCCAATAACAACGGCAGCGCCTTCGCTGGCCTGGGTGCGGCGACGCCGTTCTGGAACCTGCTGCTGGCGTTCTGCATGCTGGTCGGCCGCTTCGCCGTCATCATTCCGGTGATGGCCATCGCCGGCTCGCTGGTGGCGAAGAAAATTCAACCGGCCAGCCCCGGCACCCTGGCCACCCACGACGCCCTGTTTATCGGTTTACTGATCGGCACCGTGCTGCTGGTGGGCGCCCTGACCTTTATTCCTGCGCTGGCGCTTGGCCCGCTGGCTGAACACTTTTCCTTACTTTGAGCGATGCGGAGCACCCTGTTATGAGTCGCAAACAATTAGCCCTGCTGGAGCCGACGCTGGTGCGCCAGGCGCTGCTGGATGCCGTGAAAAAACTCAGCCCGATGGTGCAATGGCGCAATCCGGTGATGTTTATCGTCTGGGTGGGCAGTCTGTTAACCACCCTGCTGGCGATCGCCATGGCTGGCGGCGCCCTGACCGGTAGCGCCACATTTACCGCCGCCGTCAGCATCTGGCTGTGGTTTACCGTGCTGTTCGCTAACTTTGCCGAAGCGATGGCGGAAGGCCGCAGCAAAGCCCAGGCCAACAGCCTGAAAGGGGTGAAAAAAACGGCCTTCGCCCGCAAACTGCGCGCCCCGCAGCATGACGCGACGGTCGACCACGTGCCAGCGGAAGACCTGCGCAAAGGCGACGTGGTGCTGGTGGAAGCCGGGGATATTATCCCCTGCGATGGCGAAGTCATCGAAGGCGGCGCCTCGGTCGACGAAAGCGCCATTACCGGCGAGTCTGCCCCGGTGATCCGTGAATCCGGTGGCGATTTTGCCTCGGTGACCGGCGGGACACGCATTCTCTCCGACTGGCTGGTGATCCGCTGCAGCGTGAACCCGGGAGAAACCTTCCTCGACCGGATGATCGCCATGGTGGAAGGCGCCCAGCGCCGTAAAACGCCGAACGAGATCGCCCTGACGATCCTGCTGATCGCCCTGACGCTGGTGTTCCTGCTGGCCACCGCCACCATCTGGCCCTTCTCGGCGTGGAGCGGCAATGCGGTCAGCGTTACCGTGCTGGTCGCCCTGCTGGTGTGCCTGATCCCGACCACCATCGGCGGGCTGCTGTCGGCCATCGGCGTCGCCGGGATGAGTCGTATGCTCGGCGCCAACGTCATCGCCACCAGTGGCCGCGCGGTGGAGGCCGCTGGCGACGTCGATGTCCTGCTGCTGGATAAAACCGGGACCATTACCCTCGGCAACCGTCAGGCTTCCGCCTTCCTGCCGGCGCGCGGCGTGGAAGAGCGAACCCTAGCCGACGCCGCCCAGCTCTCCTCGCTGGCGGATGAAACCCCTGAGGGGCGCAGCATCGTGGTGCTGGCGAAACAGCGCTTTAACCTGCGCGAACGCGATCTGCAGTCGCTGCACGCCACCTTTGTCCCCTTTACCGCGCAAACGCGGATGAGCGGCATCAATATCGATCAACGCATGATCCGCAAAGGGTCGGTGGACGCCATTCGCCGCCACGTGGAGGCCAACGGCGGCCACTTCCCTGCCGATGTCGATAAGCAGGTGGAAGAGGTCGCCCGCCAGGGGGCCACGCCGCTGGTGGTCGCCGAAGGGGAAAAGGTGCTGGGGATTATTTCGCTCAAAGATATCGTTAAAGGCGGTATCAAAGAACGTTTCGCCCAGCTGCGCAAAATGGGCATTAAAACGGTGATGATCACCGGCGATAACCGCCTGACCGCCGCGGCGATCGCCGCCGAGGCCGGGGTCGATGATTTCCTCGCCGAAGCGACGCCGGAAGCCAAGCTGGCGTTGATCCGCCAGTATCAGTCGGAAGGTCGGCTGGTGGCGATGACCGGCGACGGCACCAACGATGCGCCCGCGCTGGCTCAGGCCGACGTGGCGGTGGCCATGAACTCCGGCACCCAGGCGGCGAAGGAAGCAGGCAACATGGTCGACCTGGATTCCAACCCCACCAAGCTGATTGAGGTGGTCCATATCGGCAAACAGATGTTAATGACGCGCGGCTCGCTGACTACCTTCAGTATTGCCAACGACGTGGCGAAATATTTCGCCATTATTCCGGCGGCATTTGCCGCGGTCTATCCCCAGCTGGCCATGCTGAACGTGATGGGCCTGCATTCACCGTCGTCAGCGATCCTCAGCGCCGTTATCTTTAACGCGCTGATCATCGTCTTCCTGATCCCGCTGGCCCTGAAAGGCGTGAGCTATCGCCCACTCTCCGCCTCGGCGATGCTGCGCCGCAACCTGTGGATCTACGGCCTCGGCGGTCTGCTGGTGCCCTTTATCGGTATTAAAGCCATCGACCTGCTGCTGACCCTGAGCGGTCTGGTGTGAGGAAAAAACTATGTCATTGATTCGTCCAGCACTTGTGCTATTTATTCTGTTAACGCTGCTCACCGGCGGCGTCTATCCTCTGCTGACCACCAGCCTGGGACAATGGTGGTTTAACTCACAGGCCAACGGCTCGCTGATCCGCCTGAACGGTGAGGTGCGCGGCTCCGGACTGATTGGCCAGAACTATACTGCCGCAGGCTATTTCCAGGGCCGCCCGTCGGCCACCGCTGAGACGGCGGATAATCCCATGGCGTCAGGCGGCAGCAACCTTGCCGCCAGCAACCCGGCGCTGGATAAAGCGGTGAGCGAGCGCGTACAGGCCCTGCGCGCCGCGAACCCGGACGCCGACCCGCGGGTACCGGTCGAGCTGGTCACCACCTCGGCGAGCGGTCTCGATAACAACCTGACCCCGGCCGCCGCGCTGTGGCAGGTCCCCCGGGTGGCTAAAGCGCGCCAGCTGAGCGTTGAGCAGGTAAGCCAGCTGGTGAACCAGGCCACACAAACCCCGCTGCTGAGCTTCCTTGGTCAGCCGGTGGTCAATATACTGCAACTCAATATGGCGCTGGATGCCCTGAAGGATAAGTAAATGAGTGACGAGCCGCTGCGCCCGGACCCTGACCGCCTGCTGCAGCACACCGCCGCCCCGCATCGCGGCAAACTGAAAGTGTTCTTCGGCGCCTGCGCCGGGGTGGGGAAAACCTGGGCGATGCTGGCGGAAGCGCAGCGGCTGCGCGCCCAGGGGCTGGATATTCTGATTGGCGTGGCGGAGACCCACGGCCGAAAAGAGACCGCTGCGATGCTGGAGGGCCTGAGCACCCTGCCGCCGCGGCGGCTCGCTCATCGCGGGCGGTACGTGTATGAGTTCGATCTCGACGCCGCCCTCGCCCGCCGTCCGGCGCTGATTCTGGTGGATGAGCTGGCGCACAGCAATGCGCCCGGCTCCCGCCATCCGAAGCGCTGGCAGGATGTGGATGAACTGCTGGAGGCCGGAATTGATGTCTTTACCACCGTCAACGTCCAGCATCTGGAAAGCCTGAACGACGTCGTCAGCGGGATCACCGGCGTGCAGGTGCGGGAGACCGTTCCCGACCCCTTCTTTGACGCCGCGGACGACGTGGTGCTGGTGGACCTCCCCCCTGACGATCTGCGCCAGCGGCTCAATGAGGGCAAAGTCTATATCGGCGGCCAGGCCGAGCGCGCCATCGAAAACTTTTTCCGCAAGGGCAATCTGATTGCGCTGCGCGAGCTGGCTCTGCGCCGCACCGCCGACCGCGTCGATGAACAGATGCGCGCCTGGCGCGACCGCCAGGGCCAGGAGAAAGTCTGGCACACCCGCGATGCGATCCTGCTCTGTATCGGGCACAACACCGGCAGCGAAAAGCTGGTGCGCGCCGCCGCCCGGCTCGCCGCCCGCCTGGGCAGCGTCTGGCATGCAGTGTATGTCGAGACCCCTTCCCTGCACCGCCTGCCGGAAGCCCGGCGGCGGGCTATTCTCGCCGCGCTGCGTCTGGCCCAGGAGCTGGGGGCCGAAACCGCCACCCTCTCCGACCCGTCGGAAGAGAAAGCGGTTCTCCATTACGCCCGCGAGCATAACCTCGGCAAAATCGTCATCGGCCGCCAGCGCAAACGCCGCTGGTGGGATCGCAGCGGCTTCGCCGACCGTCTGGCTCGCCATGCGCCGGACCTCGATCTGGTGGTGATCGCCCTCGATGAAAAACCGTCCCCTCTCCCTGCCCGGGCCAACGACAGCCGTACGGCGCTGGAAAAGTGGCGCCTGCAGCTGCAGGGCTGCGCGGTGGCGGTGGCGCTATGCGCCATCATTACCCTGGTGGCCATGCAGTGGTTGATGGCCTTCGAAGCCGCCAACCTGGTGATGCTCTATCTGCTGGGGGTGGTGATCATCGCCCTGGTCTATGGCCGCTGGCCGTCGGTGCTGGCGACGGTGATCAACGTTATCAGCTTCGATCTGTTTTTTGTCGCCCCGCGCGGGACGCTGGCGGTGTCAGATGTCCAGTATCTGCTCACCTTCGGCGTGATGCTCACTGTGGGCCTGCTTATCGGTAACCTCACCGCTGGCGTACGCTACCAGGCGCGGGTGGCGCGCTACCGTGAACGCCGTACCCGCCACCTGTATGAGATGTCTAAAGCACTGGCGGTGGGTCGTAGCCAGCAGGATATCGCCACCACCAGCGAGCGCTTCATCGCCTCCACCTTTCAGGCCCGCAGCCAGTTGCTGCTGCCGGACGCCCAGGGAAAACTGCTGCCCTTAACCCACCAGCCAGGGCTGACCCCATGGGATGACGCCATCGCCCGCTGGAGCTTTGATAAGGGGCAGCCTGCCGGCGCCGGCACCGATACCCTGCCCGGCGTGCCGTACCAAATTTTACCGCTGAAGAGCGCCGCCCGCACCTGGGGGCTCTTAGTGGTGGAGCCGGAGAATCTGCGCCAGCTGATGATCCCGGAGCAGCAGCGGTTGCTGGAGACCTTTACCCTGCTGGTGGCCAGCGCCCTGGAGCGCCTCACCCTGACCGCCAGCGAAGAGCAGGCCCGGCTGACCAGCGAGCGGGAAAGCCTGCGTAACTCGCTGCTCGCCGCCCTGTCGCACGATCTGCGTACTCCGCTGACCGTGCTGTTTGGCCAGGCGGAAATTCTGACCCTCGATCTGGCCAGCGAAGGTTCAAAGCATGCTCCGCAGGCCAATGAAATTCGCCAGCATGTGCTCAACACCACCCGTCTGGTGAACAACCTGCTGGATATGGCGCGGATCCAGTCCGGCGGCTTTAATCTGCATAAGGAGTGGCTGACGCTGGAGGAAGTGGTCGGCAGCGCGCTGCGCATGCTCGAACCGAGCCTCGGCGGCCAGCACATTCAGTTGGATCTCCCCGATCCCCTCCAGCTGGTGCATGTCGACGGGCCGCTGTTCGAGCGGGTGCTGATCAACCTGCTGGAAAATGCCCATAAGTATGCCGGCGCCCGGGCGAACATCGGCATCCGCGCCGAGGCGGACGCCCGGCAGCTGTCGCTGGAGGTATGGGATAACGGTCCGGGGATCCCGGCAGGCCAGGAACAGGCTATCTTTGATAAATTCGCCCGCGGCAACAAAGAGTCGGCGATCCCTGGCGTCGGGCTGGGCCTTGCCATCTGTCAGGCCATCGTCGACGTTCACGGCGGGACCATCTCCGCCAGCAACCGGCCCGAGGGCGGTGCCTCATTCCGTGTTACACTGCCGGGAGAAACGCCCCCTGAACTGGAAGAGCTACCTGAGGAATTGTGATTAACGTTCTGATTATCGAAGACGAACACGCTATCCGACGCTTTCTGCGCACCGCGCTGGAAGCCGACGGCATGCGCGTATTTGAAGCGGAAACCCTGCAGCGTGGGCTGATTGAAGCCGCTACCCGTAAGCCCGACCTCGCGATCCTCGATCTGGGCCTGCCGGATGGTGACGGCATTGATTTTATTCGCGACCTGCGTCAGTGGAGCCAGATGCCGATTATCGTCCTGTCAGCGCGTAGCGAAGAGCATGACAAAATTGCCGCCCTGGATGCCGGCGCCGATGACTACTTAAGTAAACCCTTTGGCATCGGCGAATTGCAGGCCCGCCTGCGCGTTGCGCTGCGTCGCCACGGCGCGGCGCAGGACGATGAGCCAGTGGTGCGCTTCGCCGACCTGGAGGTCAATATCCCCGCCCGCCGCATCCTGCGCGGCAGCGAAGAGATCCACCTGACGCCCATCGAGTTTCGTCTGCTGGCGGCGCTGTTGAATAATCCCGGCAAAGTGCTTACCCAGCGCCAGTTGCTGAATCAGGTGTGGGGGCCTAACGCCGTGGAGCACAGCCACTATCTGCGGATCTATATGGGTCATTTGCGACAAAAGCTGGAGGCCGATCCGGCACGGCCGCAGCATTTGCTGACTGAAACAGGCATTGGCTATCGCTTTATGCCCTGAATCCCGCCTCTGCAGTACCAGAGGCTGGCGATTTTCAGCCCTTCAGAGAGCAGCAGAAAACCGGCCAGGATCGCTACATGCCTGACGCCGGCAGCCTGAATCAGCCACAGACCCAGCGACAGCGAAGGCTGCATAAACACCAGTCTGAGCGGCGCCTGCCCCCAGGCCAGCCACAGCGCATAGCGGCTCTGACGGAAAAAGAGGATCATCGATAGCGGGATGCTGATAATCAGCAGAACATTCAGCGGATACAGCCAGACCGCCCCAGAGCCGTAAGTATGCAGCAGCTGGAGATAAGCCAGCAGATCGTCGTAAAAAGGGAGGCGGCGGTGGGCAATATTCCACCATAAGAATTGCAGGACGAAAAAGAGATCCATCCACGCCCAGAATAAAAACAGGGTCTTCCGTTGTATTTTCATCGCTATCCTTGCGAAAAAAATCAGGCCCGCAAGGGGCCTGATGTTTGCTGCGGTTACGCGTTCTTCAGCACTTCACTGACAATCTCTACCGCTTCTTTTTCAATCAGCTTGCGATGTTCTTCGCCGAGGAAGCTTTCGCAGTAGATCTTGTAGGCGTCTTCGGTGCCTGACGGACGCGCCGCGAACCAGCCGTTGTCGGTCATCACCTTCAGGCCGCCAATCGCCGCCCCGTTGCCCGGCGCCGCGGTCAGACGAGCAGTGATCGGATCGCCCGCCAGGGTGTCGGCGCTGACCATTTCCGGAGAGAGCTTGGACAGCGCCGCTTTTTGCGCGGAGGTCGCGGAAGCCTGCAGGCGGTTGTAGCTCGGCGCACCAAAGCGTTCCGCCAGTTCGTTGTAATGCTCCTGCGGGTTTTTCCCGGTCACCGCGGTGATTTCCGCCGCCAGCAGGCACATGATGATGCCGTCTTTATCGGTGGACCATGGCGTGCCGTCAAAGCGCAGGAAGGAGGCCCCGGCGCTCTCTTCGCCGCCGAAGCCGAAGCTGCCGTCGAACAGGCCGTCGACAAACCATTTAAAGCCCACCGGCACTTCCACCAGCTTGCGGCTCAGATCGTTCACCACGCGGTCAATCATCGCGGAGGAGACCAGCGTTTTACCCACCGCCACCTCTTTGCCCCACTGCGGACGATGCTGGAACAGGTAGTTGATCGCTACCGCCAGGTAATGGTTCGGGTTCATCAACCCGGCTGGGGTGACAATCCCGTGGCGGTCGTAATCCGGATCGTTAGCAAACGCCAGATCGAACTTATCGCGCAGCGCCAGCAGGCCCGCCATCGCACACTCTGAGGAGCAGTCCATACGGATGGCGCCGTCTTTATCGAGGTGCATAAAGCGGAAGGTCTGGTCAACCTGATCGTTCACAATGGTCAGATTGAGCTTGTAGTGTTCGCCAATGCGTTTCCAGTATTCGATACCGGACCCGCCCAGCGGATCGACGCCCAGCGTCAGGCCCGCTTTCTGGATCGCCGCCATGTCGACGATGTCCGCCAGCCCTTCAATGAACGGCTGCACCAGATCCTGTTCTTTAACGTGACCAGAAGCCAGCGCCGCGTCCAGAGAAATGCGTTTCACGCCCTGCAGGCCCGCGGCCAGCAGTTCGTTGGCGCGGTTCTCCACCACTTTGGTGACGTTGGTATCAGCCGGGCCGCCGTTTGGCGGATTGTACTTGATACCACCATCTTCCGGCGGGTTGTGTGACGGGGTGATCACAATGCCGTCCGCCAGCGGACCGCCTTTTTTGTTATGCACCAGAATCGCGTTGGAGACTGCCGGCGTCGGAGTGAAGCCGTTGTTTTCCTGCACGATCACGTCAACGCCGTTGGCGGTTAACACTTCCAGCACCGAAATAAACGCCGGCTCGGAGAGAGCGTGGGTATCTTTGCCGACATAGCACGGACCGGTGATCCCGTTCTTCGCACGATCTTCCGCAATGGCCTGGGCGATGGCCAGGATATGCGGTTCGTTGAAGTTGTGGCGCGCCGCGCTACCGCGATGGCCAGAGGTGCCGAATTTTACCGCATGCTCCGCATTACCGACTTCAGGCTTCAGCACGTAGTACTGAGCAGTCAGTTGGGCGACGTTAATCAAATCACTCTGTTGCGCAGGCTGCCCCGCACGTTTATCGATTGCCATTGCCTGATCCTTCTGGTGCAAATGTTAAAAAGCTAGATCGTGCCGCAAACCTTTTCAATCAGCTCCGCAGGGAACTGCATCGACTGCATGATGTGCTCAATCATGCTGCATTTACGGCCGGTATTGGTATTAGTGATAACCCACCACGGTGTACCAGGAACCTGTTTTGGTTTGGTCTGATTACCGCTTTTCAGCAGCGTACGCGCATCTTCTGCAAAGTAGACGCGCGTGCGGCCATGCAGAGACTCAGTCGCCTCGGCAAATGCTTTATTGTCCAGAGAATAGAGGGTCGTCAACACCAGCATGAAACGGTTCACCGCACGCTTCTGCTCGGCGTATTCATCAGATAACAACAGCTCGCGCATGGCGCGGACTTTATCTTTCGCCGGGTTAGCGGGTTTCACCTCCACGGCAGGCGCTGGCGCCAGTGCCGGCGCGGCTTTGCTGACCGGTGTAGCCGGTTGGGAAACGGCGGAAAATTTCAGCATGCGCCGTAAAATGTCGGATGCGCTCTCGCCGATATGCAGAGTGTGGCTGGCAATATAGCGATAGAGTTCATCATCAACTTCAATTGTTTTCATCTTAATCCAGTGCGATATCTTTT
Source organism: Klebsiella sp. SWET4 (assembly GCF_024296565.1). Lineage (NCBI taxonomy): Bacteria > Pseudomonadati > Pseudomonadota > Gammaproteobacteria > Enterobacterales > Enterobacteriaceae > Klebsiella > Klebsiella sp. SWET4. The sequence continues at coordinate 148,468 of NZ_JANCOB010000011.1, read as the reverse complement.
CTGAATACAAATCGTTGGGATTATAAGTACAAATCCCAACCGCGGATAGCGTCAAACCAGGATGGCGGTAAAACTCAGAAAACTTCTGGGTCTTGCAGCCGGATGGCAGAATGTCCAACATAATACCCTAACCCGACGGAGCGAAAAAAAGAACTTTGCCATGAAATTAAATAGCCGAGCGCAATCTGCACAGAATCCGCACAACCACTCCCCGATCGTGCTGGTCCACGGTCTGTTTGGCAGCCTGGACAACCTGGGCATCCTCGCCCGCGACCTGATCGCCGACCACGATATTGTGCAGGTCGATATGCGCAACCACGGTTTGTCGCCGCGATCGCCAGAGATGACCTACCCCGCCATGGCGCAGGATCTGCTTGATACGCTTGACGCGCACCAGATCGAGCGCGCCACCTTTATCGGCCATTCGATGGGCGGGAAAGCGGTGATGGCGTTGACCGCCCTGGCGCCGGAACGCATCAGCGGGCTGGTGGCGATCGATATCGCGCCGGTGGATTATCATGTGCGCCGCCATGATGAGATCTTCGCCGCTATCCGCGCCGTCAGCGAATCCTCCGCCAGCAGTCGCCAGCAGGCGGCGCAGGTGATGCGTGAGCATCTGCGGGAAGAGGGCGTGATTCAGTTCCTGCTGAAATCTTTTGTCGACGGCGAATGGCGCTTTAACGTGCCGGTGCTGTGGGACCAGTACCCGCATATCGTCGGCTGGGAAACCATTCCGGCCTGGCCGCACCCGACGCAGTTTATTCCCGGCGGCAACTCGCCCTATGTGACCGACGCCTACCGCGACGCGCTGCTGGCGCAGTTCCCGCAGGCCCGGGCGCACGTCATCGCCGGCGCCGGACACTGGGTGCATGCCGAGAAACCCGAGGCGGTGTTACGCGCCATCCGCCGCTATCTGACGAGCATCGCCGCCTGATTGGCTAAAATATGCCCGACCGCGCCGCAGAATGCCCGCGGTCGTTGGCGCAGCCGTTCGCCTGATGTATGATGGCGCGCTATCTGCGCCGGCTAGAGCCCGGCAGCTTGTTTCCCCGAAGTCACTCAGAATCATGGCAAAAGAACAAACGGACCGTACGACATTAGATTTGTTCGCAAACGAGCGTCGCCCGGGAAGACCGAAAACCAATCCGCTGTCGCGCGATGAACAACTGCGCATCAACAAACGTAACCAGCTGAAACGCGATAAGGTTCGCGGGCTGAAGCGCGTCGAGTTAAAACTCAACGCCGACGCGGTCGATGCGCTCAATGAACTGGCGGAAGCGCGTAATATGAGCCGCAGCGATCTCATTGAAGAGATGCTGATGACCCAATTGCGCGCCCTGCACAGCCAGGGAAAAGTCTAACTTTCCGCGAAAAATCCGCATTCGTGTAGCAGAGTGTGCAGTCGGGCGTGATTGCTGTTTCCGCGCCCTTGCCTGTTCTGCTATGATTGCCGTTATCTATGGGCATCGCGTCCCTACCACATCATTTAAGTTTCAAGAGGTTATTTTACTCATGGCAATCATCGGCATCTTTTTTGGCAGCGACACCGGCAACACCGAAAATATTGCAAAAATGATTCAAAAGCAGCTTGGTAAAGATGTTGCTGATGTTCACGACATTGCCAAAAGCAGCAAAGAAGACCTGGAAGCCCACGACATTCTGCTGCTCGGTATCCCGACCTGGTACTACGGCGAAGCGCAGTGTGACTGGGACGACTTCTTCCCGACGCTGGAAGAGATCGACTTCAATGGTAAACTGGTGGCGCTGTTCGGCTGTGGCGACCAGGAAGACTACGCAGAATACTTCTGTGACGCGCTGGGCACCATCCGCGACATCATTGAGCCGCGCGGCGCGACCATCGTCGGTCACTGGCCGACAGCCGGGTATCATTTTGAGGCCTCCAAAGGCCTGGCGGATGACGACCACTTCGTCGGCCTCGCCATTGATGAAGACCGCCAGCCGGAGCTGACCAACGAGCGCGTTGAGAAATGGGTGAAGCAGGTTGCCGAAGAGCTGCACCTCGAAGAAATCAAAAACGCCTGATGATTAAGCGGCGCAATCATTGAGTTGCGTCGCATTAATAGACAAAAGCAATCAAACTAATAGCTACAAGTTTTTAACTTTTAATCACATATCTGTACAATGTCCTCTGATTCTACGAGGCACGTGACGCAGTTTGTAGCTGGTGCCTCGTTTTTGACAGCAAACCAGGCCTGATGCTTGCAGTTTTCATTTACCAGTGGCAGTTCTATAATGAGACGCATTACGTCGGGTTAATTTCTGTATGACTTCCGTTGAAGGAAGTAGATCGTTTAGCAACAGGACAGATTCCGCATGACTGACAACAATACCGCATTAAAGAAGGCTGGCCTGAAAGTCACACTTCCTCGACTGAAAATCCTTGAAGTGCTGCAGGAACCGGATAACCATCATGTCAGTGCGGAAGACTTATATAAACGCCTGATCGACATGGGCGAAGAGATCGGTCTGGCGACCGTTTACCGCGTACTCAACCAGTTTGATGATGCCGGTATCGTGACTCGTCATAATTTTGAAGGCGGTAAATCCGTTTTCGAACTGACCCAGCAGCATCACCACGATCACCTGATTTGCCTCGACTGCGGCAAAGTGATCGAATTCAGCGATGACTCGATCGAATTACGCCAGCGTGAAATTGCCTCCCGCCACGGCATCCGCCTGACCAACCACAGTCTGTATCTGTACGGTCATTGTGCGGAAGGTGATTGCCGCGAGGACGAACACGCCCACGACGCGGTGGAAAAATAATTCCCCGCTTCGCTGAGACTGAAAAGCCAACCTGCCGGTTGGCTTTTTTATGGGCGCCTCTGCTGCCCTTACCGCTCTCGTCCCACAGGTGACCTTCCCGCGTCCCCGTTTTGTCCGGAGAGTTGATATGGAACTTCGCCAGCTACGCTATTTTGTGCGCATTGTTGAAACCGGCAGCATGGGGCGCGCCGCGCTTGATCTTAATATCGGCGTCTCGGCGCTCAGCCAGCAGATCGCACGCCTGGAAAACGAACTGGCCATTCGCCTGCTGCAGCGGACCTCCCGCGGGGTCACGCCCACCAGCGCGGGTCTCGCTTTCTACTCGCAGGCACAGCTGGCGCTGCGCCATGCCGATGATGCCATCCTCGCCGCCCGCGAGGCGCGCCTGTCAGGCCACGTTAGCGTCGGCATGGCCCCCAGCACCGCCTCCGTTCTCGGCGTCCCGTTCATCAATGCGATGCGCGAAAGCTATCCCGACGTGCGCCTGCATTTGGTGGAAAGCCTCTCCGGTAATCTGGAGCGGATGATCAACACCCGCCAGCTCGATTTAGCTATCGTTTTCCAGCAGGAAAAGATCCTGCGCTGGAGCGCCAGACCGGTGCTGGAAGAACGCCTGTTCCTGATTGGCACCCATGCGCTGTTGGCCCCCCTGCAGGAGGACCACATCTCCCCTGACCAGCTCACCTCCCTGCCGTTGATTATGCCAAGCCAGGGCCATGGCCTGCGCGGCAGGCTGGAGGCAGTTTGCCAGCAGCATCATCTCAGCGTTGAGGTGGTGGCGGACATTGACGGTCTGGCCCTGCTGATGCAGGCCGTGCGCAGCGGACTGGGGGCCACCCTGCAGCCCGGGGCCGCCATCTCCCACCTCGACCATCAGGCGCTGAGGGTGATCGACGTCGTCAACCCGATACTCAGTCGCCCCAACTTTCTGGTCAGTCTGTCTGATGATGAACTCACTCCGGCAGGCCTTGCGGCTCGAGTGATACTCAGCAAAGTCATGCGCCAGCTGGTGGAGTCTGACCGCTGGCCGGGTGCTACCCTTTACGCTCACTAAACCCCTCTTTAGCATTACACCATAGCGCCTCACCGCTGTTACCACCTACATTCCCATTACAAATTTAACAATTAATTAAATTGTAAGGGAGCCGATAATGGTGGATGTACTGGTGATTGGCGGCGGCAATGCCGCGCTATGCGCCGCCTTAACCGCCCGGGAAGCTGGCGCCTCGGTGCTGCTGCTGGAGGCGGCGCCGCGGGAGTGGCGCGGCGGCAACTCGCAGCACACGCGTAACCTGCGCTGTATGCACGATGCGCCGCAGGACGTGCTGGTCGACAGCTACCCGGAAGAAGAGTACTGGCAGGATCTGCTGCGCGTCACCGAGGGGAATACCAACGAAGCGCTGGCCCGAATGGTGATCCGCACCTCGTCACAATGCCGGGACTGGATGCGCCAGCACGGCGTGAACTTTCAGCCACCGCTCTCCGGCGCCCTGCACGTGGCCCGCACCAACGCCTTTTTTATGGGCGGCGGCAAAGCGCTGGTCAATGCCTATTACCGCAGCGCGGAGCAAATGGGGGTGCAGATCCGCTACAACACACCGGTGCAGGCTCTCGAGCTGCGCAACGGCGAATTTGTCGCCGCGCTGGCGGGCGAGGAACGGATTGTTGCAAAAAGCTGCGTCCTCGCCGCCGGCGGATTTGAATCCAACCGCGAATGGCTGCGCGAGGCCTGGGGGCAAAATGACCGCGGTGAATGGCCCGCCGATAACTTTCTCATCCGCGGCACCCGCTTCAACCAGGGAGTGCTGCTTAAGTTTATGATCGACGCCGGGGCCGATATTATCGGCGATCCCTCGCAGTCCCACTGCGTCGCCATTGACGCCCGGGCGCCGCTCTACGATGGCGGGATCTGTACCCGCGTCGACTGCGTGTCGCTGGGGGTAGTGGTCAACCGCGATGCCGACCGTTTTTACGATGAAGGAGAAGATTTCTGGCCCAAACGCTATGCCATCTGGGGCCGGCTGGTCGCCCACCAGCCCGGGCAAATCGGCTACTCGATCATCGACAGCAAAGCCATCGGCCACTTTATGCCGCCCGTCTTTCCCGGCGCTCAGGCCAACACCCTTCCCGAGCTGGCCCGCCAGCTCGGCCTGGACAGCGAACGCTTTACGCAAACCATCGCCGACTATAATGCCGCCTGCGCGCCAGGCCAGTTCGATCATACCCGCCTGGATAACTGCGCCACCGCCGGCCTGACGCCGCCAAAGACCCACTGGGCGCGGCCTATCGATACGCCGCCTTACTACGGCTATGCCTTACGTCCGGGGATCACCTTCACCTACCTCGGGCTCTACGTCGACGACACCGCCGCCGTCCACTTCGCCGGTAAACCCAGCCGCAACCTGTTTGTCGCCGGGGAAATGATGGCTGGCAACGTGCTGGGCAAAGGCTATACCGCCGGCGTCGGGATGTCGATCGGCACCACCTTCGGCCGCATTGCCGGCCAGCAAGCCGCCCGGGCGGCACAGCAGGAGAAACACCATGAAGTCGCTTGAGAAGCTGATCATTGAGGCGCAGATCATCACCGAGCCGGAGGCGGAAGTGGAAAGGGTGATGCAGGTATGTAACGCCTGCCGCTACTGCGAAGGGTTTTGCGCCGTATTCCCGGCGATGACCCAGCGCCTGGCCTTTGGCAAAGCAGATATTAACTATCTGGCTAACCTGTGTCATAACTGCGGCGCCTGCCTGCACGCCTGTCAGTACGCGCCGCCGCACGAATTCGCGATTAACGTGCCGAAGGCGATGGCCGAAGTTCGGCTGGAAACTTATCAGCATTACGCCCAGCCCGCCGCCTTTGGCAGCCTGTACCGCCGGGCTGGCGTGACCACCGTACTGGCGCTGGTCGGCGGACTGATTTTCTTTCTGCTGCTGGCGATGGGGCTCAAAGGCTCGCTGCTTCATCCGCCGCTGGCGGGCGATTTCTATCAGATATTCCCGCATAACCTGCTGGCGTGGATGTTTGGCTCGGTCTTCGTGCTGGCCTTTGGCTTGCTGATGACCGGGGTGATCCGCTTCTGGCGCGAGATCTCCCCGGGCCAGCCGCACGCGGTTGATATCGCCAAGGCCTCACAGGATGCGTTGACGCTGAAATATCTCGATGGCGGGCATGGCAAAGGCTGCAACGAAGCCGATGACGCCTTCACGCTGATGCGCCGCCGTTTCCACCACTTCACCTTCTACGGCTTTATGCTCTGCTTCGCCGCCACCGTGGTGGCCACGGGCTATCACTATTTCGCCGACCGGGAAGCTCCCTACCCGTTCTTCAGCGTCCCGGTGCTGCTGGGGACCCTTGGCGGCATCGGCCTGCTGGTGGGGCCGGCTGGCCTGCTGTGGCTAAACCTGCGCCGGTCGCCGTTGCACGGCGATGCACGACAAAAACCGATGGACCGCGGCTTTATCCTGCTACTGCTGCTGACCAGCTTCACCGGCCTGGCGCTGCTGGCGGGACGGGATACCTCATGGATGGGTATTTTGCTCGCTGTTCACCTCGGGGTGGTAATGGCCCTGTTCTTAACCCTTCCCTACGGAAAATTTGCCCACGGATTTTATCGCTGTGCGGCGCTACTCAAGTGGGCAATTGAGAAGCGGCGCGGAAAACAGGCGGCAGTCGCAGGCGACTAACCCGCTCCCTCTTACCTCTATAAAAACAAGATAAAGACAATGGAGAGCACACCCTATGACGCAACAATCCACGCGCGCCGGCACCGTCGGCGCTATCCTCCGCGTGACCAGCGGTAATTTTCTCGAACAGTTCGACTTTTTCCTGTTTGGCTTTTATGCCACCTATATCGCCCGCACCTTCTTTCCGGCGGAGAGCGAGTTCGCAGCGCTGATGCTGACCTTTGCGGTGTTTGGTTCGGGCTTCCTGATGCGCCCCATCGGCGCGGTGGTCCTCGGCGCCTATATCGACAGAATCGGGCGCCGCAAAGGGCTGATGGTCACCCTGGCGATCATGGGCTGCGGGACGCTACTCATCGCCCTGGTACCTGGCTATCAGACCATCGGCGTGCTGGCGCCGATCCTCGTGTTAGTGGGCCGCTTGCTGCAGGGGTTTTCCGCGGGCGTCGAGCTTGGCGGGGTGTCGGTCTATCTGTCGGAAATCGCCACGCCGGGCAATAAAGGCTTCTATACCAGCTGGCAATCCGCCAGCCAGCAGGTGGCTATCGTCATGGCGGCGTTGATTGGCTATGCGCTGAACGCCACGCTTGAGCATGAGGAGATCGCCGACTGGGGCTGGCGCATCCCTTTCTTCATTGGCTGCCTGATTATTCCGCTGATTTTCGTGCTGCGCCGCTCGCTGCAGGAAACAGAGGAATTCCTGCAGCGTAAACATCGCCCGGATACTAAAGAGATCCTGACCACTATCGCCAGGAACTGGCGCATTATTACCGCCGGGACGTTGCTGGTGGCGATGACCACCACCACCTTTTATTTTATCACCGTCTATACGCCGACCTACGGCAGAGCGGTGCTGCACCTCAGCGCTCGCGACAGCCTGCTGGTGACCATGCTGGTGGGCATCTCTAACTTTATCTGGTTACCGATTGGCGGGGCGATCTCTGACCGGATCGGTCGTCGCCCGGTGCTGATGGGCATTACCGTGCTGGCGCTGCTCACCACCTGGCCGGTGATGCACTGGCTCACCGCCGCGCCCGATTTTACGCGTATGACGCTGGTCCTGCTGTGGTTCTCGTTCTTCTTTGGCATGTATAACGGCGCGATGGTGGCGGCGCTCACCGAAGTGATGCCGGTGTACGTCCGCACTGTGGGATTCTCTCTGGCCTTTAGTCTCGCTACTGCCATTTTCGGCGGCCTGACGCCGGCTATCTCTACCGCCCTGGTCGAGCTCACCGGCGATAAAAGCGCGCCGGGCTGGTGGCTAATGTGCGCCGCGCTGTGCGGGTTCATTGCCACCGCGCTGCTGTTCGTGCGGCTGAGCCGAGGCTATCAGCCGGCGGAGAGTCAGCGCTAAAAAAACAAACGGGCGGAGGTATGCTCCGCCCGTTTGCCGCTAACGTCTGATTTAATGGGTCGTATTATTGCTGCGGATCTCCTTCCAGATCTGGTCGCAGCGCGCTTTCACCGCCTGATCGTTGCCGGTGCGGGTGGCCTGAATACACTGTTGGTAATCCAGGACGCGAACGCTCTCCTGATTGGCAAATTGCTGGTGCCGTTTATCCTCTTTCAGTACATTCAGTACGCTCTGACAGGCTTCAATCTTGTCCGGATTCCCCTCCGCCGTATTAATACAGGCGCTATAGGCATCTTTGAGTTTGGTGTCTTCTTTCGGTGCCGGCGACGTGGCGCAGGCCACCAGACCCGAGGCCATCATGGCAATAAGCAGCATTTTTTTCATTGTCGTTCTCCCAGAGGTGCGGCAGGCTCACGCCCGCCGCGCAGGCATCAGAAAATAGTGAACGGGGCGATAACCATGAACTTCACGTCGCGCTCATCCTGGAAGATGTTGCCGTAGCCGCCGCTCCAGCTCGGAATATCGGAATGGTTGTCGTACTGGGTAAAGTGCAGTTTGAACAGGGTGCCCTTCGCCCGACCTTCCTGCACGGTATACAACGCATCCAGGCTGTAAGCCGATTCTTTCAGGCGATAGTCAGGGTCATAGTACGCATCCGGAGAGGACATTCTTCCCGGCTTCGCATCCCAGGCGTAGACATAAGACGCGCCAAATGCCCAGCCAGGCATATCCCAGTTTTTCATGTCATACATCGCGCCGAAGAAGACCGCTTTTTCGCCGTTGGCGTTAAAGTCGGAGCGGTTATCCCACCAGATATCGAGACGACCGTTGGAAGAGGCATAGGTCGGCGTCATACGCTGCAGGAAGTAGCCCTGCTGGCCATCGGCCTTCACCCAGGTGCCTTCCAGACGCAGGTCCAGCACATCCGCCACTTTATAGCCGAAGGTTAACGCCTGCAGCCATGCGGTGCCGTCATAGATGTCATTGACCCCGCCGTTGCTGACCTTATCGCGGGTGCCGTAGAACTGGTAGCTGGTGCTCAGCGGCGCGCCGGCGACGTCAAACTTGTAGCTGGCTTTTGCAAAGTACTGATCGATATAGCCCTGAGCCTGACCAAATGCCGCCTCCAGCACCAGGTCGTTTTTGAAATCATATTTGGCGCCGACGGAGTGGAGATAATCAACTTTGGTTTTCTTGTCGTTCTGATAGAAATCGTCCATCTCGATATGCCATGGCGCTTTATACTCGTTCGTCCACATATAGGAAAAACTTAACGCGCCCGCCGTGCCATAGTCGAAGTTAGCCCCGGCCTCCGCCCCCTGATAGGTACCTGGCATAAAGCTCCAGTGCGGGGCCAGCAGAGTCTGGCCGGTTGGCTGGATATAGCCCGCACGTGCCCACGCCGGACCGTATTTGAATTTCGCGGCGGCTTTATACAGGCTGATACCGCTCTTATCGCCGGAGTAGTCTTCGTCATAGGCTTTGTTGCGCGATGAGAAGGCAATTTCGTTCGGGTGGCCGCTATCGCCGTTCTCGGCCATTTCAATCGCGGTAAATGCAGCAATATCAAGGCCAAACATATCGGCAGCATAGCCGGACTGGAAGTCCAGGTTAGCGTTCCAGGTGGAGTGGGAAAGGTTGGTTTTATATTTGTCGCCGTCGGTGACATCTTTACGGTCACGCTCACGCTGCCAGTAATAGATACCGCCGGTTAAGGTTGAATCATCGATAAAGCCTGCTGCGCTGGCCTGCGGAACCACAACCCAGCCCGACATCGCGGTGACGGCGGCAATAGCCAGCGCCAGCGTACTACGTTTGCCACTAAACGTACGCATGTGCATATCCTCTTTGACGTTTTAAAAGGCGAAGACCAACGGTCATTCGCTAAAAAAATAAATAAAACTGCAAAATGTGGGGCGGTGAAAAAGGCCGCGAAACCACTGTAGATAGACTATTTTTCGTGACGCGAATTATCAATGTTTTTCGTGAGGCAAAGCTTAAGATTATGACAAAGCGCACATAATTTATGTCTTTTTGTTACAGTCTTATCCCTGATAATTTTGTCATGGAAGTCATTGCAAAATCAGGGAAAAATAGAAGAACTGAAAGCGATTACATTGGTTTTTTGTATATGACAGGAAACATCAGAAGCGCTATTTATTACCGCGCAGTAACAGGATTAATTCGCATCGCGAAAATGAAAAGTTTAATTGGCTGATTCTGAAACAAAAAAAAGCGCCGCAAGGTGCGACGCTTTTACGAGAGGGAAATTTATTCGCCGACTTTCGCCCAGGTATCACGCAGCCCGACAGTGCGGTTGAACACCAGACTGGAGGCGTTTGCATAGCGACTGTCGAGGCAGAAGTAACCTTCACGCTCAAACTGGTAAGCTTTGCCTGCTTCGGCCTGCGCCAGGCTCGGCTCCGCATATCCCTGCTTAATCACCAGCGAATCCGGGTTGATTACCGCGAGGAAATCTTCCTCCGCACCCGGGTTCGGTACGCTGAACAGGCGATCGTAAAGACGGATCTCCACCGGCAGCGCATGCGCCGCACTTACCCAGTGGATCACGCCTTTGACCTTGCGGCCGTCGGCCGGATCTTTGCTCAGGGTGTCGGCATCGTAGGTGCAGAAGATGGTGGTGATATTGCCTTCGGCATCTTTCTCCACGCGTTCCGCTTTGATCACGTAGGCGTTGCGCAGACGCACTTCTTTACCCAGCACCAGACGCTTGTACTGTTTGTTGGCTTCTTCACGGAAGTCCGCGCGATCGATCCAGATTTCGGCGCTGAACGGCACTTCACGACTGCCCATTTCCGGCTTGTTCGGATGGTTCGGCATCGCCACCATTTCGCTTTCGCCCTGCGGATAGTTCTCGATAACCAGTTTCACCGGATCGATCACCGCCATCGCGCGCGGGGCGTTTTCGTTGAGATCTTCACGAATGCAGGACTCCAGCGATGCCATCTCGATGGTGTTGTCCTGCTTGGTCACGCCGATGCGCTTGCAGAACTCGCGGATGGATTCAGCGGTGTAGCCACGGCGACGCAGACCAGAGATGGTCGGCATACGCGGGTCATCCCAGCCTTCCACGTGCTTCTCGGTCACCAGCTGGTTCAGCTTACGCTTGGACATCACGGTGTATTCGAGATTCAGGCGCGAGAATTCATACTGACGCGGGTGAACCGGAATGCTGATGTTGTCGAGCACCCAGTCGTACAGGCGGCGGTTGTCCTGGAACTCCAGGGTACACAGCGAGTGGGTGATGCCTTCCAGCGCATCGCTGATGCAGTGGGTGAAGTCATACATCGGGTAGATGCACCACTTGTTGCCGGTCTGATGATGCTCAGCGAACTTAATGCGGTACAGCACCGGATCGCGCATCACGATGAACGGCGATGCCATATCGATCTTCGCGCGCAGGCAGGCTTTACCCTCTTCGAAGCCGCCGCTGCGCATTTTTTCAAACAGCGCCAGGTTTTCTTCCACGCTGCGGTCGCGATACGGGCTGTTTTTACCCGGCGCTTTCAGGGTGCCGCGGTATTCGCGAATTTCATCAGGAGAGAGTTCATCAACATAGGCCAGACCTTTGTTGATCAGCTCAACCGCATACTGATGCAGCTGATCAAAGTAATCAGACGAGTAGCAAACGTCCCCGGACCAGTGGAAACCTAACCACTGCACGTCGTTTTTAATCGACTCCACGTATTCGATATCTTCTTTCACCGGGTTGGTGTCATCGAAACGCAGGTTGCATTGACCCTGATAATCCTGCGCGATGCCGAAGTTCAGGCAGATGGATTTCGCATGGCCAATGTGCAGATAACCGTTCGGCTCCGGCGGGAAGCGAGTGTGAACGGTGGTATGTTTACCGGTAGCCAGATCTTCATCAATGATCTGACGGATAAAGTTAGTCGGGCGGGCTTCTGCCTCACTCATCACGGGTTCCTCAAAGCGTAAACAACGTATAACGGCACATGATCTTACAAGCAGGACGTAGTGACAACTATTAGTTACGTAAAATAGGTATCAGAAGAGGATTATGGGGCCGATTGCTGGAAAAAAAAGCGGCGAAGGTTTCCCTTCGCCGCTGAGGCATAAACTCGACTCAGGAGCCTTACTTGCCTTTAATCTCATACAGCGGCGTCTGGCCGGCAACGACCTTACCGCTCGCCAGTATCACCAGCGCGCTGTAGTCATCGCTGTTGCTGCAGACGACCGGACTGATCATTGAGCGCGCGTTGGCGTTGAGGAAGTCCAGATCCATTTCCAGGATCGGCTCACCGGCCTTCACGTCCGTGCCCTCTTCAACCAAACGTTTGAAGCCCTTGCCTTCCAGCGCCACGGTGTCGATACCCATGTGGACGACGATTTCCGCGCCGTTGTTGGTTTCGAGGCAGAACGCGTGGTTAGTGTTGAAAATTTTCACCACAGTACCCGCCGCTGGCGCGACAACGATGTTGCTGGTCGGTTTCACCGCGATACCGTCGCCGACGGCTTTGCTGGCGAAGGCTTCGTCCGGCACCTGTTCGAGCGCCACCACGTCACCGGTAATCGGCGAAACCAGCGACTCAACGGTCTTCGCATTCGCTACCGCCTGCGGTTTAGCCGCTGGCGCTGCGGTGGCGACATTGCCAGCCGGTGCGGCTGCTGCTGCCGCTACCGGGCCGCGGGTAACCACTTTTTTCATCTCATCGCTGATAGATTCTGCTTTCGCACCGACGATAACCTGGATGGTTTGCTTATTCAGTTTCACCACCCCGGACGCGCCGAGACGTTTACAGGCCGCGTCGTTCACTTTCGCCGAATCGCCCACAGTCAGACGCAGACGGGTGATACAGGCGTCAATGGCTTTCAGGTTGTCCGTTCCGCCCACCGCGGCGATATAGCTGGTCGCCAGCTGGGTAAGGCCCTCTTCAGTGTTGCTGTTGGCTTCTTCCGTTACCACGTCAGCGGCTTTGTCTTCACGACCCGGCGTTTTCAGGTTGAACATGCGGATCACCGCGCTGAACAGCAGGAAGTAGACGAAGAAGAACACCACGCCCATCACCAGCAGCATCCAGACGTTTTTGCTGGCCGCTGGCAGGCTGTACATCAGCACATAGTCAATTGCACCTGCGGAGAAGGAGAAGCCCGCGTGGATCCCCAGCGCTGTTGCGATGAACAGGCTGATACCGGTCAGCACCGCGTGCAGGAGGTACAGCAGCGGAGCCAGGAACATGAACAGGAATTCCAGCGGCTCGGTTACCCCGGTCAGGAACGCGGTGATGGCTACGGACAGCAGCATACCGCCGACCATCGGACGACGCGCTTTCGGCGCCGCCAGATACATCGCCAGCGCCGCACCCGGCAGACCAAACATCATGATCGGGTAGAAGCCGGACATGAACATCCCCGCGGTGCCGTCGCCGGCGTAGAAGCGGTTGATGTCGCCGTGGAACACAGCGCCAGCGGCGTTAGTGAACTCACCAATCTGGAACCAGGCGATGGTGTTCAGCACCTGATGCAGACCGGTTGGGATCAGCAGACGGTTGATGAAACCAAAGATACCGGAACCGAGCGCCCCTGCGGAGACGATCCATTCGCCACCAGAGTGGATAGCGTGTTGCACCGGCGGCCAGACGTAGCCGAAGATCGCGGCGAGGATCAGACAGAAGAAGCCGGTGGCGATCGGCACGAAGCGTTTGCCGCCGAAGAAACTCAGGAAGTCCGGCAGCTTGATGCCGGCCCAGCGGTTGTACACCGCCCCTGCCACCAGACCGGTAATGATACCGGCCAGCACGCCCATGTTAATTTCCGGGTTGATGGTGACCATCGCTTTGGTCATCACGAAATACCCTACTGCGCCGGCCAGCGCCGCAGAACCCGCGTTATCCTTGGACCAGCTTGATGCCACACCAATTGCGAAGATCAGCGCCAGATTATCGAAGATCGCCCCACCCGCTTGCGCGATGAAGGGTACATTCAACAGGTCTGGTTGCCCGAAACGCAGCAGCAATGCCGCGACCGGCAGCACTGCGATAGGGAGCTGCAACGCCCTACCCAGTCGCTGAAAGAAACCTAAAATATTCATCTTATTCCCCCTATGAGACCCCGATGAGGCTCATTTTCAAAGCCACTTTTTTATTGTGTAACAAGGTCGGTTTTATCACTTACCGGCAAAGTGTGTGAAAAATTAATTCGTATCGCAAATTAAACGGGTATTTTTTGTGATAATTATCACCAAATATCGTATTCCCCCCTCCCTTTCACTGGCTAACATCGAAAACTTATTTTATCATTCAAAAAATCAACACGGATTGACCCCGGTCGGCGCAGTTGCTGCAATACTCTCCTCAGAGTGCTGGCGCCAATCCGCCAGAATCTACTTTAACTATAGAGGTGAAGAATGAGACTGATCCCCCTGGTAACCGCTGAGCAGGTCGGTAAATGGGCTGCCCGCCACATCGTTAACCGTATTAATGCATTCAAACCGACCGCGGACCGCCCGTTCGTGCTGGGTCTGCCTACCGGTGGCACTCCGCTGACCGCCTACAAAGCGCTGGTTGAAATGCATAAAGCAGGCCAGGTTAGCTTCAAACACGTCGTCACCTTTAATATGGATGAATATGTCGGCCTGCCAAAAGAGCATCCGGAAAGCTATCATAGCTTCATGCACCGTAATTTCTTTGACCACGTTGATATTCCGGCAGAAAATATCAACCTGCTGAATGGTAACGCGCCGGACATCGATGCGGAATGCCGTCGCTATGAAGAAAAAATTCGTTCCTACGGTAAAATCCACCTGTTCATGGGCGGTGTAGGCAACGATGGTCACATCGCGTTCAACGAACCGGCCTCTTCTCTGGCGTCCCGCACCCGTATTAAGACCCTGACCCATGACACCCGTGTGGCGAACTCCCGCTTCTTCGATGGTGATGTGGATCTGGTGCCGAAATACGCGTTGACCGTGGGCGTAGGCACCCTGCTGGATGCAGAAGAAGTGATGATTCTGGTGCTGGGTCATCAGAAAGCGCTGGCGCTGCAGGCGGCGGTAGAAGGTAACGTCAACCATATGTGGACCATTACCTGCCTGCAGCTGCATCCGAAGGCGGTGATTGTCTGCGACGAGCCGTCCACCATGGAGCTGAAAGTGAAAACCCTGAAATATTTCAACGAATTAGAAGCTGAAAATATTAAAGGTCTGTAATGTAGTCGTGTCCCGCCACTTGCGCGGGACCCTCTTTTTCTTTGTATGCATCATCATGCCGGCGGCAAATGAACGATCGCTGACCTGATGGGGCGTATATACCGGGGGTCGTAATGTATGCATTAACCCAGGGCCGGGTTTATACCGGTCATGAAATTCTCGATGACCATGCGGTTGTTATCGCCGATGGCCTAATCGAACGTCTCTGTCCGCTGGCGGATTTGCCGTCTGACATGGAGCAGCGCTCGGTCAACGGCGCAATAATTGCCCCCGGTTTTATCGACGTTCAGCTCAATGGCTGCGGCGGCGTGCAGTTTAACGACAGCCCAGAGGCGGTCACCGTTGAAACGCTGGAGATCATGCAGAAGGCGAACGAACGTTCAGGCTGCACCAGCTTCCTGCCGACGCTGATTACCTCCAGTGACGATCTGATGAAGCAAGGTATCCGCGTCATGCGCGAATACCTGCAAAAACACCCGAATCAGGCGCTGGGTCTGCATCTTGAAGGGCCGTGGCTGAATATCGTCAAGAAAGGCACCCACAACCCGGACTACGTGCGTAAACCGGACGCCGCGCTGGTCGATTTCCTCTGCGATAACGCCGATGTGATCACCAAGGTGACCCTCGCCCCTGAGCGCGTTGAGCCGGAAGTGATCCGCAAGCTGGTTGCCGCCGGGATCGTCGTCTCCGCCGGCCACTCCAACGCCACGCTGAAAGAGGCGAAAGTCGGCTTCCGCGCCGGCATTACCTTCGCCACTCACCTGTATAACGCGATGCCGTATATTACCGGACGCGAACCGGGTCTGGCCGGGGCGATTTTTGACGAGCCGGATGTCTACTGCGGTATTATTGTCGACGGGATGCATGTCGATTATGCCAACGTACGTAACGCCAAGCGCCTGAAAGGCGACAAACTGTGTCTGGTCACCGACGCCACCGCGCCGGCGGGGGCGAATATTGACCAGTTCATTTTTGCCGGGAAAACAATATACTACCGCAATGGACTGTGCGTAGATGAAAACGGCACGCTCAGCGGCTCCTCCCTGACCATGATTGAAGGGGTGCGTAATCTGGTGGAGCATTGCGGCGTGGCACTGGACGAAGTATTGCGGATGGCGACGCTCTATCCCGCGCGCGCTATCGGTGTGGACAAGCAGCTCGGCAGCATTGCGCCGGGCATGGTCGCTAACCTGACCGCCTTTACACGCGATTATAAAATCACCAAGACCATCGTTAATGGTAACGAGGTCGTCACTGAGTAAGTAAAAGTATGACAGCAGGCGGACAAGCTCAAATTGGTAACGTTGACCTCGTAAAACAACTGAACAGCGCGGCCGTGTACCGCCTGATTGACCAGCATGGGCCTATCTCGCGCATTCAGATAGCCGAACAAAGCCAGCTTGCCCCTGCCAGCGTGACCAAAATCACGCGTCAGCTTATTGAGCGCGGCCTGATCAAAGAAGTCGATCAGCAGGCCTCCACCGGAGGCCGCCGCGCTATCTCTATCATCGCTGAAACCCGCAACTTCAACGCCATCGGCGTGCGGCTTGGCCGCTATGACGCCACTCTGACCCTGTATGATTTAAGCAGCAAGACCCTGGAAGAGGAACATTTTCCCCTGCCCGAGCGCACCCAGGAAACGCTGGAACACGCCCTGCTGAATATCATCGCCACCTTTATCGAAAACTGTCAGCGCAAAATTCGCGAGCTGATCGCCATCTCGGTGATCCTGCCAGGCCTCGTCGACCCGGAAAGCGGCGTGATCCGCTATATGCCGCATATTGCGGTGGAAAACTGGGGCCTGGTCGGGGCGCTGGAAAAACGCTTCAACGTCACCTGCTATGTCGGGCACGACATCCGCAGCCTGGCGCTGGCCGAGCACTATTTCGGTGCAAGTCAGGACTGCGAAGACTCCATCCTGGTGCGCGTGCACCGCGGTACCGGCGCGGGCATCATCTCTAACGGGCGCATTTTTATTGGCCGGAACGGCAACGTCGGCGAAATTGGCCACATTCAGGTCGATCCGCTGGGCGAGCGCTGCCACTGCGGCAACTTCGGCTGTCTGGAGACCGTCGCGGCCAATGCCGCCATCGAACAGCGGGTTCGCCACCTGCTTGAGCAGGGCTACCAGAGCCGTCTGACGCCGGATGACTGCACGATCAAAACTATCTGCAAAGCGGCCAACAAGGGCGATGCCCTGGCCTGCGAGGTGATTGAGTACGTGGGGCGTCACCTCGGGAAAACGATCGCCATCGCGATTAACCTGTTCAACCCACAAAAAATCGTTGTCGCCGGCGAAATAGTGGAAGCTGAAAAGGTCCTTCTTCCGGCCATCGAAGGCTGCATTAACGCCCAGGCGCTGAAAGCGTTTCGCAAGAACCTGCCGGTGGTGCGTTCTACCCTCGACCATCGCTCAGCGATTGGCGCCTTCGCGCTAGTCAAACGCGCTATGCTCAATGGCACGCTGCTGCAGCGCTTGCTTGAGAGCTAATCGCCTCTTTATTGATAGCGCGAAACGATCCGCATCACCCTGTCGCTGGTGGGTATGGTCCACCAGCGATGTGAAACCTCATCGATGACGAGTATAGTTTCGTCTTTGTTAATGATTCTGGACCCACCATGACCATTCAAAACATAATTTGTGATATTGACGGCGTGCTGATGCACGATAACGTCGCCGTTCCCGGCGCTGCCGAGTTTATCAAACGCATCCTCGATAAAGGCATGCCGCTGGTAATGCTGACCAACTACCCGTCGCAAACCGGCCAGGATTTGGCCAACCGTTTCGCCACCGCCGGCATCGACGTGCCGGATACCGCGTTTTACACCTCGGCGATGGCCACCGCCGATTTCCTGCGCCGCCAGGAAGGCAAGAAAGCCTATGTGGTGGGTGAAGGGGCGCTGATCCACGAACTGTACAAAGCCGGCTTTACCATCACCGATGTGAACCCGGATTTTGTCATCGTCGGGGAAACCCGTTCATTCAACTGGGAGATGATGCATAAGGCCGCCTTCTTCGTTGCCAACGGCGCCCGCTTCATTGCTACCAACCCGGATACGCACGGTCGCGGCTTCTACCCGGCCTGTGGCGCGCTGTGCGCCGGGATCGAGAAGATCTCCGGCCGTAAGCCGTTTTACGTAGGTAAACCCAGCCCGTGGATCATCCGTTCAGCGCTGAACAAAATGCAGGCTCACTCCGAGCAGACAGTGATCGTCGGCGATAACCTGCGCACTGACATTCTGGCCGGCTTCCAGGCGGGGCTGGAGACTATTCTGGTGCTCTCCGGCGTCTCCACCCTCGATGACATCGACAGCATGCCGTTTCGCCCGTCGTGGATTTACCCTTCCGTCGCGGAAATCGATATTTTCTGATGCCAACCACGTCGCAGGACGTGGTTTTTCATTTATAGCGCCTGCCAAAAGTCATCCATCTAATAAAAACGGCCTATAAATGCGTATTCCTCAATAAAGTCGCTCAAAAGATACTCTTTTTTTTACTGTTCAATAATCACAGTTGCGTTTTTTCTTTTTCAGGCCGCAAAACCCTTGCGCCAGCGCCCCCTTTACGGCATTTTCTTAAGCACGCACTCAGGCTTCGCCACGAGACGAAGCCAGCACAACATCAAACACGACAGGGTAATGGAGAAGGCTATGTGTTCTATTTTTGGCGTACTGGATATTAAAACTGACGCAGGCGAGCTGCGTAAAAAGGCGCTGGAGCTTTCCCGCCTGATGCGCCATCGCGGTCCGGACTGGTCTGGCGTGTATGCCAGCGACAAAGCGATTCTGGCGCACGAGCGCCTGTCTATTGTCGACGTCAACGCCGGTGCCCAGCCGCTGTACAACGCCGAAAAAACCCATGCGCTGGCCGTTAACGGCGAGATCTACAACCATCAGGCGCTGCGCGCGGAGTATGGCGATCGCTATCAGTTCCAGACCGGCTCTGACTGCGAAGTGATCCTCGCGCTGTATCAGGAAAAAGGCCCTGAGTTCCTCGACGACCTGCAGGGGATGTTCGCCTTCGCCCTGTACGACAGCGAGAAAGACGCGTACTTAATTGGTCGCGACCATATCGGTATTATTCCGCTGTATATGGGCCATGACGAACACGGCAACTTCTATGTCGCCTCCGAAATGAAAGCGCTGGTGCCGGTATGCCGCACCATTAAAGAGTTCCCGGCGGGCAGCTACCTGTGGAGCAAAGACGGCGAAATTCGCCAGTACTATCAGCGTGACTGGTTCGATTACGACGCGGTGAAAGACAACGTTACCGATAAGAACGAGCTGCGCCAGGCGCTGGAAGAGTCGGTGAAAAGCCACCTGATGTCCGACGTGCCTTACGGCGTGCTGCTCTCCGGCGGTCTTGATTCATCGGTCATCTCGGCTATCACCAAGAAATTCGCCGCCCGTCGCGTCGAAGATCAGGAGCGTAGCGAAGCCTGGTGGCCGCAGTTGCACTCTTTCGCGGTCGGTCTGGAAGGCTCTCCTGACCTGAAAGCGGCGCAGGAAGTGGCCAACCACCTCGGCACCGTACACCACGAAATTCACTTTACGGTCCAGGAAGGGCTGGATGCGATCCGCGACGTTATCTATCACATCGAAACGTATGACGTGACCACCATTCGCGCCTCGACGCCGATGTACCTGATGTCGCGTAAAATTAAAGCCATGGGCATCAAAATGGTGCTTTCCGGCGAAGGTTCGGACGAAGTGTTCGGCGGCTACCTCTATTTCCATAAGGCGCCGAATGCCAAAGAACTGCACGAAGAGACGGTGCGCAAGCTGCAGGCGCTGCATATGTTTGACTGCGCCCGCGCCAACAAAGCGATGTCCGCCTGGGGCGTGGAAGCCCGCGTGCCGTTCCTCGACAAGAAGTTCCTCGACGTGGCGATGCGCATCAACCCGCAGGATAAGATGTGCGGCAACGGCAAAATGGAAAAACACGTGCTGCGTGAATGCTTTGAATCCTACCTGCCGGCCAGCGTTGCCTGGCGGCAGAAAGAGCAGTTCTCTGACGGCGTCGGCTACAGCTGGATCGATACGCTGAAAGAAGTGGCCGCGAAGCAGATCAGCGATCAGCAGCTGGAAACGGCGAGCTTCCGTTTCCCGTACAACACGCCGACCTCCAAAGAAGGCTATCTGTACCGCGAGATCTTCGAAGAGCTGTTCCCGCTGCCGAGCGCGGCGGAGTGTGTCCCTGGCGGTCCGTCGGTGGCCTGCTCTTCAGCGAAAGCCATTGAGTGGGATGAAGCGTTCAAGACCATGAACGATCCATCAGGCCGTGCGGTGGGCGTCCACCAGTCTGCCTACAAATAAGCCCTGACGGGCGGTGAAACGCGAAACGGACCCTCCGGGGTCCGTTTTCTTTTTGCAGGATTTATGCCGCTGAAAAACGATAAATAACCAATAATTGCCGAATATTGCAGCGAGCTGTTCGCAACCTAACCAAACAGTCACATTACAACGATTTTCCTTGAAAAAGAGGTTGACGCTCGCAGGCCCAATACGCATAATGCGCCCCGCAACGCCGATAAGGTTACGCGAAAAAAAGATGGCTACGTAGCTCAGCTGGTTAGAGCACATCACTCATAATGATGGGGTCACAGG
>NZ_JANCOB010000011.1:127633-127753 GCF_024296565.1 Klebsiella sp. SWET4 | reverse complement strand
AGCACATCACTCATAATGATGGGGTCACAGGTTCGAATCCCGTCGTAGCCACCATATTCAGGACGTATCGATACGCATCGATAATTCCGAAACAATTTGTTGGGGTATCGCCAAGCGGTA
>NZ_JANCOB010000011.1:46820-127533 GCF_024296565.1 Klebsiella sp. SWET4 | reverse complement strand
AGGCACCGGATTCTGATTCCGGCATTCCGAGGTTCGAATCCTCGTACCCCAGCCAAATTAAAAAGTCGTTCAGCAGTGAACGCACTGTTGCCCTCAACCGGGGTAGTTACGGTAAAGCGCAACAGACAATTGGGGTATCGCCAAGCGGTAAGGCACCGGATTCTGATTCCGGCATTCCGAGGTTCGAATCCTCGTACCCCAGCCACTTAAATGCAAAAAAGCTCACTTCGGTGAGCTTTTTTGCTATTGGCGTCCTGACACGCTTACGCAGTACTGACTGCCGGGCAGGCGCTCTCCACTACGCCCCTGCCCGGGAAGCCGGTTTTACAAGCCTAAGGCATACTTCAGCGCCTGACGCTTCAACACCCCGGCGCGTTCAGCCGCCATCAGGCCAATATTACGCAGCATCCGCACCGGCGCCAGGTCATTGCTGAAACCGGCATAAAACAAATCCATCCCCGACTGCATGATAAAATTATCCGCTCGCCGCCGCGCCTGGTAGCGCTTCAGCACCAGCAGGCTGGCCCAGTCTTCGCCTCGACCGCGCGCTTCCGCCAGGATCTCCAGCAGGGCATCCACATCGCGGTAGCCAAGGTTAACCCCCTGCCCCGCCAGCGGATGAATGGTATGCGCCGCATCGCCCACCAGCGCCAGGCCGGGCTGGACATACTGCAGCGCATGACGCCGGGTGAGCGGAAAAGCGCCGGCCGCCTGCGGCGTCACACGACCCAGCCGCGCCGGAAAGTGACTGGCGATCTCCTGCTGGAGTTGCGCCATGGTCATGCCCTGCAGCTGACGGATCCGCGCCGGCGTGTCGTACCAGACCAGCGAGGCCCAGTGGTCGAACAGCGGCAGGAAGGCGCGCGGCCCGCTGGGGGTAAACTGCTGCCAGGTGCTGTCGCCGGGATCGTCGACGCATTCGACGCTGATCAGCATACAGGACTGCTGATATTGCCAGGCGTGTACGCCGATGCCGGCCATCTCCCGCACCTGAGAATTGGCGCCGTCGGCGCCGATCACCAGCCGGGCGTGGATCGCCTCTCCTTCGCGTAAATGCAGCGCGGTATGCGCCTCGCCGCGCTGCATCGCCTCCAGTTCGCTACCAACGCGCAGGGTGACCCCTTCATGCGCCGCCAGCGCTTGCCAGAGGCCCCATTGCAGGACCTTGTTCTCGACCATGTAGCCCAGCTCCGGCAGTTTGAGCTCTGCGGCGTCAAAGGCGACGTGCGCGCTCTCCCACTCCCAGGTCTCCAGACGACGATAAGCGTGGACGCGCATCGCCCGTACGGCATCCCAGACGCCGAGGCTCTTCAGCAGGCCGACCGAAGCTGCGCTGATAGCCGAGATCCGCACATCCGGGGCGGATGCCGGATCGAAAGCCGGAGGCGCCGTTTTCTCAAGCACCGTCACGGTAAATCCCTGTTGCGCCAGCCCCAACGCCAGGGCGCCGCCGACCATGCCGCCGCCCACGATGGCGACATCTGTTGCGTGAATTGTCATGGCTATTATCCTTAAAGCAGAATCCGTTAAGTTTACCGGATTTTTTGTTCCCTTGCGGTGATAACGCTCGCACTGGTCAGGGGGCGACCAAAGCATTACAATACGCGCCCTGGAAAGCGAAATTCACCCTGTATATATCCCCGCGTTTTGGATATCTATTACTGAGCATGAGCAAGTCAATGACAAAAAAACTCCATATTAAAACCTGGGGCTGTCAGATGAACGAGTATGATTCATCAAAGATGGCCGATCTGCTGGATGCGACACATGGGTATCAACTGACCGAAGTGGCGGAAGAAGCAGATGTGCTGTTGCTCAATACCTGCTCAATTCGTGAGAAGGCCCAGGAAAAAGTTTTCCATCAGCTCGGACGCTGGAAGCTGCTGAAAGAGAAAAACCCGGACCTGATTATTGGCGTTGGCGGCTGCGTGGCCTCCCAGGAAGGCGACCATATTCGTCAGCGCGCACACTATGTCGATATTATTTTCGGGCCGCAAACCCTGCACCGCCTGCCGGAGATGATTAACGCCGTGCGCGGCAACCGCAGCCCGGTGGTGGATATCAGCTTCCCGGAAATTGAAAAGTTCGATCGCCTGCCAGAGCCGCGCGCCGACGGCCCGACCGCCTTTGTTTCGATTATGGAAGGCTGCAACAAATACTGCACCTACTGTGTGGTGCCGTACACCCGCGGAGAAGAGGTCAGCCGTCCGTGCGACGATATCCTGTTTGAAATCGCCCAGCTGGCGGCGCAGGGCGTGCGTGAGGTTAATCTGCTGGGCCAGAACGTTAACGCCTGGCGCGGTGAGAATTACGACGGCACCACCGGCAGCTTTGCCGATCTGCTGCGTCTGGTCGCCGCCATCGACGGCATCGATCGCATTCGCTTCACCACCAGCCACCCGATCGAATTTACCGACGATATCATCGAGGTCTATCGCGATACGCCGGAACTAGTGAGCTTCCTGCACCTGCCGGTGCAGAGTGGTTCTGACCGGGTTCTGAATCTGATGGGACGCACCCATACCGCGCTGGAGTACAAAGCGATTATTCGCAAGCTGCGTGAGGCGCGTCCGGATATTCAGATAAGCTCTGACTTTATTGTCGGCTTCCCTGGCGAAACTACAGACGATTTCGAAAAGACGATGAAGCTTATCGCCGACGTCAATTTCGATATGAGCTACAGCTTTATCTTCTCCGCTCGTCCGGGCACCCCGGCGGCCGATATGGTCGATGACGTGCCGGAGGAGGATAAAAAGCAGCGTCTGTATATTCTGCAGGAGCGGATCAACCAGCAGGCGATGGCCTGGAGCCGTCGCATGCTCGGCACGGTACAGCGCATTCTGGTGGAAGGCACGTCGCGTAAGAGCCTGATGGAGCTTTCCGGGCGCACCGAGAACAACCGCGTGGTCAACTTCGAAGGTACGCCGGATATGGTCGGTAAATTCGTCGATGTTGAAATCGTCGATGTTTACACCAACTCGCTGCGCGGCAAAATCGTGCGTACCGAGGCGGAGATGGGTCTGCGTATCGCTGAATCACCTGAATCAGTGATTGCCCGCACCCGTAAAGAGAACGATCTTGGCGTGGGTATCTATCAGCCGTGATCCCTTCAGGCCTGTCGGTTCCGGCAGGCCTTGTAATTCCTCTCTCCGTCCCTATATCTACAGCAATGCTTGCGCCATTTTCCTGTGACGTAAATAATTTCCTGATTAGCCGGCCACGCGCCGCGTCCGGCCACCTGCGTAAAGAGGAACAGTTTGAACATAGACACTCGTGAAATTACCCTGGAGCCAGCGGATAACGCACGCCTGTTAGCCTTGTGCGGCCCGTTTGACGACAATATCAAACAGCTGGAGCGTCGGTTAGGCATTGAGATCAACCGCCGTGACAATCACTTTAAACTGACCGGACGCGCTATTTGCGTACACGCCGCCGCCGATATTCTGCGCAGCCTGTATGTCGATACGGCGCCGATGCGCGGTCAGATTCAGGATATTGAGCCGGAGCAGATCCATCTGGCGATCAAAGAGGCGCGCGTGCTGGAGCAGAGCGCCGAGAGCGTGCCGGAGTACGGGAAAGCCGTCAATATCAAGACCAAGCGCGGGGTGATCAAACCGCGTACGCCGAACCAGGCGCAGTACATCGCCAATATCCTCGATCATGACATCACTTTCGGCGTGGGTCCGGCGGGGACGGGTAAAACCTATCTGGCGGTGGCGGCGGCGGTCGATGCGCTGGAGCGTCAGGAGATCCGCCGTATTCTGCTGACCCGTCCGGCCGTCGAGGCTGGCGAAAAGCTCGGCTTCCTGCCCGGCGATCTGAGCCAGAAAGTCGACCCATATCTGCGCCCGCTGTATGACGCGCTGTTTGAGATGCTCGGCTTTGAGAAAGTAGAGAAGCTGATTGAGCGTAACGTCATCGAAGTGGCCCCGCTGGCCTATATGCGCGGACGAACGCTGAATGACGCCTTTATCATTCTTGATGAAAGCCAGAACACCACCATTGAACAGATGAAGATGTTCCTGACCCGCATCGGCTTTAACTCCAAGGCGGTGATCACCGGCGATATCACGCAGATTGACCTGCCGCGCAGCACCAAATCCGGTCTGCGCCACGCCATCGAAGTGCTGGCCGAAGTCGATGAGATCAGCTTCAACTTCTTCCATAGCGAAGACGTGGTGCGCCATCCGGTGGTTGCCCGCATCGTGAACGCCTATGAGGCGTGGGAAGCCGCAGACCAGAAACGTAAAGCAGAACTGGCCGCCGAGCGAAAACGCGAAGCCCAGGAACAGGAGCAAAAATGAGTCAGGTGATCCTCGATTTACAGCTGGCCTGCGAAGAGACCAGCGGCCTGCCGGACGAAGCCCTTTTTCAGCGCTGGGTCGATGCCGTCATTCCGCCATTTCAGGAGGAGTCAGAGTTAACGATTCGTCTGGTCGATGTTGCAGAAAGCCACGAGCTGAACCTGACCTACCGCGGCAAGGATAAGCCGACCAACGTCCTCTCCTTCCCGTTTGAAGCGCCGCCGGGGATTGAAATGCCGCTGCTCGGCGATCTGATCATCTGCCGTCAGGTGGTGGAGCAGGAAGCCAGCGAGCAAGGTAAACCGCTGGAGGCGCACTGGGCGCATATGGTGGTGCACGGCAGCCTGCATCTGCTGGGCTACGATCATATCGAAGACGACGAAGCGGAAGAGATGGAAGGCCTTGAAACAGAGATAATGCTTGCTCTGGGCTATGAGGACCCGTACATTTCCGAGAAGATTGCTGAATAGCCCCCTGCCGGATGGCGGCGCTTGCGCCGCATCCGGCCGCTGTTCCTGCATTTTGCCAGCCTGAACGTCAGGCAACCCATGCCGTCCGGCGCTGAGTTTACGCGCGACGAGCGACAGTTAAATCAACATGAGAACCCAAACGACGCCATGAGCGACGACAATTCACACAGTAGTGACACAGTAAACAGCAAAAAGGGATTTTTCTCCCTGTTACTCAGCCAGCTTTTTCACGGGGAACCGAAAAACCGTGATGAACTGCTGGCGCTGATCCGTGATTCCGGGCAGAACGATCTTATCGATGAAGATACGCGTGACATGCTCGAAGGGGTAATGGATATCGCCGACCAGCGGGTCCGCGACATTATGATCCCCCGTTCACAAATGATAACCCTGAAACGTAACCAGACGCTGGACGAGTGCCTGGATGTCATTATCGAATCCGCCCACTCGCGTTTCCCGGTCATCAGTGAAGATAAAGATCACATCGAAGGGATTCTGATGGCCAAGGATCTGCTGCCGTTTATGCGCAGCGACGCCGAAGCCTTCAGCATGGAAAAAGTGTTACGGCCGGCGGTTGTCGTCCCGGAAAGCAAGCGGGTCGACCGCATGCTGAAAGAGTTTCGCTCACAGCGCTACCATATGGCGATCGTTATTGACGAATTCGGCGGCGTCTCCGGCCTGGTGACCATCGAGGATATCCTTGAGCTCATCGTCGGGGAAATTGAAGACGAATACGACGAAGAAGAAGATATCGATTTCCGCCAGCTGAGCCGCCACACCTGGACGGTGCGCGCTCTGGCCTCCATCGAAGACTTCAACGACGCCTTCGACACGCACTTCAGCGATGAAGAAGTGGATACCATTGGCGGGCTGGTGATGCAGGCCTTCGGCCATCTGCCGGCCCGCGGCGAATCTATCGACATTGATGGTTACCAATTCAAGGTGGCAATGGCAGATAGCCGTCGTATCATTCAGGTGCATGTAAAGCTGCCCGATGACGCTCCCCAGCCGAAGCTGGAAGAGTAAGCCGCGGCGCTGAAGGTCACGGCCAGCCGGGAGACAGACCGTGGGCGATCCCCGGCTGTCCCCTCCCCCTGCTGGCAAACAGCATAGCCTGTGGCAACAGGCGTTAATTTACGGGACGATTAGCCTAAATGGTATTTGCCTCTCTTCTTGAACGCCAGCGCGTACGTCTGCTGCTGGCGCTGCTATTCGGAGCCAGCGGAACGCTGGCTTTTTCACCTTATGACTTCTGGCCGGCAGCTATCGTTTCGCTGATCGGTCTGCAGGCGTTAACCCTCAACCGACGCCCGCTGCAAAGCGCCGGGATCGGCTATTTCTGGGGATTCGGGCTGTTTGGCACCGGTATCAACTGGGTCTATGTCAGCATCGCGCAATTCGGCGGTATGCCAGGTCCGGTTAACGTCTTTCTCGTCGTTCTGCTGGCGGCCTATCTCTCGCTCTATACCGGCCTGTTTGCCGGCCTGCTCTCCCGGCTGTGGCCCAAAACCAGCTGGCTGCGGGTGGCTATCGCCGCCCCCGTCGTCTGGCAAATCACCGAGTTCCTGCGCGGCTGGGTGCTGACCGGCTTCCCATGGCTGCAGTTCGGCTATAGCCAGATCGACGGCCCGCTGAAAGGTCTCGCACCGGTGATGGGCGTCGAGGCGATCAACTTCCTGCTGATGATGGTTAGCGGCCTGCTGGCCCTGGCCCTCGTCCAGCGTAACTGGAAGCCGCTGGCTATTGCCGCGCTGCTGTTCGCCCTGCCGTTCCCGCTGCGCTATATCCAGTGGTATCAGCTGCTGCCGGAGCGCGCGACCCAGGTCTCGCTGGTGCAAGGCGATATCCCACAGGCCATGAAGTGGGACGAGAAGCAGCTGGTCAACACCCTGAAAACCTACCTGGCGCTGACCCAGCCGCATATCGGCCACTCGCAGCTGATTATCTGGCCCGAGTCGGCGATCCCGGATCTGGAGATCAACCAGCAGCAGTTCCTCAGCATGATGGACGATCTGCTGCGCGCAAAAGACAGTTCGCTGATCACCGGCATTGTCGATGCGCGTCTCAATAAGCAGAACCGCTACGATACCTACAACACCATCATTACCCTCGGTAAAGATAACCCGTACCGCTACGACTCGACCAACCGTTACAACAAGAACCATCTGGTGCCGTTCGGTGAGTTTGTGCCGCTGGAATCGATTCTGCGTCCGCTGGCGCCGTTCTTTGACCTGCCGATGTCCTCCTTCAGCCGCGGCCCCTACGTGCAGCCGCAGCTGATGGCGCATAACCTGAAGCTGACCGCCGCCATCTGCTACGAGATCATCCTCGGGGAACAGGTACGCGATAACTTCCGGCCGGATACCGACTTCCTGCTGACCATCTCCAACGACGCCTGGTTCGGTAAGTCCATCGGTCCGTGGCAACACTTCCAGATGGCGCGGATGCGCGCCCTGGAGCTGGCCCGCCCACTCCTGCGCAGCACCAACAACGGCATTACTGCGGTGATCGGCCCGCGCGGCGAGATCCAGAAGATGATCCCGCAGTTTACCCGCGAGGTGTTGACCACCACCGTGACGCCCACCAGCGGCTTAACCCCTTACGCCCGCACCGGCAACTGGCCGCTATGGGCGCTGACGGCGCTGTTTGGCTTCGCTGCGCTACTGATGAGCCTGCGTCAGCGTCGCCGATAAGTTTCTCCGCCGGCGACGCCCGTCGCCGGCATTTTTCTCCCCGCGCCAGCCATCCTGGCACAGTCATTGCTTTATTCTCCCTGGTAGCGCCATCGTCCGACCCAGTGCAACCGGGTTGCACCATAAACGTTCGGCGGTCGCGCTATTTTGGTGCAATGGAAGATCTTTGCCTCCCATTGGTGCGGAGCACTTCGCAAAAATAAACAATAAAACAGCAAAATCTTTACATTAAGCCAAACTAAATGCTAACAAACACATACAAATGCGGCACGTGGACGCGTGCCTCGAATAACAACACACACAATCACAATGGGTATCAATAGCGCCGCTGACGCTACGGATAAGGAGTTGGATATGCAATTACGTAAACTGGCCGCCGCAATGCTGGTCATGGGTGTGACCGCCGGTCTGGCACACGCAGAAGATGCCGCCCCGGCGGCAGGCCAGAGCACCCTGGATAAGATCGCCAAAAATGGGGTTATCGTTGTCGGCCATCGTGAATCTTCAGTCCCGTTCTCTTACTACGATAACCAGCAGAAGGTTGTGGGCTACTCTCAGGACTACTCCAACGCCATCGTTGATGCCATCAAGAAAAAGCTGAACAAGCCGGACCTGCAGGTCAAACTGATCCCTGTCACCTCGCAGAACCGTATCCCGCTGCTGCAGAATGGCACCTTTGATTTCGAGTGCGGCTCAACCACCAACAACCTTGAGCGCCAGAAACAGGCGGCCTTCTCCGATACCATCTTCGTGGTCGGCACCCGTCTGCTGGTGAAGAAAGGCGGTCCGATCAAAGATTTCCCGGACCTGAAGGATAAAGCGGTCGTTGTCACCTCCGGAACCACCTCAGAGATCCTGCTGCATAAGCTGAACGATGAGAAAAAAATGAATATGCGCATTATCAGCGCCAAAGATCATGGCGACTCTTTCCGCACCCTGGAAAGCGGACGCGCCGTGGCCTTTATGATGGATGACGCTCTGCTGGCCGGCGAACGCGCCAAGGCGAAGAAACCGGATAACTGGGAAATCGTCGGCACCGCACAGTCGAAAGAAGCCTATGGCTGCATGCTGCGTAAAGACGATCCGTCGTTCAAAGCGCTGGTCGATGAAACCGTTGCTCAGGCTCAGACCTCTGGCGAAGCGGCGAAATGGTTTGATAAATGGTTCAAAAATCCAATTCCGCCGAAAAACCTTAACCTGAACTTCGAACTGTCTGACGACATGAAAGCGCTGTTCAAATCACCTAATGACAAAGCACTGAACTAATTATAACAACCAGGGGCGGGATATCCTGCCCTCCCGATGATTGTCACAGCACGGACAGACTATACGGTGGCTGGTCGTTCCCCAGCCGCCGCGAATACCGAAACAAGCTGGACAACCGTCTTCGAGGGTAGCAATGGCTACCCTTTTTTTTCCAGGAGTCATGTATGTCAATAGACTGGAACTGGGGGATATTCCTGCAACAGGCCCCCTTCGGCAACACTACCTACCTGGGCTGGCTGTGGAGCGGTTTTCAGATAACCGTCGCCCTCTCCATCTCGGCCTGGATCATCGCTTTTCTCGTCGGCTCACTGTTTGGCATTTTACGCACGGTCCCCAATCGCTTCCTCTCGGGCATTGGCACCTGCTATGTCGAACTGTTTCGCAACGTGCCGCTGATCGTGCAGTTCTTTACCTGGTACCTGGTGGTGCCGGAATTCCTGCCGGAAAATATCGGCATGTGGTTTAAATCGGAGCTGGACCCAAACATTCAGTTCTTTGTCTCCTCCATGCTGTGCCTGGGGCTGTTTACCGCCGCCCGCGTCTGCGAGCAGGTACGCGCCGCCATTCAGTCGCTGCCGCGCGGGCAGAAGAACGCCGGTCTGGCGATGGGCCTGACCCTGCCGCAAACCTACCGCTACGTGCTGCTGCCGAACGCCTACCGCGTTATCGTGCCGCCGATGACCTCGGAAATGATGAACCTGGTGAAAAACTCGGCCATCGCCTCCACCATCGGTCTTGCCGATATGGCCGCGCAGGCGGGCAAACTGCTGGACTACTCCGCTCATGCCTGGGAGTCTTTTACGGCCATCACCCTGGCCTACGTCTTCATCAACGCGGTGATTATGCTGATTATGTATGTGGTCGAGCGTAAGGTTCGCCTGCCTGGCAATATGGGAGGCAAATAATGTACGATTTTGACTGGAGTTCGATCGTTCCGTCTATGCCCTATCTGCTGGCAGGGCTGGTGATCACCCTGAAGATTACGGTGATCGCCATCGTGGTCGGTATCGTCTGGGGCACCCTGCTGGCGGTGATGCGCCTGTCCAGTTTTCTGCCGCTGGCCTGGTTTGCTAAAACCTACGTTAACGTATTCCGTTCTATCCCGCTGGTGATGGTCCTGCTGTGGTTCTACCTGATTGTCCCGGGCTTCCTGCAGAACGTGCTGGGGCTGTCGCCGAAAACGGATATTCGCCTGATCTCGGCGATGGTGGCCTTTTCGATGTTCGAAGCCGCCTACTACTCAGAGATTATCCGCGCTGGCATCCAGAGCATCTCCCGCGGCCAGTCCGGCGCCGCGTTGGCGCTGGGGATGACCCACTGGCAGTCAATGCGGCTGGTGATCCTGCCGCAGGCCTTCCGCGCCATGGTACCGCTGCTGCTTACCCAGGGGATCGTCCTGTTCCAGGATACCTCGCTGGTGTATGTATTGAGCCTCGCCGACTTCTTCCGTACCGCCTCCACCATTGGCGAGCGTGACGGAACCCAGGTCGAAATGATCCTGTTCGCGGGCGGCGTCTATTTTGTGATTAGCCTCAGCGCCTCGCTGTTGGTCAGCTGGTTGAAGAAAAGGACTGTGTAATGATTACCCTGAAAAACGTTTCAAAATGGTATGGTCACTTTCAGGTGCTGACCGATTGCTCCACGGAAGTGAAAAAAGGTGAAGTCGTGGTGGTCTGCGGGCCGTCAGGCTCCGGTAAATCCACGCTGATTAAAACCGTAAACGGCCTTGAGCCTGTGCAACAGGGGCAGATTATCGTCGACGGCACCGTGGTTAACGATAAAAAGACCAACCTGGCTAAACTGCGCTCGCACGTCGGAATGGTCTTTCAGCATTTTGAACTGTTCCCTCATCTGTCGATTATCGACAACCTGACGCTGGCGCAGGTCAAAGTGCTTAACCGCGATAAAGCATCAGCGCGCAAGAAAGGCCTCAAATTGCTGGAGCGCGTTGGCCTGGCGGCGCATGCGGAAAAATATCCGGCGCAGCTCTCCGGTGGTCAGCAGCAGCGCGTGGCCATTGCCCGTGCCCTGTGTATGGACCCGATCGCTATGCTGTTTGATGAGCCCACCTCAGCGCTTGACCCGGAGATGATTAACGAGGTGCTGGACGTCATGGTCGAACTGGCCAACGAGGGGATGACCATGATGGTCGTGACCCATGAAATGGGTTTTGCCCGCAAGGTGGCGAACCGGGTGATCTTTATGGATGAAGGGAAGATTGTCGAAGATGCCGATAAAGAAGCTTTCTTTGCCAATCCGCAATCCGATCGCGCCAAAGATTTCCTCGCCAAAATTCTGCATTAATCGTTATTCGCTGCGCATACCGCCCGGTATGCGCAGCTTATCTTTCCCGCCATATTATTATTCAATATTATTTATGCGGCCGGTTATCGCTACTATCATTTACGTACCAAATAAACCTCAGCGATAAAAGCTGAACTTATTTATTAAATCGATCAATTCATAAAGAATTCACTAATGAATTCGTGGATCTGCTTCACTACCGCCGCTAGCATATAACGCCTCGTAACAGGTTCGTCGCACGATTATTTTATTAATTGAATATAATATTCTTGCCTGACCTCGCCTGCGCGAAATAAAGGCCATCAATATTCTCTGCCGCACGCAGAATAACGGATGCGCCACCGAACCAATGAAACAAATGGATATTGCTTCATGTTAATTCGATCTCGCACGCTCACCGGGCTACTGTTTATCACTCTGGCGGGCACCTCAGCCGCCGGGGCCGCACAGTTGACCACCTCGGCTCACCAGACGGAACAGGATAAAGCCCGCCAGGAGGCGCTGGCGCCACAGCAACAGGACTTTCAGTCTTCACAACAGCGCGTGGCGCCGCAGGGTATCCCTTTCCCTGAGGAAACGCATTGTAAATTGATCAACCGGGTCGATATCGACTCCGATAACCAGGCGCTCACCCGGAAATTACTGGCGAAAACCGCGCAGCAGGCGCAGGGCCGCTGCCTCGGCAGCGAAGGTATTCGCCTGCTGGCCTATACCTTGCAAAACGAGCTGATTGCGCAAGGCTACATCACCTCGCTGATTGATGTGCCCTCCCAGTCGCTGGAGCACGGCATGCTCAGGCTGACGCTGCACTATGGCAAAGTGGGCGCTATCGGCTATGCCGACGGCTCAGACACCACCCGCCTGTGGAATTCACTGCCAACCTCTTCCGGCACAATCCTGCGCTTAAGCGATCTTGAGCAGGGGATGGCCAATCTGCAGCGTCTGCCCGGCGCGACGGCGCACATGAAACTGCTGCCGGGGCAGCACGAGGGGGAAAGCGATATCCAGATTGCCCGCAGCCTGGCGAAAAAATGGCAGCTTGGCGCCTGGCTTGACGACGCCGGCAGCAAAGCCAGCGGCCGCTACCAGGCCGGCGGCGCCCTCTATCTCTACGACCTGACCACCCTCAACGATATCCTGTACCTTTCCGGCGGGGGCGATATTGAATTCAATCAGCATAACGACGGCAACCACAACGGCAGCCTGTATTACTCCATCCCCTTCGGCTACTGGACACTCAGCGCCTACGGGGCATACAGCCAGTATCGCCAGCAGTTTAACGGCAACTGGTCGACGATGGACTATAAGAGCAAGAATCGCTACTACAGCGCCACGCTGAGTCGTCTGCTCTCCCACACCCGACAGCAAAAAACCACCGCCGACCTGCGGATCGCCAAAAGTACCTCGCATTATTACTTTGGCGGCAGTGAGCTACAGGTGATGCGCAAGCAGACACCCGCCTGGGAGTTCACCCTCAACCACCAGCACTACTTTAACAAAAAGATTGTTGATGCCAGCATCGGCATCCAGCGCAGCCTGCCGTGGCTCAGCTCAACGCCAACGCCGGAGGAAAAGGCCGGGTTATACAGCCCGCTGTCGCGGATCGTGCATGGTAATCTGCAGGCGCTAATGAAATTTGACGCCACCGGCAACAAATTTACCTGGGCTCCCCGCTTGAGCGCCCAGTTCAGCCCGGACAAACTCGCTTCCGATAATAAATTCAATATTGGCAGTCGCTGGAGCGTGCGCGGTTTTGACGGTGAAAACAGCCTGTCCGGCAATCAGGGATGGTACTGGCGCAACGATTTTATCTGGGATCTCCCTACCTCTGAGCGGCAATTCTATCTGGGCGCGGATGTGGGTCGCCTTATTGGCGCCGATATGTATCAAAAAGGCAAAGTCCTTTCCGGCGCCGTCAGCGGCCTGCGCGGCGAGCTATGGTCAACACAATACGATCTGTTTATTAGCACCCCGCTCAGTAAACCGGATACGTTTCATAGCGACGCCCTGAATATGGGCTTTTCATTACAGTGGAGGTATTAATTCAATCATTATTGACCCTTTCAGCTACGTTGTTTATTAATCTTAATTTAAAGGAATAAATGAAATGTTTAAGTTTAAAGCTTCTTATGTCGCGCTGGCGGCAGTATTAACCTCGTCGGTGGTTTATGCCGACCCGACCAGCTATACGCATTCGTCCGGCGCCACGGTTATTGATATTGAAAAGCCGAACGCCGCAGGTGTCTCCCATAACCTGTACCGCGACTTCAACGTTGGCACCAATGGCACCATCCTCAATAACAGCGGCGATGATGTCAGCCACAGCACCTTTGGCAATATCGCCCGTAACAATAATCTGACCGCCGGCAGCGCCTCGGTGATTTTGAACGAGGTCACCTCCAAAAACGCCAGTAGCCTGAAGGGCTTTATCGAAGTTAACGGTCAGAAAGCGGACGTGGTGATCGCCAACCCGAACGGCATTACCTGCTCCGGCTGTAGCTTTGTCAATACCAACAAGGCCATCCTGACCACCGGTAAAGTCAACATGACCAGTGACGGCGCCATCGGCAGCTATACCGTAACGGGCGGCACCCTCACCATCGGCGAAAATGGCATGAACGCCGCTAACGGCTACGCGGTTCTGCTCGCCGATGCGATTAAGATTAACGGTAAAGTACAGGCCAATAATGCCCTGGTCAGCGCAGGTCGCTTCACCATGGATAACAGCTCTGGCGCGATAACCTCTGCAGGTAAACAAGCGACGCTTATCGAAATGACGATCAACCCGCAGTACAGCATCGACGTCAGCAGCCTTGGCGGCATCACCGCCAACAGCATCAGCATGGTCGGCAATAACATCGGCTTTGGCGTACGTAACCAGGGCTCCATTGTCGCTAACAGCACGCTGCAGCTCACCAGCAACGGTAACCTGCTAAACAAAGGGACAATAACGGGCAAAGGTTTGCTGAGCCAGGTTTCCACCGCCACGGGTATCACCAATAACGGCAGCATCGCTGGCGCCTATTATTTAATGCTTTCCAGCGGCGACTATATCGTTAACACCGGCTCTCTTTCCGGCGGCCAGCTGATTGCCTCCGCCAACGGCAATATCACCAACGGCGACTCAGGCACGATGACCGGCACCAGCGGGTTAAGCCTGACCAGCGGCGGGAAAATCCGCAATGAGGCCAAAGCGTCCCTGCTGTCGAATAACCAGATTACCGCCACGGCAATCGGTGATTTCCTCAATGAAGGCAAAATCAGCGCCAAAAACACCAACCTCACCTTTGTCGGCGACAGCTTTAAAAACACCGGCAACATTAACTCTACTGGCCAAACCACCGTTCAGTCCCTTAAGCAGGACGGCAGCGCCAATACGGGCGAAATCTATAACCTCGGCAATATCACCGGCGAAAATATCAATCTGCAGACCAACGGTACGCTGGCGCAAAGCACCAGCGGTCGCATGGAAGCCACCAATGCCATTACCGCCCACAGCTACTGGCTGAATCAAAATGGTTATATGAAGGCGGCCGATATCACCACCGATCATGGCGTGGTAAGCAACAATGGCACTATCAATGCAAAGAATATTTCAATCACGACCTACTCAGATATCACCAACGAAGGGCAGATCAGCAGCACCGGCGACCTGACCTTAAATACCAAAAATAAAGGCGCGATCTACAACTATTCCACCCTCAGCACGGGCGGCAATATGACGTTAACCGCCACCAAAGTGGTCAATGGTGGTAAAAGTTGCGGCATACTGGGCCTGGCGAAATGCGGCGTCGGGACCTTAACCGCCGATAAACTGGTACTCAACTCATCGCAGAAATATGTTAGCGACATGGGTGGGAAACAGTATTTCAAGAGCACCGAAGTCAACACCGTGAAATAAGACAAACCACGATGCGCGCAGCCTCGCGCATCGTTTTTCGCACCGCTTAGGGTTCGAAGGGCCGACGCTGGAACTGATCGTGGCCACACTTCGGACAGCGCGGCAGCACGTCCGGGGTATACACTGCCAGGTGATAGTGGCACTTCTCGCAGACCAGATTGCCCAGGCCGACCACCTCACCGCTGTGGTACACGCCGTGGTGATTCAGATCCTGAAAGACTTCGCGCCACTCGAGCTGCGTTTTGTCGGTGATATCAGCCAGTTCCTGCCACAGGCTCTCTTTGATCACCCGCATAAACACGCTGTCGCTCTCGTCTTCATGACTCTCTTCGTAGCTGCGGGCAAACTCCTCGAGATCGCGTTTTACTGCCGCAATCACCGACTCGATCTCGCTCTGCGTGAGATCGCCGGCGCGGGCGATTTTTTCCCGCGCCTGTGTCACCAGCGCGTCGATATCGCGCTCTCCATGGCGGAGCCGTTCGCTGAGCGAGGAGACCAGTTCACGGTAATATTGAGCAACCTTGTTCATCATTTCGCCTCCGGTGTGGTTAACGTCTTCTGATAATAGACCTTATTCCTCTCCCGCTGTGTCTGACAAGCCACAGAGTCGCGAAATAATCAGCGCGGCTTTTGCCGATGTTAATGTGCGAAAGGCTGTTTTGACGGGGGCGTTTGGGCTATGCTATGCCGATCTGAAATAACACATCCATTGGCTACATTTTGTAGCTGTATTGAAAACAGGACCACTGGCTGCCATGCAAGAGCAATACCGCCCGGAAGAGATAGAATCGAAAGTCCAGCTTCACTGGGACGAAAATCGTACATTTGAAGTAACTGAAGACGAGAGCAAAGAGAAGTATTACTGCCTGTCGATGCTTCCTTATCCTTCTGGTCGACTACACATGGGTCACGTGCGTAACTACACCATCGGCGACGTGATTGCCCGCTACCAGCGTATGCTGGGCAAAAACGTCCTGCAGCCGATTGGCTGGGATGCGTTTGGTCTGCCGGCGGAAGGCGCGGCAGTGAAAAACAACACCGCGCCAGCACCGTGGACCTACGACAACATCGCCTACATGAAAAACCAGCTCAAAATGCTGGGTTTTGGCTATGACTGGAGCCGCGAGCTGGCGACCTGCACCCCGGAATACTACCGCTGGGAGCAGAAGTTCTTCACCGAGCTGTACAAAAAAGGGCTGGTATACAAGAAAACCTCCGCGGTGAACTGGTGCCCGAACGACCAGACCGTACTGGCCAACGAACAGGTTATCGACGGCTGCTGCTGGCGCTGCGATACCAAAGTCGAGCGTAAAGAGATCCCGCAGTGGTTTATTAAAATCACCGCCTACGCCGATGAACTGCTGAACGATCTGGATAAACTGGATCACTGGCCAGACACCGTAAAGACCATGCAGCGCAACTGGATCGGCCGTTCCGAAGGGGTGGAAATCTCCTTTGACGTCAACAACTACGCCGATAAGCTGACCGTCTACACCACCCGTCCGGACACCTTTATGGGCTGCACCTACCTGGCTGTCGCGGCGGGTCACCCGCTGGCGCAGCAGGCTGCAGCGAACAATCCGGCGCTGGCTGCCTTTATCGACGAATGCCGTAATACCAAAGTAGCCGAAGCCGACATGGCGACGATGGAGAAAAAAGGCGTCGATACCGGGTTTAAAGCCATTCACCCGCTGACCGGCGAAGAAATTCCTGTCTGGGCGGCAAACTTCGTGCTGATGGAATATGGCACCGGCGCGGTCATGGCCGTTCCGGGTCACGACCAGCGTGACTATGAGTTCGCCAGCAAGTACGGTCTGAACATCAAGCCGGTTATCCTCGCCGCTGACGGCAGCGAGCCGGATCTCTCCGCGCAGGCGCTGACCGAGAAAGGCGTCCTGTTTAACTCCGGCGAGTTCAGCGGCCTCGATTATGAAGCCGGCTTCAACGCCATTGCCGACAAACTGGCAGCCATGGGCGTAGGCGAGCGTAAAATTAACTACCGTCTGCGTGACTGGGGTGTGTCCCGTCAACGCTACTGGGGTGCGCCGATCCCGATGGTGACCCTGGAAGATGGCACCGTGCTGCCGACCCCG
This sequence comes from Klebsiella sp. SWET4, assembly GCF_024296565.1. Classification (NCBI taxonomy): domain Bacteria; kingdom Pseudomonadati; phylum Pseudomonadota; class Gammaproteobacteria; order Enterobacterales; family Enterobacteriaceae; genus Klebsiella; species Klebsiella sp. SWET4. The sequence continues at coordinate 110,502 of NZ_JANCOB010000011.1, read as the reverse complement.
GAAGATCAACTGCCGGTGATCCTGCCGGAAGATGTGGTCATGGACGGCATCACCAGCCCGATCAAAGCCGATCCTGAATGGGCGAAGACCACCGTTAACGGTCAGCCGGCGCTGCGTGAAACCGACACCTTTGACACCTTTATGGAATCCTCCTGGTACTATGCGCGCTACACCTGCCCGCAGTATCAGGAAGGGATGCTGGATTCGAAAGCGGCCAACTACTGGCTGCCGGTAGATATCTACATCGGCGGTATCGAACACGCCATCATGCACCTGCTCTACTTCCGCTTCTTCCACAAGCTGATGCGCGACGCGGGCATGGTCAACTCCGATGAGCCGGCGAAGCAGCTGCTGTGCCAGGGCATGGTGCTGGCTGACGCCTTCTACTATGTAGGCGAAAACGGCGAACGTAACTGGGTTTCCCCGGTTGACGCCATCGTTGAGCGCGACGAAAAAGGCCGCATCGTGAAAGCGAAAGACGCGGCAGGCCATGAGCTGGTGTACACCGGCATGAGCAAGATGTCCAAGTCGAAAAACAACGGCATCGACCCGCAGGTGATGGTTGAGCGTTATGGCGCGGATACCGTGCGTCTGTTCATGATGTTTGCGTCCCCGGCGGATATGACCCTCGAGTGGCAGGAATCTGGCGTTGAAGGGGCTAACCGCTTCCTGAAACGCGTCTGGAAACTGGTCTACGAGCACACCACCAAAGGGGACGTTGCGGCACTGAACGTGGCGGCGCTGAGTGAAGATCAGAAAGCGCTGCGTCGCGATATTCACAAAACGATCGCCAAAGTGACCGATGACATCGGCCGTCGTCAGACCTTCAACACCGCCATCGCGGCGATCATGGAGCTGATGAACAAGCTGGCGAAAGCGCCGCAGGAAGACGAACAGGATCGTGCCCTGATGCAGGAAGCGCTGCTGGCGGTGGTGCGTATGCTGAACCCGTTCACCCCGCACGCCAGCTTCACACTGTGGCGCGAGCTGAACGGCGAAGGCGATATCGACAACGCACCGTGGCCGGTGGCGGATGAAAGCGCGATGGTGGAAGACAGCACCCTCGTCGTCGTCCAGGTCAATGGCAAAGTTCGTGGTAAAATTACCGTTGCGGTAGATGCAACTGAAGAGCAGGTCCGCGAGCGTGCCGGCCAGGAGCATCTGGTCGCGAAATATCTCGACGGTAAAACCGTGCGTAAAGTGATTTACGTTCCGGGTAAACTGCTCAATCTGGTCGTTGGCTAAGCGCGGGAGGAAGCGTGCGATATCTGGTAACAATGTTGTTATCCCTGGCGGTGCTTGTCACCGCCGGCTGTGGCTGGCATCTGCGTAGCACTACGAAGGTGCCCACCACCATGAAAACCATGATTCTTCAGTCGAGCGATCCGAACGGACCGTTAAGTCGCGCGGTACGTAATCAGCTGCGTCTTAATGGCGTGGACCTGATCGACGCCAGCACGCTGCGTAAAGATGTTCCTTCTCTGCGCCTCGATGGTTCGTCGATTCAGAAAGATACCGCCTCGGTGTTCCAGGATGGTCGTACCGCGGAATATCAGATGGTCATGACCGTTCATGCCAGCGTCCTGATCCCGGGTCACGATATCTATCCGATTACCACCAAGGTCTATCGTTCGTTCTTCGATAACCCGCAGGCGGCGTTAGCGAAAGACGCCGAGCAGGATATGATTATCCAGGAAATGTACGACAAAGCGGCGGAACAGCTGATTCGTAAGCTGCCGAGCGTGCAGGTTGCAGATGTTGAAGCAACCCAGCAGGAAGAGAAACCGGTCGCCGGCAGCACGGCACCGGCTTCCTCGGGTAACCGCGTCTCCACCACTCTGGGTCAATGATGATTCGGTTGTACCCGGAACAACTCCGCGCGCAGCTCACTGAAGGGCTGCGCGCGGCCTATCTGCTGCTTGGCAACGATCCCCTGCTGTTGCAGGAAAGCCAGGACGCCATTCGCGAAGCCGCTGCCGCCCAGGGCTTTACCGAGCACCACACCTTCACCATCGATAACAGTACCGACTGGCAGGCGATTTTCGCGTTAAGCCAGGCGTTGAGTCTGTTCTCCAGCCGGCAAACGCTGCTGCTAATCCTGCCGGAAAACGGCCCTAACGCGGCGATCAACGAACAGCTGGCGACCCTGATCGGCCTGCTGCACGACGACCTGCTGCTGATAGTTCGCGGGAATAAGCTGACCAAAGCCCAGGAGAATGCCGCGTGGCTTACCGCCCTGGCGCAGCGGGCCGTCCAGGTCAGTTGCCAGACGCCGGAATACGCACAGCTGCCGCGCTGGCTGGCCGCCCGGGCCAAACAGCATCAGCTGCAGCTCGACGACGCGGCCAGTCAGCTGCTGTGCTACTGTTACGAAGGTAATCTGCTGGCGCTGGCGCAGGCGCTGGAGCGTCTGGCGCTGCTCTGGCCGGACGGTAAGCTGACCCTGCCCCGGGTTGAGCAGGCGGTAAACGATGCCGCCCACTTTACCCCTTACCATTGGGTCGATGCGCTACTGGCAGGCAAAAGCAAGCGCGTGCTGCATGTTCTGCAACAGCTCCGCCTTGAAGGCTGCGAGCCGGCGATCCTGCTGCGTACGCTACAGCGGGAGCTGCTGCTGCTGGTCACGCTCAAACGCCAGTCGACGCACACGCCGCTGCGCTCGCTGTTTGATAAACATCGGGTCTGGCAAAACCGCCGTCAGCTGCTCAGCGATGCCCTCGCCCGACTGAGCGGGGAACAGTTGCGCCAGGCGGTGACCCTCCTGACCCGCGCGGAACTGACCTTTAAACAGGATTACGGGCACGACGTCTGGCCCGAACTGGAAAGTCTTTCGTTGTTGCTCTGCCACAAAGCCCTGGCGGACGTTTTTATTGATGGTTGATATGACTCAGTTACAGGCAATCTATGGCGGCACCTTCGATCCGGTGCATTATGGTCACCTCAAGCCGGTCGAGATCCTGGCGAATCAGATTGGCCTGAGCAAGGTCATCATCATGCCTAACAACGTCCCGCCGCACCGTCCCCAGCCGGAAGCCACCAGCGCCCAGCGCGTGCATATGCTGAAGCTGGCGATTGCCGATAAGCCGCTGTTCACGCTCGACGAACGCGAACTGCAGCGTGACACCCCCTCCTGGACAGCAGACACGCTGCAGGCATGGCGCCAGGAGCAGGGGGCAGAAAAACCGCTGGCGTTTATCATCGGCCAGGATTCGCTGCTCACCTTCCCCACCTGGCACCGCTATGAAACCATCCTTGATAACGTTCATCTGATCGTCTGCCGCCGCCCGGGTTACCCGCTGACCATGGCGCACGACGCTGATCAGCAGTGGCTGGACCGTCACTTAACCCACGACGTAGAGCGCCTGCATAACCGCCCCGCCGGGGCCATCTACCTGGCGGAAACGCCGTGGTTCGATATCTCGGCGACGATTATCCGCCAGCGCCTCGAGCGCGGGGAATCCTGCGCCGAGATGCTGCCAGCCACCGTGCTGGACTACATCCGCGAGCAGGGACTCTATTGCTGACCCCGGACTGGGCCTGATGCTAAAAAAGCGCTATCGTAGCGCCACGTCTCCACCGCCTGTCTGAGCATCATCATGAAATTATGGTTAGTTCGCCACGGCGAAACCGAAGCCAACGTTGCCGGGTTATACAGCGGCCACGCCCCCACTCCTCTGACGCCGCGCGGCGTCGCCCAGGCGCGAGCGCTCGGCGAACGGCTGCGGGCAGTACCTTTCGACAAAGTCATCTGTAGCGAGCTTGCGAGAACCGGGACAACGGCCGATCTGCTGCTTGGCGATCGCCATATCCCGCGTGAGTGCCATGCCACGCTCAATGAAATGTTTTTCGGCGACTGGGAGATGCGTCATCATCGCGACCTTCAGCGAGAGGATGCGGAAAACTATGCCGCGTGGTGTGCTGACTGGCAGCACGCGGCCCCCACCAATGGCGAAAGCTTTCAGAATTTTGCCCGCCGCGTCAGCGAATTCACCACAACGCTGGCCGACTGCCGCCATCTTGACCACCTGCTGATTGTCGGCCATCAGGGCGTCCTGAGCCTGCTGACGGCCCTGCTGTTGCAGATGCCCGCGGCGGCGATGTGGCATTTCCCGATTGCCCATGGCGCCTGGAGCCTCCTCGATATGCGCGACGATTTCACCACCCTGCGCGTATTAAATAGCCAGGCCGTCTGGCAGCCGCAAGAAGAATTCCCGCCAGACCATTGACAGGCCACAGCAGGCTGCTATTCTCCGCTGCCGGGCAGCATCCGCCACAGCATGTTTGCAGAAATTGTTTTACAAAAATGGCGATGCAATCCGCGGCGAGGGATGGGATGATACCCCGCCACGAACGCCTGCCGACAGACATTTCACCCGACTTTTTCATCAGTTCAGGTATACTGTCAGGCTCTTTATCATTATCAATCTTCATGCACCCAGGGGGAACACTTGCAGGGTAAAGCACTCCAGGATTTTGTTATCGACAAAATTGATGACCTGAAAGGTCAGGACATCGTCGCCATTGATGTACATGGCAAATCCAGCATCACCGATTGCATGATTATCTGCACCGGCACCTCTACCCGTCACGTGATGTCCATCGCTGACCACGTGGTTCAGGAATCCCGCGCCGCCGGCATGCTGCCGCTGGGCGTTGAAGGGGAAGCCGCCGCCGACTGGATCGTCGTCGACCTCGGCGACGTGATGGTTCACGTCATGCAGGAAGAGAGCCGTCGTTTGTACGAGCTGGAAAAACTCTGGAGTTAATGCGTGAAGTTGCAGCTGGTGGCCGTTGGCACCAAAATGCCGGACTGGGTACAGACCGGCTTTAGCGAGTATCTGCGCCGTTTTCCCAAAGATATGCCGTTTGAACTGGTGGAGATCCCCGCCGGTAAACGCGGCAAGAACGCCGATATCAAGCGCATCCTCGAAAAAGAGGGCGAGATGATGTTGGCCGCTGCCGGTAAGAACCGTATCGTGACCCTGGATATTCCGGGAAAACCATGGGATACGCCGCAGCTGGCGCGCGAACTGGAACGCTGGAAACAGGACGGGCGCGACGTCAGTTTGCTGGTAGGCGGCCCGGAAGGCCTCTCTCCAGCCTGTAAAGCAGCGGCGGAACAGAGTTGGTCGCTCTCCACCCTCACCTTACCTCACCCGCTGGTGCGCGTACTGGTGGCCGAGAGTCTGTATCGGGCGTGGAGCATTACCACCAACCACCCGTACCACCGTGAGTAATGATGATCAGGGTAGACTAAGCAGCGAATGAAATTACAGAATTCTTTCCGCGACTATACGGCTGAATCCTCGCTGTTCGTGCGCCGGGCGCTGGTCGCTTTTTTGGGGATTTTGCTGCTTACCGGCGTTCTGGTCGCCAACCTGTACAATGTGCAAATCGTTCGCTTCAATGATTATCAGACGCGTTCGAACGAAAACCGCATCAAGCTGGTACCGATCCCGCCGAGCCGCGGCATTATTTACGATCGCAACGGCACCCCGCTGGCGCTTAACCGCACCATTTATCAGCTGGAGATGATGCCGGAGAAAGTCGATAACGTGCAGCAGACGCTGGATGCGCTGCGTGACGTCGTCGATTTAACCGACGATGATATCGCCGGCTTCAAAAAGGAGCGCGCACGCTCCCATCGCTTTACCTCGATTCCGGTAAAGGTCAACCTCAGTGAAGTGCAGGTTGCCCGCTTTGCCGTCAACCAGTACCGCTTTCCCGGCGTGGAAGTCAAAGGCTACAAGCGTCGTTATTATCCCTATAACTCGGCGCTGACGCACGTCATTGGCTACGTCTCAAAAATTAACGATAAAGACGTCGACCGCCTCGACAAAGAAGGCAAGCTGGCTAACTACGCCTCAACCCACGACATCGGTAAGCTGGGTATTGAGCGTTATTATGAGGATGTCCTGCACGGTCAGACCGGCTACGAAGAGGTTGAAGTGAACAACCGCGGCCGCGTCATTCGACAACTGAAAGAGGTGCCGCCGCAGGCCGGACGCGATATCTACCTCACTCTCGATCTCAAGCTGCAGCAGTATATCGAAACCCTGCTGGCCGGTAGCCGTGCCGCCGTGGTGGTCACCGATCCGCGTACCGGCGCCGTTCTGGCGCTGGTATCTACGCCAAGCTATGACCCGAACCTGTTCGTCGACGGCATCTCCAGTAAAGATTACTCCGGTCTGCTCAACGATCCGAACACGCCGCTGGTCAACCGCGCGACGCAGGGGGTCTACCCGCCGGCGTCAACGGTAAAACCGTACGTCGCCGTCTCGGCGCTGAGCGCCGGGGTGATCACCCGCAATACCAGCCTGTTCGACCCAGGCTGGTGGCAGCTGCCTGGCTCCGATAAACGCTATCGTGACTGGAAAAAATGGGGCCACGGCCACCTGAACGTCACCAAAGCGCTGGAGGAGTCTGCGGATACCTATTTCTATCAGGTCGCCTATGACATGGGCATCGATCGCCTCTCTGAGTGGATGAGCAAGTTTGGCTACGGCCACTACACCGGTATCGACCTTTCTGAAGAGCGCTCGGGCAACATGCCAACCCGCGAATGGAAGCTCAAGCGCTTCAAGAAACCCTGGTACCAGGGGGACACCATTCCGGTGGGCATCGGTCAGGGGTACTGGACTGCCACCCCCATCCAGATGAACAAGGCGCTGATGATCCTGATTAACGACGGGGTGGTGAAAGTGCCGCACCTGCTGCAAAGCACCGTGGAAGACGGCAAGCCCGTTCCGTGGGTTCAGCCGCATGAGCCGCCGGTGGGCGACATCCATTCCGGCTACTGGGAAATCGCCAAAGACGGCATGTTCGGCGTGGCCAACCGCGGCAACGGCACCGCGCACAAATATTTCGCCAGCGCGCCGTATAAGATCGCGGCCAAGTCCGGTACCGCCCAGGTGTTCGGCCTGAAGGCCAACGAAACCTATAACGCGCACCGCATCTCTGAACGTCTGCGCGACCATAAACTGATGACGGCGTTTGCGCCTTATAACAACCCTCAGGTTGCCGTGGCGATGATCCTGGAAAACGGCGGCGCCGGCCCGGCGGTCGGCACCATTATGCGCCAAATCCTCGATCACATTATGCTGGGCGATAACAACACCACGCTGCCAAGCGAAAACCCGGCGGTCACCGCAGGGGAGGATCAATAATGACGGATAATCCGAACAAAAAATCGCTGTGGGATAAAATCCATCTTGACCCCACCATGCTGCTGATCCTGCTGGCGCTACTGACCTATAGTGCGCTGGTTATCTGGAGCGCCAGCGGTCAGGACGTCGGCATGATGGAACGTAAAATCGGCCAGATCGCCATGGGCGTGGTGATCATGATCGTCATGGCGCAGATCCCACCGCGGGTCTATGAAGGCTGGGCGCCCTATCTTTATATTTTCTGTATTATTCTGCTGGTGGCCGTTGATGCTTTCGGCGCTATCTCCAAAGGGGCGCAGCGCTGGCTGGATCTCGGTATCGTCCGCTTTCAGCCGTCGGAGATAGCGAAAATCGCCGTGCCGCTGATGGTCGCGCGCTTTATTAACCGCGACGTCTGTCCGCCGTCGCTGAAGAACACCGCGATTGCGCTGGTGCTGATCTTCCTGCCGACCCTGCTGGTGGCAGCGCAGCCCGACCTCGGCACCTCGATTCTGATCGCCCTCTCCGGGCTGTTTGTGCTGTTCCTTTCCGGTCTAAGCTGGCGTCTTATCGGGATCGCCGTGGTGCTGGTCGCCGCCTTTATTCCGATCCTGTGGTTCTTCCTGATGCATGACTATCAGCGCCAGCGCGTGATGATGCTCCTCGACCCGGAAACTGACCCGCTGGGCGCCGGCTATCACATTATTCAGTCTAAAATTGCCATTGGCTCCGGCGGTCTGCGCGGCAAAGGCTGGCTGCACGGCACGCAGTCGCAGCTGGAGTTCCTGCCGGAACGCCACACCGACTTTATCTTCGCCGTGCTGGCCGAAGAGCTGGGGCTGATTGGTGTGCTGATCCTGCTGGCGCTCTATATTCTGCTGATCATGCGCGGGCTGTGGATCGCCGCCCAGGCGCAAACCACCTTTGGCCGGGTCATGGCCGGTGGTTTAATGTTGATTTTATTCGTTTATGTCTTCGTAAATATTGGTATGGTGAGTGGTATTTTACCGGTGGTGGGCGTACCGTTGCCGCTGGTGAGCTACGGGGGCTCCGCCCTGATCGTATTGATGGCCGGGTTTGGTATCGTGATGTCGATCCATACCCACAGAAAAATGTTGTCGAAAAGCGTTTAAAGGGGTTTGCAATGCGTAAGCAATGGCTGGGGATCTGCATAGCAGCGGGGCTGCTGGCGGCATGTTCGAGTGATGACGTGCAACAAAAAACGGTCAGTACTCCACAGCCGGCCGTCTGTAATGGCCCGACGGTTGAGATCAGCGGCGCCGATCCGCAGTATGAAACGCCGAACGCCACGGCGAATCAGGATTATGAGCGCGACGGTAAAAGCTATAAAATCGTTCAGGATCCGGCCAACTTTACGCAGGCTGGTTTTGCGGCGATCTATGACGCGGAACCTAACAGTAACCTGACCGCCAGCGGCGAAACCTTCGATCCGACCCAGTTGACCGCGGCGCACCCCACGCTGCCAATCCCGAGCTATGCGCGGATCACCAACCTCGCTAACGGCCGCATGATCGTCGTGCGGATTAACGATCGCGGCCCGTATGGTAACGATCGCGTTATCTCGCTCTCCCGTGCGTCTGCTGACCGTCTGAACACCTCGAACAACACCAAGGTGCGTATCGACCCCATCATCGTTGCGCCTGACGGTTCGCTTTCCGGTCCGGGAATGGCCTGCACCACCGTCGCCAAACAGACGTACGCCCTGCCCGCCCGACCGAATCTGGACGGCGGTGACGCCACAGGTATGAACCAGCCTGCGCCTGCCGACGTTCGCCCGATCAGCAACAGCACGCTGAAGCCGGAAGACAGCGTCGGGGCGCCGGTGAACAGCGGCGGTTTCCTCGGCGCCCCGACGCCGCTGAACAGCGGCGTGCTGGAGAGTAGCGAGCCGGCAGCCACGACCGCCGCCACTGCGGCCCCTGCTGCTGCCGTCGCGACGCAAACGGCTCCCGTCACCGCGCCAGGCTCCATCCAGGGTAGCGTAGCGGCGACAGCGGCCACTGCCGCGACCGCCAGCGCCGTTGCCGCCTCCTCTACCGCCACCTCCAGCGCCAGCGGTAATTTTGTCGTCCAGGTTGGCGCAGTGAGCGACCAGGCGCGGGCGCAGCAGTATCAGCAGCGCCTGAGCCAGCAGTTCTCGGTGCCAGGCCGGGTCACGCAAAACGGCGCGGTATGGCGTATTCAGCTGGGCCCGTTTGCTGATAAGGCGCAGGCCAGCGCCGTTCAGCAGCGCCTGCAAAGCGAAGCGCAGCTGCAGTCCTTTATTACTCGCGCCAACTAAACGCCGCGGGCAGCCCGTTCACCTTGCGCATGTAAAAGTCATTAACAAACTCATGCGCAATGTCGGATGCTGGCCCGCAGAGCATTTGCTATAGTAAGGCACTTTTTTTAACTCCATCACGGATGCCGTTGTTCTGACCATGAAGACCTCTTTCACCGCTCGTTTACTCATCACGGCGCTCTCCGTTGCAGCGCTCTCCTCCGCTGCCCGCGCCGATGACCTGAATATCAAAACGATGATCCCAGGCGCCCCGCAGATTGACGCCGAATCCTGGGTGCTTATTGATTACAACTCCGGCAAAGTGCTGGCGGAAAATAACGCCGACTCCCGTCGCGACCCGGCCAGTCTGACCAAAATGATGACCAGCTATGTCATCGGTCAGGCGATGAAAGCGGGTAAATTCAAAGAGTCCGATCTGGTCACTGTCGGCAACGATGCCTGGGCCACCGGCAACCCGGTTTTCAAAGGCTCTTCTCTGATGTTCCTCAAGCCGGGGATGCAGGTTCCGGTTTCGCAGCTGATCCGGGGTATCAACCTGCAGTCGGGTAACGATGCCTGCGTGGCCATGGCCGACTATGTTGCCGGTAGCCAGGACGCCTTCGTCAGCCTGATGAACAACTATGTTAACGCCCTGGGCCTGAAAAACACCCATTTCCAGACCGTTCACGGCCTCGATGCTGACGGACAGTACAGTTCCGCGCGCGACATGGCGCTGATTGGCCAGGCGCTGATCCGCGATGTGCCGAACGAGTACTCTATCTATCGTGAGAAAGAGTTCACTTTCAACGGCATCCGCCAGCTGAACCGTAACGGCCTGCTGTGGGATAACAGCCTGAACGTCGACGGCATCAAAACGGGTCATACCGACAAAGCGGGCTACAACCTCGTCGCCTCTGCCACCGAAGGCCAGATGCGTCTTATCTCGGCGGTGATGGGCGGACGTACTTTCAAAGGTCGTGAGTCGGAAAGCAAAAAACTACTGACCTGGGGCTTCCGCTTCTTTGAAACCGTCAACCCGATCAAAGCCGGCAAAGAGTTTGCTTCCGAACCGGCCTGGTTCGGTGACAGCGATCGCGCCTCGCTGGGGGTGGATAAAGATGTCTACCTGACCATCCCGCGTGGCCGGATGAAAGATCTGAAAGCCAGCTATGTGCTGAATAACACTGAACTGCACGCCCCGCTGCAGAAAAACCAGGTGGTCGGCACCATCAACTTCCAGTTAGATGGTAAAACTATCGATCAGCGCCCGCTGGTGGTGCTGCAGGAAATCCCGGAAGGGAATTTCTTTGGCAAAATTATTGATTACATTAAGTTAATGTTCCACCACTGGTTTGGTTAAAAATCGAACACTTGAAAGTGTGATTTCCATCCCCATATACTATTTATCCAAGTAACCTGATAACTCCCGCCCTTGGTGGGAGTTATTATTTTGTCGTAACACCGGAGCTGACATGAAAACCAAACTTAACGAACTGCTGGAATTCCCTACCCCCTTTACGTACAAAGTAATGGGACAGGCGTTGCCGGAGCTGGTTGATCAGGTGGTGGAAGTGGTACAGCGCCATGCGCCTGGTGATTACTCGCCGTCAGTAAAACCGAGCAGCAAAGGTAACTACCACTCGGTTTCCATCACCATCAACGCCACCCACATTGAGCAAGTGGAAACGCTGTACGAAGAGTTAGGCAATATCGATATCGTACGGATGGTGCTGTAACCTTTTCCCCGACCCGGCCGCCGTGCCGGGTCCTTTCATCCCCTTCCGCTCTGCTGTGATATACTCCCCGCCCTGAGTCCTCTCTTCCCGGCGGAGATGTTGTTTTGCAGCACAATAAAATTCTTATCCGGCAGCTTGGCCTGCAACCATACGAACCCATCTCGCAGGCGATGCATGAATTCACCGACGCCCGCGATGAAGACACCCTCGACGAGATCTGGCTGGTGGAACATCACCCGGTCTTCACTCAGGGCCAGGCAGGCAAAGCGGAACACGTGCTGGTGCCCGGCGATATTCCGGTGATCCAGAGCGATCGCGGCGGCCAGGTGACCTATCACGGTCCAGGACAGCAGGTAATGTATGTTCTGTTGAACCTTAAACGCCGCAAGCTGGGTGTGCGCGAGCTGGTGACGCTGCTGGAGCAAACGGTCGTTAATACCCTGGCCGAGTATGGCATCGAATCGCATCCCCGCGCCGATGCCCCTGGGGTCTACGTCGGCGATCGCAAAATCTGCTCACTGGGACTGCGGATCCGCAAAGGGTGCTCTTTCCACGGTCTGGCGCTCAATATCGCGATGGATCTCGCGCCATTTCTGCGCATCAATCCCTGCGGCTATGCCGGCATGGAGATGACGCAAATGCGCCAGTGGCAGCCAGAGGTGACTCCAGAGACGGTCGCCCCGCGGCTGGTCGCCAATCTGCTGGCGCTGCTGAACCATCCCCCGCACGAATATCTCCCCCAGCAGTAAACGGTAGATCAGCGCCCCGCAGGCAGCGGGGCGCTAAACGATTAACACATTATTTTTGCAATCAATTGTCACGTACGGGAGGCGGTGGGCCGCTATACTTGCCCTATCATTCCCAACCGGACTCATCGCGTGCCAGAGAATACGTCTCCGTCAGAATCCCCTGAACGACAGGATGAACGTTATGACCGCCAGATGTTTCGCATCCTGCGCAATATTGACCTCAACCTGTTAACCATCTTCGAAGCCGTTTACGTCCATAAAGGCATCGTCAACGCCGCTAAGATACTGAATATCACGCCATCGGCTATTAGCCAGTCGATTAACAAACTGCGGGCGCTTTTTCCTGACCCGCTGTTTATCCGCAAGGGGCAAGGTGTGATGCCCACCGCGTATGCTACCCATCTTCATCAGTACATCAGCCGGGGTATGGAGGCTTTCCTCAGTGCGCTGGATATCGCTGGTAGCCCCCACCAGCAGCGGGTGATCACTATCGCCACCACGCCAGGCATGGGGGCGCTACTGATACCCATCGTGGCCAGTGCGCTAAAACCGGCCTTTCCGCAGATCCTGTTGCACAACATCGCCATCACCGACGCCGCGCGGCAGCTCGACCAGCGCCAGGTGGATCTGTTAATTGACACTCATCTGCACAGCGGCCAGGCGATAAGCCATCATGTGCTGTACCAGGATCGGGTACGGATGTACTGCCGTGCTGAGCACCCCGCGCTGCACGGCCCACAGGATGAAGCCCATCTCGCTCAGTATGAATTTGCGCTGCTGCTTCCGGAAGGCCAGCGCTACCCCACCCTTCACCGCCGCCTGCAGGAAGAGATGGGCGAACGACGCTGCGGATTCAGCACCTTTAACCTGCTGACCCAGGCAGCCATGATCGCCGAGAGCGACATGCTGGGGCTGACCACCGAGCGCCTGTTCGCCATGGTATCCCGGCTCTGGCCACTGCAAACCCTGAATTTTCACTCCCTGCAGGACGAAAAAATTAATGTTGCGCTGCACTACAATAAGCAAAGCGGGAAGGAGCCATTGCTGAAAGAAATTATCGAGACGGTAATCCAGGCGTTTAAGGCGTAGCGCACGGAAAGGAAAAGGATAAAACAACAACTATTTTACAATTTGCGAGGCAGGCAGGCTGCTTTCTGCCCCTTTTCAATGGTATACTGCCTGCTCTTGATTCAAAAATAGTTGATAATTGCAACATTTCATTGAATTAATTCGCTTTCCTTCGTGACTCGCAACTGGAACACGCACGCTATGAGTAAACCCATTGTGATGGAACGCGGTGTTAAGTACCGCGACGCCGATAAAATGGCCCTTATCCCGGTGAAAAACGTGGCAACTGAGCGTGAAGCTCTGCTCAGAAAACCGGAATGGATGAAAATCAAACTTCCGGCAGATTCGTCCCGTATCCAGGGTATCAAAGCAGCGATGCGTAAGAACGGCCTGCACTCCGTGTGTGAAGAAGCCTCCTGCCCGAACCTTGCAGAATGCTTCAACCACGGTACCGCGACCTTTATGATCCTCGGCGCGATCTGTACTCGTCGCTGCCCGTTCTGCGATGTCGCGCACGGGCGCCCGGTTGCACCAGATGCGAACGAACCACAGAAGCTGGCGCAAACCATCGCTGATATGGGTCTGCGCTACGTCGTGGTCACTTCAGTGGACCGTGACGACCTGCGTGATGGCGGCGCACAGCATTTTGCCGACTGCATCAGCGCCATTCGCGAGAAAAACCCGTCGATTAAGATCGAAACGCTGGTTCCGGATTTCCGCGGCCGCATGGATCGCGCGCTTGATATTCTGACGGTAACCCCGCCGGATGTCTTCAACCATAACCTCGAAAACGTACCTCGTCTCTATCGTCAGGTGCGTCCGGGCGCGGATTACAACTGGTCGCTGAAGCTGCTGGAGCGTTTTAAAGAAGCGCATCCGGAGATCCCGACGAAATCTGGCCTGATGGTCGGTCTGGGCGAAACCAACGACGAGATCATTGAAGTGATGCGCGACCTGCGCCGCCATGGCGTCACCATGCTGACGTTAGGCCAGTATCTGCAGCCGAGCCGTCACCACCTGCCAGTACAGCGCTACGTCAGCCCGGAAGAGTTCGAAGAGATGAAAGCGGAAGCGATGGCGATGGGCTTCACCCACGCCGCCTGCGGTCCCTTCGTTCGCTCTTCCTATCATGCCGACCTGCAGGCTAAAGGAATGGAAGTGAAGTAACTGCCGCTTCTGCCGCTGCGCGCCTTTTCGCCGCAGCGGCCCCTCTCCGCTTCCTCTGCTTCCTCTGCTTCGCGTTTTCGTAACAGTTCGTTGCATCTTTTCTGCGCGGCATCGCCAAAAACGACAAAGGCCGCAACGATATTCGTCGCGGCCTCTTCGCCGTTCCGCCAGCATCCCTCCGGGGGGACGCATCGGATCAATTACTCTTTATGAGAGATCTTCTGCGCCGGCGCTTCTTCTTCCACGGTGGCTTTCTTCGCGCTATCGTCATCCTCGTTCATGGCCTTTTTAAAGCCCTTGATAGCCGAACCCAGGTCGCCGCCCAGCGTACGTAATTTCTTGGTACCAAACACTAAGATAATCAGTGCTGCGACTACCAGCAGTTTGGTAATACTAATCTCACCCATAGCTAACCTTCTTCTCTATACAAGCTGCGAATACGCCATCATACACGCATTTATCCGTCATATTGTAATCCACCTGTGCGTGGGCTGCGTGATTCGGCCCAGAGCCTTCCCCCTGAAGGAGTTAGCGCAGGGGTGTCCGTCCTGACGTGCACAGCGAATTATTAGGATAAACAATACGGGTATTTGACGCGCGGACACAATAGCAATCTGTAACAAGGTGAATCAAGCCCTGTTTAAAAAAACATCACAATAATTGCGGTGGCGCAAATCGTCGGTTCTGCAGTACCGGCAAACGCTCGCGAACCCGCGCAAGGTGCTCTGCGGAGACATCGGCAAAGATCAGCTGCGGTTCGCTCCCGGCCCCCGCCAGCGTCGTTCCCAGCGGGTCTACAATGCGGCTCTGACCAATATTCCGCGTCCCGCATTCGCCTGCCGCCACGATATAGCAGGTCGTATCGAGCGCGCGCGCCGCCAACAGCGTCGCCCAGTGGTGCTCTTTCTGTGGCCCTCTCACCCATGCGGTGGGCAGTACCAGCAGCTCAGCTCCGTTCAGCGCCAGCGATAGGGCCAGTTCCGGAAAGCGAAGATCGTAGCAGGTCATCAGGCCAACGCGTAACCCCGCCACTTCAATTACCGGCGGGATCTGCTGGCCAGGATCCACCCGCCGCGACTCCTGCATTGCGAAGGCGTCGTATAAATGCAGTTTGTGATAATGGGCTATTACTTCGCCATCCCGCAAGACCACCAGCGTATTGGTCGCACGGCCTTCTGCCGACGGCACATGCAGCGTCAGGACCGTGGTCAAACGGTTACGCCCGCTCTCAGCCAGCAGCAGCTGCAAAAACGCCCCATCCAGCGGCTGAGCCGATTTCACTGACATATCCGGGTCGTTGTCATCTCGCGCCAGTAACGCCTCTGGCAGCACCAGCAGCGCCGCCCCTTCACGCGCAGCCTGTTGCATCATCGTCACACAGGTCTGCGCATTCGTCCGCCATACTGGCGTGACGGCAAATTGTCCTGCCGCTACCCGCATGTTTTTCTCCGGTCAGGTTATGAATAGCCAATCGCGCCCGTCGCGCGCTACACTTGAGGTTCTCTTATATCAAATAGCAGGAAACAACCGTGTTTCAACTTCTTTGCGCCGTTTTTATTGGCGGTGGCACCGGCAGCGTATTGCGCTGGTGGCTCGGCATGAAGCTCAACCCTGTGCATCATGCTATCCCGATTGGGACATTGACGGCCAACCTGGTAGGCGCCTTTGTGATTGGTGCCGGGCTGGCGTGGTTTAACCGTCTGACGGATATTGACCCGATGTGGAAGCTCCTGATCACCACCGGGTTCTGCGGCGGGTTGACCACCTTCTCCACCTTCTCGGCGGAAGTGGTCTTTCTCCTGCAGCAGGGGCGGGTGAGCTGGGCACTCCTCAACGTGATGGTGAATTTGCTGGGTTCGTTTGCCATGACGGCCGTCGCCTTCTGGCTTTTCTCGCAGGCCGCCAGCCGTTAACGATCTGAAAATCAGGCAAAAAAAAACCCGCGTTAAGCGGGTTTTTATATTCTACTGACGTGTTGGTTAGATAGCCATTACGTTTGCAGCAGAAGGGC
Source organism: Klebsiella sp. SWET4 (assembly GCF_024296565.1). NCBI lineage: Bacteria > Pseudomonadati > Pseudomonadota > Gammaproteobacteria > Enterobacterales > Enterobacteriaceae > Klebsiella > Klebsiella sp. SWET4. Next base: position 94,345 of record NZ_JANCOB010000011.1, on the reverse strand, counting down.
CTTTGGCACCGTTAGTGATTTCGAACTCTACACGCTGACCTTCAGCCAGAGTTTTGAAACCGTTGGACTGGATTGCAGAGAAGTGTACGAATACATCTTTGCTGCCATCTTCCGGAGTAATGAAACCGAATCCTTTGGACTCATTAAACCACTTAACGTTACCTTTAATCTTAGACATCAAAATTACCTTTATATGAAAAATCGACACTAATGCTGTGTCGAGTATCAGTACACCAATTGTGGTACCTTTTGTCCAGTGCAACTTTGCTAAAAAGTGATAAAAGTCGCTATCTTTTTTAGTGGGTAACGCTTTAGTCCTTGTTTTTCCACAAGACACACCGCTTATCTCATTTATTGCTAAGACTTAGCGAATTAAAACTGTATACGAGCCCAGGCGAAGTAAACGTTACCGTTATTGTAGGTGCCGGGAATATAGGTCATCTGGAAAGTCGCCGGACCGTAACCTATTGACGCCAATGGTAAGATCACCGGAATGGGGATGTAGTCCCAGTTATCGCGCGCCGTCACGCCAAGGGTATAGCCGAGTCCAAGGTGGAAGTTCTGGTCGGTCAGCGGGCGCCAGGTTTTCTCCCAGCCGTAGCCGCCGATAGGCTCCCATTTATTGAAAGAATCTTTAAACGCCATCAGGTACAGACCGTGCCAGTTTCCCTTCTCATCCCAGCGCGAGACGCCAAAACCCGCGCCCCAGGGGCGTTCGTTATACTTATCCGTCTTTTCCTTATCATAGGCAAACCGCGCGTGCCAGGTAATGGCTGGAACGTACAAGTCATAGTGCTCCGGCTCATTCCAGGTCTGCGCGACGTTATTACTTAAGGTCTGGTAACCTTCGCTGAGGGTCGATGAAAACGACGCGCTGGCGTTTACGGATACCAACAACCATCCAAAAAAACCAAGAGAAAACAGAGAAAAACGACGTAACATCAACACTTTTCCATTACCACTTTCATTTAAAAGCCGCCTAAAATAGCAAAGATAGTCTCAATACAGGTTGAACGAAATAAGGCAAACTCCTGATTTTTGCCCGGTGACCATCAGAACCTTTTAACTATCCATCTGGTGATTATATCCAGGCGAGACGGGTGACGCGTAGTTCTTATCGCTTTATTGATTTGCATCAGCGAGTTTTGTCCGTTTTTTCGGCACATTCGCACATTAAAATTTGGCATGACGCTTTTTATCTACATATTCTTTGGGCTTAGGGGTAATAAATGCTGACGTTTGTTGAGATCCTGATCGGGATTGTGGTCATTGTGGGCGTCGCCCGCTATATCATTAAGGGCTACTCGGCCACCGGGGTGCTGTTCGTCGGGGGCTTAATCTTATTGATCGTCAGCGCCCTGCTGGGGCATAAAGTCTTGCCGGGCAATACCGACAGCACCGGTTATTCTGCCACTGATATTATTGAATACATTAAGATTCTACTCATGAGCCGCGGTGGCGATCTGGGTATGATGATTATGATGCTGTGCGGCTTCGCCACCTACATGACCCATATTGGCGCCAATGATATGGTGGTGAAATTAGCATCAAAGCCGCTGCGCTATATTAATTCGCCCTATCTGCTGATGATTGCCGCCTACTTTGTCGCCTGCCTGATGTCGCTGGCGGTCTCCTCTGCGACCGGCCTTGGCGTGCTGCTGATGGCGACGCTGTTCCCGGTGATGGTGAACGTCGGTATCAGTCGCGGGGCGGCGGCAGCCATCTGCGCTTCACCGGCGGCCATTATCCTCTCGCCTACCTCTGGCGATGTTGTACTGGCGGCTAAAGCCGCAGAAATGCCGCTGATCGACTTTGCCTTCAAGACCACGCTGCCCATCTCCATCGCGGCCATTATCTGCATGGCAATCGCCCATTTCTTCTGGCAGCGTTACCTGGATAAAAAAGAGAACATTTCCCACGAAATGCTGGATGTCAACGACATCACCACCACCGCCCCGGCGCTGTACGCCATTCTGCCGTTTACCCCGATCATCGGCGTGCTGATCTTTGATGGTAAATGGGGACCGGAACTGCACATTATCACCATCCTCGTCGGCTGCATGCTGCTGGCGGCGATCCTTGAGTTCCTGCGCGGGTTTAACACCAAAAACGTCTTCAGCGGGCTGGAAGTCGCCTACCGCGGGATGGCTGACGCCTTCGCCGGCGTAGTGATGCTGCTGGTCGCCGCCGGCGTCTTCGCCCAGGGGCTAAGCACCATCGGCTTTATCAATGGGCTGATCTCCATCGCCACCTCCTTCGGCTCGGCCAGTATTATTCTGATGCTGGTGCTGGTGATCCTGACCATGCTGGCGGCAATGACCACCGGCTCCGGTAATGCCCCGTTCTACGCTTTTGTTGAGATGATCCCCAAGCTGGCGCACTCTTCCGGCATCAATCCGGCTTATCTGTCGATTCCGATGCTGCAGGCCTCTAACCTCGGCCGCACGATATCGCCGGTCTCCGGGGTGGTGGTCGCCGTTGCCGGGATGGCAAAAATTTCGCCGTTCGAAGTGGTCAAACGTACCTCCGTGCCGGTGATGGTTGGCCTGCTGGTGGTGATTATCGCCACTGAGATTCTGGTGCCCGGCAGCGCAGTCCACTAATGGTCTAACCACGCGAAAAGGCGCCAGCGGGCGCCTTTTTTATGCTTTAATAACTCCCCGTTATCTTTTGCCATCCACAATCAGGAATAAACATGTTCAGGAAGGATTTCGCCGCGCTTGCCCTTGTGCTCACCGCCACTCAGGCCGGCGCTGAACCGCTCACCGCGACGCGATACGCTGATTTTGACCGCTACGTTCTTGCCCTCTCCTGGCAAACCGGATTCTGTCAGAGCATGCTTGACCGCAACCGTAGCGAACCGGAAGAGTGTCGCCTGCAGCAGGACACCGCGAACAAAGCCGACTTTCTGACCGTGCACGGCCTGTGGCCCGGGCTGCCAAAGTCGATTGCCGCGCGCGGGGTGGATGAACGACGCTGGATGCGCTACGGCTGCGCCACGCGCCCGGTACCCAACATGCCGGAAGTGAAAGCGAACCGCAAATGCCAGGCGGCGGAAACCGGGCTGTCGCTGGAGATGGCCAATAAGCTCAATAACGTGATGCCGGGTTCGGGCGGCACCTCCTGCCTGGAGCGCTACGAATACGCCAAACATGGCGTCTGCTTCGGCTTTGATCCCGATAGCTATTTTGGCACCATGGTGCGCCTGAATGGGGAAATTAAGCATAGCCCGGTAGGCGATTTCCTCGCGAAGCATTATGGTCAAACCGTCAGCCGCGCCGACTTCGATGCCGCGGTGGCCCGCGCCTGGGGTCCGCAAAGCGTGAAGGCGTTTAAATTAACCTGTAACGGTAATCCGGCCTATCTGACCGAGATGCAAATCTCCCTCAACGCCGCCACCATCAACGCCCCGCTGACCACGTCCGCCTTTCTGCCGCAACCCCATCCGGGCAACTGTGGAACCCAGTTTATCCTGGACAAGGTCGGTCAGTAGCGCAAAGCGACATGCTGAGCAGAAAACGCCGCCCGCCGGGGGGCGTTGCACGCTGAATGTGCGTTTCATCACTTCAAACTACCGGCAACTCTCAGTATGATGGTAGGATCTTAACCCTTGCCCTTTTCGGCGAGGGTTTTCTTTTACGGACAGGTTCCTGGATAACATGGAGTATGCAATGACCAGACCCGCAATCATCATTAACGAACTGGATGCCGAACGTATCGACAGGCTGCTGGAGCAGCCGGCTTTCGCCAACTTACCGGTTGCCGATGCCCTGAATGACGAGCTCGACCGCGCGCAAATGCTGGCGCCGGAAGCGATGCCGCATGACGTCGTCACCATGAACAGTAAGGTAAAATTCCGCGATTTAACCAGCGGCGAAGAGCGCGTGCGGACGCTGGTGTTTCCGTCTCAGGTGACTGACAGCGCCAGCCAGCTCTCCGTCCTCGCGCCGGTGGGCGCCGCGCTGCTGGGGCTGAAAGTCGGCAGCACCATTCACTGGGAGCTGCCGGGCGGTGCATCGACACACCTGGAAGTGCTGGAGCTATTGTACCAGCCGGAAGCCGCTGGCGAATTCCACCGCTAATCCCTGCTGCCTGAGGCGTTTCGCGCTTTATTCAGAGGATGTCCATACATCCTCTTTCTGCTGTTTCTTCCCCCGCTAACCTTTTTTTACGCTTTGCACCTGCCTGACTGACAGTTTTGCGACCTGAATGACACTATATCCGCATATAATATGTTGATATAGACGCAAATGAACAAGGAGGATTGCATATGTATAAGACTATCATTATGCCCGTTGATGTCTTTGAGATGGCGCTGAGCGATAAAGCCGTCCGGCATGCGGAGTTTCTGGCCCAGCAGGACGGGGTGATCCATCTGCTCCACGTATTACCCGGCTCTGCGAGCTTCACCATGAGCCGCTTTACCGCCGATCTGCGGCGGTTTGAAGAACACCTGCAGCATGAGGCGGAAACTCGTCTGCAGACGATGGTCAGCCATTTCAGCATTGACCCCTCACGTATCAAGCTGCATGTCCGTTTCGGCAGCGTGCGCGATATGGTCAACGAGCTGGCCAGCGAAATTAACGCCGATGTCGTGGTGATTGGCTCGCGCAACCCGTCCATCAGTACCCACCTGCTCGGATCCAATGCCTCAAGCGTGATCCGCCATGCCCATATCCCGGTGATGGTCGTCAGGTAAATATGACGAAATAGAAAAAAAGAGGCTACCCCAGGGTAGCCTCTTTGTTATGCAGGTTTATTGTCTGACTTGTTATGCGGTTTTCGTACGGATCAGGTAGTCGAAGGCGCTCAGCGACGCTTTTGCCCCTTCCCCTGCCGCGATAATAATCTGCTTGTACGGCACGGTGGTGCAGTCGCCAGCGGCGAATACGCCTTTGACATTGGTTTCGCACTTCGCATCGATGATGATCTCACCCATGCGGTTGCGCTCAACGGCGCCTTCCAGCCAGGTGGTGTTAGGCAGCAGGCCAATCTGGACGAAGATCCCCGCCAGCGCGACATGATGCTCATCACCGCTCACCCGGTCACGATATTGCAGGCCGGTGACTTTGCTGCCATCGCCTTTCACTTCCGTGGTCTGCGCATTAAGAATGATGTCGACATTCTTCAGGCTGCGGACTTTATCCTGCAACACCTGGTCGGCTTTCATCTCTGGAGCAAACTCCAGCAGGGTCACATGCTCTACGACGCCCGCCAGGTCGATAGCGGCTTCTACCCCGGAGTTCCCGCCGCCAATTACCGCTACGCGTTTGCCCTTAAACAGCGGACCGTCGCAGTGCGGGCAGTAGGTCACGCCTTTGGTGCGATACTGATCTTCGCCCGGTACGTTCATATTGCGCCATTTCGCCCCGGTGGCAATGATGACGCTACGCGCCTTCAGCACCGCGCCAGAGGCGGTTTCAATCTGATGCAGGCCGCCCTCTGTCGCCGCTGGCGTCAGTTTGGTCGCGCTCTGGGAGTCGATCACATCGACGTTATAGTCGCTGACGTGCGCTTTCAGCGCGCCGGCCAGTTTCTGGCCTTCGGTTTTCGGCACCGAAATATAGTTTTCGATATCCACGGTATCCAGCACCTGACCGCCGAAGCGCTCGCCCATCAGGCCGGTACGAATACCTTTACGCGCAGAGTAGACCGCCGCGGCCGCACCGGACGGGCCGGAGCCGACAATCAGCACATCGTAAGCGTCACGTTGGTTCAGCTCTTCCGCTGCGCGTTTTTCCGCACCGGTATCCACTTTGGCGACAATTTCCGTCAGCGTCATCCGCCCCTGACCAAACTCCTGGCCATTCAGATACACCGCAGGAACGCCCATGACGTTGCGATCGGTAATTTCATTCTGGAAGGTCCCACCGTCAATCGCCGTGTGCTTGATGCGCGGGTTGAGCACCGACATCAGGTTCAGGGCCTGCACCACATCCGGGCAGTTATGACAGGAGAGTGAATAATAAGTCTCGAACTCGAAATCGCCATCAATATCGCGGATCTGCTCCAGCAGCGACTGGGCCTCTTTCGACGGATGACCGCCGGTCCACAGCAGCGCCAGCACCAGCGAGGTAAACTCGTGGCCCAGCGGAGAGCCTGCAAAGCGTGGGCCCTGGTCGGAACCTGGGTTAGTAATCAGGAATGATGGCTTACGTACCGCGAGCGTGTTGTCTTCTTTAAAGGTGACTTTGTCTGACAGTTCAGCGATTTCAGCCAACAGTTCCTTGATTTCTGCCGATTTAGCGCTGTCATCCAGCGTGGCAATCAGCTCAACAGGCTTGGTCAGCTTCTCAAGGTAGGCCTTGAGCTGGGTTTTCATGTTGGTGTCGAGCATTGTTATCTCCTGGGCTTAAAACATCATCATGCAAGCGGCCTCGTCCAGGCGGCCTGAATGCGCTTGCATCATGGTGTTGGAATAAAATGGGCGCGAAAGCGCCCATTGATTGCCGGGTGGCACGCCGTTTACCCGGCCTACAATCTTGTAGGCCCGTGCAAGCGTAGCGCCGCCGGGCACAAACAGACTTAAATCTTACCGACCAGGTCCAGAGACGGAGCCAGTGTCGCTTCGCCTTCTTTCCATTTAGCCGGGCAGACTTCGCCTGGGTGAGAAGCAACGTACTGCGCCGCTTTGATTTTACGCAGCAGGTCAGACGCATCACGGCCGATACCTTCAGCGGTAACTTCGATCGCCTGGATGATACCCTGCGGGTCAACCACGAAGGTGGCACGGTCAGCCAGACCTTCATCTTCACGCATGTTGTCGAAGTTACGGGTCAGGGCGCCAGTCGGGTCGCCGATCATCGCGTATTTGATTTTCGCGATGGTTTCAGAGCTGCTGTGCCACGCTTTGTGGGTGAAGTGGGTATCGGTAGACACAGAGTAAACGTCTACGCCCAGCTTCTGCAGTTCTTCGTAATGGTCAGCCACGTCGCCCAGTTCGGTCGGGCAGACGAAAGTGAAGTCAGCCGGATAGAAGAAGAAGACGCTCCAGCGGCCTTCGGTGTCTTTCTCGGTGACTTCGATGAATTCACCATTTTTGAATGCCTGGTTTTTGAACGGTTTGATTTTGGTGTTAATTAAGGACATCTATACTTCCTCCGTGTTTTCGTTGAGGTCTAAGTTAACGAATTTTTCCTGACCCGACCAATGCGTTTACATTATCGAATCAATAAGCGTTATCTAACAACCGGAACAAGACAACTCTGTGAACCTGTCGACGCGTTCAGCGCTGATCGCTGTTTTTCGCATCATTTGCCGCGACAAAAGTAAAAAGGCCACCCTTTCAGGCGGCCCCGTTACCTGAAATACCCGAAGGTAGGTTCAGCGCCAGTCAGACTGGCTATGTGTTGCGCTCTACATTACCTTAATGTAACAGCATCCAGGATTACATCACCCACGCCAGCAAAGGGCAATCCGTCATTCTGCTGATCTTGCCTATGACTGTGATAGGTTCGACAATCGTTTTGCCCTTTCCTGCTGATTTTACAAGGAATATTCATGTTAAAGCGTCTTCTCTTGCTCAGCCTTTTTCCGTTATGTAGCCAGGCGGAGGAGCTCCCCGCTCCGGTAAAAGCGATTGAAAAACAGGGCATTACCATTATAAAACCCTTTGAGGCGCCAGGGGGAATGAAAGGCTGGCTGGGCAAATACCAGGACATGGGGGTCGCCATCTACCTCACGCCGGACGGCAAACATGCCATTTCCGGCTATATGTATGACGAGAACGGCAACAACCTCAGCGAGCAGTTGTTTCAAAAAGAGCTCTACACGCCGGCAGGACAGGAGATGTGGAAGAAGATGGCCAGCGCCCACTGGCTGCAGGATGGCAATAAGGACGCCCCCATCGTGCTGTATGTCTTTGCCGATCCCTTCTGCCCCTACTGTAAACAGTTCTGGCAGCAGTCCCGCCCCTGGGTGGAAGCCGGTAAAGTGCAGATCCGCACCCTGCTGGTGGGGGTGATCAAGCCCGAAAGCCCGGCCACCGCCGCCGCGATTCTGGCCACCAAGGATCCGGCGAAGACCTGGCATGATTATGAGCAATCGAATGGGAAAATGGCCCTGACGATCCCGCAGGCTATTCCGCCGGAGAAAATGAAAGTGCTCAACGTTAATCAGCAACTGATGGACGAACTGGGGGCCAACGTCACGCCAGCCATTTACTATATGAATAAGGATAATATGCTGCAGCAGGTGGTCGGCCTGCCGGATAAAGAAAAACTGCAGATCATGATGGGCGAACAAGAATAATCCCATTGCATAATGGCGCCAGATAACAACGACCGCTGGCGCCCCTGTCGACGATAAGATATATTAAGCAGAACTTAACGTTATAGTCCGGTAATTAAATTCACACCGCAAATATTAAGCCAATCAACATTCTCACTAAGAATATTTCCACCCGCGCTGATAATACACAGGACTGCATTAATGGCAAATCTTTACGATCTGAAAAAGTTCGATTTGAATTTATTGGTTATTTTTGAATGTATCTATCAACATTTGAGCATTAGCAAAGCAGCCGCCATGTTATTTATCACCCCGTCAGCGGTGAGCCAGTCGTTGCAGCGTTTGCGCCAGCAGTTAAACGATCCGTTATTTGTTCGCGTTGGGAAAGGGATGACGCCCACTACCGCCTGTGTCAATCTTCATTATCATTTGCAACAAAATCTCGAACAGCTGGAAAAAACCATCAATCTCAATAATCGCTCCGAACTGCGTAAACGTATCGTGATATATGGCCCTCCGCTGTTCTGTTCAGTGAATAGCCATTTTATGATTAATGAGCTCTGTCATCAGGCCAATTTGCAGATTGAGCACCATAACCTGACCACCACGGAATCGGCTGAAGAGCTGCTGGCGTATCGCCAGGCGGACCTGGTGTTCACCCGAATGCCTATTACCAACCGCGCCACGATCTGTCAGCCCTATCAGACGGTGCAGACGCTGGCGGTTTGCCGGGCGGACCATCCGCGGCGAGATCAACTCACGTCGATTGAAGCGCTGGCGCAGGAATTTTTCACCCACTATATCACCAACGATCCTGTCATTCAGCGCGTCCAGCAAAGCAGCACGCCATGGTTAAATCCGGGTAATATTGCCTTTCGCAGCGACTCTTTTATGACCATTCTTAACATGATCAATAAAACCGACTTAATTGGCTTCATCCCCTCCTATTTATATGATTTTATTTCCCCGGCCATGCCACTTCACGCTCTCGATATAGAGGCACTTTTTCCAGAGATCACGATATACATTAACTACCATCAATCATCTACACAAAATCATTTTCTATCTGAATTAATCTCCATTCTAATGAATGACAGAGATATATCACGCCCACAACTTAATAATAGTGAGTAACTGCCCACCTGTTTTCACACTCTGTTTGAATGCAGATCGACCATTAATTTCGCAGCGCTCATCGTTTATACTGAACAAACGGGAAGCTCTACTATTAAAGGATTAATGGTCATGTCGTTTATTAAATATCCCTTACCGGAATCGGTGCTGCAGGCAACTGAGCAGCGCATCCAGTGGGTGCTGGATAATTTTTCACGCGTTTGCGTCTCTTTCTCGGGTGGAAAAGACTCCACCGTCATGCTGCATTTAACCGCCCAGACGGCGCGGTTACAGGGTAAAAAAATCAGTGTGTTGTTTATTGACTGGGAAGCGCAGTTCTCCTGCACCATCGCCCACTGCGAAAAACTGCGTGCGCTGTATGCGGATGTTGTCGAAACCTTTTACTGGGTCGCCCTGCCGCTCACCACCCAAAACGCGCTGACGCAGTATAAACCGCAATGGCAATGCTGGGAGCCCGGGGCCGACTGGGTCCGTCAGCCGCCGCCCTGGGCGATTACCCACCCGGGCTATTTTTCATTTTATCAACCGGGGATGAGCTTTGAGTCCTTTGTCAGCCACTTCGCCGAGTGGTTTTCACAGCGGCGCCCCGCCGCCGTGCTGGTGGGCATTCGCGCCGACGAGTCACTGAATCGCTTTATGGCCATCTCTTCGCAGCGTAAACAACGCTTCGCCGATGATAAACCCTGGACCACCTCGGCGCCGGGCGGCCACGCCTGGTACATCTACCCGCTCTATGACTGGAAAACGGCCGACATCTGGACCTGGTTTGCCAAAAGCCGGCAGTCTTATAACCCTCTGTACGATCTGATGTATCAGGCCGGGGTGCCGCTGCGCTATATGCGCATCTGCGAACCGTTCGGTCCGGAGCAGCGCCAGGGGCTGTGGCTCTACCATGTGCTGGAGCCTGAGCGCTGGGCCGCAATGTGTCAGCGGGTGAGCGGCGCACACAGCGGCGGGGTCTATGCCGGGCATGATAATCAATTTTACGGCCACCGAAAAATCGACAAGCCCGACCACCTGACATGGAAAAGCTATGCGCTGTTCCTGCTCGACAGCATGCCGGAAACCACTGCCGAGCACTACCGCAACAAAATCGCCGTCTACCTGCGTTGGTATCAGAAAAAAGGCATGGAAGATATTCCGGACACCCAGCCTGCGGACATTGGCACCAAAGATATCCCGTCCTGGCGGCGGGTCTGCAAAGTGCTGCTCAATAACGACTACTGGTGCCGTCAGCTTTCGTTTAGCCCGACCAAAAGCAGCCACTATCAGCGCTACCGTAAACGCATGGAAAAACATCGCCAACAATGGGGGATATTATGCAACAACAACTGACGCAGGCGCTGGACGCTTATCTGCAAACGCTGGATGACGAGGCGCGCATCGAGGCAATCAATGCGTTTCGTCAGGTGCTCCACCAGCGCAGTCCCTTCCGCTCCCAGCCCGTTGACTGCGTGCTGTGGGTAAAACAGGAGCAGGTCATCCCCAACGACTACAATCCGAATAACGTGGCGCCACCGGAAAAACGCCTGCTGCAAACGTCGCTGGAAGCCGACGGCTTTACCCAGCCGGTCGTCGTCATCCAGCAAAGCCCGCAGTCGTATACGATTGTCGACGGTTTTCACCGTCATGAGCTGGCCTGCAGCAAAGCGGTGCTGAAAAAAACGCTGAAAGGTTATCTGCCAGTGACCTGCCTGACGAGTGAAGCCGCCTCGCGTGACGGGCTGATGGCAGCGACCATACGCCATAACCGGGCGCGCGGGCGCCACCAAATCCACGCCATGTCAGAGATTGTCCGCGAACTGACCCAGCTTGGCTGGACGCCACAGAAAATCGGCAAAGAGCTGGGGATGGATGCCGATGAGGTATTGCGCCTGAAGCAAATTAGCGGCCTCACGGAGATGTTCGCTGGCCGCCAGTTCTCCCAGGCGTGGACGATTAAGTGACTACAGCTGGCACAAACGCGTCGCCGCAGCCAACAGAGTCGCCGGCTGTTTGGCAAAGCATAAGCGGATCAGCTTGTGCGGGAACGGATCGGCGCAGAAGACGGAGAGCGGGATCGCCGCCACCCCGACTTCGGTCGTCAGCCAGCGGCAGAAGCTGACGTCGTCAAGATCGGAAATGGCGCTGTAGTCCGCCAGCAGGAAATAGGTCCCTTCACAGGGCAGAAGTTCCAGCCGGCTTGGGCGCAGCGCTTCAATAAACAGATCGCGACGTTCCCGATAAAACGCCGGCAGCTCACGATAGTGCTCAGGCGCTTCGCGCAGCATGTCGGCGATCGCCAGCTGCGCCGGGGTATTCACCGAGAAGGTCAGATACTGATGCACCTTGCGCAGTTCGGCGCTGATGGCCGCCGGGGCTACGCAGTAGCCGACCTTCCAGCCGGTCATATGAAACGTTTTGCCAAACGAGGAGACCGCCACCGCCCGCTCGCGAAGCTGGGGATGCGCCAGCACGCTGGCGTGGCCGCCCTCGGCAAAGCAGATGTGCTCATAGACCTCATCGCTGAGGACATAGATCTCGCGTTCGGCAATCGCCTGCCACAGGGCAGCAAAATCTTCGCGCTGCCAGACGGTAGCTGATGGATTGTGCGGGGTATTGAGGATCACCAGACGGGTTTTATCGCTCAGCGCCGCAGCAAACTGCTGCCAGTCGACGCGAAAATGCGGCGGCTGCAGCGCAATACGGCGTAATTCGCCGCCGGCCAGCGCCACCGCGGGAGCATAGCTGTCATAGCTGGGATCGAAACAGATCACTTCGTCGCCGCGGCGCACCAGAGCGGTGATCGCCGCGTACAGGGCCTCCGTCGCGCCGGCGGTGACCGTGATATCGCTATTGACGTCGGGCAGGTAATCATACAGCTCCGCTGTCTTCCCGGCGATCGCCTCGCGCAGCGCCGGCACGCCGGTCATCGGGGCGTACTGATTCGCCCCCTGCGCCACATGGTAGGCCAGACGCTCCTGAAGATAGCGCGGGCCGTCGAAATCGGGAAAGCCCTGTGACAGGTTGATGGCCTGATGCTGCTGGGCCAGGGCGCTCATCTGGGTAAAAATCGTTGTGCCGAGCGCAGGAAGTTTACTCTCTGGAATCAAAGGGTTATTGCTCATTCTTTTTATACCGATTGTAATGCTGTTGTTGAAGCCACTATAACACGATGTTAATATTTGGCAATCAAGACGCTTAGACGTCTAAATGCTAATGTTATTCCGCGCCACGCCACTCTGGAGAAACCATGATCCGCGCCATCGTGACCGACATAGAAGGCACCACCAGCGATATCCGCTTCGTGCATAACGTGCTGTTCCCCTACGCCCGCGAACGACTGGCCGGCTTTGTGACCGCTCAGCAGTACGCTGAGCCCGTCAAAACCATTCTCGACAACCTGCGCCGCGAGACAGACGCCCCGGCCGCCAGCACCGCCGACCTTATCACTACCCTCTTCGCCTTTATGGACGAAGACCGTAAATCCACGGCGCTAAAGGCGCTGCAGGGGATCATCTGGCGTGACGGCTATCTCAACGGCGACTTTACCGGCCATCTCTATCCGGACGTACTGCCGGCGCTGGAGAAATGGAAAGCGCAGGGCATTGATCTGTATGTATATTCCTCAGGCTCCGTCGCCGCGCAGAAATTGTTATTTGGCTACAGCGATGAAGGTGATATTACTCATCTGTTCACGGGCTATTTCGATACCCTGGTAGGCGCCAAACGCGAGGTGCAGTCCTACCGTAACATTGCTGAACACCTGGGCCATGCCCCTGGCACCATCCTGTTCCTGTCGGATATCCATCAGGAGCTCGACGCCGCCGAGGCTGCAGGTTTGCGAACGATCCAGCTGGTACGCGGCGACCGCGACCCGGCGAGCCACCATCCTCAGGTTCAGCGTTTTGACGACATTCATCCGGAGCAGATCCCAGCATGAGCGCATTAACTCTTTTTTCCGTGACCGATCCGCAAACACCGCTCTGGCACAGCACCGACGCCAAAGCGATTCAGGATCAACTGAACGCCAAAGGCGTCCGCTTCGAGCGCTGGCAGGCCGACCGCGACCTCGGCGCAAATCCCAGCCCGGAAACGGTCATTGCCGCCTATCAGCATGCGATTGATAAACTGGTCGCCGAAAAGGGCTACCAGAGCTGGGACGTCATCAGCCTGCGCGCCGATAACCCGCAAAAAGAGGCGCTGCGGGAAAAATTCCTCAACGAGCACACCCATGGCGAAGACGAGGTGCGGTTTTTTGTCGAGGGCGCCGGCCTGTTCTGCCTGCATATTGGCGACGAGGTGTTCCAGGTACTGTGCGAAAAGAACGATCTGATTTCGGTTCCCGCCCACACCCCGCACTGGTTTGATATGGGTTCAGAACCGAACTTCACCGCCATTCGCATTTTTGATAACCCGGAAGGCTGGATCGCCCAGTTTACCGGTGACGATATCGCCAGCGCCTACCCGCGGCTGGCGTAACGTCAAACTGTCGTCAGTCTTAAACCGCCAGGCGCGGGCTTTGCCGGAGGCGGCGCATACCGCGCCTCCTCCGGACTACCCGCCCCGCCGCCGGCGAGCGCCAACGCCTAAACCTCAATAAACCTCGGTGGATCAAAGGCGGTGATCGGCGGCAGTGCCTCACGCCACGGGGCGATCTCCACCCAACAGCTCTGGGCGCTACAGCCCTGCCCCAGGCGCGAACTGCCGCGATCCTCGGTTAACACGTTGGGATTACCGTGCTTATCGAGCGTTCCTTTTTCATTGGGATCCAGCGGGTCATACCAGGCGCCGGTGGACATCTGTACCACGCCGGGCAAAATCTGCTCGCTCAGGTGCACGCCCGCCAGAATCGCCCCGCGGTCGTTATAGACCTTCACCACGCTGCCTTCGCGGATGTCTCTTGCCTGCGCATCGCTCGGATGCATCCACAGCGGCTCGCGTCCCTGAATTTTCGTCGCCCGGCTGACGCTGCCGTGGTCGTACTGACTGTGCAGGCGGGCGCGCGGCTGACTGGAGAGCAGATGAAGCGGCCAGCGCGCCGCCTCCTGTCGCTGCCGGGCGGCCTCTTCCTCATCCCACCACGGATGGCCAGGGCATTCACGATAGCCAAACCCGGCGATGGTGGCGGAAAAGAGTTCAATCTTGCCGGAGGGCGTGGAGAGCGGATAGCGCTGCGGATCGGCGCGAAAATCGGCGAGAAAGATCTGCGGCCGCTCCGGCGCACTGTACTCCAGTACCCCTTGCTGCCAGAAGTCCTCGAACGAGGGCAGCGCAATACCCTCCTCCTGCGCCCGCGGTCTTGACTCCTCATAGAGATGACGCAGCCACTGCCCGGCGTCCCGCCCCTCGCTGAACTGTTCTCCGAAGCCCAGCCGATCGGCCAGATCGTGGAAAATGGCGTAATCGTCACGCGCTTCGCCCACCGGCGGGATCTGCGCGCTCATGGCGATCATAAACCCGTCGTGACCGCCGCTGCCGATATCCTCTCGCTCCAGCGAGGTGGTGGCTGGCAGGACGATATCGGAGAATTTAGCCTGCGCGGTCCAGTACTGCTCATGCACCACCACCGTCTCCGGACGGCGCCAGGCCTCGCACAGTCGGTTGATATCCTGATGATGATGAAACGCATTGCCTCCCGCCCAATAAACCAGACGGATGTCGGGATAGCGCAGCTGCTGACCGTCGAACTCATAGGCTTCTCCCGGGTGCAGCAGCATATCGGACAGCCGCGCCACCGGGATAACGCTATCCACCGCATTCTCCCCGGCGGGTAAGCGTGGGCCGGAAAACGCTTTTCGCACCGCGCCCGCCAGGTTAGTGCAGGCGTAGCCAAACCCGAGGCCGCCGCCCGGCGTGCCGATCTGTCCCAGCAGCGCGGTCAGGGCCACCGTCGCCCAGTAGGCTTGCTCTCCCTGACGGGCGCGCTGGATAGACCAGGAGATATTCACCATCGTCCGGTGGCGGGCCATCTCCCGCGCCAGGTCGGCGATGCGCTGGGCATCCAGGCCGGTAATCGCCGCCGCCCACGCCGGGGTTTTCGCTACGCCGTCGTGCTCGCCCAACAGATAAGCGCGATAGGGGGCAAACCCGACGGTATGGCTGGCAACAAACGCCTGGTCGTAGAGAGACTCAGCGATCAGTACATAGCTCAGCGCCAGCAGCAGTGCGGTATCGGTGCCCGGACGAATGGCCAGCCACTCGGCGTCGGGCACCGCGCTGAGGTCATTGCGTACCGGGCTGATATTGATAAACCGGGTGCCGTTGGCCTGCATCTTATCCAGCCAGTACGGCAGCATATGGTCATTGGCGCCGCCGCCGTTGACCTGGGCATTGCGCAGCGGCAGACCGCCAATCGCGACAAACAGCTGGCACTCCCGCGCCAGCTCGGAAAAATGGGTATGCTGACGGTGCAGCGGGCTCAACGGCCCGAGAATATGCGGCAGAATGCGCTCGCCCGCGGCGCTGCTATAGGTATTGGTGCTGGCGGTGTACCCGCCAAATCCCTTGAGAAACCGGTGCAGCTGGCTCTGCGCATGGTGAAAGCGTCCAGCGCTGGCCCAGCCGTAGGAGCCGCCGTAGATCGCCTCATTGCCGCAGCGCGCCTTGACCGAGCGCAGCTCGCGAGCCAGCAGGTCCAGCGCCACCTCCCAACTGACTTCGACAAAGGGCTCCTTGCCTCGCCCTTCTCGTGACGCTGGGCCCTGCTGAAGATAGCCGGCGCGCACCGCCGGACGGCGAATGCGCGTTTGGCTGGTCACCGCGTCGGGGAGCGACTGACCAATGCGTGACGGATTTTTATCCCAGGGCACCGGATTAACCGCCACGATATCGCCCTCGCGGCTCTCCACCTGCCACGTTCCCCAGTGCATCACCGTATAATTATGCTGTTTCTTCATAGCACTCGCGTTCTTCTCAGCCAAAAAACTCGTTAAAATAAATCGAGGAAATGACGGAAATATCCCCGTCCCAGCCAGACATTACTCTGCTAAAAAAAGTATTAGCCCGCGCAATCACCTGCATTTCCCTGCAAGGGCCTTATTTCTCCACGCCATCACAATAAATAGAAAGCCGTCTTTATCCGTTAAATAAATACGGAAAAAGTCAAAAATAAAACCACAAAATAAAAAGGTATATTTTGCATCATGAAATATTTTCAGGTTCCCGATGGCAAAATAACATTTTTCTCTGGCGTTTCTGCGATATAACATTCCCGGCATAACTTAGACTTATTTTGTATTTGAGGTGGCGAGGTGCTTCTTGTCATGCTACCGGTCCGCAACCACCTTCATCACAGGATCATAATAACAATGTCGCAGAAGAGAAAATTATTGCCTGCCGCGCTGGGACTGCTTTCCCTTGCCTCGCTGAGCGTCACTGCCGCAGACGCCCTCTCCTTACAGGGAAAAACCATTGGCGTTGCCGTTGTCGGCACTCAGCATTTCTGGGATCGCGAGGCCTTTAAGGGTGCGACAGAGGAAGTGGAGAAACTGGGGGGCAAAGTCATTGGCGTTGATGGCGGTCGCGATAATCAGGTTCATGCCAATAATCACGATATTTTACTGTCACGCAAGGTGGACGCGGTAATTAGTATTCTCGGCGACAGCGCCGTCGAACCAAAATTTAAAGCATTGCGTGATGCTGGTATCCCGGTATTTACCGTGGATCATGTTTCTCAATATTCGGTCAACAATACCACCTCCGATAACTACACCTTAGGCTCGACCATCGGCCGCTACATGGCGGATGAATTAGGCGGCAAAGGCAACGTCGCCGTATTTAACGCGTTCTCCAGCGCGCTGCGTATTTGCGGAATTCGCTACGATCAGTGGAAATATGTCCTTAAGGATTATCCGGATATTCATATTATCCAGCCTGAGCTCGCGGAACAGTTCGCCAACTCGCCGGAAGACGCGCGGAAGAAAACCCTCGAATTACTCAGCCAGTATCCGAAAGGCAAACTGGACGCCATCCATGTCGCCTGCTGGGATCAACCGGCCATCGGTATCGTCCAGGCACTGGAAGAGACCGGCCGTGATAAGGACGTGAAAGTGACGGCCATCGACGCCGGTCCGGAGACGCTGGAGATCATGGCAGAGCCCGGCAGTCCGTTTGTGGCTAACGTCGCGCAGCAGCCGCATCTGATTGGCCAGACCTCCGCCGACAACGTGGCCCGCTACTTTGCCGGTCAGAAACTGCCGGTGCAAACCTTTATCCCGGTGATACCGGTGAAAGGTCCGCAGGAGGCGAAAGCGGTGTATAAACAGTTGGGATACGGCGAACTGCAGTGATAAATCAACACCCTGGCGGGGAGCGCCCCGCCGCGGGTCTGGTCATGGACCAGATCGGCAAACGTTTTGCCAGCGTTACGGCGCTTAATTCAGTCACCCTGCGCCTCAATCCGGGGGAAATTCATGGCCTGATTGGCGAGAACGGCGCCGGTAAATCGACGCTGATTAAAATCCTCGCCGGCGTCTATCAGGCTGACAGCGGCAGCGCGACCCTCGACGGTCACCCGCTGCCCCTCGGCAATCCGGCAGCCATTGAAGCCGCCGGCATTCGCGTCATTCACCAGGAGCTTAACCTGATCCCGCACTTTACCGTCGCGGAATCGGTGTTTCTCGGCCAGGAGTATCGCACCCGCTGGGGGGCGCTGGATCGCCGACGGATGAAGGCCGCCACGGCGCAATTTTTCCAGCAAAACTGGCAGTTGGCGATCGACCCCGAACGGCTGGTGCGCGACCTGAGCCTGGCCGAGCGCAAGCTGGTGCAGATTGCCCGCGCGCTGATCGACGGCGCGGCGCGGCTGGTGGTGTTCGACGAGCCCACCGCCCCCCTGGAGGCGCAGGAGGCCAGTCTGGTCTCCTCCGCCATCCTTCGCCTGCGCGACCAGGGCATTGCCATTCTGTATATTTCCCACTACCTCAATGAGATAGCTACCCTCTGCGACCGCGGCACCGTGCTGCGTAACGGGGAAGTGGTCGGTTACCCGGACCGCGACCTGCTGCAGAATACCGAGGCGCTGATCGCCATGATGGTCGGCCGGGAAATCGACCAGCTGTATACCCCGCGCCAGCACCCGGCGGCAGACACCGGGGCGGCCCCGCTGCTCTCGGTGCGCCAGCTGAGCGACGGGCGGCAGCTGCAGGATCTCTCTTTTGATATTCAGCCGGGCGAAATCGTCGGCGTCGCCGGCCTGCTGGGCGCCGGACGCGATGTGCTGGTCGACTTACTCTACGGCTTACGCCCGGCAGAACGCGGTACGATCCACCTCGACGGCCAGCCGCGGCGCATTCGTACGCCGAAGCAGGCGATCCGCGCCGGCATGGCGCTGGTGCCACGCGACCGCCGCCATCAGGGGCTGATCCTGCCCTTCACCACCGCCGACAATATTAATCTCGCCTCACTGCCGGAGACCGCTACCTTTGGCTGGGAGCGGCGGGGTATCGCCGAGCAGAAAGCGCGCGACTGGATAGAACAGCTGGCGATCCGCCCGGGACGCCCGGCGCTGCCAGTACGCTACATGAGCGGCGGCAACCAGCAAAAAGCGATCCTCGCCCGCTGGCTCGGCACCGATGCCCGGCTGTTTATTCTCGATGAACCCACCCTTGGGGTCGATATCGGCGCCCGTCGCGATATTTATCAACGGACGCGCCAGCTGGCCGATAAAGGACGGGCGGTGCTGGTCTCCTCCAGCGACGCCCCCGAACTGCTCGGACTATGCGACCGGATCCTGGTCCTCTGGCGCGGCACGCTGGCGGCCAATCTGCCCACCCGCGGGCTAACGCTGGACGCCCTGCTGGTGGCGATCAACGGCGGACAGGAGCCTTCACTATGAGTACCGCTATCCAGCGTCGCGGCCGTCCGGGCCTGGCGACGCTGATTGAAAAATTTCCCCTGATCCTGTTTCTGGCGCTGCTGGTATGGCTGAGCGTACAGTCTCCCTACTTTCTCAGCTGGCAAAATATCAGCCTGATGCTGGTCCAGAGCGTTCCGCTGGCGATCCTCTGTTTCGGCCTGGTCTGCGTTATCGCCGTGGGCGGGGATGACGTGGTCTCCGGCGGCATCGACCTCTCCCTGCCGGCGACGGCGGTGCTCGGCGTCGCGCTGCTCAGCCTCGGTCTGGCCGAATGGCACACGCCGTACCTCCTGCTGCTGGCGCTGCTGGCGGCGGTTTGCCTGCTCTGCGGGGCGATCAACGGCTTCCTGGTGCTGGCGGCCGGCCTGCCGCCGCTGCTAGCCACCCTCTCGACCTCCGTGGCGTTTACCGGCCTGACAGATCTGTTGACCGGCCAGCGGCGCATCGCGGTCAGCGATCCGCTGATGGTCGCCTTTCGCGATAACAGCGTGCTGGGCCTGCCCTGGCCGCTGATCTATCTGCTGGGGGTGTTTATCCTGTTCCAGTTCCTGCTCCACCACTCCCGCTTCGGCCAGCATGTGCAGGCGGTGGGCGGCAATCGCGATATGGCGCAGATGAGCGGCCTGAACGTGCGCCGCTTGACCCTGCTGGTCTGGCTGTTAGCGGGCATTGCCGCCGGGCTGGCTATTCTGCCGCTGCTCAGCCAGGGCTCCGGCAGTTCCAGCGGGACGGCCACGCCGCTGCTGCTGGAAACCGTGCTGGCGACCTTTATCGGCGCCGCCTTCTCGCGCCGTCGGGTGGTCACCATCTGGGGGGCGCTGCTGGGGGCAATTCTGGTCAACGCCCTCTCTAACGGGCTCGGCCTGCTGGGAGTCAATATCTTCTGGATGGGCGCCATTAAAGGCGGCCTGATCCTGGTGGTGCTGGCGGCATCGGCGGTCAGACACAAAGGAGGCGAGGCATGAGCCAAATCACCCTGAAAACCCCTGCCCCGGCAGAACCGACGGCCAGCAGCCCGCTGGCCTGGCTATCGCGGGCCGGATTTGGCGTCATCACCCTGCTGGCCATCGCCCTGTTTGGCTGGGCGAATCCGGTATTTTTAACCGTGGATAACTGGGCCAACCTGCTGCAGGGCAGCGCGATCCTGCTGATTGTGGCGATGGCGATGACCTTGATCGTCAGCGCCGGGGCGATTGATCTGTCGGTGGGCGTTGCGCTCGATTTCGGCGCCGCCTTCGCCCTCGTCGCCCTGAAAACCTGGCATCTGCCGTGGCAGGCCGCGGTGGGCTGCGCCCTGCTTGGCGGCGTCCTGATTGGCCTGCTCAATGCCTTTCTGATCCTCATCTGCCGGATCCGCCCCTTCCTCGCCACGCTCGGCACCTGGTTTATCGCCAGCAGCGCCGAGCGCATCTATACCGACGGCGGCGGCGCGATAGCTTATCGGCGGATGGCGCCGGAATATCACGATCTGGCAGTGGGCAGCCTTGGTGGGATCCCCACGCCGGTGGTGATTGTGCTGGCGCTGTGGCTGGTGGCCTGGCTGGTCACCGAGCGCACGCTGTGGGGCAAATATGTCCGCGCCATCGGTCAGAACAGCGAAGCAGCGCGCATCGCCGGGATCCGCGATCGCCTGACCATGCTCGGCGTGCTGGTGGCCGCCTCGGCGCTCTGTGCCGTCGGCGGGGTGATCCTCTCCGCCAACCTGCGGCAGTTTACCCCGCTGGCCGGGCAGTCTTACCTGATGGACGCCATTGCGGCAGTATTTATCGGCACCGCCTTTAATCGTCTGGGCCGGGTCAGCATCCTTGGCACCCTCGGCGGCGTGCTGTTCCTTGCCATTATTGATAATGGCCTGAACCTGATGGGGCTCAATTATCTGGTGAAGGACGCGCTGGTCGGCGTGATTCTGGTGGTGGCCCTCGCCCTTTCCTTCTGGCAGGCGCGCCTGCGCCAAACGCATCGCTAAACGGGAGAACGATGGCAACCTTTGACGCCGTGTTTGTCGGCCTGACTATTCTGGATATCGCCGGGCGCCCGGTGGTGGCGATCCCGCCGCGCGGCGGCGTCGCCTTTATTGAGCAAATTCGCCTCAACCCCGCCGGCACCGCCGCCGGGGCCAATATTAACGCCGCGAAGCTGGGGATCCGCACCGCAGCGGTGGCCTGCCTGGGTGAAGATGAAAAGGCCGACTTTATCCTCGCCAGCTATGCCCGGCTGGGCATCGACTGCTCGCTTATCCAGCGCACCGCGCTGAAAGAGACCTCGGCGACGATCCTGCCGATTCGCCCCAACGGCGAGCGTCCGGCCCTGCACTGCCGGGGCGCGTCCGACGCCCTGTTCGTCAGTGAAACGGAATTTGATGCCGTCCTCGACTGTCGTTTCCTGCATCACGGCGGGACCGGACTGCTGGCGGCAATGGACCAGGGACAGAGCGCGCGGCTGTTGCAGGCGGCTAAAGCGCGCGGAGTCACCACCAGCTTTGACCTTATCGCCCCGAATGAAGACACCCTCGAACTACTGCGGCCCCTGTTGCCGTCGGTGGATTATTTCATGCCTTCGCTGGAGGAAGCCGCCTTTCTCTCCGGCGAGACGCAGCCGGAGGCCATCGGCCGCTTCTTCCTGGCGCTCGGCGTGGGCACCTGCATTCTGAAAGACGGCGAGAACGGCTCCTGGCTTATCCGTCGCGATGGCGCGCTGGAGCATATTGCGCCGTGGCCGGTCGAGGCAGTGGATACCACCGGCTGCGGCGACAGCTACTGCGGCGGGTTTATTGCCGCGCTGGCGCGCGGACTCAGCGTGAAAGCAGCGTGTGACGTCGCCTCGGCGGTGGCCGCGCTGGTGGCGACCGGGATGGGATCGGATGCCGGGGTAGTGGACTGGGAACAGACCCAGGCTTTTATGGCGGCCCATCGCCCCTGACGATGGACCCGCGCCGCCGCAGCGGCGCAAGCGGCTTAACGCCACTGGTACAGCAGCGGCTCCCCGGCGACATAGCGCTGAAGATCGGCGGCAATCATCGCCGTGTGTTTGGCGATACTCTCCCGGGTGGCTCCGGCGATATGCGGCGTGATAATCACGTTATCGAACTCGGTGACAAAAGGATGATCTCGCCACAGCGGTTCGCGGTGATAGACATCCAGCGCCGCGCCGCCCAGCGGGCCGTGGCGCAGGGCATCAATTAGTGCCGCCTCGTCGACCACCGCCGCGCGAGAGGTATTGATCAGCAGCGCGCCGGGCTTCATGCTGTTTAACAGCGCCGCATTCACCAGCCCGTCACTGTGCGGCCCGCTGCTCAGGTGCAGGCTGACGATATCCGCCTCGCGGAACAGCGCCTCCAGGGTCGTTTTCTGTAGCCCTGGCTCATTGATATCCTCTGCGGCGACGAACGGATCCACCACCAACACCGCCATGCCGAACGCCCGGGCGATACGCGCCACCCGGCGGCCAATGTTGCCATACCCCACCAGCCCCAGCGTTTTATTGCGCAGTTCACTGCCTTTAAACACTTCATAGGGGCTTTCCGGGCTCACGTCCCAGACCACATCCCGCCGCAGACCCTGCTGGGTGGCGGCGGCGGCATTGTCAGCCTGCGTGAATTCCCCCCGCTTCAGCGCCGCATGGGATTGCGGAATATGGCGCGCCAGGCTGAGCATCAGGCCAAGCGTCAGCTCCGCGGCGGCATCGGCATTGCGCCCCGGGGTGTAGAGCACCCGGATGCCGCGCGCCTGCGCAGCCTGGGTATCAATATTCACCGGATTCGCGCGGGTACAGGCGATCACCTGCAGGCGCGGACAGGCGGCCATTACCGCGTCCGTCACCTCATCATAGCTGGTCACCAGCACCTCGGCGTCATGGGCCAGCTCAATCAGCTGACCGGCGCTGAGTTTCGGTTTGCCCAGCGCCCATCCCTCCACCAGCAGCTCGCCCAGCTGGTGGAAGGCGCTAAGGTCGCCAGCATGCTCGGCGGTAAAAACGATTTTCATGGTTGTCGGTCCTGAGAAAAAGATTGAAGGGCGGCCTGTCTGGCCTGCCATACCGGCAGCATCTGCTCACGCAGCAGGCGGTAAACGGGATACAGCGCCGCGTAGCGGGCATGCGCCTGAGGGCGCGGCTGATAGCGGGTCTGCGCCAGCGGAGGCGTCTCGGCCAGCGCCGCGACGCTGCGGGCCGCCAGAATCGCCGCGCCGCGCGCGCTCAGTTCGTTAAATGCGCTGGAGACCACCGTACGCCCGGTACAGTCGGCGATAATCTGCAGCCAGGTCGCCGAGGCTGCGCCGCCGCCGGTCAGATACAGCTCGCCGCCCTGCGGATAACCCTGTAGCGCATCGACAATGGCGAAGGCCAGGCCTTCAAACACCGCGCGCTGCAGTTCGGCACGGGTGGTGTGCGGGCTAATGCCGAAAAAGCCGGCCCGCGCGTCCGGGCTGTAAAACGGCGCACGTTCGCCATTGAGGTACGGCTGCCAGAAGACGCCGCCGCTGCCTGGCTCCACCTCCGCGATCGCCTGCTCCAGCCGATCCAGATCGGCGTCCAGCGAAATATGCTGCTGCAGCCAGTCAATGTTTGGCGTACCGGCCTGCATCGGAAACAGCGAGATCACCTGCCCGGCTTCGGTATGGGTGACAAAGCGCGTCGCCTCGTTCACCGTCTGCGGGCCGCGGCAGACGATCCCGGTGCAGCAGGTAGTGCCGAGGATCGTGTAGATATCCCCTTCGTTGACCGCGCCGCAGCCCAGCGCGGCGCTACAGACATCCAGCGCCCCGGCGGCCACCGGCGTCGCGGCGGGCAGCCCGGTCAGCGCCGCCACCGCATCGCTCAGCGTGCCGGCCGGAGCATCCGGGGCCAGCAGCGGGGGAAACAGCGGCAGCAGTTCGTTCAGCCCCATCTCATTCATCACCACCGAGGACCAGCTGCCGGTCTGCTGATTGAGTAACGAGCTGCTGGCGTCCGTCAACTCCAGCGCCGCCACGCCGGTCAGGCGAAAGCGGATCCAGTCCTTGGCGAAAAACAGATAGCGCGCGGCCGCCAGCCGCGCCGGCTGATAGTGTTTCAGCCAGTACAGCTGCAGGCTGGTATTGCAGGGCTGCAGGTGGGTGCCGGTATCGGCGAAATAGCGGCGGTCGAAGCCGGGTCGGCGCAGCAGGTCGCTCATCAGCTCGTGGCTGCGGGTATCGCTCCACAGGATCCCCGGGCCCACCGGTTCGCCCTGCTCATCGCTGAGCCAGACCCCCTCCCCTTGCCCGGCGAGGCCGATGGCCCGCAGCCGCCCCGCCTGTAGCGCCGGGTGGCGGGCAATCTGGCGCAGAATAGCCAGCACCGAATGCCACAGCTGGGTCATATCCTGTTCCGCGTAGCCATTGGCTGACAGGCGGGGTAAAGTGTTTTCCGCGGCGCTGGCGCAGGCGGTGAAATGCTGATCAAACAGCACCGCTTTCACCCGCGAGGTGCCGATATCGATCCCAAGATAAAAATCCATACCTGCTCCGGCTCAGGGCTCGTAGCGGCGGCGCATCAGCTCGCACTCGAACAGGAACTCCAGCCCCTCCAGTTGACGGCGGGCCTCCTGAATATCTTTCCCCCAGCAGGTCAGGCCGTGGCCGCGCAGCAGAAAGCCGTAGCGCAGCGGGCGCGTTTGCGCATAATCGGCAATCCGCGCCGCCAGGGCGTCAATATCCTGGTCATTATCAAAGATGGCGACCGGAACAGTATCGAGATGGCTGTGCTGCCCGCTAAGGGTTTTCTGCATTTCATACCCCTGCAGCGCCAGCGTGTCGCTTTTTTCGATGCGCGACAGCACGGTGGCGTTGACGGTATGCACATGCAGCACCACGTTGGCTTCCGGGAACAGGCGATACACCAGGGTGTGCAGGCCGGTCTCGGCCGACGGCTTCCGTCCGGAAGGCGCCTGGTTGGTGGCGATCTCAACCTGCAGAAAATCCTCGGTCGTCAGGCTGCCTTTGTCGCGGCCCGACTCGCTTAGCCAGCACCAGGTGTCATCCTGACGCACCGACATATTGCCGCCGGTCGCCGGCGCCCAGCCTTTCGCGCCGATCCAATGACAGGTGGTGACCAGTTGCGCGAGTCTTTCTTGCCACATAGCAGTTCCTTAGGTTAGCGATGATTTATTTAGCCGTCTAAATGGCTATTTATCCGATACTAACACCGCTAACCGGAGGGGACAATATTTCAGGAAACACACACAAGACAAATGGTTATACCATAAATGCATATTAAATAACCTTTATTCACAGTGATTTAACCAACCGTTTTCAGTACACCGCTATTCTCCACTACTCGCTGGCCAAAAACTGGCGGATCGCCCTGGCTGAAATTCTCCTCCTGCGCCAGGGATGCGCTCGCCGCCCTCCTCTGCCCTGGACTGGTGCAAAACATGGCAGGATGCCCACTAAAATGGCATCTCATCGTCTTTACCCCATCATTACTGTGCACTGTGCACATCCTGTGATATTCCCCGTGCCCGGTTTTTCCTGGCACATCTCTTGCTACTTCCGGCTATCACCGCCCATCTACCAGCCAGAGGTTCCAGGATGTCAAACAGCAATGATTTTCCCCTCGTCGAAGCGCCCGCCGCCGGACGCAAAGGCGTATTTTCCATCGCCATGGTGTTGTTCAGCTTTACCTTTTTCACCGGCACGATGTTCGCCGGCGGTAAACTCGGCGTCTCCTTTTCCATCGTCAATCTGCTGTGGATAGCCGTCATCGGCAACGCCTTGCTGGCCCTCTATGCCGCGTCGCTGGGCTGGATCGCCGCGCGCAGCGGCCTGAATACGGTGCTGATGGGCCGCTTCTGCTTCGGGGAGATTGGCAGCAAGCTGGCCGATTTTATTCTTGGTTTTGCCGAGCTGGGCTGGTACGCCTGGGGGACCGCCACGGTCGCTATCTCGCTGGTGAAGATCCTCGCCCTGCCCGAGGCGCTGACCCAGCCGTTGATGGTGCTGTTTGGTATTTTGTTCTGCGTCACCGCGCTGGTGGGCTACAAGGGACTGGACGCGCTGTCGCGCCTGTCGGTGCCATTGATGTTTGTGCTGCTGATGGTCTCCATGTATCTGGCGCTGCACCACGCCGGCGGCTGGCAGGCGATGACCCATATTGCCCCGAGCGACACCATGACCTGGTCGGCGGCCATCACCATGGTCTTCGGGACCTTCGCCAGCGGCGCCACCCAGGCGACGAACTGGACCCGGCTGGCTAACTCCAGCCGGACCGCCATTCTCGCCAGCATGGGCAGCTTCCTCATCGGCAACGGGCTGATGATCGTCGCCGGCGCCTGGTGCGCCATCGTTTATCAACAGGCCGATATTGTGGAAGTTCTGATCCTGCAGGGGCTGTCGGTCGCCGCGGTGATCATGCTGTGTCTCAACCTGCTGACCATTCAGGGGCCCACCATCTATAACGTCTCCGCCGCCGCCTGCCATCTGCTGCGCAGCGAACGTCGCCGGACGCTAACCATCGCCGCCGCCGGGGTGGGCATTGTGCTCGCTATTGGCGGTATGTATGAAATGCTGATCCCGTTCCTCGTGCTGCTGGGCAGTATTATTCCGCCCATTGGCGGGGTGATCCTCGCCGACTACTGGTTCGCCCGCGGCGGGCGCTATCCCCTGCTGCAGAACGCCCGCCTGCCGCGTTTTAACTGGCTGGGACTCGGCGCCTACGCCGCCGGCGCGGTGGTGGCCTATCTGTCACCGTGGATCGCGCCGCTGGTGGGGATCACCGTCTCCGCGCTGGTCTATATCGTCCTGTGCCTGCTAAGCAAACGCCAGCCTGCCGCCGTCGCGGAGCAGGAGCCATGAGCCTGACGGTCAGCGAACTGCTGGCCCTTGAGGGACTCTCCGCCCTGCGTCTGCGGGCGGGAAAGCAAGGGCTGCAGCGGGCCGTACGCTGGTACTACGTGGCGGAAAATGAACATATCGCCGAGTGGATCATGGGCGGCGAGCTGGTCTTTATTACCGGCATCAACCATCCCCGTGATGAAGCCAACCTGATCCAGTTGCTGATGGAGGGAAAACAGCGCGGCATCGCCGGGATGGTGATCCTCACCGGCGAGGCCTATATCCACGCCATTCCCGCCACGCTGATCGCCCTTGCCGACGAGCTGGGCATTCCGCTGATTGAGCAGCCCTACCTGCTGAAGATGGTAATTGTCACCGAGCGCATCGGCACCGCGCTGGTCCGCAGTGAAAACGCCCTGCAGTCACAGCGCGACATTCTGATGCAGCTGGTCACCGGCGACTATCCGGATCTGCAGATGCTCCATCAGCGCGCCCTCCATCAGCAGCTCGATTTTACCCGTCCGCTGCGGCTGGCGGCGCTGCGTCTGGAGGGGCTGTCCCGCCTGTTTCGCCAGTTCCCGCCAGAGCAGGCCGAAGCCTGGCTGCTGCAGGCCCACCGCAGCGTGCGTCAGCAGCTGCAGCAGCAGCTCAACCAGCAGGGCAACCCCTTCCCGCTGCTGGAGCGCAGCAATATGTTTCTTTTCCTGCTGCCGGATGAGGAGGGGGAAGGCTTTCAGCAGAAAAAATGGCTGCAGCAGTGGCTGCAGGCGCTGGCGGACGGAGAGGAGGGTTTGTCGCTGCTCTGCGGCCTCTCCGCACCGGTCAGGCAGCTGCAGGGTTACCCGCGGGCGCTGTCGCAGGCGCGCCAGGCGCTGGATCTGTGCGATACCCTGCGGCCGACCCAGCGTATCAGCGACTATCAGCAGTTGGGGTTTATCAAATTGCTGTCCGCGGTCAGCGACCCGGCGCTGCTCAACGATTTTATGCACGACACCCTGGGCTGCCTGATCGAGCCGGGCCGCAAAGCGCCATGGCTGCTGCTGGAGACCCTCGAGACGCTGCTGCAGGAGAACGGCAACGTGGTGCGGGCCGCCGACCGGCTGGGCCTGCATCGCAACACATTGCATCAGCGCATCCAGCGTATTGAAAAACTGACCGGCTACCCGGTCAGCCACCCCCAGTTTCATCTCAACGCCTCGGTCGCGCTGGTGATCTGGCGTTTATCGCAAAACCATTTACAGGACCCACCATGAAAATTATTAACGCTCGCCTGCGCCGCCAGGAGGCGCTGTTTACCCTTGACCTGCAGGACGGGATGATTCACCGCATCTCCGCCCAGGCCGCGATGCAGAGTGCCGACGCCGGGGATATCGACGCCCAGGGCCGGCTGGCGATCCCGCCCTTCGTCGAGCCGCATATCCATCTTGACGCCACCCTCACCGCGGGCGAGCCGGAGTGGAACCGCAGCGGCACCCTGTTTGAAGGCATCACCCGCTGGAGCCAGCGCAAAGCGAGTATTACCCCGGAGGACACCCGCCAGCGGGCGCTGAAAACCATCGGCATGCTGCGCGACTTCGGCGTCCAGCACGTCCGGACCCATGTGGATGTCACCGATCCGTCGCTGGCGGCCCTGAAGGCGCTGCTGGCGGTGAAACAAGAGGCCGCCGATCTTATCGATCTGCAGATTGTCGCCTTCCCGCAGGAGGGAATCGAATCGTACCCCGACGGCCGCGGACTCATGACCCGCGCCATCGAGATGGGCGCCGACGTGGTGGGCGGCATTCCGCACTATGAGAACACCCGCGACAAAGGGGTCAGCTCGGTGATGTTTTTGATGGACCTCGCCCAGCGTTACGGCCGCCTGGTGGATGTCCACTGCGATGAAATCGACGATCCGCAATCGCGTTTCCTTGAAGTACTGGCGGAGGAGGCGCGGGTGCGCGGCATGGGGGCGCAGGTCACCGCCAGCCACACCTGCGCGATGGGCTCTTACGATAACGCCTACTGCTCGAAGCTGTTTCGCCTGCTGAAAGCCTCGGGCATCAACTTTATCTCCTGCCCGACCGAAAGCATTCATCTGCAGGGCCGGTTTGACAGCTGGCCGAAACGGCGCGGCGTCACCCGGGTGGCGGAGCTGGATCGCGCCGGCATCAACGTCTGCTTTGCCCAGGACTCGATTCAGGATCCGTGGTACCCGCTGGGGAACGGCAATATCCTGCGCATTCTGGATGCCGGGCTGCACATCTGCCATATGCTCGGCTATGACGATCTGCAGCGCTGCCTCGACTTCGTCACCGACAACAGCGCCCGGGCGCTGTGTCTGGGCGATAACTACGGCCTCGCCGAAGGCCGCCCGGCGAACCTGCTGATCCTCGATGCGGAAAACGACTACGAGGCCGTCCGTCGTCAGGCACGGGTGCTGACCTCCATTCGCCACGGCAAGGTGATTTTGCAGCGTGAGGTGGAGCACATCCGCTACCCGGCATAAGGCGCAAGGCGCTGCGCGTCGGCGCCTTTCTGTGATACCTTTTCAGGCAGTGTGCGTGACCGACGCCCGCCCGGGCGTCGGCTTCCTGGAAAACAGACGGCGCGAAACGACGATGAGCGATAAAAAATGGATTAAGGCCGAGGACGTGGCCAGACTGGCCGGCGTCTCGCGCTCGGCGGTCTCCCGCACCTTCACCCCCGGCGCCTCGGTGTCGGAGAAGACCCGGCAGAAGGTGCTGAGCGCCGCGGAAGCCCTGGGCTATCAGGTGAATATCATCGCCCGGACGATGATCACTGGCAGCAGTAATTTTATCGGCATCGTCACCGCCGGTTTCGACAACCCGTTTCGCAGCAAACTGCTGGCGCCGCTGGTCCATCAGCTGGCGCTCAATGGCTTTATGCCGCTGCTGATGAACGCTGACGATCCGCAGCAGCTCGCCCCCTCGCTTAAACAACTGCTGAGCTATCACGTCGCCGGGGTGATCATCACCTCCGGCGCGCCGCCGCTGTCGCTGGCGGAAGAGTATCTGGCGCGCAAGATCCCCGTCACCCTGATCAACCGCCATGCGGACCTCGCCGGCTGCGACCGGGTGTGCAGCGATAATGCCCAGGGGGCGAAGCTGGTGGCGGATCTGTTCAGTCGTCGAGGCTGGCAGCAGGTTGGCTTTATTGGCGAAAATCGCGAGAACTTCAGCACCCGCCAGCGCTATGAGGCTTTCATCGCCCGGACGTCGGGTATGGCGGTGAGCAGCCGCTTCTGCGACGGCGGCGGCTATCAGGCCGGCTACCAGGCCGCCAGAGAATTGGTTGCTGAAAACCCCGGAGTGCAGGCGCTGTTCTGCGCCACCGATATGCTGGCGTTGGGCGCCCTGGATGGCCTGCGGGACGCCCCCGCCCCGCTGCCGGCCATCGTCGGTTTTGACGATATCCCGCAGGCGGACTGGCAGCCCTATCAGCTCACCACCGTCCAGCAGAATACCGCCCTGCTGGCGCACCACGCGGTGGATCTGTTGATGACGCGGATCGCCCGCTTCAGCCTGCCCTCACGCCATCGCGAAGTGCCGGTGAAACTAATTATTCGTCATAGTGCGAAATGAAAAAATCATTTTATGCTGGAGCGATCACAGAATCTTCTGCGAAACCCGGCCACACTCATTCGGCCCTTCGGGGCTGTTTTTTTCACGCAAAATGCACACGTGTGCAAAATAGGGAGTCACTATGCAATCTCAGGAATCAGAAGCGCTACAGGCCCGCTACCGTCTGGCCTGCGAGCTGGCGAAAGCGGGGGCTGAGCTGGCGTTTGAATACTATCAACAGCGCGAGGCGCTGACCGTCGACCATAAAGGCAATGACCTGCAGGATGTGGTCAGCGTGGCCGACAAACGGGTGGAGGCCTTTGTCAAACAGCGCATTCAGAGCGCGTTTCCGCAAGATGGCTTTCTCGGCGAAGAGAGCGGCACCCGCCTGCCCGACGCGCGAGTGCTGTGGGTGGTCGACCCCATCGATGGCACCAGTTGTTTCCTCAACGGCCTGCACACCTGGTGCCTGTCGCTGGCGATCGTCGCCGACGGCGAACCGGTCATCGGCGTGGTCTACGACCCCAACCATCGCGAGCTGTTTCACGCCCTGCGGGGCCATGGCGCCTGGCTCAACGACGCCCCGATCCGTCCACACCCCGCGACGACGGTCAAAGAGGGCGTGATGGGCGTCGGCACCTCGCATCGCGTCACCCCGACGGACTTTCTGCCGTTTCTGCAGGCGCTGCTCAGCGACGGCGGCATGTTTATCCGCAACGGTTCCGGGGCGTTGATGAGCGCCTGGGCGGCGGCGGGCCGGTTGATTGGCTACTACGAGCCGCACATGAACCCGTGGGACGCTCTGCCGGGGCTGGTGCTGATGCGCGAAGCGGGCGGCGCCAGCAACGATTTTCTGGCGCAGGAGGGGATCCAGCGCGGCAATCCGCTGCTGCTGGCCAGCCAGACGCTCTACCCGCAGCTGAAAAAGATGATCCCACAACCCTTACATTAACCCTTACGGGTCAGGCTATCTCTGATTATGTACTCTACACAGTAACGATAACTTCACTCACGGACGAACCACATCAATCAGTCAGGCCTCCGACCTGCGGAGAACCACCTATGTCTGGAATTATCGCTTTTTTCCGGGCGTCGCCGCCGAAAGCGGGCGCCGCGTTTGATGAACAGCGTTTTCGCCGGGTGCGCTGGCAAACCTTTATCGCCATGACCCTGGCCTACGTCACCTTTTACGTCTGCCGGTTATCCTTCACCGTCGCCAAAAGCGCGCTGGTGGAGCTGGGGATCACCCCGACGGAGCTGGGCATGATCGGCTCCACCCTGTTCTTCAGCTACGCCATCGGCAAGCTGGTCAACGGCTTTATCGCCGATCACGCCAACGTGGTGCGCTATATGAGCCTCGGTTTATTGCTCAGCGCCGGGATGAACCTGATGATGGGGATGACCACCAACGCCCTGCTGCTGGCCATCTTCTGGGGGATCAACGGCTGGGCGCAGTCGATGGGCGTCGGCCCCTGCGCGGTCTCGCTGGCGCGCTGGTACGGCGTTAAGGAGCGCGGCACCTTCTATGGCATCTGGTCGACGGCGCATAATATCGGCGAGGCGGTGACCTATATGGTGATCGCCGCAGTGATCGCCGGATTTGGCTGGCAGATGGGCTACCTGTCCACCGCTGCGCTCGGCGCCGCCGGGGTGGTGCTGCTGGTGCTGTTCATGCACGATTCGCCGCAGAGCAGTGGCTTCCCGTCCATCAACGTCATCCGCGATGAACCGCAGGAGGAGGCCGAAGCCCGCGGCTCAGTGTTTAAAAACCAGCTGCTGGCGCTGCGCAACCCGGCGCTGTGGACCCTCGCCCTCGCCTCCGCCTTTATGTACATCGACCGCTACGCCGTCAACTCGTGGGGGATCTTCTTTCTCGAGCAGGATAAAGCTTATTCCACGCTGGAGGCGTCCGGGATTATCGGCGTCAACGCCATCGCCGGCATCGCCGGGACCATCATCGCCGGCATGCTCTCCGACCGCTTTTTCCCACGCAACCGCAGCGTGATGGCCGGGTTTATCAGCCTGTTGAACACCGCCGGCTTCGCCCTGATGCTCTGGTCGCCGCACAATTATTACACTGATATTCTGGCGATGATTATCTTCGGGGCCACCATTGGCGCCCTGACCTGCTTCCTCGGCGGGCTGATCGCCGTCGATATCTCCTCGCGCAAAGCCGCCGGGGCCGCGCTCGGCACCATCGGCATCGCCAGCTACGCCGGCGCCGGCCTGGGCGAGTTTCTCACCGGGATCATTATTGATAAAACGGCTATCCTTGAGAACGGCAAAACGCTGTATGATTTCAGCACGTTGGCGCTGTTCTGGGTGGGTACCGGTCTGGGTTCCGCGCTACTCTGTTTTACCACTGCCGCCATCGTCGCCCGGCGCCATGCCGTCGAACGGCAGACCTCGTTCTCCTCATAACCGATTAACGAATTAAGGAAGAAGATATGATGCCTGCAAGACATCAGGGGCTGTTACGCCTGTTTATCGCCTGCGCGCTGCCGCTGCTGGCGCTGCAATCTGCTGCCGCCGCGGACTGGCAGCTGGAGAAAGTGGTCGAGCTCAGCCGCCACGGTATCCGCCCGCCGACGGCCGGCAACCGGGAAGCCATCGAGGCCGCCACCGGCCGACCGTGGACCGAGTGGACCACCCATGACGGCGAGCTCACCGGCCATGGCTATGCCGCCGTGGTTAACAAAGGACGTGAGGAAGGCCAGCACTATCGCCAGCTCGGCCTGCTGCAGGCGGGATGCCCGACGGCGGAGTCGATTTACGTGCGCGCCAGCCCGCTGCAGCGGACGCGGGCGACCGCCCAGGCGCTGGTGGATGGCGCCTTCCCCGGCTGCGGCGTCGCTATCCATTATGTCAGCGGGGATGCCGATCCCCTGTTTCAGACCGACAAGTTCGCCGCCACGCAAACCGACCCCGCCCGCCAGCTGGCGGCGGTGAAAGAGAAGGCCGGGGATCTGGCGCAGCGTCGGCAGGCGCTGGCGCCGGCCATCCAGCTATTGCAACAGGCGGTTTGTCAGGCCGATAAACCCTGCCCGATCTTCGACACCCCCTGGCAGGTGGAGCAGAGCAAAAGCGGGAAAACCACTATTAGCGGACTGAGCGTGATGGCCAATATGGTGGAGACGCTGCGTCTCGGCTGGAGTGAAAACCTGCCTCTCAGCCAGCTGGCGTGGGGCAAGATCACCCAGGCCAGGCAGATCACCGCCCTGCTGCCGCTGTTAACGGAAAACTACGATCTAAGTAACGACGTGCTGTATACCGCGCAAAAACGCGGGTCGGTGCTGCTCAACGCCATGCTCGACGGCGTCAAACCGGAGGCGAATCCGAACGTACGCTGGCTGCTGCTGGTGGCCCATGACACCAATATCGCCATGGTGCGCACGCTGATGAACTTTAGCTGGCAGCTGCCGGGCTACAGCCGGGGAAATATCCCGCCGGGCAGTAGCCTGGTGCTGGAGCGCTGGCGCAACGCGAAGAGCGGGGAACGCTATCTGCGGGTCTATTTCCAGGCGCAAGGCCTCGACGACCTGCGTCGTCTGCAGACGCCGGACGCGCAGCACCCGATGCTGCGTCAGGAGTGGCGTCAGCCGGGCTGCCGTCAGACCGACGTCGGTACGCTGTGTCCCTTCCAGGCGGCTATTACCGCCCTCGGTCAGCGTATCGACCGGTCATCCGCCCCGGCGGTAGCCATGGTCCTGCCGTAGCAATGCAGCGCTTGCCCGGGCCCGGGAAAGCCATTTTTTCCAGGCCCGGCACGGTGTCGGCTATCCATTGTCCGGCGCAAACGCCCCGGCGGCGACCTGCGCCGGGGTGACCACCCCGCTGTCCAGCACCCAGCCGCTCACCAGCGCAGCAGGCGTGACGTCGAACGCCGGATTGTAAACGGCGGCCCCCGTCGGCGCCCACTGTACCGCGCCAAAGCTGCCCGCCACCCCGGTTACTTCCGCCGCCGCGCGCTGCTCAATGGGGATCGCCGCCCCGTTCGGGCAATGGCGGTCGAGGGTGGTCTGCGGGGCAGCGACGTAAAACGGGATCTGGTGATAATGGGCCAAAACCGCCAGAGAGTAGGTGCCGATTTTATTCGCCACATCGCCGTTGGCGGCGATACGGTCGGCGCCGACCCACACCGCATCCACCTGCCCCTGCGCCATCAGGCTGGCGGCCATTGAATCGGTGATCAGCTGATACGGCACGCCCAGCTCGCCCAGCTCCCAGGCGGTTAAACGCCCGCCCTGCAGCAGTGGCCGGGTTTCATCGACCCACACGCTGGCCACCTTTCCCTGCCGGTGCGCCAGCGCGATAACCCCCAGGGCGGTCCCTACCCCGGCGGTCGCCAGGCCACCGGTGTTGCAATGGGTCAGCAGTCGACTGCCGGGCTTCACCAGCGCACTGCCCGCCTCAGCGATGCGGTCGCACAGCTGTTTATCTTCTTCGACCAGACGCAAAGCTTCCGCTTCCAGCGCCTGCGGGTAATCTTCCCGGGCCAGCGCCTGCTTCATGCGATCCAGATTATTCATCAGGTTGACCGCCGTCGGCCGCGCCGCGCGCAGCGTCTCCAGCGCCTGCTGGAGTGCATCCCGGTTCAGGCCGCGCTGGGCCAGCAGAGCCAGCAGCAGGCTGGCGGACAGGCCAATCAGCGGCGCGCCGCGCACCCGCAGGGCATGAATATGGTCCACCAGCAGCGCAACGTTATCCGCCGCCAGCCAGCGTTTCTCCTGCGGCAAGGCCTGCTGGTCGAGAATAAAAAGCTGATTTTCACTCACCCGCAGGCTGGTGGTCTGTAATGTCTGCATGTCGTTAAATCCCTGTTGCGTTGTTGTATCACATTGTGTCAGGATGGAATCCAGAAGTATAGACGTCTGAACGGCTTAATCAGAATTCGAGGATCGAGGCAATGTCGCAATACCATACCTTCACCGCCCACGATGCCGTGGCTTACGCGCAGCAGTTCGCCGGCATCGACAACCCATCTGAGCTGGTCAGCGCGCAGGAAGTGGGCGATGGCAACCTCAATCTGGTGTTTAAAGTGTTCGATCGCCAGGGCGTCAGCCGGGCGATCGTCAAACAGGCCCTGCCCTACGTGCGCTGTGTCGGCGAATCCTGGCCCCTGACCCTCGACCGCGCCCGTCTGGAAGCGCAGACCCTGGTCGCCCACTATCAGCACAGTCCGCAGCACACGGTAAAAATCCATCACTTTGATCCCGAGCTGGCGGTGATGGTGATGGAAGATCTTTCCGACCACCGCATCTGGCGCGGGGAGCTTATCGCTAACGTCTACTACCCGCAGGCGGCCCGCCAGCTTGGCGACTATCTGGCGCAGGTGCTGTTCCACACCAGCGATTTCTATCTCCATCCCCACGAGAAAAAAGCGCAGGTGGCGCAGTTTAGTAACCCGGCGATGTGCGAGATCACCGAGGATCTGTTCTTTAACGACCCGTATCAGATCCACGAGCGCAATAACTACCCGGCGGAGCTGGAGGCCGATGTTGCCGCCCTGCGCGACGACGCCCAGCTAAAGCTGGCGGTGGCGGCGCTGAAGCATCGTTTCTTTGCCCATGCGGAAGCGCTGCTGCACGGCGATATCCACAGCGGGTCGATCTTCGTTGCCGAAGGCAGCCTGAAGGCCATCGACGCCGAGTTCGGCTATTTCGGCCCCATTGGTTTCGATATCGGCACCGCCATCGGCAACCTGCTGCTTAACTACTGCGGCCTGCCGGGCCAGCTCGGCATTCGCGACGCCGCCGCCGCACGCGAGCAGCGGCTGAACGACATCCACCAGCTGTGGACCACCTTTGCCGAGCGCTTCCAGGCGCTGGCGGCGGAGAAAACCCGCGACGCGGCGCTGGCTTACCCCGGCTACGCTTCCGCCTTTCTGAAGAAAGTCTGGGCCGACGCGGTTGGCTTCTGCGGCAGCGAACTGATCCGCCGCAGCGTCGGGCTGTCGCACGTCGCGGATATCGACACTATCCAGGACGACGCCATGCGCCATGAATGCCTGCGCCACGCCATTACCCTCGGCAAAGCGCTGATTGTGCTGGCCGAGCGTATCGACAGCGTCGACGAGCTGCTGGCGCGGGTACGCCAGTACAGCTGAGTGCGGCCTGTTTTCCCTCACCCCGGCCCTCTCCCATAGGGAGAGGGAGCACACCCTAAAAAAGGCCATTGTCATTGCCTTTTTGCGTTTACCTTGCCCTCACCCCAGCCCTCTGCCACAGGGAGAGGGAGCAAAGCCTAAAAAGTGCAATCTTCTGGGATTGCCCGGCGGCGCTGCGCTTGCGCGGGCCTACAGATAACCGCATAACGGTTTGATCTTGCAGACTTTTGTAGGCCGGGTAAGGCGAAAGCCGCCACCCGGCAGACATGCGAGCACAATTTTGCGTTTACCTTGTCCTCATCCCAGATACTCAATCACCGACAGCCCGCCGTTGTAATCGGTGCTGTAGATAATGCCCTGCGCATCGACAAACACATCGCAGGACTGGATCACCTGCGGGCGGCCGGGACGGGTATCCATCATCGTCTTCGGCGCCGCCGGCACCAGCGCCCCGGTCTCCAGCGGACGATACGGGTTAGATATATCGTAAGCCCGCACGCCGGCATTCTGATAAGTGGCAAAAATCAGCGTTGAGCTGACAAAGCTGCCGGGACGATTCTCATGCAGGTTGTGCGGACCGAAATGCGCCCCTTTCGCCACATAGTCGATTTCATCCGGCTGTGGGAAAGTCGAGATGCTCACCGGGTTCGCCGGCTCGCGGATATCAAACAGCCAGATCAGCTTCTCACCGTCCTCCTGATTGTCGAGCACCGCTTCATCCAGCACCACCAGCAGGTCACGATCCGGTAGCGGCAGCGCGGTATGCGTCCCGCCGCCGAACGGCGGGCTCCAGTTGCGATGGCTAATCAGCGTCGGCTGGGTACGGTCTTTGACATCCAGCAGCGTCAGGCCGCCGTCGCGCCAGCTGCCGTAGGCGGTATCCCCGGCAATAATGGCGTGATGCAGCGCATAGCGTTTGCCCTGCGGCCAGTCCGGTGTTTCACCGCCCGCCTGGTGCATCCCCGGCAGCCACCAGCGCCCGGCCACTTCGGGCTTACGCGGATCGGCCAGATCGATGGTCAGGAAGATGTAGTCAGTAAAACCGTCGATCAACGCGGACACATACGCCCAGCGGCCGCCGACGTACCAGATGCGGTGAATACCGATGCCGTTAAGCGACAGGAAACTGATTTCCCGCGGCTGCGCGGGAGTGGAAATATCAAAGATGCGCAGCCCGGCGCTCCAGCCCTTGTCCTGCACATCGCTGACCGTGTCGCCCACCGAGCGGGTGTAGTAGACCTTCTCATCAGCAAAACGGGCGTCGGCAAACAGATCCCGGGCGTTGATCACCAGCAGTAGATCGTCATGCGCCTGCAGATGCACGTTCCAGGTGCCCGGCGGCGCGGCAATATAGTTGACGGTGGTGGGCCGGGTCGGATCGCGAACATCGACCACGGAAAAGCCCTGCGACACCATATGGCCGATATAGGCGAATCCGCGGTGCACCATCAGCTGCACGCCGTCCGGACGACCGCCCTGATCGCTATGGCCAATCAGCCGCATATTGCGGCTGTATTCGGGGGAAGGTAATACTGACATAGGGGATCCCTCTCGCCCGGTGGCATGGTTTTTCCCCCTCTCCCTGCGGAAGAGGGCCGGGGTGAGGGCACCAGGCCGCCGCCCACCGCCACCCGGCTTGATTTTATTTGTTTTTCGCTTCCAGCGTCGCGAACCACGGCGCGATAAAGTCTTCGGTCTGGCCCCAGCCAGGGATAATTTTCCCCAGCGACGCCACGTTCACCGCCCCCGGCTGGGCCGCCAGCAGCGCCTGCGGGATCGCCGCCGCCTTGAAGTCGTAGGTGGCTGGCGTCGGTTCGCCGGCGATCTTATTGGCGATCAGCCGCACGTTGGTCGCGCCGATAAGCTTCGGATCCACCGCCACACTCACTTTCCACGGGCTGCCGGCTTCGCGCATCAGCTGCAGATCCTGGTTGGAAATATCAATGCTGTAGAGTTTGATCTCAGTGCGGCCATTCTCTTTCAGCGCTTTATAGGCCCCCTGGCTAAAGGCATCCCAGGTGCCCCAGATAGCGTCGATTTTCCCTTTCGGATACTTGGCGAGGATCGCCCCCACCTTGTTAGCGGTGTCGCCCTGCACATCGGATGACACGGCGCCGATCGACTCCAGCTCTTTAATCCCCGGATTTTGCTTCAGCAGCGTCTGGTAAGCCGCCTGACGGCGCTCCATCGGTGGGAAGCCCGCCACCCACAGCTTGACGATATTGGCCTTGCCGTTGAAATCTTTCACCAGCTGGCCAAAAGAGAGCTCGGTCAGCGACGCGTCATCCTGCTGGCTGACCGTCACCCCGGGGATCTCACCGCTCACCGCGGTATCGAACACCGCCACTTTGATCCCGGCATCCACCGCCTTCTTCACCAGGGCGGTGGAATACGGGTCACGCCCCTGGGAGAGAATAATGCCATCGTATTTCTGGCTGATGGCCTGGTTGACGAAGTCCTGGAATTTGGCGTCATCGCCGTTGCTCAGGAAGGTGCTGATTTTGAAACCGAGCTTTTTGCCTTCCTGCAGCGCCCCGGAGACAAACTGGGTGGTGTTATCGTCAGACCCCAGGTTGCGGATCACCGCAATACGGATCGGGCCGCTGTGCTCGGCAATCGCCGCCGGCACCGGCGTCGGGGCAGTGGCCAGCGCCGCCGTCGACTGCAGCAGAC
Source organism: Klebsiella sp. SWET4 (assembly GCF_024296565.1). NCBI lineage: Bacteria > Pseudomonadati > Pseudomonadota > Gammaproteobacteria > Enterobacterales > Enterobacteriaceae > Klebsiella > Klebsiella sp. SWET4. Next base: position 55,012 of record NZ_JANCOB010000011.1, on the reverse strand, counting down.
CCAGCGTCATCAGAGAGAGTGCGATCTTTTTCATGCTGTTTACCCTGTAAAATGTTAAGTACGGCGCTGAAAATAGGTCAGTGCCAGCGCGCCAGCCAGGACTAACCCTTTAATAATGTCCATCGCATAATACGGCACCGAGAGCATCACCAGCCCGTTGGAGAGCACGCCGAGGATCACCGCCCCCACCAGCGTCCCCAGGGCGTTCGGTTTACCGGAGCCCGCCAGCGAAAAGCCGATCCAGGCCGCCGCCACCGCGTCCATCAGATAGCCGCCGCCGGCGTTGACCTGCGAGGATCCGATACGCGAGGCCAGCAGAATGCCGCCCAGCCCGGCCAGCAGCGAGGCAATCACGTATGCTGCGACTTTGTAACGAGTGATCCGCAGGCCGGAGAGCCGCGCGGCCTCCGGGTTGCCGCCGATGGCGTACATCCGCCGTCCGTGGGTGGTGAACGACAGCGCCAGCTGGGCGACCAGCGTCACCACCAGCATGATGATGACGATGGTCGGCACCTGCCCCAGCGCGCCAAAGCCCGCCGGGATAGTGCCTTCCGCCATCTCGCCGCTCGGCAGCACCATGTTTTCAGTAATCGAACCGCCGTAGCTGTAGGTCATCGCCACGCCCTGAATCACAAACAGGCTGGCCAGGGTGGCGAGCATGTCAGGAATGCGCAGCACCACGATCAGAAAGGCGTTAAACAGCCCCACCAGGGTGCAGAGCGCGAGGGTGATCAGAATCGCTTCGGTGGTCCCCAGGCCATGCCAGACAAACAGGGAAATCACCAGCGCGTTAGCCAGCGATGCCGTCGATCCCACTGACAGATCAAAGCCGCCAATGGTGAGAGAAATCGACACCCCGATGGCAATCACCGTGACAATCGCGATCGAGCGCAGAATGTTGATGATGTTGAACGGATCAAGGAAGTTGTCCGAGGCGAGGCCAAAGACCGCCACCAGCAGCACCACGGTCAGCAACATGCCCCACTTATAGAGAAAATCAAAAAATCGCTGACGGCCCGATACCGTCGCGTTTACTGCCAGGGCCTTGCTCACGCTGCCGCTCCTCCGGTTGAATAATAAAGCAACGTCTCTTCCCGGGCTTCCGCGCCGGGGATCTCCGCCACAATCCGTCCGTCCCATAGCACGCAGATGCGGTCGCATAAACCGACCAGCTCGGCGAATTCACCCGAGGCATAAATCACCCCTTTGCCTTCCCGCGCCAGACCATCGATCAGCATGAACAGATCGGTTTTCGCTTTCACATCGACCCCTTTGGTCGGTTCGTCAAAAATCAAAACATTGGCATGACTGCGCAGCCATTTGCCAATGGCCACCTTCTGCTGGTTGCCGCCGGAAAGACGGCGCAGCATCTGCCCCGGGCCAGTGGCGCGCACGCCGAGGCGGGCAATCACCTCCTCCGCCCAGCGCCAGGCCTGCCGATGGCCAAACAGGCTCCAGCGCGAAAAGCTGTTATCGGCGCTGACTGCCAGGTTCATCGCGATCGGCTCTTCGATGAAAATGCCCTCTTTGCGCCGCTCCTCCGGGACCAGCGCCAGGCCGCGCCCCACCGAGTCGGCTGGATCGCGCGGTCGCCACGGCTGGCCGTTCAGCTCGCCACGCTGCACCCGGCTTTTGCTGGCGCCGAACAGCGCTTTGCACAGCTCGGTTTTGCCCGCGCCGGCCAGCCCGGCGATACCCAGAATTTCCCCCTTCCGCAGACGCAGCGAAATATCCTGCAGCAGCGCCTCATCATGCAAACCGTCAACCTGCAGCAGCACCTCTTCGCCGTGCGGCGGGCGCGGCGGTGGGAAGATATCGCTCAGCTCGTGGCCCAGCATCTTTTCGACGATCTGTTCGCCGCTCAGCGGCGCCATCGGGCCGCTCTCAATTAGCCGCCCGTCGCGCAGCACCGTCAGGGTGTCGCAGATTGCCTTCAGTTCATGGATACGATGCGAAATAAACACCACCCCGATCCCCTGCTGCTGCAGACGGCGTACTACCGCAAACAGGCGCTCACTTTCATGCTGATCCAGCGGCGCGGTGGGCTCATCGAGGATCAAAAAGCGGCAATGGTGCGACAGAGCGCGAGCCAGCAGGATTTGCTGTTTTTCGGCGAGCGTGCAGCTGTCAATGGAGCGCCTGACGTCCAGCGCCACGTCCAGCTGCGCCAGCGCCTCGCGCGCCAGCTGCCGAACCCGCGACCAGCGAAACGCCATGCCCGGCTCCGCCAGCCTGTCCAGCATGATGTTTTCCGCAATGCTCAGGCCAGGTACCAGCGCCACATCTACCTCCTGCTGCACCAGGTGGATCCCCAACTGTTTAGCATCCCGCGGCGAACGAATGGTGACCGGCTGGTTGTTGATCGTCACCTCGCCTTCATAATGAGCGTGGGTGCCGCACAGCACCGCCATCAGCGTCGACTTACCCGCGCCGTTGGCCCCGGTCAGGGCATGCACCGACCCGCCATGAAGGGTAAAGTCCACCTTGTTCAGTGCCTGAAAGCCGGAGAAGGCCAGGCTAATGTTATGCATCTCAAGGCGGTTCGCGCTCATCACTGTTCCCGTGCGGTAATTAATCTTCTGATTTAACGAATTTTTCATAGCCGCCGCTGGCTGACAACTGCGTAAAAAGCATAAGATACAACGAAATAATATTAGCCATCTGGATGTCCAGACATAACATCAGTTTAGCCTAACACCTATAAGGACAGCTTCCATGAGCAACAGCGATATCCGCGTCGTACCCGGCCCGGCCAACTATTTCTCCCACCCTGGCAGCCTTGAGCGGCTGAGCGATTTTTTCAGCGCCGACCAGCTCTCGCGGGCGGTGTGGGTCTATGGCGAGCGCGCCCTGGCCGGCGCCGAACCTTTTCTGCCGGCGGCCTTCCACCTGCCGGAGGCAAAAAAGATCCGCTTTACCGGCCACTGCAGCGAACGCGACGTGGCGGCGCTGGTGCAGGCCTCCGGTGATGATCGGGCGGTAGTGATTGGCGTCGGCGGCGGCGCGCTGCTCGACAGCGCGAAAGTGCTGGCCCGCCGCCTGGGGGTACCGCTGGTGGCCATCCCGACTATCGCCGCTACCTGCGCGGCGTGGACGCCGCTGTCGGTGTGGTACAGCGACGCCGGACAGGCCCTGAATTTTGAGATCTTCGATGACGCCAACTTCCTGGTGCTGGTCGAGCCGCGCATCATTCTCAACGCCCCGGCGGAGTACCTGCTGGCGGGCATTGGCGACACCTTAGCCAAATGGTATGAGGCAGTGGTGCTGGCGCCGCAACCGGAGGCGCTGCCGCTCACCGTGCGGCTGGGGATTAACGGCGCGCTGGCGATCCGCGACGTGCTGCTGGCCAGCAGCGAAACGGCGCTGGCGGACCAGCGCCGCGGCGATCTGACCCAGGCGTTTCGCGATGTGGTAGAGGCGATTATCGCCGGCGGCGGGATGGTTGGCGGGCTGGGGGAACGTTACACCCGGGTCGCCGCCGCCCATGCGGTGCACAACGGACTGACGGTGCTGCCGCAGACGGATAAATTCCTCCACGGTACCAAAGTCGCCTACGGCATTCTGGTACAGAGCGCCCTGCTTGCTCAGGACGATGTGCTGGCGCAGTTAGTGCAGGCGTATCAGCGCTTTAACCTGCCGACCACCCTGGCGGCACTGGAGGTCGATATCAATAACCGCACAGAACTGGACCGGGTCATTGCCCATACCCTGCGCCCGGGCGAGTCGATTCACTATTTACCAGTGACGTTAACCCCTGAGGTTCTGCGCGCGGCGTTTGAGAAGGTGGAATACTTCAGCCGTTAATCGCCCCGACCGTCTATACCTAATGATGATGCTCACCACTCTCGCAACGAGGTCATCATGCAGATCGATTTAACAGGTAAAAAGGCGCTGGTTACCGGCGCCAGCCGTGGGTTGGGTCGCGCAATCGCGCTGTCGCTGGCACGCGCCGGTGCCGATGTGGTTATTACGTATGAAAAATCGGCCGATAAAGCCCAGGCGGTCGCCGATGAAATAAAGGCCCTGGGTCGGCACGGCGAGGCGGTGCAGGCCGACAGCGCCAGCGCGCAGGCTATTCAGGAGGCGGTAACCCATGCGGCCCGGTCCCTCGGCGGGCTGGACATTCTGGTCAACAACGCCGGGATCGCCCGCGGCGGTCCACTGGAATCCATGACGCTGGCGGACATTGACGCGCTTATCAACGTCAATATTCGTGGGGTGGTCATCGCCACCCAGGAAGCGCTGGTGCATATGGCCGATGGCGGACGGATCATCAACATCGGCAGCTGTCTGGCTAATCGCGTGGCCATGCCGGGCATCGCGGTTTACGCCATGACCAAGTCCGCCCTCAACGCCCTGACCCGTGGCCTGGCGCGTGATTTAGGCCCTCGCGGGATCACCGTTAACCTTGTCCATCCAGGGCCGACCAACAGCGATATGAACCCGGAAGACGGAGAACAGGCGGAAGCCCAGCGCCAGATGATTGCGGTCGGTCACTACGGCCAGCCGGAAGACATCGCCGCGGCGGTCACCTTCCTCGCCAGCCCGGCAGCCGGGCAGATCTCCGGTACGGGGCTGGACGTGGATGGCGGATTGAACGCCTGATCGCACATTTTCTGCAAGCCTCTGTCGCCCGACAGAGGCCTTCCCGCGCCGCCTCGACGGGTTGCGTTTTGCCTCTTACCTGCGTTTTTTCTCCGCTCTACAGTACCCCATAAGAAATTCGGAATTTATCTAATAGTCTTATTATTTCCTTATATTTTGTGTGGGCGTACAGTGGAGGTACGGATGAAGATTGTCTGGTCAAAAACGGCAGATAAGCCATTTTCTAAAATCGATAATCGGTATAAGAGCCGCATTAAATCCAGGCTGGAAAAGATGGATGATAAAGCTTCATCTATCTCGGATATCAAAAAATTGTCCTCTCCCGAAAACCACTACCGGCTGCGATTAGGTGATTACAGAGTCATCTACACCTTTGGGGATCCGCCGGGCGATACCTGCTACGTCGTGGCGGTTAAACGCCGAACCACCACCACCTACCTTCATGAGGAAGATACCGAATATGACTATTCAGTACATCAAGGATGAAGAAGGAAAAGACCAGTATGTCGTCATTCCTTACAGCGATTACTTTCGTATGCGCCTGGCTCTGCTGGAGTACGACGACGAGGATGAAAGCGACTGGGAAGATATTCCTTATGAATCAGACATCTATGATAATGTCATGCTACCAGGCGAAGTATGCGACGTGATGCATAAAGAAAACGTCAGTCTGCAGGCCGCGTGGCGCATCCTGCGCGGGCTATCCCAGCAGGAGGTCGCGGCTAAACTCGGCATCAGCCAGTCCGCCGTGTCGCAGCTGGAAGCGCTGGAATCCCGTCCGCAGAAGCGCACCCGCGAGAAGCTGGCGGCGATTTACGGCTGTACCCAGGAGCAGATCAGCCTCTATCTGCCGAAAGAGGGTTAACAGCACTTCGCCCCGCCCTTGCCGCCGTAGCGCGCGTCCTGGCGCTCGCGAAAGAATTCTTCATAGGTCATCGGCGTCTGATCCGGGTGGGTTATTCGCATGTGCTCGACGTAGTTATCGTAATCCGGCACGCCGATCATCATCTTCGCCGTCTGGCCTAAATATTTTCCCGCTTTGGAGAGGGTGTCGAACATAAGTCATTTCTCTTTTGTTTCCCTCTCCCAAAGGGAGAAGGAGGATCGGAAATGTAGGCCGGGTAAGGCGAAGCCGCCACCCGGCACACCGGTTAATGCGCGCGCTTCGCCTGCGCGGTTATAGTTTGCGCATCGGCGGGCATCGCCTGGTACGGCGTCTCTTTCGCCGTCGGTTTATCCTCTTTCAGCGCCGCCAGCGCGGTTTTAATCGAGAACAGCGCCAGCACCACCACCACAATCATAAAGAAGATGGTCAGCCCGGCATCGAGACGGTTGTTAAACACCAGCTGCGCCAGCTGTGATTCGGTATATTGCGGCGGAATGTTGCCGCTGTCGATCATCGCCTGGAATTTATTAGCGATGGCCAGGAAACCCACTTTGGTGTCCGGGCTGAACGACTTCTGCCAGCCGGCGGTCAGGGTACAGATCAGCAGCCAGCTTGTCGGCAGCAGCGCCACCCACGCGTAGCGCTGGCGTTTCATCTTGAACAGGACCACCGCGCAGAGCATCAGCGCCATCCCCGCCAGCATCTGGTTGGCGATACCGAACAGCGGCCACAGGGTGTTAATCCCGCCCAGCGGATCCACTACCCCCTGATGCAGGAAGTAGCCCCACGCCAGGACGCACAGCGCGGTCGCCAGCAGGTTGGCCGGCAGCGAACTGGTTTTTTTCAGCCCCGGGCTAATCACGCCCAGCAGATCCTGCAGCATAAAGCGCGCCGCACGGGTGCCGGCATCAACCGCCGTCAGGATAAACAGCGCCTCAAACAGAATGGCGAAGTGGTACCAGAACGAGACATCCATCAGCCCGCCCAGCGAGCCGTGCAGGATGTAGGCCATCCCCACCGCCAGGGTTGGCGCGCCGCCGGCGCGGGAGATAATCGACTGTTCACCCACCTCGCTGGCGATTTGATGCAGCGTATCCGGGGTAATGCTAAAGCCCCAGCCGCTCACCACCTGCGCCGCCGAGGCGACCACATCGGTGGTTCCCGCCGGCGCCAGCACCGCCATCGGGCTGTTCATCGCGAAGTAGACGCCCGGGTCGATAATACAGGCCGCCACCAGCGCCATAATGGCGACGAAGGATTCCATCAACATACCACCGTAGCCGATAAAGCAGGCTTGGCCTTCGTTGGCCAACATTTTCGGCGTGGTGCCGGAGGAGATCAGCGCGTGGAAGCCGGAGACCGCACCGCAGGCGATGGTGATAAACAGGAACGGGAACAGGTTGCCGCTCCACACCGGGCCGGTACCGTCGACGAACTTGGTCAGCGCCGGCATGGTCAGGGTCGGGCGCATAATCAGAATGCCAATCGCCAGCCCCACGATGGTGCCGATTTTCAGGAAGGTGGAGAGGTAGTCGCGCGGGGCCAGCAGCAGCCAGACCGGCAGTACCGCGGCGACAAAGCCGTAGCCCACCAGGATCCAGGTCAGCTGTACGCCGGTGTAATCAAACCACGGCGCCCAGGTCGGGCTTTCCGCCACCCAACCGCCGGAGATGATGGCGAACACCAGCATCACCAGGCCGATCACCGACACCTCGCCGATGCGCCCCGGGCGCAGGTAGCGAATATAGATACCCATAAAGATCGCCAGCGGGATGGTAAAGGCGACGGTGTATGTCCCCCACGGGCTGTGGGTCAACGCTTTCACCACGATCATCGCCAGGACCGCGAGGATGATGACCATGATCATAAAGCAGGCCACCAGCGCCAGGACGCCAGCGGTTGGCCCCATCTCCTCTTTAACCAGTTCGCCAAGCGAGCGGCCATCGCGACGGGTCGAAACAAACAGCACCATAAAGTCCTGTACCGCCCCCGCCAGCACCACGCCGGCGAGGATCCAGATCATCCCCGGCAGGTAGCCCATCTGCGCGGCAAGCACCGGGCCCACCAGCGGCCCCGCGCCGGCAATGGCGGCAAAATGGTGACCGAACAGCACTTTTTTGTCGGTCGGAACATAATCGAGGCCGTCATTATGTCGTACCGCCGGCGTCATCCGCGTCGGGTCAACGCCGAGGACGGTTTTGGCGATATACAGACCGTAGAAACGATATGCGATCAGATAAACGCAGACCGCCGCGACGACAATCCACAGCGCATTTATCTGCTCACCCCGGTTTAAGGCGATATAGCCGAGGGCAAAGGCTCCGATCACGGAGAGCAGTGTCCAGATAAGGTATTTCCCTGAATTATTCATTGTTGTGGTCCACCGGTAGGGTAATCAGGATGTTACATTTTGTTTCTAGATCACAACGCAGAATTTAACAACATCGAAACAGCGCAGATGCCGTACACCCACAGAGATTTGTCTCACATTGCTAGCGAGATCACTTAAGGCAGGAAAATGAATGAAAGGATTACCGTGAACGGTGCCGTTTGTTTGTCGGGTGGCGGCTAACGCCTTACCCGACCTACAGATCCGTAGCCCGTCCAAGCGTAGCGCAAGCCGGGGAAATAGCGGCTCCTCAGCCCAGAAACCGTAGCCCTGCTAAGTACAGCGCGAGCAGGGAAATTCCCGGATGGCGGC
>NZ_JANCOB010000011.1:0-46720 GCF_024296565.1 Klebsiella sp. SWET4 | reverse complement strand
GCGCTGCGCCTTATCCGGGCTACCCATTGCGCCGATACGTAGCCCGGCTAAGCGTAGCGCAAGCCGGGGAAACAGCAGCTTCCTGGCCCAGAAACCGTAGCCCTGCTAAGCGCAGCTCGAGCAGGGAAATTCCCGGATGGCGGCGCGCTGCGCCTTATCCGGGCTACCCATTGCGCCGATACGTAGCCCGGCTAAGCGTCGCGCAAGCCGGGGAAACAGCGGCTTCCTGGTCCAGAAACCGTAGCCCTGCTAAGCGTAGCGCAAGCCGGGGAAACAGCGACTTCTTAGCCCAGCACCGCGGTGCCCAGACGACAGGTGCAGCAGCGCCGCCCCTTCTCGTCATACACCACTATCTCCCAGCTCTGGCTCTGGCGGCCAAGATGCAGCGGTCGGCATTCGCCGCGCACTTTTCCGCTGGAGACCGGACGATGGTGGGTAGCGTTAAGCTCGGTGCCCACCACGCACTGCCCTTCTTCGGTCATCAGCCAACCGGCCATCGAGCCCAGCGTCTCCGCCAGCGCCGCGGAGGCGCCGCCGTGCAGCAGACCAAACGGCTGATGGGTGCGCGCATCCACCGGCATCTCCGCCTCCAGCAGCCCCGCTTCCAGTCGGGTGTAGATGATGCCAAGATGCGCCACCATGGTGTTTTCGCTGCTGGCGTTCAGCGCCGCCAGCGTGAGCTCTCGCTTCCAGGCCATTTACGCCCCCAGCGTCGAGCCGCCATCGACCACAATATCCTGCAGCGTAATATGGCTGGCGTGAGAAGAGGCGAGGAACAGAATGGTATTGGCGATCTCCTGCGGGCGGGCGATTTTGCCCAGCGGGATGCCGAGCTTAAACTGCTCGCCGAAGCCGCGGATCCGCTGCTGCTCGGCATCGTCGCTGACCCACAGGGTGCGCTGCATATCGGTGTCGGTGGAGCCCGGCGACACGAGGTTGCAGCGCACGCCGCTGCCTGCCAGCTCAAGGCCAACGGTTAACGCCAGGCTTTTCAGCGCCGCTTTCGAGGCGCCATAGGCGCTCATGCCGATACGCGGCGTATGCGCGGCATCGGAGGCGACGGTGACGATCGCCCCGCCCCGCTGACGGCGGAACTGGGCCATCGTCTGCTGAAACAGATTAAACGCGCCGCCAACGTTGACCGCGAAGGTTTGCTGCCAGTCTTCCGCGCTCAGCTGGTCGGTGGCGCCCATGCGCAGGATCCCGGCGGCGTTCACCAGCACGTCCAGTCGTTCGATGTTGTTGAGCAGCCGCGCGCACACGTCGCGTACCTGACCGGCATCGGCGACGTCCAGCGTTTCGGTGGCAAACGGATAACCTTCGCCGTCAAAGGCAAGGTCGAAACCGGTGACGTTAGCCCCGGCCTCGACGAAAGCCAGCGCGGTGGCATAGCCAATCCCTTTACCTGCGCCGGTCACCCACACGGTCTGGCCGTGGAAATCCAGCGCCGCCATTATTTCACCTCACGGGAGAGCAGCGCCCACCAGGCGTCGATGGTCGGGTTCTTCGCCAGCATCACGAAGTCGATATCGCCGTGCACTTTGCGCCAGCGGGCGGCCAGGGCCATCATCCGCACCGAATCCAGACCGTAGTCGATCAGATTTTCATCATCCAGCGGTTCGTCGGATTCGTCGAGCAGCGGCAGGATCAGCGCGCGCAGCGCCGCTTTGGAGGCCGGCAGCGGCAGCAGCTCTTCGGTCATCACCACGCGGCCGGAGCGGCCGGCGACGTATTTCAGCGCCATCAGGTGCTCTTCACGGCTGAAGTCCGCCAGGGCGTCGGCGACAAAGAACGGTTTGATATCGCGCATGAAAGCATCGGTGGCGGTGGTCATGCAGCCGATATGAGCATAAACGCCGGTGATGATCAGCTGGTCGCGGCCGGCCTCTTTCAACATCTCCTCCAGCGGCGAGCGATGAAATGCGCTGTAACGCCATTTCACCAGCACGGTATCGTCTTCATCCGGCGCCAGCGCGGCAATCACCTGCTGCTGCTCCGGCGAGCGGGTCAGGCCCGGCCCCCACATATCATTCAGCAACGCCCGATCTTCATCACTCTGCTCTTTCGGCTGGGCGGTGTAGTACACCGGAATGCCGTTCTGTTTGCAGAAGTCGCGCAGGGCGGCGATATTGGCCACCACTTTCTCCATCATCGCGCTGTTTTCGCCCCAGAAGTTGAGGAAATACTCCTGCATATCGTGGATCAGCAGCGCGGCGCGCGACGGCTCAAAGGCCCAGTTGACTTTGTTCGCCGGGATATCGCTGGCTTCCGGCAGCGCATATGCCTGTAATTTAGGGATTGCCATTCTCTGTTCTCCTTCAGCCCAGCTTGCCTTCGGCCAGCCACTGACGTAATTGTTTTTTATCGACTTTGCCCACCGGCGTCAGCGGCAGCGCGGCAACGCACTCCACGCGATCCGGCAGTTTAAATTCAGCCACCCCCTGCTCGCGCAGGAAGCGGCGCACCGCGACGGCGCGCAGCGGCGAGGTCACCACCAGATAAGCGCAGCTTTTCTCGCCCAGCAGGTTGTCTTCGATGCTGACCAGCGCGGCGTGGATCACCGCCTCATGGCGCAGCAGCAGGTTTTCGATCTCTTCGGCGGCGATCTTCTCGCCGCCGCGGTTGATCTGATCTTTTTCCCGGCCCTGGACGGTGATATACCCGTCTTCGTCGATCGAAATCAGATCGCCGGAGCAGTAAAACCCGTCAGCGTCAAAGGCTTCTGCGTTATGCTGCGGGCTGTTGTAGTAGCCGCGGAAGGTGTACGGCCCGCGGGTCATCAGGCGGCCCACTTCGCCGCGCGGCAGCGGGTTGCCGTCGGCATCCGCTACCCACACTTCATCGTCCGGGCACATCGGGCAGCCCTGGGTATGGATGAGCCGCTCCGGGCTGTCGTTAAGGCGGGTGTAATTCACCAGCCCCTCCGCCATGCCGAACACCTGCTGCAGCTGGCAGCCGATTTCCGCCGGAATGCGCGCGGCGAGGGTCGCCGACAGGCGCGCGCCGCCGACCTGCAGCAGCTCCAGCGATTGCAGTTGCGCATTGCTGCCCCATTCATGGATCGCCTGCAGCCACAGGCTGACCGCCGGCGGCACCAGCGAGGCAACGTTAATCTGATGTTGTTCAATCAGCGGGAAACAGAGGGTGGCGCTCGGGTCGGCAGCGAGGATCACCCGCCCGCCGGCGAGGAAGACGCCGAGCGAACCCGGGGAACTCATCGCATAGTTATGCGCCGCCGGCAGCGCGTTGAGGTAGCGCGTCTCAGCGTTGATCCCGCAGATCTCGTTGCTGCGGCGGATGCTGTAGTCGTAATCGTTATGGGTGCGCGGGATCAGCTTCGGCGTCCCGGTGCTGCCGCCGGAGAGCTGGAAAAAGGCCACTTCGTCGGCAGGGGTTGGATTGGCGACAAAGTTATCCGCCGGGCGGTTAATCTCCGTCGCCAGATCGCGCTCGCCGCCGTCGTTACGCAACAGTGCGACGCGCAGGGAAGGATGCTCAGCGATAAACGCATGGAGGAAGCTATCGTCAGCAAACAGCGCGTGCTCGCGATCGGCAATCAGCAGCGCCGGTTTAATCTGCGCGGCGTAGGCGTTAAGCTCGCTGCGCTGATGGCTGAACAGCGCGTTCACTGGCGCGACGCCGATGCGCAGCAGCGCAAAGAAGGTGATGTAAAACTCGGCGACGTTGCCCAACTGCACCAGCGCGGTTTCCCCGCGCTTCAGTCCCTGGCACTGCAGCGAGCAGGCAAGGTTGTCCACCAGCTGATTAAACTGGCGGTAGCTAATCTGCCGTTCGCCATCGATAATCGCCACGGCGTCGCTTTCCGCGTGACGGGTGATCAGATTGGTTAACGGCAGATCCTGCCAGTAGCCTTTTTGACGATAGCGGGCCGCAAACTCTTCCGGCCAACGGGTAAATGCAATCATCCTTGCCTCTTAATTCAAGCCAAATACGTTAAGCATGGTGGTCAGTTTGACGCCGGTTTCGCGCCATTCGCCCAGCGGCGAGGAGGCCGGAACGATTCCCGCGCCGGCAAACAGGCGCAGCGTACGCTGCTGCAGACGCGCGCAGCGGATGGTCACCACCCATTCGCCGTTGCCTTCATCGTCACACCAGCCGACGATGCCGCCGAACAGCTGACGGTCGAAGGGTTCCAGTTCGGCAATCAGGCGCTTCGCCACCTGGTGTGGGAAGCCGCTCAGCGCCGGGGTCGGGTGCAGCAGACAGGCCAGCGACATGGCGTTTTCTTGCGCCAGCGCGGTGCCTTCGATTGGCGTTGCCAGGTGCCAGAGCGTTGGGGTGGTAATCAACTGCGGCGATGCCGGCAGCGACAGCTGGCTGCTGCGCGGGCCCAGCACGCTCTTCATCGCCTGGGTCACCAGCTCGTGCTCGTGGCGATCTTTGCCGGATGCCAGCAGCCTGTTGCCCGCTTCCCGGTCCAGCACATCGTCCGGTTGACGACGGGCGGAGCCAGCCAGCGGCAATGAGCTAAAGCGCGGCCCGTCTTTACGCAGCAGCAGCTCCGGGCTGGCGCCCAGCAGCACGCCGCCGTCGGAGAGCGGCACGTGGAAGTTAAAGCTCGCCGGGTTCTGGGCGATCAGTCGCTCCATCAGCGCGCCGCTATCGACGCGGTCGCGGGTGGTAATATCGATAAGCCTTGAGAGCACCACCTTGTCCACTTCCGGGGTGGCGGTCAGCGCGGCAGCGCGTTCCACCATGGCTAAAAACGCGTCCTGCTCCGGGATCTCCCGGCGCTCCACCACTTCCATTGTCTCCAGCGGCGCGGCGTAGCGGGCGGAACGCTGTTTTTCCGGGCGGGAGAACGCTTCCCAGCGCTCGGGGATATAGAGCTCGGAAGGCTGACAGGTGTCGAACGGGATAGCCCCCACCATCACCGGCTTGCGGATCCCCGCCGCGCGGGCGTCGGCAAAAGCGGCGGCCAGCTGCTGCTGGAACTCACCGTTCAGCGCATCGCCGCCGACAGCGGGCTGTGAGAAGCGGCGGAAGCAGCCGGAGGTGCTAAAACTGCGGTACGGCGACATAAAGAAGAAGCTGTCCGGAGACAGGGTCTGGGTGTGTTTCTGTACATCCTCAGCCAGTGACGTTTCCATATCATCCTCCAAAAACGATAAATATATTACGAATAATTATCATTTGTATTTTGGTTGGCTAACCTAAAAGGTATTGCCCGCCATGTCAACCGCGTTACGTCATTGCGCGCCACTTTGGCTTGCATCCTGCTGACGCAAAGTTGAAAATGAGACGCATTTATTACCTTTCGAATCAGGATGCGATGACGTGAACTTCTTTTCTTTCTGCCGCCGCGGTGCGCTGACCGGCATGCTGTTGCTTTTAGGAATTACCTCAGCCCAGGCGGCGGACTGGCCGCGCCAGGTCACCGACAGCTACGGGACACACACCCTGCCGAGCCAGCCGCTGCGCATTGTCTCCACCAGCGTGACCCTCACCGGCTCGCTGCTGGCGATTGACGCCCCGGTGGTCGCCAGCGGCGCGACCACGCCGAACAACCGCGTCGCCGATAGTCAGGGCTTTCTGCGTCAGTGGAGCGAGGTCGCCAAAGCCCGCAAGCTGGCGCGGCTGTACATCGGCGAACCAAGCGCGGAAGCGGTGGCCGCCCAGATGCCGGATCTGATCCTGGTGAGCGCCACCGGCGGCGACTCTGCCCTGCCGCTGTACGATCAGCTCAAAACGATCGCCCCGACGCTGGTCATCAACTATGACGATAAAAGCTGGCAAACCTTGCTCACCCAACTGGGGCAGATCACCGGCCATGAGCAGCAGGCCAGCGCGCGCATTGCCGACTTCAATAAACAGCTCGTTTCGTTAAAAGAAAAAATGAAACTGCCGCCGCAGCCGGTGACCGCCCTGGTCTATACCGCCGCCGCGCACAGCGCCAATATCTGGACGCCGGCATCGGCCCAGGGGCAGATGCTCGAACAGCTGGGCTTTAGCCTGGCGACGCTGCCGGGCGGCCTGCCCGCCAGCCATAGCCAGGGTAAACGCCACGATATCGTGCAGCTGGGCGGGGAGAACCTCGCGGCCGGTCTGAACGGCCAGAGCCTGTTCCTGTTCGCCGGCGACCAGAAAGATGCGGATGCCATCTACGCCAACCCGCTGCTGGCGCATCTCCCGGCGGTCGCAGGCAAACGCGTCTACCCGCTGGGCACCGAGACCTTCCGTCTTGACTACTACAGCGCCCTGCTGGTGCTCCAGCGTCTCTCCAGCCTGTTCGGCTAACGCGGGCCGTGCCATCAGGACGAGTACGCGGCCTGAACTCTTTTGCCGGGCGGCGCTGCGCTTGCCCGGCCTACAATGCCCGAGACCGTAGGCCCGGTAAGGCGTAGCCGCCACCGGGCATCAGGACGGGAACGTAACCTGAACTCTTTGCCGGGCGGCGCTGCGCTTGCCCGGCCTACAATGCCAGAGTCCCCCAGGCCAGACCGTAGGCCCGGTAAGGCGTAGCCGCCACCGGGCATCAGGACGGGTACGCAACCTGAACTCTTTGCCGGGCGGCGCGGCGCTTGCACCGGCCTACAATGCCCGAGACTGTAGGCCCGGTAAGGCGTAGCCGCCACCGGGCAAGTGCACCCTACTTAACTTTCGTTGACGATTTCCGGGCGCTGGAAACGGCGCAGCTCGCGTAGCAGCCCCACCAACAGCACGCCGACGAGCGCCAGCGCCCAGCCGCTGGCGCTGGCGGATGCCGCCGGGGTCATCACCGCCCCTAATCCGCCGAGCAGCGCCGCGCCGATGGCGTCGCCGGTGACGTTTTGCGCGGTCCACAGACCATTAATCCGCCCGAGCATATTTTCCGGCGTCTGGGTCTGGATCAGGGTGTACTGCAGCAGCGAGCTAATAGCGCTCAGCCAGCCAAACAGCGCCAGGCACAGCGCGCCCAACGCCCAGTGCGGCATCAGGCTGAACAGCGCAATGGCGACAAACGATCCCACCGTGGTCGCCAGCATCAGCGCACCCGGCCGCACCGTCTGGGCCAGTTGGCCGCTGGTCAACGCCCCCAGCGCCGCACCGAGCGGAATAGCGGCGTACAGCAGGCCAATCTGTCCGGCCGACATCTGCCAGCTCCCGGCCAGCGCCGGATAGAGCACCCGCACCGCGCTGGCCATGGTCAGCAGACCGCCAAGCAGCGCAATCCCGCCGATAAGCGGGCTCTGACAGAGGAAGGTCAGCCCCGCCAGCAGAGATCGCAGCGGATGCTCGCGCGGCTGCGGAGGCGGCGGCAGCTGCGGCAGACGCAGCAGGGTTAAGGTGGTGATAAAGGTCCCCGCCGCCGCCAGGCCGAAATTCCAGGCCACGCCGCCGGTGGCCAGCAGCAGGCCACCGATCATCGGCGAAATCACCGAGCCAAGGCGCACCGTCAACATGGTGATGGCCCCGGCCTGCATCAGGTTTTCCCGCCCCACCAGCGCCGGGGTCGCCGCCAGCAGCGCGGTCACCCCCAACGAGGCGAAGAACCCGTCCCAGATCCCCAGCAGGTAGATCGCCGCCAGCGACGGCTCCGGCAGCAGGGCGTTCAGACACAGACCGACAAAGCCCACGCCGCAGGTGCCGCGCGCCAGCAGGATCAGGCGTTTACGTTCATAGCGGTCAGCCAGCACGCCCCCCACCATCAGACCAACAAACATCGACGCACCGGTCAGCGTCACCGACAGCCCGACCTGCCAGGTCGAATGGGTCATCATCTGGATCTGGACCGGAATGGCCACGCCCAGCAGGCCAAGCGACAGAATAGAGATAAAGCGAGCGATAAAAACGGCGCGAAACGCCGGGTGAGTTTTCAGCAGGCTGAGATTGAGCAGCCAGGATTGTCGGTTCATTACAGCGCCTTGTCGTTATTTTTAATACCCTTTTTACTGTGGGTCATGCTACCATAGCTGAATAAAATCGATAACGATAATTACTATCATTATCATATCAGGGATGTCAGTTATGTCGTTTTCTACGACCGCGGTACGCTCTGTCGCCGTGCCCGGATTGTTGCTATTACTCGCCTTAGCCGCCGCGCTTAGCCTGACCATCGGCGCCAAATCGTTGCCGATCGGCACGGTATTCACCGCCTTCAGCGGAACCTGTCAAAGCGCCGACTGCACCATCGTGCTGGACGCGCGCCTGCCGCGTACCCTGGCCGGTCTGCTGGCCGGCGTCGCCCTCGGTCTCGCCGGCGCGCTGATGCAGACGCTCACCCGCAACCCGCTGGCCGACCCCGGCCTGCTGGGGGTCAACTCCGGCGCCAGCTTCGCCATCGTCCTCGGCGCGGCGCTGTTCGGGATCACCTCCCCGCAGGAGCAACTGCTGCTGGCGTTTTGCGGCGCGCTCTGCGCCTCGCTGCTGGTGGCCTTTACCGGCAGTCAGGGCGGCGGCCAGCTGAGCCCGGTGCGCCTCACCCTCGCCGGGGTCGCCCTTGCGGCGGTGCTGGAGGGGCTGTCCAACGGCATCGCCCTGCTCAACCCGGACGTCTACGATCAGCTGCGCTTCTGGCAGGCCGGTTCGCTGGATATCCGCACCCTGCAGACGCTGAAAATTGTCCTGCTGCCGGTGGTGATAGCGGGGATCGCCGCCCTGCTGCTGAGCCGGGCGCTTAACAGCCTGAGCCTCGGCAACGATACCGCCACCGCCCTCGGCAGCCGCGTCGCCCGCACCCAGCTGATCGGCCTGATCGTCATCACCGTCCTGTGCGGCAGCGCCACCGCCGTCGTCGGCCCCATCGCCTTTATCGGCCTGATGATGCCGCATATGGCGCGCTGGCTGGTGGGGGCCGATCATCGCTGGTCGCTGCCGGTCACCCTGCTCGCCACCCCGGCCCTGCTGCTGTTTGCCGACGTGATTGGCCGCCTGCTGGTGCCCGGCGAACTGCGGGTATCGGTGGTGAGCGCCTTTCTCGGCGCGCCGGTGCTGATCTGGCTGGTGCGCCGTCAGCCGCGGGGAGGTGGCCTGTGATTGCCCCGTCCCGCCGCCTGATAGCCAGTTGCCTGGTGCTGATGGCCGCCAGCCTGCTGATTTCCCTGCTCGGGCTGACGCAAGGCCCGGTGCCCCTGACGATTGACCAGGTGTTCTCGGCGCTGTTCGGCGATGCGCCGCGCAACGTCGCGATGGTGGTGAACGAATGGCGGCTGCCGCGGGTGTTAATGGCGCTGCTCATCGGCGCCGCGCTCGGCGTCAGCGGCGCCATTTTCCAGTCGCTGACCCGCAACCCGCTCGGCAGCCCGGACGTGATGGGCTTTAACACCGGCGCCTGGAGCGGCGTGCTGGTGGCGATGGTCCTCTTCGGCCAGAACCTGACGGCGATTGCCCTGGCGGCGATGGCCGGCGGGGTGCTGACCTCGCTGGTGGTCTGGCTGCTGGCCTGGCGCAACGGGATCGAGACCTTCCGCCTGATCATTATCGGCATCGGCGTGCGCGCCATGCTGGTGGCATTCAACACCTGGCTGCTGCTGCGCGCCTCGCTGGAGACCGCCCTTTCTGCGGGCCTGTGGAACGCCGGATCGCTTAACGGCCTGACCTGGGGTAAAACCTGGCCGTCGGCGCCGCTGATCCTGTTGATGCTGGTGGGCAGCGCCCTGCTGGTTCGCCGGATGCGACTGCTGGAGATGGGCGACGATACCGCCTGCGCGCTGGGTGTGCAGGTCGAGCGTTCGCGCCTGCTGCTGATGCTGGTGGCGGTGGTGCTCACCGCCGCCTCAACGGCGCTGGCCGGGCCGATCTCATTTATTGCGCTGGTGGCACCGCATATCGCCCGCCGCCTGAGCGGCACGGCCCGCTGGGGACTGACCCAATCGGCCCTGTGCGGCGCGCTGCTGCTGGCGCTGGCCGATTACGGCGCCCAGCGGCTGTTTATGCCGTGGCAGCTGCCGGTTGGCGTGTTAACCGTCAGCCTCGGCGGTATTTACCTTATTGCATTGTTGATTCAGGAGTCCCGCAAAAAATGAGTGCTGTCCCCTCCCGTTTGCGCGGCGAGCAGTTAACCCTGGCCTACGGTAACAAGACCATCGCCGAGTCGCTGAACGTGACCATCCCTGACGGCCACTTCACCGCCATTATCGGCCCCAACGGCTGCGGCAAGTCGACGCTGTTGCGCACCCTCAGTCGCCTGATGACGCCGGCCAGCGGCCACGTCTGGCTCGACGGCGCGCAGATCCAGCAGTACGCCAGTAAAGAGGTTGCCCGCCGCATCGGGCTGCTGGCGCAGAATGCCACCACTCCTGGCGATATCACGGTGCAGGAGCTGGTGGCCCGCGGGCGCTATCCGCACCAGCCGCTGTTTACCCGCTGGCGCAAAGAAGATGAAGAGGCGGTGAACAAGGCGATGCGGGCGACCGGGATCAGCGATCTGGCGCTGCAGAGCGTCGACACGCTTTCCGGCGGCCAGCGGCAGCGGGCGTGGATTGCGATGGTGCTGGCCCAGGAGACGGCGATTATGCTGCTGGATGAGCCAACCACCTGGCTGGACATCAGCCATCAGATCGACCTGCTGGAGCTATTGAGTGAGCTGAATCGCGAGAAGGGCTATACCCTGGCGGCGGTGCTGCACGATCTTAATCAGGCCTGCCGCTACGCCACCCACCTGATCGCCCTGCGCGACGGCAAGATCGTCGCCGAGGGGGCGCCGAAGGAGATCGTCACCGCCGATCTGATTGAACGGATTTACGGCCTGCGCTGCACGATCATTGAGGATCCGGTGGCGCATACGCCGCTGGTGGTCCCGCTGGGCCGCCGGTAATCTCCTCTTTCGCCGGCTTGCGCTACGCTGAGCCGGGCTACCTGCTGTAGCCCGAACTCAACCGTTACCCCAGAATCTCCCTGACCACCGGGCCGATGGCTTCAAAGGCCTGCGGGGAGATAATGTCGACGTGGGCGCAGTTCTGGCTGAACACCTCCAGTTCCGCCACCCACGGGCCCCATACGACCTGCGGATCCATCCCCGCCTGCCGCGTCTTCTCCGCCACGAAAAGCGTCGCCTTGCCGTCAAACTTCGCGCTGTGGGCGGTGGTTAACAGCCGCACCGCATCGGCATAGTTACCTTCGATAGCGCTGAACAGCTCGCCGGAGGCTTGCCCCTGCTGGGCAGCGAGGAACGCTTCGCGCTCGCGGTCGATCTCCGCCAGTACCTCGGGATCCAGCCCGTTGGCCTCTTTCTCCGCCCAGTTTTGCGTCTCCGGCGGCCAGGTATCCAGCAGGCCGAGGAAGGCCACCGCTTCGCCGCGCTGGCGCAAGCGGGCGGCAATCCCCTGGGCTAAGGTGCCGCCCAGCGAATACCCAAACAGGTAATAAGGGCCGTGCGGTTGCTGCGCCAGCAGCGTGCGCAGATGGTGCTCGCACACCTCGTCGAGGCTGGCGGCGCTGGCCATCGGCCCCTGCGGGCGCGGCGACTGAATACCGGTTATTGACCAGCGCGGGCTGAGATAGCGCGCCAGCACGCTGAACTGCCAGGCGAAGCCGGAGGCCGGATGGAAGCAGAACAGCGTCGGGCCGTCGCTCTCGCGCAGCGGCAGAAGCGTATCCAGCCCCAGGCGCCGGGCCTGCTCATCGCTGAGATCGGCAGCCAGCAGCGCGCTCAGTTTGCCCACCGTCGAGGCCACCATCACCTGCCCCGGGGTCACCTGCCGCGCCAGCTGGCGGCTGAGCTGTGCCGCCAGACGCATCGCCAGCAGAGAATGACCGCCGAGGGCGAAGAAATCGGCGTCGATATCGTTCACCTCGCAGCCCAGCAGCTGGCTGAAGGCCGTGGCGACAAGGGTTTCCATCCCGGGCTCCGGCGGCCGGCCGCTGCGCTCCCCGCCGAGGGTCGGCAACGGCAGCGCTTTGCGGTCCAGTTTGCCGTTGGCGCTGAGCGGCAGGTCGGCGAGCTGCATCAGCACCACCGGCACCATATGCGGCGGCAGCTGTTCCGCCAGCCGCGCTTTCAGCGCCGCGGTATCCAGCGGCAGGCCGGAGTCAGAGACCAGATAGCCCACCAGCTGTCGGGCATCGCCGCCGGTCGCCGCCGCCTGATTGAAGACGCAGGCGTGGCTCACCGCCTGCGCCACGTCCGGCAGGGCCGACATCACCCGGTCAATCTCGCCAAGCTCGATGCGCTGCCCGCGGATCTTCAGCTGGTCGTCGCTGCGGCCAAGATACTCCACCGCGCCGTTCGTCAGCCAGCGCGCCACGTCGCCGGTGCGATACATCCGCTCACCGGGGGCAAACGGGTCGGCGATAAAGCGGCTGGCGGTGAGGTCCGGACGTCCCAGATAGCCCTGCGCCAGCTGGATGCCGGTGAGATAAAGATCTCCCGCCACCCCCGGCGGCACCGGGCGCATCGCGGCATCGAGAATGCGCAGCCCGGTGTTCCACACCGGCCAGCCAATCGGCACGCTGCTGCCGGTCACCGCCGCCAGCTCAGATCCGCAGGCCGGGTACCAGCTGACGTCCACCGCCGCTTCCGTCGGGCCGTACAGGTTATGCAGCGGCGCGCCGGTTAAGCGCTCCCACTCGCGGCACAATTCCGTCGGCAGCGCTTCGCCGCTGCAGAATACCCGCCGCAGCGTGCGGCAGGCAGCGACGCTGTCGGCATCCAGCGAGGCGACAAACGCCGCCAGCATCGACGGCACAAAGTGGGTGGTGGTCACGCCGTAGCGGGCGAAGAACTGCTGCATCGCCTGCGGGTCGCGGTGCGCCTCCGGCTCGGCCATCACCAGCTGCGCGCCGGCGATAAACGGCCACCAGAACTCCCACACCGACACGTCGAAACTGCACGGCGTTTTCTGCGCCACCACGTCCTGGGCAGATAACGGATAGCGATCCTGCATCCACAGCAGGCGGTTGACGATGGCGGTCTGGCCGACCATCACCCCTTTAGGCCGCCCGGTGGAGCCGGAGGTAAAGATGATGTAGGCGGTATGGTCCGGTTTTGACAGCGCCAGCGGCGCGTCATCCCCGGCGGCCAGCGGCTGCTGATAGCAGAGGCTTTCCAGCCCCGGAATATCGCTGAAGCGGGCCAGTTGATCCTCCGAGGTGATCAGCAGCGACGGCCGGGCGTCTTCCAGCATCATCCGCAGGCGGTCGTCCGGGTAGCCGGTGTCCAGCGGCAGCCAGGCGGCCCCCGCTTCGACAATACCGTGCAGCGCCAGGGTCAGGAACACCGAGCGCGGCAGGGCCACCGCCACGCTGTCGCCCGGCTTCACGCCGCGCTGACGCAGCAGTTGCGCGAGCGCCACCACCTGCTGACGCATCTCGCGATAGCTGAACTGCCAGCGGGCGTCCGCCAGCGCCGGGGCATCCGGGGTCTTCCGCGCCTGGTCGGCCACCAGCGCGCTGAGGGTGGTGGCAGGCAGCGGCACAACGGTATCGTTGACCGCCGCCAGCCGGGCCAGCTCGTTGGCGGAGAGCATCTCTGCTTCGCCGCAGCGCAGCGCCGGATCGGCGGCGAACTGCGCCAGCAGCGCGGTCAGTCTCGCCACATGGCGACGGAGCTCGGCTTCGCCGTACCGGGCCTTGTTGGCGAGGATCTCCAGCGACAGCCCGCCGGTCTCATCCGGGAACAGCGCCAGCTCGAGATCGTTGACCGGGCCGGTGGCGAGGGTGTGGGTCACTGCCTGCACACCATCGATATCCAGCTGGTAATCAAAGACTTTGACGTTCAGCACCGGGCCGAACAGCGGTTCGTCCCCTGCCGCTTTGCCGCTGTCGCGAACGATCTGTTCGGCGTCATAGCGCTGATGGCGGCGCATCTTTTTCAACTGAGCGGCGAGGCGCATCGCCAGGTCTGCCAGCGTCTCCTGGGCGTCAATATGCACCGCCAGAGGCAGGACATTGAGCACCGGCCCCGTCGAGGTCAGCGCGGCTGAACCCATCCGGCGCATAAAGATAAAGCCCGCCGCGTAGTCCATCCGGTTGCACAGGCGGCCCAGCCACAGCGTGGTGAGCGCCAGCGCCAGGTCAGCGGGCTGACACTGCGGCGCATGGCCAGCCAGACGGCGGAAGGCGTCGGCGTTCATCTCCAGCTTCATCCGCCAGATATCGCTCCCGGCGGCGCGTCCGCCCAGCGGCGCGGCAGAGAGTGAGGCAGGCGACGGTAACGCCTGGCGCTGAGCCTGCCAGAAGGCTTTATCCCGCTGCCAGGCCTCGCTGCCGGCGTAGCGCTGGTACTCGTCCACCACCTCGGCGAAGGGGGTGAAAGGCGACTCAGGAGTGGCTTCCCCCCGCTGCCAGGCGCGGTAAATGGCGGCGATCTGCCGGGTTATCGCCGGGAAGCTGAAGCCATCCACCAGCAAGTGGTGATAACGCTGATACCAGTACCAGCGGTCGTCGCCGACGCGCAGCAGCTGATGGCACACCAGCGGGTTGCCGCCGTCGACACGCAGATCCTGCGCCAGGTCCGCCTGCATCCGCTCCGTGGCGGCGCGATGCGGATCCGGCGCCGTACGCAGGTCAATGATCGACGGTTTGCCAAAGGTGCGGTCGGCCGCCACCCACTGCCAGACTTCCCCCTCCTCTTCCTCAAAGCGCAGGCTGAGGGTGTCCGCCTGCTGCAGACCGGCGACAATCGCTTTTCCCAGCAGCGTCGGGTCGAGCGCGCCGCGCAGTTCAACATAGTGGGCCACGCTCCAGGCGCCTGGCAGAGTGGAGAGGCGCTCGGCCATCCAGATCCCCGGCTGCGCGGCAACCAGCGGTAAACGAGTGGTCATTGTCAGCTCCTTATGACGCATGATGGGCGGGGGTCAGGGTTGACCAGTTGGCCGCCAGCCAGGCGTTGCAGGCCTCGGCCGACTGCGGGGGGCACACCACCGCCCAGCCGGCAGGCAGGTCGCAGTGCGCCGGCCACAGGCTGTACTGCTGCTGATCATTGCGCAGAATGTAAAACTGCCCTTGCGGATTGTCGAAGGGGTTACTGAATTGCATATCAAACTCCTGTCGTAAAGCGCGGTGCTAAGGGTGCGACAGCAGAGGCTGCCAGAGCTGGATAAGCCCTGCCGTCAGCCCGCCGCGCCAGCAAAGCGCATCATGCCCGCCGTCAACCTGACGCCAGAAAATCGTCTGCTGTGTCGTAGTGAGTTGCGCCAACAGCGCCTGGTTGGCGCGAAAAATAATCGGTTCACGCTGGCCCGCTTCCAGCCAGATGCGCAGCCCGGCCGCGGACACCTCACCCTGGCGAAGCTGTTCGCCGATAAAGCCCGTCCCGCGGCCATCGCGATGCGGCCACCAGTAGGAGCCTGACTGGCTGAGTACGCAGCCAAAGCGCTGCGGCCAGTTGAGGGCGGCGAACATCGCCGCCAGGCCGCCGAAGCTTTGCCCGGCCACCACTGTCCGCTCCGGGCGGTCGCTGAACGGGGCATGGCCGCGGATCAGCGGCAGGAGCTCCTCCTGCACCGCCAGCCAGAAATCGCGGTGACAGGGCAGCTCAACCCCGCGGCGCTGGTTGTCGATCGCGTCGATCAGCAGGTAGACCGCCGGCGGCAGTCTCTCTTCGCGGGTCAGTGCGGCCAGCGGCGACCACACCGGCATGCTCTCGGCCCAGAACTGGCCGTCGAGCAGGATCGCCAGGGGCCGCGTTTGCGGGTCGACGGCCTCGCCGGTGGTGTAGATCCAGACCCGGCGATGGTTGCCCAGACGCGCGCTGCGCCACTCAAGGCATCGGGCGGGAGGATGCGCCTCATTAAACTGGTCCCAGCCGGGCTGCGCGGGCGCCTGCGGCATCTCCAGGGCCGACACGCCATGGCCGCGTCCGCCCTGCCAGCTGTGCGGGTTCAGCGGATCGGCTATCGCCCGCGGCAGCAGTTTGCGCCAGCCTTCGCGCAGCAGCGCGCGGTCGGGCGCGTCAGCGCTGAACACCTCAGGGGAAAAATCATCGTCACGGTCGGAGGGAATAAAACAGTAGCTACCGCGCCAGGTCGGCGACAGGGTGGTTCGCCAGGACCAGGCGTCGGTCCCGGGCAGACGCGTCAGCGATTGCGGCCGCGCATTCTGATGGTGGTCGGTCACCCCGGTGATATAGAGCCATACCCGACGGCGCGGAGAGTGCGTTTCATCCCCCGCCGGATCCCGCCACCAGAACGTCACCTCGATGGCGTCATCCACTGCGCGGCACTGCGGCCCCTGCAGGGTTTGCCACCACTCCTCGCTTCCTGTCCTTAACATTCTGTCATTAACCCTATGTATATCGTGACTTTTTTAATTAATTGTAATTCTTTATTGATAATATTATTGATAACTATTTGCATTTGCAATAGCGTATTAGCGCGCCGTGGGAAGCGCGTCTTTCACAAAACATGTCGAAGAGAGCTTATTCAGCTAGCGACGGAGTGCCTTTGCCCTCTTCCGGCAACATTTATGCCGCCTCCCCTCCCGGTGGGAAGGGGCGTTTGGGGAACGTGGCGACTAAAGAGCAGGAATAACAATGAATAACAGGATCAAATCCCTGGCCTTGCTGGTCAATCTGGGAATTTACGGGGTTGCTTTTCCGTTAAGCGCAGCGGAAACCGCCACCGACGATAAAAACAGCGCTGCTGAAGAGACCATGGTGGTCACCGCCGCCGAGCAGAATCTGCAGGCGCCGGGCGTCTCCACCATCACCGCCGATGAGATCCGCAAACGCCCGCCAGCGCGCGACGTCTCGGAGATCATTCGCACCATGCCGGGGGTCAACCTGACCGGCAACTCCACCAGCGGCCAGCGCGGCAATAACCGCCAGATTGATATCCGCGGCATGGGTCCGGAAAACACCCTGATCCTGATCGATGGCAAGCCGGTCACCAGCCGCAATTCCGTGCGCCTTGGCTGGCGCGGCGAGCGCGACACCCGCGGCGACACCAGCTGGGTGCCGCCGGAGATGATCGAACGCATCGAAGTGATCCGCGGCCCGGCCGCCGCCCGCTACGGCAACGGCGCCGCCGGCGGGGTGGTGAATATCATCACCAAAAAAACCGGCGATGAGTGGCACGGCTCATGGAACACCTATATGAACGCCCCGGAGCACAAGGATGAAGGCTCCACCAAACGCACTAACTTCAGCCTCAGCGGCCCGCTGGGCGGCGATTTCAGCTTCCGTCTGTTCGGTAACCTCGACAAAACGCAGGCCGACGCCTGGGATATCAACCAGGGCCATCAGTCCGAACGTACCGGGATCTATGCCGACACCCTGCCTGCCGGGCGCGAAGGGGTACAAAATAAAAACATCGATGGTCTGGTGCGCTGGGAATTCGCCCCGATGCAGTCGCTGGAGTTTGAGGCGGGCTACAGCCGCCAGGGCAACCTCTACGCCGGCGACACCCAGAACACCAACTCCAACGACCTGGTGAAAGAGAACTACGGTAAAGAGACCAACCGTCTGTACCGTAACACCTACTCGGTCACCTGGAACGGCGCCTGGGACAACGGGGTGACCACCAGCAACTGGGCGCAGTACGAGCGCACCCGCAACTCGCGCAAAGGCGAAGGCCTGGCCGGGGGCACCGAGGGGATCTTTAACAGCAACCAGTTCACGGATATCGATCTGGCGGATGTGATGCTGCACAGCGAAGTCAGCATCCCGTTCGACTATCTGGTTAATCAGAACCTGACGCTGGGCAGCGAGTGGAACCAGCAGCGGATGAAGGATAACGCCTCCAACACCCAGGCGCTGTCGGGCGGCACCATCCCGGGCTACGACAGCACTGGCCGCAGCCCGTACTCGCAGGCGGAAATCTTCTCGCTGTTCGCTGAGAACAACATGGAGCTGACCGACACCACCATGCTGACCCCGGCGCTGCGTTTCGATCACCACAGCATCGTCGGCAATAACTGGAGCCCGTCCCTCAACCTGTCGCAGGGCCTGTGGGACGACTTCACACTGAAGATGGGCATCGCCCGCGCCTATAAAGCGCCGAGCCTGTATCAGACCAACCCGAACTACATTCTCTACAGTAAAGGCCAGGGCTGCTACGCCAGTAAAGACGGCTGCTATCTGCAGGGGAATGAAGATTTAAAAGCCGAGACCAGCATCAACAAAGAGATTGGCCTCGAGTTTAAACGCGACGGCTGGCTGGCGGGCGTCACCTGGTTCCGCAACGACTACCGCAACAAAATTGAAGCGGGCTATGCCCCGGTCTATCAAAACAATAAAGGTACCGATCTCTACCAGTGGGAAAACGTGCCGAAAGCGGTGGTGGAAGGCCTGGAGGGGACATTGAACGTGCCGGTGAGCGAGACCGTGAACTGGACCAACAACATCACCTATATGCTGCAGAGTAAGAACAAAGAGACCGGCGATCGTCTGTCGATTATCCCGGAATACACGCTGAACTCCACCCTGAGCTGGCAGGTTCGCGATGACGTTTCGCTGCAGTCGACCTTCACCTGGTACGGCAAGCAGGAGCCGAAGAAGTACAACTACAAGGGTCAACCGGTTACCGGCAGCGAGAAGAACGAGGTCAGCCCTTACAGCATCCTCGGCCTGAGCGCGACCTGGGACGTCACCAAATATGTCAGTCTGACCGGCGGCGTGGATAACGTCTTCGACAAGCGCCACTGGCGCGCGGGCAACGCCCAGACCACCGGGGGCGCCACCGGTACGATGTACGGTGCCGGCGCCGAGACCTATAACGAATCGGGCCGCACCTGGTATATGAGCGTCAACACCCACTTCTGATAGCGGCTTCTCCCTCCCCCGCCCTTGCTGGACAAAGGGCGGGGCCAACCGCGGTAACCTTACCCTATGCGCCACCATCACACCGCTTTGCCGCTGGCCGGCTATACCATCCAGCAGGTCGAATTCGACCCGGCGACTTTCCAGCCTGAAGATCTGTTCTGGCTGCCCTATCACGCCAGCCTGACCGGCTGGGGCCGCAAGCGGCAGGCGGAGCACCTGGCAGGACGCATCGCCGCGGTATACGCCCTGCGCGAGGTGGGGGAGAAACAGCCTCCCGCCATCAGCGACCAGCGCCAGCCGCTGTGGCCCACGCCCTGGTTCGGTAGCATCAGCCACTGCGCCCAGCGCGCGCTGGCGGTGATCGCCGATCGGCCGGTGGGCGTCGATATTGAGCGCCGGTTTACCCCCCAGATGGCGGCGGAGCTGGAGGACAGCATTATCAGTCCGACGGAAAAAACAGCGCTGCTGCGCAGCGGCATGCCCTTCCCGCTGGCGCTGACGCTGGCGTTTTCGGCAAAAGAGAGTGGGTTTAAGGCGACGCCTGCGGCAAATCAGCGCGCGCTGGGGTTCGCCGATTTTCAGATCGTGGACATAACGGCAAGCACCTTAGCGCTTGAGTTTGCGGAGCAACGCTATCCCTTGCACTGGATAGCGTCGGAGGAGCAGGTCATCACGCTTTGCGCATTGCAGCAGTAAACGCCCGCGCTTCACGCGACGGGCGTTCAGTCCATCAGCCCCGTTTTTGCACCAGGGCAACGATGGCGGCGGCATCAAACCCGTGGTACTGGCGCATCCAGCCGCGATCGGCGGCGGCGGCGTACTCCCCGTCCCGGATCCCCAACCGCTGCAGGGCAATGCCCACCCCCGCTTCCGCCAGCACCTCCGCCACCAGGCTACCCAACCCACCGTTGACGTTATGCTCTTCGACGGTGATCACTGAGCCACACGGCCGGAGCGCCGCCAGCAGCGCCGCGGTATCGCAGGGGCGGATCGACGGCACGCTGACCACTTTCGCCTGGATACCGAGGTCGGCAAGCTGCTGCGCCGCCTCCACCACTTCATGCACCGTCGAACCGGTGGCCACCAGCGCGACGTCCTCGCCTTCGCGCAGGGTCAACACGGCGCCGGGAACAAAGCGATACGACTCGTCAAGCAGCTCCGGCAGCGCCTTGCCATCGAGACGAATATAGACCGGGCCCTGATAAGCAAGAGCATAGTCGATGATCTGCCGACATTCGCGCGGCGTGGAGGGGGCGAAGATCTGGATATTGCCAAAGCCGCGCATCACCGCCAGATCGTCAATGGCATGGTGGGTGCTGGCCAGCGGGCCGTAGCTGGCTCCGGCGTTAAGGCCGAACAGCTTGACGTTGGTGTTGTTGTAGCAGACATCCACTTTGATTTGCTCATTGGCCCGCGAGATAAGAAACGGCGCGGCGTTACAGGTCACCGCCACTTTGCCGCCCAGCGCCAGACCGGCGGCGGTGCCGACCATGCTCTGCTCAGCGATGCCGACGTTCACCAGCCGGCCGGGAAACTGCTTAATAAAGGGGGCGATTTTAGCCGTCGACGTGGAGTCGGCCACCACCGGCACCAGATCGACACCACTTTCCACGGCGGCGATAAAGGCCTCGACCATGACGTTAGCCAGGTGTTCTGTATTACTCATCTTTCAGTTCCTCCAGCGCCAGAGCGATCTCTTCGCCTTTCGGCACCCGGTGGTGCCACTCCGGGCGCCCCTGAATAAAGGAGATCCCCGCGCCTTTCGTGGTGTTGGCAATAATAACGTTCGGTTTACCGTTCTGCTGTAGCCCCTCGATGGCCGCGACCACCGAGGCCATGTCGTTACCCTGGCACTCGCTGACTTCCATACCGAAGGCGCGCCATTTATCGGCCAGCGGATCGGTATTCATGATTTCGCGCGTCGGCCCGGCCAGCTGGAGGTTGTTCTTATCATTAATAATGACCAGGTTATCCAGACCGTAGTGCGCCGCCGCCAGGGCGGCTTCCCAGTTACTGCCTTCCGCCAGTTCGCCGTCGCCGGTGATCAAAAAAATGCGGCGGGTGCTGTTGCTTTTCTTCGCGGCCAGCGCCAGCCCCACCGCAACAGGCAAACCGTGACCCAGCGCGCCGGTGTTCAGCTCGATGCCCGGCGTTTTCTGCCGCACCGGGTGGCCGGGGAGATGGGAGTTGGCATGCTGGTAGGTCTCCAGCCACTCGACCGGGAAGAATCCCGCTTCCGCCAGGACGCAGTAGTAGCAGCCCACCGCATGGCCTTTCGACTGGATGTAGATATCGCGCTGCGGGTCGTCGAGCCGGTCCGGCGCGACGTTAAGGACGCGGAAATAGAGCGCGGTTAACAGTTCGACCTGCGAAAGGTCAGCCCCGGTGTGGCCGCCGGCCGGACTATTGGCGTTTAAGCGCACAATATGGCGCCGCACCGCGCGGGCTTTACGCTCCAGCGTCTGAATATCATATCTGTAGGGATTCATTTCACACCTCTGAATTTATTTTCAGCATGGAATATTTATTCCAGCAAGGACTAAAAAAACCAGATATCCCCATGCCGGGTGGTAAGCCTTCTGCCACAGCGCCCTACTCAGGAACATTCTGCCTCCCGCTCCAGGCGAAGCCCGGATAAACACATTGACTCGAAATCGCCTTGAATATATATTCAATAATGATTCTTTATTCGATTATGGCCTGGCTGTTTTGTTTTTGTCCATAGTCGATTTTGAGGATTGGCAAAAGTTAGACGCCTGTCACACTTAAGTCTGATTTTTTTTCGCGTATGATAAAAGTCACTACGATAATGGCTGCAGCTAACCGCCTGAAGAAAGGCGATAAATGATTTTCGAGGATTAATATGGCTAAGCAGGATGAACAACGGCTATTGGTTAAGATTGCCACGCTTTACTATCTGGAAGGACGAAAGCAGTCTGATATCGCCCAACTTCTCTCGCTGTCTCAGTCATTTGTCTCCCGCGCCATTACCCGCTGCCAGAAAGAAGGCGTCGTCAAGATCAGCGTCGTTCAGCCGTCCAACATCTTTCTGAAGCTCGAAAAAGGGCTTGAGGATCGCTACGGCCTTAAGCAGGCGGTGGTGGTGGATACCGAGGAAGAGGCCAGCGATCATACCATCAAGCGGGCGATTGGCTCCGCTGCCGCCCACTATCTGGAAACCCGGCTGCGGCCAAAAGATCTGATTGGCGTCTCCTCGTGGAGCTCAACCATTCGCGCGATGGTCGATGAAGTTCATGCGCAAAACCTGAAAGCCAGCGGCGTGATCCAGCTGCTGGGCGGCGTCGGGCCAAACGGTAACGTGCAGGCGACGATTCTTACCCAGACCCTCGCCCAGCGCCTGAATTGCGACGCCTGGCTGCTGCCTTCACAGAGCATCGAGGGATCCATGGAGGAGCGCAACCGGCTGCTGGCCAGCAAAGATGTCGCTGACGTGGTGTCGCGCTTTGATGAAGTGGATATCGCCATCGTCGGCATCGGCATTCTCGAACCCTCCCAACTGCTGAAAACCTCCGGTAACTACTATCACGAAGATATGCTGCAGGTGCTGGCGGCGCGCGGCGCGGTGGGTGATATCTGCCTGCACTACTACGACAAAAACGGCCATCCGGTGTTACGCGATGATGAAGATCCGGTGATCGGTATGGCGCTGGAGAAGGTCAAAAAATGCCCGAACGTGGTCGCGCTGGCCGGCGGTACCGATAAAGTCGCGGCCATCAAAGGCGCCCTCACCGGCGGCTACATTGATGTTTTAATCACCGATTATCCTACCGCTCGCATGCTGGTTAGCGACTAACCTGCCGCGCTGCTTTTCCTCACTGCCGCCCTGACGTGCTTTTTTAGCTTCAGGGCTGGCTCTGTTAATGCATTTAAATTCAATCAGTTAATCAACCACTCCAGCCGCCAACTGCCGCTTTCGCCGATCGGCGAAATGTGATTGCCAGCACAATTGATGATTTTTCCGGTAGCCCGTCACCGGGTTTGTGGCTTAAGGTATCAAATAAATAATCACTATCGAATATATATTCAGTGATTAAAAAGATGATAACGAAATGTCACAACATGGCCTACACAGACGCAGGAGACGGTGGGAGATATTCCTCGTCTTCGCGGTTCCAGGACACCGAGTGACCGAGGAGAGCACGATGCAGGCGACAGCAAAAGAGTTCATCATTGCCCTGGATGAAGGCACCACCAACGCCAAAGCGGTGGTGCTGGATAGCCGGGGCAAAGTTATCGTCAAATTCTCGCAGCCGCTGGCGATCCAAACGCCGCGCGACGGCTGGGTGGAGCAATCGGGCGAAGTGCTGGTTACCGCCTCGCTGGCGGTGATCGCCAGCGCGGTGGCCCACGTTGGCGCGGAAAACGTCGCCGCGCTGGCCATCAGCAACCAGCGGGAAACCGCCATCGGCTGGTATCGCGACAGCGGTGAACCGATTAACGCGGCGATCACCTGGCAATGCACCCGCAGCGCCGCGTTCTGCGACACACTGCGTCACGATCGCCAGGAACAGCACATTAAGCGTGCCACCGGCCTGCCAATCGCCCCGCTGTTCTCGGCCTCCAAAATGCGCTGGCTGCTGGATGCGACTGTCGATGGCCACCTGCGCGCCGAACGCGGTGAGATTTGCCTCGGCACCATCGACAGCTGGCTGCTGTGGAATCTGACCGCTGGAGAAGCCTTCTGCTGCGACTACTCCAATGCCGCCCGCACCCAGCTGCTGAACCTGCACCGCGGCGAGTGGGACGACGAGATGCTGGCGCTGTTCGGCATTCCGCGCGCGGCGTTGCCGGACATTAAACCGTCGAGCGGCCTCTTCGGCCATACCAGAGGACTGGCCGCCATTCCGGACGGTATTCCGATCATGGCGATGATCGGCGACTCCCACGCGGCACTGTTCGGCCACGCGCTCGGCGAGGCAGGCTGCGTCAAAGCCACCTACGGCACCGGCTCTTCGGTCATGGCCCCGGTCAAATCGGCGAAGTGCGATATCGACGCGCTGGCGACCACAGTCGCCTGGCACGATGGCGACCAGCTGGTGTGGGGCCTGGAAGGGAATATTCCTCACACCGGCGATGCCGTCGCCTGGATGGCGGACAGCACCGGCCTGAGCGAACTCTCTGCCGCCGAGCTGGCCCATGAGCTGAATACCCTCCCCGCCTCCGTCGACTCAACCCTCGGGGTCTACTTCGTGCCGGCGCTGACCGGTCTTGGCGCCCCCTGGTGGGACGACAGCGCCCGCGGCGTGATTTGCGGCCTGAGTCGCGGGGTGAAACGCGCGCATCTGATCCGTGCGGCGCTGGAGTCCATCACCTATCAGATAGCCGACGTGGTGGTGGCGATGCGTCAGCATGAGGAGTTCACCCTGACGGCGTTGATGGTGGACGGCGGGCCGACCAACAATGACTGGCTGATGCAATACCAGGCCGATCTGCTCGGCTGCCCGGTGATGCGCAGCGACGTGCCGGAGCTGTCCGCCATCGGCGCGGCGTTGCTGGCGCGCAAAGCGATCCATCCGGGGTCGACCGCCGATCTGCAGGCCTTCTTAACCGAACACAGCACCTTTCAGCCCAACATGGCCCGCCACCAGCGTTTACAAACGCGCTGGCAGGAGTGGCGCCATGCGGTCGACCGAACATTATGGAAACCGGACTCGCCAGCCTGACCGCCAGACTGCGCGACGACACGCATTCACTTATCACAGGAGAAACCCGGCCCATAACGATATCGCTATCCCCGAATACATCAGGGGAAATTTCAGACCGTAAAAGCCTGCCCGCTCAGGGGCTCATTTGTTCGAATATAAAAATACAGGAACAGAGTCATGAAATTACGTATAACCCTTTTAACCGCTGCTACCCTGACCGCCTTCTCCTTTGCCGCGCACGCCGCGGAGAAAGGCACCATTATGATCATGGTCAACTCGCTGGATAACCCGTATTACGCCTCGGAAGCCAAAGGCGCCAGCGAAAAAGCCCAGGCGCTCGGCTATAAAACTACCGTGCTGTCCCATGGCGAAGATGTCAAAAAGCAGAATGAGCTTATCGACACCGCGATTGGTAAAAAAGTGCAGGGCATTATTCTCGATAACGCTGATTCCACCGCCAGCGTCGCCGCCATTGAAAAAGCCAAAAAAGCCGGCATTCCGGTGGTCTTAATTAACCGCGAAATTCCGGTTGATGATGTGGCGCTGGAACAAATTACCCACAATAACTTCCAGGCCGGCTCTGAGGTCGCCAACGTCTTCGTGGAAAAAATGGCGGAGAAAGGCAAATACGCCGAGCTGACCTGCAACCTCGCCGATAATAACTGCGTCACCCGTTCTAAATCTTTCCATCAGGTCATTGACCAGTATCCGGATATGGTCAGCGTGGCGAAACAGGATGCCAAAGGCACCCTGATCGACGGCAAACGCATCATGGACAGCATCCTGCAGGCTCACCCCGACGTGAAAGGCGTCATCTGTGGCAACGGGCCGGTAGCCCTCGGCGCGATTGCGGCGCTGAAAGCAGCCAACCGTAGCGATGTGATCGTCGTCGGCATCGACGGCAGCAACGATGAGCGCGACGCCGTGAAAGCCGGCACCCTGCAGGCAACCGTGATGCTGCAGGCGCAGGCCATCGCCGCTCAGGGCGTCACCGATCTGGATAACTACCTGCAAAAAGGCGAGAAGCCGGCGAAGCAGCGCGTGATGTTCCGCGGCATTCTGATTACCCAGGATAACGCCGATAAAGTCCAGGATTTCAACATTAAGTCCTGAGTTCGGGTGGTTGCGCCCCTGCGGGGGCGCAGAGGAGAGCATTATGTTTAAGAAAACCTGTCTGACGCTGGCCGTACTGGCGCTAGGGGGCTGTCGCATCGTCTCGCAGCAGGAGCTGGCAGACCTGAAATCCCCGCCCAACCCGCATATGGCGAATATGGATAAAACCTGGCAGCAGAGCATCGTACCGCAGGTGGTGACGAAAGCGCGTCCGGCGGCGGAACTGATGAGCGCGCTCAAGGCGGCAAAAGACATTGATAGCGCCTGTAAAACCCTCGGCTACCGTGCGCAGGATGAAAACCCCTGCATCTTCTACGTCAAGGTTTCAGGCACCGTCAGCAAACTCGATACCGCCTCGCGCAGCGGCAAAATGACCCTGTCCGACGCCAGCGTCGGCAAGGTGACGGTGCAGATTGGCCCTACCCTGCGCGGCACCCAGCTGCGCGACGGCTACAGCGGCGCCAGCTATCAGGACTTTAATGACCAGGTGCTGTTCGGCGAGTACAGCAAGAATATCAACAGTCAGGCGGTCAAAATGATTCAGACAGCCAACGTCAAAACCGGCGACAGCGTGGAGGTGTACGGCGTCTTCTCGGCCTGGGATATTCCGCAAACTCTCCCGGAAATTACCCCGGCGAAAATCATTCATGCGGGGGGACAATAATATGGCGCCGCACGATCTCGTCGCTCCCCAGCCCGTTGAGTCCGAAGTGATTATCGAAACCCGCGGCCTGTCGCGCGTCTATCCCGGCGTGACCGCCCTGGATAATGTCAATTACCGGGTCTATCGAAATAAGGTCAACGTGCTGATCGGAGAAAATGGTGCGGGTAAATCCACCATGATGAAAATGCTTGCCGGTGTGGAAACGCCCTCTTCCGGGCAAATTATTCTTGATGGCGAAGCGGTTTCATTACAGTCGACGCATCAGGCAGAAAAACTGGGCATCAGTATTATTTTTCAGGAACTGAATTTATTCCCCAATATGAATGTGATGGACAACATCTTCATGGCGAATGAATTCTTTCAGAAAGGACGCATTAACGAAAAATACCAGTACGCGCTGGCCAAATCGCTGCTGGAACGGCTGGAGCTGGATGTCGATCCTTATGCTCCGCTGGGTGAACTCGGTATCGGCCACCAGCAGTTAGTCGAGATTGCCCGCGCCCTGTCGAAAGACACCCGGGTGCTGATCATGGACGAACCCACCTCGGCGCTGAGCCAGTCTGAGGTCAAAGTGCTGTTCAAGGTGATCGCGCAGCTTAAACGCCGCGGCGTGACCATCATCTATATCTCGCATCGCCTCGAAGAGCTGATGGAGATTGGCGACAACATCACCATTTTCCGCGACGGTCGTTTTATCAGCGAGCGTCACGTCAGCGACGCCAGCGTTCCGTGGATCATCGAGCAGATGGTCGGTGATAAGAAAAAACACTTTGATTATCAACCGGCGCCGAAAGGCGACGCAGTGCTTGACGTCAAAGGGCTGACCGCGCTGCATCCGAGCGGCGGCTACAAACTTAATGACGTCACCTTCACCCTCAGCAAAGGCGAAGTGATCGGTATTTACGGCCTGCTGGGCGCCGGGCGCACCGAGCTGTTTAAAGGTCTGGTCGGCTTGATGCCCTGCCAGCGCGGCGAGGTGCATCTTAACGGCGAAAGCATCGGCAAATCTCGCTTTCAACAGCGCCTGAAAAAGGGGCTGGCGCTGGTGCCGGAGGACCGTCAGGGCGAAGGCGTGGTGCAGATGATGTCGATTCAGGCCAACATGACGCTCTCTGATTTCAGCCTGCAGGGGTTCCGCCGCGCCTGGCGCTGGTTGAATCCGCAGAAAGAAGAGTCCTGCGTGAAAGAGATGATCCAGCAGCTGGCGATCAAGGTCAGCGACGCCACATTGCCCATCACCTCGCTGAGCGGCGGCAATCAACAAAAAGTGGTGCTGGGTAAAGCGCTGATGACCCAGCCGCAGGTGGTGTTCCTCGACGAACCGACGCGCGGCATCGACGTCGGCGCGAAAACCGACGTCTATCACCTGATCGGCAAAATGGCCCAGCAGGGGCTGGCGGTGATGTTCTCATCTTCGGAACTGGATGAGGTGATGGCCCTTGCCGACCGCATCCTGGTGATGGCCGATGGCCGCATTACCGCCGATCTACCGCGTCACGCGGTGACCCGCGAACAGTTAATCGCGGCTTCAACACCTCAAGATTAATCAGGCTGGAATCCATCATGAACCAGAAATATATGATTTATATGTACCTGCTGAAGGCCCGCACCTTTATCGCCCTCCTGCTGGTGATCGCGTTCTTCAGCGTGATGGTACCCAACTTCCTGACCGCCTCTAACCTGCTGATCATGACCCAGCACGTGGCGATCACCGGCCTGCTGGCCATCGGCATGACGCTGGTCATTCTCACCGGCGGCATTGACCTGTCCGTCGGCGCGGTGGCGGGGATCTGCGGCATGGTGGCGGGCGCGCTGCTGACCAACGGCCTGCCGTTGTGTAACGGCGATATCCTCTTCTTTAATGTCCCGGAGGTGATCCTCTGCGTGGCGATCTTCGGCGTGCTGGTCGGTCTGGTCAACGGCGCGGTGATCACCCGCTTCGGCGTGGCGCCGTTTATCTGCACCTTAGGCATGATGTACGTCGCCCGCGGCTCCGCGCTGCTGTTTAACGACGGGAGCACCTACCCGAATCTCAATGGCATGGAAGCGCTGGGCAACACCGGTTTCGCCACCCTCGGCTCCGGAACCCTGCTCGGCGTCTATCTGCCGATCTGGCTGATGATCGGCTTCCTCGTGCTGGGCTACTGGCTGACCACCAAAACGCCGCTTGGCCGCTACATCTACGCCATCGGCGGCAATGAGTCTGCCGCCCGCCTCGCCGGCGTGCCGATCGTGAAAGCGAAAATATTCGTCTATGCCTTCTCCGGCCTGTGCGCGGCGTTTGTCGGCCTGATCGTCGCATCACAGCTGCAAACCGCGCACCCGATGACCGGCAACATGTTTGAGATGGACGCCATCGGCGCCACCGTGCTCGGCGGCACTGCGCTGGCCGGCGGCCGTGGTCGGGTGACCGGGTCCATTATCGGCGCCTTCGTCATCGTCTTCCTTGCCGACGGCATGGTGATGATGGGCGTTAGCGACTTCTGGCAGATGGTGATTAAAGGCGTGGTGATCGTCACCGCTGTGGTCGTCGACCAGTTCCAGCAGAAGTTGCAGAGCAAGGTCATCCTGATGCGCCGCCACGAGGAGAAACTGGCCGCCATCCCCCCCAACGGCGCCACCTCCAGCTAACCGGCAACGATTCACATCTTCCGCCGGGCCTGGTGCCCGGCTCAGCGAAAGGGAAAAAATATGCAACGAGATTTCCAGAACAAAACGGTGGTGATCACCGGCGCCTGCCGCGGCATCGGCGCAGGTATTGCGGAGCGCTTTGCCCGCGACGGCGCGAATCTGGTGATGGTCTCCAACGCCGAGCGCGTTCACGAGACCGCCGAAACCCTGCGTCAGCGCTATCAGGCGGATATTTTATCGCTGCAGGTCGATGTCACCGATGAAGCCCAGGTGCAGTCGCTGTATGAGCAGGCCGCCGCGCGCTTCGGCACCATTGACGTCTCCATTCAGAACGCCGGGGTGATCACCATCGATTACTACGACCGGATGCCAAAAGCCGATTTCGAAAAAGTGCTGGCGGTCAACACCACCGGCGTGTGGCTGTGCTGCCGCGAGGCGGCCAAATATATGGTGAAACAGAATCACGGCAGCCTGATCAATACCTCTTCCGGCCAGGGGCGACAGGGCTTTATCTACACGCCGCATTATGCCGCCAGCAAAATGGGCGTGATCGGCATTACCCAAAGCCTGGCTCACGAGCTGGCGCCGTGGAATATCACCGTCAACGCCTTCTGCCCGGGCATTATTGAAAGCGAAATGTGGGATTACAACGATCGCGTGTGGGGCGAAATTCTCAGCACCGAGCAGAAGCGCTACGGCAAGGGCGAACTGATGGCCGAGTGGGTCGAGGGCATTCCGATGAAACGCGCCGGTAAACCGGAAGACGTGGCCGGGCTGGTGGCCTTCCTCGCCTCCGACGACGCGCGCTATCTCACCGGGCAGACCATCAATATCGATGGCGGTTTGATTATGTCGTAATCCCCCGCGGGTTAGCGGGCCCCATCGCCCGAATAAGGCGTCCCGCATTGGCGCCACCACGCCGGGACGGCCCCCCGGTGGCGCTTCGCTTACCGGGGCTACGTAACACCGCCGAAAGGTTGCCCGGATAAGGCGCGGCGCGCCGCCATTCGGGAAACAGGGCTCCCGACGTTCGACACTATATTGAAGAGAGTAAACATTATGATCGGTAAAGATTTTGCACAGCAGCTGTTTAACCTGCAGGGGCGCGTCGCCTTCGTCACCGGCGCCGGCAGCGGTATCGGCCAGACCATCGCCTGCAGCCTCGCCAGCGCGGGTGCGCGGGTAGTCTGTTTTGATCTTCGCGACGACGGCGGGCTGGCGGAAACGGTCAGCCATATTGAATCCATCGGCGGTCAGGCTTGTTCTTATACCGGCGATGTCCGCCAGATTGCCGACCTGCGCGCCGCCGTCGCGCTGGCCAAAAACCGCTTTGGCCGCCTCGACATCGCCGTCAACGCCGCCGGGATCGCCAACGCCAATCCGGCGCTGGAGATGAAGAGCGAGCAATGGCAGCGGGTGATCGATATCAATCTCACCGGCGTATGGAACTCCTGCAAAGCGGAAGCGGAACTGATGCTGGAGTCCGGCGGCGGGTCGATTATCAATATCGCCTCGATGTCGGGGATTATCGTTAACCGCGGCCTCGACCAGGCACATTACAACTGCTCCAAAGCCGGCGTGATCCATCTGTCGAAAAGCCTGGCGATGGAGTGGGTGGGCAAAGGGATCCGCGTCAATTCCATCAGCCCGGGATATACCGCCACGCCGATGAATACCCGTCCGGAGATGGTGCACCAGACCCACGAGTTTGAAAGCCAGACGCCGATGCAGCGAATGGCGAAGGTGGAAGAGATCGCCGGCCCGGCGCTGTTCCTCGCCAGCGACGCCGCCTCGTTCTGCACCGGCGTAGACCTGGTGGTCGACGGCGGGTTTGTCTGCTGGTAATCCTCTCCTGCTTCAGGGCGCCACGCTGCGGCGCCCCTCTCCATCCCTGCCGTTAAACCAGCGGATACTGTTGAAATACCGGCAGCGCCTCTCCCTTCTCCGCCAGCGAGCGGATATGAGGAAACGCCGCTGCCGACACCACCGCCGGGATCATCAACTGGATAAAGGACCAAACCACCGTGCTGGTGACCAGCACCTGATCCGGCTGCGCGGCGGCGGCGCGGTCTGCCAGCCGGGCGTCCCATTCCCGACAGGCGGCGAGCAGTTGGCCGGTCACCCGGACTATCCACGGCTGATGCTGCTTCTCTTCCGGCCGCAGACGGTGCTCATAAACATGCTGGACCGCTTTTTCACTGGCGGCGAGGATCACCCCCAGCAGGTGCAGATCGCGGGCCAGCGCGTCAGGCTGCGCGGGAAACAGCCGGCGCCCGGTGGGATTGGTCGTTTCGAAATAGTGGAGGATCAGGGTGGAGTCCATCAGTTGCGTCCCGTTATCGAGCACCACCGTCGGCGCCTTGACCACCGGATTAATACGGGAAAATTCGTCAAAGCCGCTAAAGACCGAGAGCGGCAGACTCTCGAATTCCACGCCATAGAGCGCCAGAGAAACCGCCACGCGTCTTACATAAGGTGAATCCATCATACCAATGAGTTTCATCGTCACTCCTGCCTGCGATAAAGGGGTTGCGGCTTTACCTTACTGGAAAACCGAGGCCGCGAATATCACGGGATACTTACCGCAATGGTTAGTCAAACTAACAGATTGGCGATTCGCGGTAGCCCTCCAGTTCCCCTTGTGCTATAACGACTGAGGCAGCATTTGGCTCCTTTTCAGCCTGTTTGCAGCGGCTTTAAAAGCCGCTAACCCGGTAGTAACGTTAACGTATCGACTCACTGACAGAGAAACCACCATGGCAGATTTTCCCCCTGTCGCCAGCCTGCGCAGCTTTGAGGCGGTGGCGCGCCTCGGCAGCGTGACGCAGGCCGCCCACGAGTTGAGCGTGACCCATTCGGCGGTCAGCCAGCACATCAAACAGCTGGAAGCCCTGGTCGGCGTCACGCTCTTTATCCGCCACGGCCGCGGGGTGCGCATCACGGAAGAAGGACGGCTCTATGCCCTGCAAATCCGCGAGGCGTTACAGCACATCGCCGACGCCACGCGCATGGTGCAGATCAAACCCCGCACCCTGGAAGTGACCCTGGCGACGCTCCCCTCCTTTGGCTGCCACTGGCTGCTGCCGCGGCTGGCGCGCTTTCAGGCGCGGCATCCGCAGATCGCGGTGCGCCTGCTGACCAGCCTGGCGGTGGTTAACCTGCAACAGGAGGGTATCGATCTGGCCATTCGCATGGGGCAAGGCGACTGGGAGGGGATGGAAAGCCGGCATCTGTTTGCCGATGAACAACTGGTGGTGGCCGCGCCGCACTATCGCAGCGGCGACCTGCCGACCACCCCGCAGGCGATCGCCGCCAGCGATATTATTTTTTCCATGGAGTCCTGGCATGCCTGGTGCAGCCAGGCGGGACTGGAAAAGCCGATCGTCCCCGCGGGCCTGCGTCTGAACGACTCCAATCTGGTGCTGGAGGCGGTCCGCCTGGGGGCCGGCGTAGCGCTGGAGCGGCGCTCGCTGGTGGCGGGGGCGATAGCCCGCGGCGAGCTTGTGCAGCTCACCGCCGTCACCGTCCCCTACCCCTGGCACTACTGGCTAACCGTCTCCCCGCAGGCGGAGAACCGGCCGGAAGTCGCCCGGTTCATCGCCTGGCTGGGGGAGGAGATCGCCCTCTGGCGCCAGCAAATCAGCGCTTAGCCTTCGGCCGAAGGCGGCAGGCCCGTCCGGGCGGCGTGCTCCTGGGAGAGACGCCAGAAATCGTGCCCGGCGGGATACTGATAAAGTCGCAGGGAGAACTGCCCGGCCACGGCGGTAATGTACTCAAATATCGCCGACTGGGTGTTTTCGTAGTCTTTCCACAGCGTCGAGGAGGTGAAGCAGTAAATCTC
The DNA here is from genome assembly GCF_024296565.1 of Klebsiella sp. SWET4. Lineage (NCBI taxonomy): Bacteria > Pseudomonadati > Pseudomonadota > Gammaproteobacteria > Enterobacterales > Enterobacteriaceae > Klebsiella > Klebsiella sp. SWET4. The sequence goes on along the minus strand of NZ_JANCOB010000011.1, from coordinate 14,165 downwards.
CAGCGGGATGCCCGACGGCGACGGTTTCAGCGTTCTCGCCACAATGTACATCTCCTTAATAATATCCGGTCGCTCGGCGAGATAGTGCATCAGATAGTGGCGAAACAGGGTCAGGTTGGTCAGCCCGTTATCGACAAACCAGCGGTCGGCCACGCCGCCGGGATCCCGGCCATCAAGCAGCGTGCTCAAAGGCTCACTCACCCCGCGGATGGTCAGCATCGAGGAGAGCATCTCCTGGTCGAGAAAACGCACCGAGTGCTGATCGATGGCGATACTGCGCATGATCCGCCGCGCCCCGGAGGAGAACATCGCCTGCCAGTTGGTATAGGTCTCGGTGAGGAAATTCTTCGTCGGGATGCGGGAGATCGTATTGTCCCAGTTGCGGATGGTAATGGTGTGCAGCGCGATGTCCGTCACTTCACCGCTGAGGTTCTTGTCAGGCATTTCAATCCAGTCCCCCAGCTGGAGCACGTCGTTGGACGACAACTGAACGTTCGCCACCAGCGACAGCAGGGTATGCTGGAACACGATCATCAGCACCGCCGCCACGGCCCCCAGACTGGAGATAATAATGATCGGCGATTTGTTCGACATCACGGCGAGGATCATAATCGCCGCCAGGATGTGAACTAAGATTTTGCCTATCTGGATATAGCCCTTAATGGAATGATTTTTACGTTTGGTCTTTCGCAGATAAGAGCTGTTGACAATATCCAGCATCTCGTTGAAAAACACCGACATAAAAATAAAAAACAAGATCCCGCAGATGGTATTAATCGCCGTCACCAGCGATGCCGGCATCGCCGGCATAAACTGCAGGACGTAATAGACGATAATAACCGGAATGAAATTGGACAGTTTTTCGGCGATGCGTCGATCCTTCTCCAGCGGCACATCCTGTTTGTGGCTACTAAAGAAGACCTTACGCACCACTTTAATCAGCAAGAACTTGCATAAAAGATGGGCAAATATGCCGGAGACCAGCAGCAGAATAAGATTAAACCCCACCGCCAGCGCCGGATTACTCTCAATAAACGTCAGTAGATGATTCACATACGCCATGCTATATCGCCTGAATAACTATGCCATTTCGCTGACTGCTTTATCACAAGGGCATATATTTGGAAAATAAATCAATCCGCATCATGGCATATCGCTTAGCGTAACGTCCATGCGCGCACCGCTTCTAATCATTCACAGAAAATATGTCAGAGTTTGCATTAATCATTCCCTACGCTCACTATAAAGAGGCTTGTTATGAGGACGGAATAAGTCCAGGAGGAAACATGTTTAAAGCGCTTACCGCTATCATCACCTTAGCCACCTCCGCCAGCGTCATGGCGCAAGGCGATGTCACGCTGAACAGTCTGGCCCACGATGCCGCCACCCGGGCGTCGTTTAACCAGATGGTCAAAGGCCATCAGCTGCCCGCCTGGGTGACCACCGGCGGCACCGGTTCGCCCGCGCAGACGGTGAAACTGGGTAGCGAATCCTGGCAGGTGTTAAGCGCCTGCAAACCCCACGACTGCGGCCACGAGCGTATCGCGGTGATCTGGTCCGAGAAAAGCCAACAGATGTCCGGCGTGTACTCGGTGGTCGATGAAAAAACCGACCAGGAGAAGCTGACCTGGCTTAACGTCAGCGATGCCCTGTCCATCGATGGCAAAACCGTGCTGTTTGCCGCCCTCAGCGGTAGCCTCGACAACCATCCGGACGCCTTTAACTACCCGTAACCGCCCGTCGCCCCCGTCAGCCTTTTCCCGACGGGGGCTTCCCTGATTAGCCATCCGGGAACATCACGCTGTTCCCCGGCGCTTCCCGATGCAGATGGATAAAGTTCAGGTGCCGTTCGTACTGGTCGAGAATATCGGTGATCACCTGCTCTTTGCTGTAGTCCATCAGGTCGTTACCCTGACTGCCCTCCAGCAGGAAGGTCTCCAGCCGGTAATAGGTGGATTTCCCGCTGCGCGCCCGATAGGTAAAGCCCGGCACCGAGTACTGCTGCGGCCAGATCTTGTAGATAAAGTTCTGCTCGTCGCCCATGTGCACCAGCAGATCGAGGTGGCCCAGGTTCTCGCCCTCTTCCGGCGGCAGGCTCTTCAGTTCCACTGCGGCGCCGCGCAGCCGCAGCTCCTGGGCTACCTCTTCCATCGCCGGGTAGCACACCGTCTCCATCATCTGTTTGGTATAGCGCGTGCCCGGGTAATTCATCAGCCGCGACAGGCGCTTCTTCCAGCTCAGACGATCCTGGAGGCCCATCGGACGCGGGGCGGTGTCGCGACTGGCGCTGACCCGGCGGTAATCTTCCACTTTCAGGGATTTATACAGTCCGGCCATCACGAAGAAAATCACAAAGCTGAACGGCAGACCCATGATCACCGTGGTGTTCTGCAGCGCCGAGATGCCGTTGGTCATCAGCATCCCGAGGGTCAACAGACCGATGGCCACCGACCAGAAGATGCGCAGCCAGTTCGGGGCGTCGCTGTTGATGTCCTTCAGCTTCGAGGTGAAGTTCCCCAGCACCAGCGCGCCGGAGTCGGCGGAGGTGACGTAGAACAGCAGACCGGTAATGGTCGCCACCGACGCGCTAAAGGTAAACGCCGGGTACTGCGCCAGCAGGCTGTAGAATCCGCGTTCCGGGTGGACCATCGCCTCCTCGGCAAAGGCCGCGTCGCCGTGAATAATCTCATACAGCGCGCTGTTGCCGAACACCGATAGCCACAGCAGGGTAAAGGTGAACGGAATAATCAGGGTGCCCATCACAAACTGGCGGATGGTGCGTCCGCGCGAAATGCGCGCCAGGAACAGGCCCACAAACGGCGACCAGGCCACCCACCACGCCCAGAAAAAGAGCGTCCAGTTATTCATCCATTCCACCGGCCGGTCGAAGGCGAAGCTGTTCAGCGTCATGCCCATAAAGCGGTTGACGTAGTCGCCGACGTTCAACACTAACGCATTGAGCAGGAAGGAGGTATCGCCCATGAACAGCACGAACAGGATCAACCCCAGCGCGAGGGCGACGTTCAGCTCGGAGAGCACGCGGATGCCCTTGTCCACCCCGGAGGTGACGGAGATGGTGGCGATGATCACCGACAGCGCAATCAGCGCCGCTTTTGCCGCCAGCGAGTCCGGAATATCGAACAGCACGCTCAGACCGTAGTTGAGCTGCACGACGCCGATACCGAGGGTGGTGGCGATGCCGAAGATGGTGCCGATCACCGCCGCAATATCGACGCTGTGGCCGATGGGCCCATTGATCCGTTTGCCAAAAATCGGGTACAGCGCCGAGCGGATGGTGAGCGGCAAATTATAACGATAGCTAAAGTATCCCAGCGCCATGCCCATCAGGGCATACATTGACCAACCGGTTAAGCCATAGTGAAACAGCGTCCATACCATCGCCTGGCGCGCCGCCTCGATGGTCTGCCCCGCCCCTTCCGGCGGCTGCATATATTGCGTCACCGGCTCGGCGACCGAGAAGAACATCAGGTCGATACCGATCCCGGCGGCAAACAGCATCGCCGCCCAGCTCAGCAGGCTGAACTCGGGCTTGGACTGCTCCGGGCCGAGCTTCACCGAGCCGAAGCGCGAGCAGGCAATGCAGACGACGAAGACGATATACAGCGTCGCCGCCAGCAGATAGTACCAGCCGAAGGTTTTCGACACCCAGTTGAGGGTGCGCCCAATCCACTCGGCAGAAAAATCGCGAAAAAAGATCGTCATCAGGGAAAACAACAAAATCAGTCCGGCCGAGGTATAAAAAACCACCGGATTGATTTTGTCCTTTTCTCTGTTTTGCGAAAGATCTGTCATCCAGTATCCCCACTGTTTTTGTAACTATTAAAATTCAATAACGTAACAATTAAGACACATTTTATATTGAACGTCCAATCAAAAACCGCTTTAATAGTTAACCAACGCTGATGAATGGAGTGGCAAAAATGCCCAAACTGGGGATGCAGCCAATCCGGCGCAGGCAACTGATCGACGCCACGCTGGACGCAATAAATGAAGTCGGAATGCATGACGCGACCATCGCGCAGATCGCCCGACGGGCGGGCGTATCGACGGGGATCATCAGTCACTATTTCAAAGATAAAAATGGTCTGCTGGAGGCGACCATGCGCGACATCACCAGCCAGCTGCGCGACGCGGTGCTCAACCGTCTGCACCCCCTGCCGGACGGCAGCGCCAGCCAGCGCCTGCAGGCGATTGTCGGCGGCAATTTTGATGAGACGCAGATCAGCAGCGCGGCGATGAAGGCCTGGCTGGCCTTCTGGGCCAGCAGCATGCACCAGCCGATGCTTTATCGGTTACAGCAGGTCAGCAGCCGTCGCCTGCTGTCGAACCTGGTGTACGAATTCCGCCGCGAGCTGCCGCGTGAGCAGGCGCAGGAGGCCGGCTACGGGCTGGCGGCGCTGATAGACGGCCTGTGGCTGCGGGCGGCGCTCAGCGGCAAACCGCTGGATAAGACACTGGCGCAGTCGCTGACCAGCCACTTTATTCGTCAGCATTTACCGAACCCATAACCGAGGAGGCGTTATGTCCCGAATGGCAGAACAGCAGCTTTATATTAATGGTGGTTATACATCGGCCACCAGCGGTCGCACCTTCGAGACCATCAACCCTGCCACTGGCGAGGTGCTGGCGACCGTTCAGGCTGCCGGACGCGAGGATGTCGACCGCGCCGTTGAAAGCGCGCAGCGTGGGCAAAAAATCTGGGCGGCGATGACCGCCATGGAACGCTCGCGCATCCTGCGTCGCGCCGTCGACCTTCTGCGCCAGCGCAACGATGAGCTGGCGCGGCTGGAGACGCTGGATACCGGGAAACCCCTCAGCGAAACCGCCGCCGTCGATATCGTCACCGGCGCCGACGTGCTGGAGTATTACGCTGGCTTGATCCCGGCGCTGGAAGGTAGCCAGATCCCGCTGCGCGACAGTTCCTTCGTCTATACCCGTCGCGAACCGCTGGGGGTGGTAGCCGGGATCGGCGCGTGGAACTACCCGATCCAGATCGCCCTGTGGAAATCGGCGCCAGCGCTGGCCGCTGGCAATGCGATGATTTTCAAACCGAGCGAGGTCACCCCGCTCACCGCCCTCAAGCTGGCGGAAATTTACAGCGAAGCGGGCCTGCCGGACGGGGTGTTTAACGTCCTGCCAGGGATCGGTGCGGAGACCGGCCAGTATCTGACTGAACATCCGGGTATCGCCAAAATCTCCTTCACCGGCGGCGTCGCCAGCGGCAAAAAAGTGATGGCCAACTCCGCGGCATCGTCGCTGAAAGAGGTCACCATGGAGCTGGGCGGTAAATCGCCGCTGATTATCGCGGACGATGCCGACCTCGACCTCGCCGCCGATATCGCCATGATGGCCAACTTCTACAGCTCCGGTCAGGTGTGCACCAACGGCACCCGGGTGTTTGTCCCGGCGAAACAGAAGGCGGAATTCGAGCACAAGATCCTCGAACGCGTGGGCCGCATCCGCCCCGGCGATCTGTTTGCCGATGACACCAACTTCGGCCCGCTGGTCAGCTTCCCCCATCGCGACAACGTTCTGCGCTATATCGAGAGCGGCAAACGCGAAGGCGCGCGCCTGCTGTGCGGCGGCGAGGCGCTGAAAGGCGACGGTTTCGATAACGGCGCGTGGGTCGCCCCGACGGTGTTTACCGACTGTAGCGACGAGATGACTATCGTGCGCGAAGAGATCTTCGGCCCGGTGATGTCGATCCTCAGCTATGCCGACGAAGCGGAGGTCATTCGCCGCGCCAACGCCACCGAATACGGCCTCGCCGCCGGCGTGGTGACGCCCAACCTCAACCGTGCCCACCGTCTTATCCACCAGCTGGAAGCCGGCATCTGCTGGATCAACAGCTGGGGTGAATCCCCGGCGGAGATGCCGGTTGGCGGCTATAAGCACTCCGGCATTGGCCGCGAGAATGGCGTCATGACGCTGCAGAGTTACACCCAGGTGAAGTCCATCCAGGTTGAGATGGGTAAATTCCAGTCCATATTTTAACCGGGAGGTTTTTTTGCAATTTGACTACATCATTATTGGCGCCGGCTCCGCCGGCAACGTTCTGGCAACACGACTGACTGAAGATCCAAACACCTCCGTCCTGCTGCTGGAAGCCGGCGGCCCGGACTACCGGTTCGACTTCCGCACCCAGATGCCCGCCGCGCTGGCTTACCCGCTGCAGGGCAAACGCTACAACTGGGCCTACGAAACCGAACCTGAGCCGTACATGAACCATCGCCGCATGGAGTGCGGACGCGGCAAAGGACTCGGCGGCTCGTCGCTGATCAACGGCATGTGCTACATCCGCGGCAACGCGATGGATCTGGACAACTGGGCCAAAGAGCCGGGTCTGGAGCACTGGAGCTATCTCAACTGCCTGCCCTACTACCGGAAAGCGGAAACCCGCGATATCGGGCCTAACGACTATCACGGCGGCGATGGCCCGGTGAGTGTGACGACGCCGAAGCCGGGTAATAATCCCCTCTTCGAGGCGATGGTCACCGCCGGGGTGCAGGCGGGTTATCCGCGTACCGACGATCTCAACGGCTACCAGCAGGAAGGCTTTGGCCCGATGGACCGCACCGTGACGCCGCAGGGCCGTCGCGCCAGCACCGCCCGCGGCTATCTCGACCAGGCGCGCGGTCGCCCGAACCTGACCATCCGCACCCATGCGCTGACCGATCACATTATTTTTGCCGGCAAGCGCGCGGTGGGCGTCGAGTGGCTGGAGGGAGAAAGCACGATCCCGTCAAAAGCGACGGCCAACAAAGAGGTGCTGCTGTGCGCCGGGGCGATTGCCTCGCCGCAGATCCTGCAGCGCTCCGGCGTGGGTAACCCGGAGCTGCTCAGGCAGTTCGATATCCCGGTGGTGCACGATCTCCCCGGCGTGGGTGAGAACCTGCAGGACCATCTGGAGATGTATCTGCAATATGAATGCAAAGAGCCGGTGTCGCTCTACCCGGCGCTACAGTGGTGGAACCAGCCGAAGATCGGCGCCGAGTGGCTGTTCGGCGGCACCGGCATCGGCGCCAGCAACCAGTTCGAAGCGGGCGGTTTTATCCGCAGCCGCGCAGAGTTCGCCTGGCCGAACATTCAGTACCACTTCCTGCCGGTGGCGATTAACTACAATGGCTCCAACGCGGTGAAAGAGCACGGCTTCCAGTGCCACGTCGGTTCAATGCGTTCGCCCAGCCGCGGCCACGTGCGCCTGAAGTCGCGCGACCCGCACGCCCATCCGGCGATCCTGTTTAACTATATGTCCCATGAGCAGGACTGGCAGGAGTTCCGCGACGCCATCCGCATTACCCGCGAAATCATGAACCAGCCGGCGCTGGATAAGTATCGCGGCCGCGAAATCAGTCCGGGAACAGAATGCCAGAGCGATGCCGAGCTGGATGAGTTTGTGCGCAACCACGCCGAGACCGCGTTCCACCCGTGCGGGACCTGTAAGATGGGTTACGACGAGATGGCGGTGGTCGATGGCGAGGGCCGCGTCCACGGTCTGGAAGGCGTGCGGGTGGTCGATGCCTCGATTATGCCGCAGATCATCACCGGCAACCTCAACGCCACCACCATTATGATCGGCGAGAAGATGGCCGACGCCATTCGCGGCCGCCAGCCGCTGCCGCGCAGCACCGCGGCGTATTATGTCGCTGGCGACGCGCCGGTTCGCCGTTAACGGGTCAATGCCGGGCGGCGGCTACGCCTTGCCCGGCCTACCCTGAGGCAATGTAACGTAGCCCCGGTAAGCGCAGCGCGACCGGGGTGCCGTTCCGGGGTTTGACCACATAGGTTGATGTTAGCGAAATGCCTCAAGGCGTTTGATCTGCTGCCCGTCGGCAGTAAAGTTCTCCGCCGCCAGCCATGCCCGCAGCGCCGCATCGCGCGCAGGCCACTCGCCGTCGATGATGGACAGCATATCGCTGTCGCGCGTCCGCCCTTTACGCACCAGCCTATGCCGCAGACGTCCTTCCCAGCTAAAGCCCAGCCGCTCGGCGGCCCGGCGCGAGGCGACATTCATCGAATCGCATTTCCACTCCAGCCGACGGTAGCCATGGTCAAAGCCGTTCTTCAGTAACAGCCAGACCGCTTCGGTACCCAGCGGGGTGTTTTTCATCCGTCGCGACCAAGTGACATGGCCGATCTCAACCGTGCCCATTTCCCGCTCGATCGCCATATAGCTGACGATGCCCACCGCCTGCTCGCTACGCAGGTCAACCACCGCATACGGCACCAGAGCATCATCATTCACCTTGCCCGCGATCCAGTGGGCGGTCGCCGCCACGCTCTCCGGCCGCGTAGACGCCAGCCACGTCCAGTCGCTGTTGTCGCCGAGCGCATAGGCGGCAAACAGATCCGCCGCATGACGGTCAACGTCCAGCGGCTCCAGTCGACAAAAACGGCCATTTAACGCCGTCCGCCGCAGGACTTGCGCCCCCTGCCAGCCAGGAACAAGGTCGTTCACCTGCTGGCCAAACTCATTGATTTCCGGCACACCCACCTCCTTGCAATAGACGATTTGTTATAGCAAGAAGCCAGAAGCGGAGAAAGACGCTTCTGCGCGGCCGGCAATAACCTGTCGTTCTTGAATATGCGTTTTTAGCATAAGGATATCCTTATTTTGACTTTACGCCTTTTGGCAAGCGGCCTAACGTAGCGAGGCATAAAAAATTAAAACAACCATTTTTCAGGGATTGCACATGACCAAAAAACTGTTGCCTTTACTGGTACTGACGGCGCTCACCGCCGCCGCGCATGCCGCTACACCGCCCAACACGCTGGTGGTCGCCCAGGGTCTCGACGATATCGTCAGCCTCGACCCGGCGGAAGCGAACGAACTCTCCAGCATTCAGACGGTCCCCAGCCTCTATCAGCGTCTGGTGCAGCCGGACCGCAACAACCCTGAAAAAATCGTACCGATCCTCGCCGAAAGCTGGCAGGCCGATCCGGCGGCGAAAACCCTGACCATCAAACTGAAGCCGGATGCTAAATTCGCCTCCGGTAATCCGCTGCGCCCGGAAGATGTGATTTTCTCTTACACCCGTGCGGTGACGCTGAATAAATCGCCGGCGTTTATTCTCAACGTGCTCGGCTGGCAGCCGGACAACATCGCCAGCCAGCTGAAAAAGATTGATGACCATACCCTGACGCTGCACTGGACCGCCGACGTCAGCCCGGCGGTGGCGCTGAATATTCTCTCCACCCCTATCGCCTCCATCGTTGATGAAAAACAGGTAGCGCCGAACGCGAAAAATAATGACTTCGGCAACGACTGGCTGAAGATGCACTCGGCGGGCAGCGGGGCCTATAAAATGCGCGTCTACCAGCCACATCAGGCCATCGTGCTGGAAGCCAACGCCAGCTCCCCCACCGGCGCGCCGAAGATCAAGAGCATCATTATTAAAAACGTCCCCGACCCGGCTTCCCGCCGCCTGCTGATCCAGCAGGGCGATGCCGACGTGGCGCGCGATCTCGGCGCTGACCAGATTGCCGCCCTGCAGGATAAACCCGGCGTGAAGGTGCTGAGCATCCCGTCCGCCGAGCAGAACTACCTGGTGTTTAATACCGCCAACAGCGCCAACCCGCTGCTGAATAATCCGGCCTTCTGGGAGGCGGCGCGCTGGCTGGTCGATTATGAGGGCATCACCAAAAATCTGCTGAAAGGCCAGTACTTTATTCACCAAAGCTTCCTGCCGGCCGGCCTGCCGGGGGCGCTGGAAACCAATCCGTTCACCTTCGACCCGCAAAAAGCTAAGGCTATCCTCGATAAAGCGGGTATTAAGGATGCCCACTTCACCCTCGACGTGGAGAACAAACCGCCGTTTATCACCATCGCCCAGTCGCTGCAGGCCAGCTTTGCCCAGGGCGGGGTGAAAGTGGATCTGCTGCCGGCCGCCGGCAGCCAGGTTTATGCCCGGGTACGCGCGAAGCAGCATCAGGCGGCGATCCGCCTGTGGATCCCGGACTACTTTGATGCGCATTCCAACGCCAGCGCCTTTGCCTGGAACGATGGTAAGTCCAGCACCGTGGCCGGGCTCAACGGCTGGCAGATCCCTGAGCTGAATAAAGCCACCCTCGCCGCGGTGGCGGAGCCGGACCCGGCGAAGCGCCTCGACCTGTACAAAACGATGCAGGAATCCCTGCTGCAGCATTCGCCATACGTCTTTATTGACCAGGGGAAAACCCAGATCGTGGTGCGCGATAACGTGAAGGGCTATCAGCAGGGGCTGAACGCCGATATGGTCTGGTACGATAACGTCACCAAGTAAGCGGGTTTTGGTCACCGGGTCCGGCGGCCTCGCCGGGCCCGGATGACCGTTTCGCCACCCGGGCCCGGCGGGCGTCGCGCCGCCGGGAATCATGTTGATATACCAGGAATTTCCATTTTCCATGCCATCGTTTTCCACTCACCTTACCCGCCTGCTGCAGGGGCTGTTGACGCTGCTGCTCACGCTGTTCGGGCTGTTGCTGGTCACCTTCTCGCTCTCCGCGCTGTCGCCCGTCGACCGCGTACTGCAGATCGTCGGCGACCATGCCAGCCAGTCGACCTATGACCAGGTTCGCCATCAGCTGGGTCTCGACCAGCCGCTGCCGGTGCAGTTCTGGCACTACCTGGTCAACCTGGCTCATGGCGATCTTGGCATCGCCAGCGCCACCGGCCAGCCGGTGCTCCACGATCTGCTGGCGGTCTTCCCGGCGACCCTTGAGCTGGCGACCCTGGCGCTGATCGTCGGCGCGGTACTGGGCATCGTCGCCGGGGTGCTGTGCGCCCGTTACGCCGGTTCGCCGTGGGATCTGGCGGTGCGCACCTTTACCCTGTTGGGCAACTCGGTGCCCATTTTCTGGCTCGGCCTGCTGATGCTGGCCCTGTTTTACGCCCGGCTGCAGTGGGCGCCGGGCCCGGGTCGACTCGACGATATTTATCAGTATACCGTCGAGCCACGCAGCGGTTTTGCGCTAATCGACACCTGGCTCTCCGGCGATACCGCGGCGTTTAAAAATGCGATCGGCCATCTGGCGCTGCCGGTGCTGGTGCTGGCCTATTACTCACTGGCGAGCATCACCCGTCTGACCCGCTCCGCCTGCCTGAGCGAGATGAACAAAGAGTACATTCTGCTGGCGCGGGCCAAAGGGGCCGGAGAGATGACGATTCTGCTGCGCCACGTCCTGCCCAATATCCGCGGCACTCTGCTGACGGTGACCGCTCTCGCCTGGACCTCCATGCTCGAAGGGGCGGTGCTCACCGAAACCGTCTTCTCGTGGCCGGGGATCGGCCGCTACCTCACCACCGCGCTGTTCGCCGGAGATACCACGGCGATCATGGGCGGCACGCTGCTGATTGGCGTGAGTTTTGTGCTGATCAATAACCTGACCGACCTGCTGGTGCGGTTAACCGATCCGAGGGTGCGCTGATGCCGACTTATCTGTTTTTACGCCGTCTGCGCCGCTCCCCCGCCGCCTTCAGCGGCCTGACCCTGGTGATCCTGCTGGTGCTGACCGCACTGTTCGCCCCGTGGCTGGCGCCGCACGATCCCAACTGGCAGGATGCCGCCGCCCGCCTGCAGGGGCCGGGTGCGGGGCACTGGCTCGGCACCGACAGCTACGGCCGCGACCTGCTGTCGCGCCTGCTCTACGGCGCCCGCCCGGCGCTGGGTCTGGTGGCGCTGGTGACCGCCATTACCCTGCCCGTCGGGCTGCTGGTAGGTATCCTCTCCGGCTACTATGGCGGGTGGCTGGAGCGGATACTGATGCGGTTTACCGACGTGGTGATGTCGATGCCGCGCCTGATCCTCGCCTTCGCTTTCGTGGCGATGCTCGGCCCGGGGCTGGTCAACGGCGCGCTGGCGTTAGCCCTGACCACCTGGCCGGCCTACGCCCGTCAGGCGCGCAGCGAAATTCAGCGCCTGCGCCATAGCGACTACCTCGCCGCGGCGGAGATGCTGGGCATCCGCGGCTGGCGGCTACTGATTGGGCATATTCTGCCGCTGTGTCTGCCGTCGGCGATTGTCCGGCTGGCGCTCGATCTGGCGGGCATTATCCTCGCCGCCGCCGGTCTCGGCTTTCTCGGCCTGGGCGCCCGCCCGCCGATGGCGGAGTGGGGAGCGATGATTGCCGACGGGATGCAGGTGATTTTCGACCAGTGGTGGATCGCTGCCATCCCCGGCGCGGCGATCCTGCTCGCCAGCCTGGCGTTTAACCTGCTGGGCGATGGCCTGCGCGATATTCTGGAGCCGCAACATGACTGACATCCGACTGACCGTCCAGGGACTCGCCGTCGACTACCCCACCGCCCGGGTGGTGGACAACGTCTGCTTCACCCTCGGCAACGAGCGGCTGGCGCTGGTGGGCGAATCTGGCTCCGGCAAATCGATGACCGCCCGGGCGTTGATGGGCCTGGTGCGCAAGCCCGGGGTGGTGAGCGCCGAACGGCTGGAGGTGCTGGGGCGCGATGTGCTAACCCTCAGCGCCCGCGGCTGGCGCGCGCTGCGCGGCAACGATATCGCTATGGTGCTGCAGGATCCGCGCTATGCGCTGAATCCGGTGCAGTCCATTCAGACGCAGCTGGAAGAGGCGTTAACCCTGCATCAGCGTCTCAGCCGCCGTGGGCGCGCCGAGGCGGTTAAAGACGCCATCGCCGCCGTCGGTCTGGATCTGCCGGTCCTCAGCCGCTATCCCGGGGAGCTCTCCGGCGGGATGGGGCAGCGGGTGATGATCGCCCTCGCGCTGCTTAATAACCCGAAGGTGCTGATAGCCGACGAGCCAACTTCGGCCCTCGACGCCCGCCTGCGCAACCAGATCCTCGAGCTGCTGGTGGAGCAGTGCACGCAGCGGCAGATGGCCATGTTACTGATCAGCCACGATCTGCCGCTGGTGGCCGCGCATTGCGATCGCGTACTGGTGATGTACCAGGGGAGACAGGTCGATGAGATGCCGGCGCGGGCGCTACCGAGCGCGACGCACCCTTATACCCGCACCCTGTGGACCTGCCGGCCAAATGCGCACACCTACGGCCAGATGCTGCCGACCCTCGACAGAACCCAGGACTTTACGGAGACGGCCGATGGCGATCGTTAATCTTCAGGATTTGCAGGTAACATTCGGCGCGAAGACGGCGGTCTCTGCCGCCAGTTTCTGTGTCGACGCCGGGGAAACCTTCAGTCTGATCGGCGCCTCGGGCTGCGGTAAATCGACGATTTTGCGCGTGCTCGCCGGATTACAGCGCGAATGGCGCGGCAGCGTGGAACTGCTGGGCCAGGGCATCGCGCCGGGCGCCCGCTTTCAGGGCGAGCTGCGGCGCAACGTGCAGATGGTGTTTCAGGATCCGTACGCCTCGCTGCATCCCAACCATACTCTGTGGCGCACCCTGGCGGAGCCGCTGCAGATCCACGGCATCCGCGACGTTTCCCCGCGGGTGACCACCGCCCTTGAGCAGGTGGGTCTGGCCGCCGACGCCGTCCGCCGCTATCCACACCAGCTCTCCGGCGGGCAACGGCAGCGCGTGGCCATTGCCCGCGCCCTGCTGCTGCGCCCGCAGATCCTGCTGCTGGATGAGCCGACCTCGGCGCTGGATATGTCAGTGCAGGCGGAAATTCTCAATTTGCTTAATCGCCTGAAACAGGAGCACGGCATGACCTATCTGCTGGTCAGCCACGATGCCGACGTCATCGCCCATATGTCCGATCGAGCGGCGTTTATGGCGGAGGGTGTGATCCAGCGCTTTTTCGATCGCGAAGCGCTGGTCAACGGAGAACACCGGATGAGGTGAGGTCAGCGGATGCGCCGCTGTTTTGTCGGGTGGCGCTTCGCTTACCCGACCTGGGGTCCGTGCGACCTGTCGTTAATTTACCCACTTGCGGCGACTGAAACTGCCGGTTTCCCCCCTCTCCCTGTGTATGAAGAGCCGGAGTGAGGCTCGGTTTTCCCCCTCTCCCTGTGGGAGAGGGCCGGGGTGAGGGCAACAGAGCGCACCCTGTCCCCACAGCCCGGCGCCTTAGCCCGATGCGCCGTTGTTTTGTCGGGTGGCGCTCCGCTTACCCGACCTGGGATTCGTGCGACCTGTCGTTAATTTATTCACCATTGTTGCTGAAACTGCCGATGCTGGCGGCCTCAACATCGCTGAGACGTTCCCGGAAGGCCGGGGCAGCCCGCAT
>NZ_JANCOB010000010.1:0-195658 GCF_024296565.1 Klebsiella sp. SWET4 | reverse complement strand
TAGCGCTCTGTCGCGAGGTGGCGTATATTACGCTTTCCTCTTTCAGAGTCAACCCTGAATTTCAGGATTTTTCTCTTCAACCGAACTGGCTGTTTGTGTGAAGTGATTCACATCTGCCGTGTCAGTGGGAGCGCATTATAGGGAGTTCGCCGGAAGTAGCAAGCGTTAAAATAGAAAAATCTTATCGACCGCTCATTATTTGAACTTTTCGCTTATTCATCTTCTTACCATTCAAGGCGCCATCCCAGTGTTCATGCGGCCTGCAGCGCCGTTTACGCTAAGATCGTTTTTTGGCAAAAATGTGATTTTTCTCTCTTACCCAACGCCATTATCGCGCCGATGGTGAATTAAGCACCACTCTTGACCCACGACAAAGCGCCCACCTGGCCCCCGTTTCTATAATCAGGCCCGTTTCTTCTTACTGGTAATAATCGATGGCTTATCAACTCAACATTAACTGGCCCGAGTTTTTAGAGAAGTACTGGCAAAAACAGCCGGTGGTATTAAAAAACGCGTTTCCGGACTTCGTCGACCCGATTACCCCGGACGAGCTGGCCGGATTAGCCATGGAGCCGGAAGTCGACAGCCGACTGGTCAGCCTGACCAACGGCAAATGGCAGGCCAGCAATGGTCCTTTTGAACATTTTGACGGGCTGGGCGAAACCGGCTGGTCGCTGCTGGCCCAGGCGGTAAACCACTGGCATATGCCCGCCGCCGAGCTGGTGCGCCCGTTCCGCGTACTGCCGGACTGGCGTCTGGACGACCTGATGATCTCCTTCTCCGTCCCCGGCGGCGGCGTCGGCCCGCATATCGATCAGTATGACGTCTTTATTATTCAGGGCATGGGCAGCCGCCGCTGGCGCGTGGGCGATAAGCTGCCGATGCGTCAGTTCTGCCCGCATCCGGCACTGCTGCACGTCGATCCGTTCCCGCCGATCATTGATGAAGATCTGCAGCCGGGCGACATCCTCTATATTCCGCCGGGATTCCCACACGATGGCGTGACCCACGAAACCGCGCTGAACTACTCCGTCGGCTTCCGCGGGCCAAACGGTCGCGACCTGATCAGCAGCTTCGCCGACTATGTGCTGGAGAACGATCTTGGCGGCGAGCACTACAGCGATCCGGACCTCACCTGCCGCGAGCATCCGGGCCGGGTTGAGGAGTATGAACTCGAACGTCTGCGCACCATGATGATCGACATGATTCGCCAGCCGGAAGACTTCAAGCAGTGGTTCGGCAGTTTCGTGACCACCCCGCGTCACGAGCTGGATATTGCGCCGGCGGAACCACCGTATGAAGAAGAGGAAGTGGTCGATGCGCTGCTGGGTGGCGAAAAGCTTTCTCGTCTGAGCGGCCTGCGCGTTCTGCATATCGGCGACAGCTTCTTCGTGCATAGCGAACAGCTGGACACCACCGATGCCGAAGCGCTGGATGCGCTGTGCCGCTATACCTCATTAGGTCAGGAGGAGCTCGGCAGCGGCCTGCAGAATCCGGCGTTCGTGAGCGAACTGACGCGGCTGATTAATCAGGGCTACTGGTACTTCGAAGAGTAAGAGAGCGGCAATACTGCGGGCGGCCGCCTGGCGCTGCCCGCTGACTTTCAGCCGTTATTGCGTCTATTTCGGCAGCACCACAATAAACCGCGTCGAGCGCCGATCGGACTGCACCGCTACGCTGCCGTGGTGGGCGCTGACGATGGATTTCACAATCGCCAGGCCGATACCGCTGCCCTCGCCTTTGCGCTGACGCGAGGGGTCGACGCGATAGAAACGGTCAAACAGCCGCGGAAGATGCTCGACGGCAATCGGCGTACCGGGATTCTCCACCACCAGACGGATCGTCTCGGCGCTTTCGCTCAACTGGATGGTCACCGCCTGGCCGGCCGGCGTGTAGCGGATCGCATTCGACAGCAGGTTGCTGATCGCTCGCCGCAGCATCAGCGGATCGCCCGTCACCCGGCAGTGGCTGCCGACAAAGCGCAGCGCCACCGCCTTCTCTTCCGCCCACGCTTCAAAGAACTCAAACACCTTATGCACTTCATCAGCCAGATCCAGCGCCTGTTGCTCAGGGATCAGCTGGTTATTATCCGCCTGGGCGAGGAACAGCATATCGCTGACCATCCGTGACATCCGCGAGAACTCTTCAAGATTGGAATAGAGCACCTCTTCCAGCTCCTGCTGGCTGCGGCTCTGGCTTAAGGCGATTTCAGTTTGCGTCACCAGGTTAGTAATCGGCGTGCGGATTTCATGGGCGATATCGGCGGAGAAGTTGGACTGGCGGGTAAAGACGTCCTCTATGCGCTCCAGCATATGGTTAAACGACAGCGCCAGCCGTTCCAGCTCGATAGGCACGGCCTGCGGGTCAAGGCGCACGTCGAGATCCCGCGAGGTAATATTCTGGATCTGGCGACTGATCTGGCGGATGGGCTTATGCCCCTGATAGACCACAAACAGCACGATGGCGATGATCAGCAAACTGATTATCGTCGCCGCGGAAATCAGCTTCGCTTTCAGCTCATTAATATAGTGCAGGTGAAAATCGATGGATAAGGCCATCAGCAGGTGGTACGCCGGTTTGCCGTCCGCCTGCTTGCCCAGCGGCAGCATGATCAGCCGCCAGGCGCGGGTCTCCATTGGATGATTATCATGAACCATCTTTCGCGGCTGCGGGTCAGTCCATGAAATCACATTCCCGTCGCGCAGCTGCATCGCCAGCCCCGGCGTACTCAGCATATGGCTGAGATCCGGCCCGTCGGGCGACTGAAACAGAATATTGCCCTGGCCGTCGTCCAGACAGATAAAGACGTTGGCGTAACCCGCAATGATATTCCTCACGATCTCCAGCCGCCGCGCCTGCGGGTAGTCAGCGTGGTCGAGGACCGTCTCCAGCGTGGTGCTGAGCTGCCTGAGATCGTGCACGTCGCGCTCTTCAAAGTGGGCCTTCACCGAATGGATCATGATCCAGGTGAAGGCAAAGAAAGCGATGATGGTGGCGAGGCTGATAAAGAAGGTCAGCCGGGTTGCCAGGGAAAAGGGGCGCTTAGCGGCCATCCGGCACCTCAAGCATATAGCCGACGCCGCGCACGGTCTGGATAAGCTTCGGCTCGAAGTCGTTATCGATTTTGGCGCGCAGCCGCTTCACCGCCACGTCGATGGCGTTAGTGTCGCTGTCGAAATTCATATCCCAGACCTGCGAGGCAATTAACGAACGCGGCAGCACCTCGCCCTGATGGCGCAGGAAGAACTCCAGCAGAGTGAATTCCTTACTGGTCAGGGTGATACGCGTCGCGCCGCGCGTCACCTTGCGGCTGACCAAATCGACGCTGAGATCCGCCGCCTGAAACTGGCTTTCGACGATGACCGCCGCTCCACGGCGCAGCAGGGTCCGCACTCGCGCCAGCAGCTCCGCAAAAGCAAATGGCTTCACCAGATAGTCGTCGGCGCCCAGCTCCAGGCCCTTCACCCGATGCTCGATAGTGCCAAGCGCGGTGAGCAGCAGGATCGGCATCCCTTTATTGGCAGCCCGCAGCATGCGGACGATATCCCAGCCGTTCACATCCGGCAGCATGATGTCGAGGATCAGCAGATCGTAATCGCTGGTCATTGCCAGGTGATAGCCGTTAAGGCCGTTATCGGCCAGGTCGACGACGAAGCCGGCCTCGGTGAGCCCTTTGGTCAGGTACTCTCCGGTTTTCTTCTCATCTTCGACAATCAAAATCTTCACGGCAGGCTCCTTCACGCGCGTTCTGTGCGGGTATTCAATTTTAGAGGAGCGCCTCCGGATAGCAATGAAATATCAGGAAAATGACAGCTTTGTCATTTTCCTGTCACGCCCTGAACAGAGCCCGCTACGTAAAGTAGCTGCCATGGATAAATCGTCGAAACCGTCTGCCGCCATGCGCCCAATAAAGCTTCTTACTCTCAGCGTGATATTCGCCTTAACCGGCTGTCTGTCGCTCGCTCCGGACTACCAGCGCCCCGCCGCGCCGGTGCCGCAGCAATTCTCTCTCAGCCAGAACAAGCTGGTTACCGCGATGGCGGGTTACCAGGAGACCGGTTGGCGCACCTTTTTCGTCGACCCGCAGGTGAAAAGCCTGATTAGCACCGCGCTGATAAATAACCGCGATCTACGGATGGCGACGCTGAAAGTGCAGGAAGCTCGCGCCCAGTACCGGGTTACCGACGCCGACCGCTCCCCGCAATTGAACGGTGACGGCAGCACCACCTATGGCGGCAAGCTTAAAGGCGACACCACCACCAGCAGCGATTATGCCGCCGGCCTGAATCTCAGCTATGACCTCGACTTCTTTGGCCGGTTGAAAAACCTCAGCGAGGCCGACCGGCAGAACTTCTTCGCCAGCGAAGAGGCGCGGCGTGCGGTGCATATCCTATTGATTGCTAACGTTTCACAAAGCTACTTCAACCAGCGGCTGGCGGCAGCGCAGTTGCAGGTGGCCAACGACACCTTACAGAACTATCAGCAGTCTTACGCCTTCGTTGAAAAACAGCTGCTGACCGGAAGCACCACCGTGCTGGCGCTGGAGCAGGCGCGCGGGATGATCGAAAGCACCCGCGCCGATATCGCCGAACGTCAGGGCCAGCTGGCGCAGGCCAATAACGCCCTGCAACTGCTGCTCGGCAGCTACCAGCATCTGCCGGACGATAGCGCCAGCAGCGCGGTGGACCTGAAAGGCGTAACCCTGCCGCCGTCGCTCTCCTCAGAGATCCTGTTGCAGCGGCCGGATATTTTAGAGGCCGAACACAGCCTGCGGGCGGCCAACGCCAACATCGGCGCCGCGCGGGCGGCCTTCTTCCCGGCGATCACCCTGACCAGCTCGCTCTCCGGCAGCAGCAGCGAGCTCTCCAGCCTGTTTAACGCCGGCAGCGCGATGTGGAACTTCATCCCCAAAATTGAACTGCCGATTTTCAACGCCGGGCGCAATCAGGCCAACCTCGATCTGGCGGAAATCCGCCAGCAGCAGCAGGTGGTCAACTATGAGCAAAAAATACAGTCCGCCTTTAAAGAGGTGGCCGACGCGCTGGCCCTGCGCCAGAGCCTGGCCGATCAGATTGCCGCCCAGCAGCGCTATCTCGCTTCACTAAATATCACCCTGCAGCGCGCTACTGCGCTCTATCGTCACGGCGCGGTCAGCTACATCGAAGTCCTGAGCGCCCAGCGCGACATTTTTACCACCCGACAAACCCTGCTGGAACTCAACTATTCCCGTCAGGCAAATGAAATCACCCTTTTCACCGCCCTCGGCGGCGGCTGGATGGAATAACCCAAGGAGTCCCGATCATGAATTCACTCTCTAAAGTCGCCCTGTTCACTCTGATTTCTGGCGCGGTGTTCGCCGTCCAGGCCGCCGACCCGCATGCCGGCATGGCGATGCACGAACAACCCGCCGTCACGCAGACGCAAAGCATCAGCGGCAAAGGGGTCATTAAAGCTATTGATATGGATAGCAAAAAAATCACCATCGCCCACGAAGCCATCCCGGCGGTGAACTGGCCGCCGATGACCATGCGCTTCACCATCACCCCGCAGACGCAGCTCAACAATGTGAAGAATGGCGACAGCGTGGACTTCACCTTCGTTCAGCAGGGCAACCTGTCGCTGCTGCAGGATATTCGCGCCCACTAATGGCCCGGCGACGGTAAGCCCCTCAACGACTAAATGGACGACACATGGCATCCCTGACACTGAAAAATACGGCGCTGATCCTTGGCAGCATGGTGATTGGCGGCGCGCTTACTGCGGCGCTGTACGCCCGGCTTTCCCCGCCCCACGCTGCCGCTCCGGCGGCCGAGCAGCAGCGTAAAGTGCTGTTCTGGTACGATCCGATGTACCCGAACACCCGCTTCGATAAACCGGGTAAATCGCCGTTTATGGATATGGATCTGGTGCCGAAATACGCCGATGAGGGAAGTACCGCCGCCGGTGCGCCGGGGGTGCGTATCGACCCGACGCAGACCCAGAATCTCGGCGTAAAAACCGCCGCGGTCACCCGCGGGCCGCTGCGCTACGCTCAGACCTTCCCGGCCAACATTAGCTATAACGAGTACCAGTATGTGATTATGCAGGCGCGGGCGGCGGGCTTTATCAATAAAGTCTATCCGCTGACCGTCGGCGACAAGGTGAAACAAGGCACGCCGCTCCTCGAGCTGACCATCCCTGACTGGGTGGAAGCGCAGAGCGAATATCTGTTATTGCAGGAAACTGGGGGCACCGCCACCCAGGTTGAGGGGATCCTCGAACGCCTGCGCCTTGCCGGAATGCCGGATGACGATATCCGCCGCCTGAAAGCCACGCGTAAAATCCAGACCCGCTTTACCCTCAAAGCACCGATCGATGGCGTGATTACCGCTTTCGATCTGCGCGCCGGAATGAACATCGCCAAAGATAATGTGGTGGCGAAAATTCAGGGCATGGACCCGGTGTGGGTCAGCGTGGCGGTGCCGGAATCCATCGCCTGGCTAATTAAAGACGCCTCGCAGTTCAGAATTCAGGTTCCCGCCTGGCCGGGGAAAACCTTCAGCATCAGCAAATGGACCCTTCTCCCCAGCGTCGATAGCGCCACCCGCACCCTGCAGCTGCGCCTGCAGGTCAACAACCCGGATGAAGCGCTGAAGCCGGGGATGAACGCCTATCTGCAACTGACCAGTGAAAGCGAACCGATGCTGCTGATCCCGTCAAAAGCGCTGATCGACAGCGGCAGCGAGCAGCGAGTGATTACCGTGGATAACGAGGGGCGCTTCGTGCCGAAACTCGTGCAGGTATTCCATGAATCCGCTGGCGTCACGGCCATTCGCAGCGGGCTGCAGGAGGGTGAGAAAGTCGTCGCCAGCGGCCTGTTCCTGATCGACTCGGAAGCCAATATCTCCGGCGCGCTGGAGCGCATGCGTGCGCAGGCTCCCGGTACCGCGGCCCCTGCCGCCCACGCGCACTGAGGAACGGAACCATGATTGAATGGATTATCCGCCGCTCGGTGGCCAACCGTTTCCTGGTGATGATGGCGGCGCTGTTTCTCAGCATCTGGGGGACCTGGACCATCGTCCATACCCCGGTGGACGCTCTGCCGGACCTCTCCGACGTACAGGTGATCGTCAAAACCAGCTACCCGGGACAGGCGCCGCAGATCGTCGAAAACCAGGTCACCTGGCCGCTGACCACCACCATGCTGTCGGTACCCGGCGCCAAAACGGTTCGCGGCTTCTCGCAGTTTGGCGACTCCTACGTCTACGTGATTTTTGAAGACGGCACCGATCCTTACTGGGCGCGCTCGCGGGTGCTGGAGTATCTCAACCAGGTGCAGGGCAAACTTCCCGCCGGGGTCAGCGCCGAAATGGGCCCGGACGCCACCGGCGTCGGCTGGGTCTTCGAGTACGCGCTGGTCGACCGCAGCGGCAAGCACGACCTCGCCGAACTGCGCTCCCTGCAGGACTGGTTCTTAAAATATGAGCTGAAAACCATCCCTAACGTCTCGGAAGTGGCGTCGGTGGGCGGCGTGGTCAAGGAGTACCAGATTGTCGTCGACCCGATGAAGCTGACCCAGTACGGCATCAGCCTCGGCGAGGTGAAATCGGCGCTGGACGCCTCTAACCAGGAGGCGGGCGGCTCTTCCGTCGAACTGGCGGAAGCCGAATATATGGTGCGCGCCAGCGGCTACCTGCAGACGCTCGACGACTTCAAAAACATCGTGCTGAAAACCGGTGACAACGGTGTGCCGGTCTATCTCGGCGACGTCGCGCGGGTGCAGATCGGCCCGGAAATGCGCCGCGGTATCGCCGAGCTTAACGGCGAAGGCGAAGTGGCCGGCGGCGTGGTGATCCTGCGCTCCGGCAAGAACGCCCGCGAAGTGATCTCGGCGGTCAAAGCGAAGCTGGCGTCGCTGCAAAGCAGCCTGCCGGAAGGGGTTGAAGTGGTCACCACCTACGACCGCAGCCAGCTTATCGACCGCGCCATCGACAACCTCAGCCATAAGCTGCTGGAAGAGTTTATCGTCGTCGCGCTGGTCTGTGCCCTGTTCCTGTGGCACGTACGCTCGGCGCTGGTGGCGATTATTTCGCTGCCGCTCGGCCTGTGCTTCGCCTTTATCATGATGCATTTCCAGGGGCTTAACGCCAACATCATGTCGCTGGGCGGAATCGCCATTGCGGTAGGGGCGATGGTCGATGCCGCCATCGTGATGATTGAGAACGCCCACAAGCGGCTGGAGGAGTGGGAACATCAGCACCCGGGAGAGAAGCTCAGCAACGACATCCGCTGGAAAATCATTACCGAGGCGTCGGTGGAGGTCGGCCCGGCGCTGTTTATCAGCCTGCTGATCATTACCCTGTCGTTTATCCCGATTTTCACCCTCGAAGGCCAGGAGGGCAAACTGTTCGGCCCGCTGGCCTTCACCAAAACCTGGTCGATGGCCGGGGCGGCGCTGCTGGCGATCGTGGTGATCCCGATCCTGATGGGCTTCTGGATCCGCGGCAAGATCCCAGCGGAGAACAGCAACCCGCTGAACCGCTTTTTGATCCGCATTTATCACCCGCTGCTGCTGAAGGTGCTGCACTGGCCGAAGACCACCCTGTTGATTGCGCTTCTGTCGATCCTGACAGTTGTCTGGCCGCTTAACCGGGTCGGCGGCGAGTTTCTGCCGCAGATCAACGAGGGCGATCTGCTGTATATGCCGTCAACGCTGCCGGGGATCTCCGCTGCGCAGGCGGCGGATATGCTGCAGAAAACCGATAAGCTGATCATGACTGTGCCGGAAGTGGCCCGGGTGTTCGGCAAAACCGGCAAAGCCGAAACCGCTACCGACTCGGCGCCGCTGGAGATGGTAGAGACCACCATTCAGCTTAAGCCACAGGATCAGTGGCGACCGGGGATGACCATGGAGAAGATCGTCGAGGAGCTGGACAAGACCGTGCGCCTGCCGGGGCTGGCGAACCTGTGGGTGCCGCCGATCCGCAACCGCATCGACATGCTCTCCACCGGCATCAAGAGCCCGATTGGCATTAAAGTTTCCGGCACTAATCTGGCCGATATCGACGCCATCGCCGAACAAATTGAAGGGGTGGCGCGCACCGTGCCGGGAGTCACGTCGGCATTAGCCGAGCGGCTGGTCGGCGGGCGCTACCTCAATATTGATATTCAGCGTGAGAAGGCGGCCCGCTACGGGATGACCGTCGGCGACGTGCAGCTGTTCGTCTCGTCCGCCATCGGCGGCGCGATGGTTGGCGAAACGGTAGAGGGCGTCGAGCGCTACCCGATCAACATCCGCTACCCGCAGAGCTATCGCGACAGCCCGGAGACCCTCCGCCAGCTGCCGATCCTCACGCCGCTGAAGCAGCAGATCGTCCTCGGCGACGTGGCTGAGGTGAAGG
Source organism: Klebsiella sp. SWET4 (assembly GCF_024296565.1). Lineage (NCBI taxonomy): Bacteria > Pseudomonadati > Pseudomonadota > Gammaproteobacteria > Enterobacterales > Enterobacteriaceae > Klebsiella > Klebsiella sp. SWET4. The sequence continues at coordinate 186,278 of NZ_JANCOB010000010.1, read as the reverse complement.
TGGTCACCGGACCATCCATGCTGAAGACAGAGAACGCCCGCCCGACCAGTTGGATCTACATCGACGCCCGCGACCGCGACATGGTGTCGGTAGTGCACGATCTGCAGCAGGCCATCGGCAAGGAGGTGAAGCTGAAGCCGGGCATCAGTGTGTCCTACTCCGGGCAGTTTGAGCTGCTGGAGCGCGCCAATCAGAAGCTGAAGCTGATGGTGCCGATGACGCTGATGATTATCTTCGTGCTGCTGTATCTGGCGTTCCGCCGCGTCGGCGAGGCGCTGCTGATTATCACCAGCGTGCCGTTCGCCCTCGTCGGCGGGATCTGGTTTCTCTACTGGATGGGGTTCCATTTATCGGTAGCCACCGGGACCGGCTTTATCGCCCTGGCCGGGGTGGCGGCGGAGTTTGGCGTGGTGATGCTGATGTACCTGCGCCACGCCATCGAGGCTGAACCGTCGCTGGAGAACCCGCAGACTTTCAGCGTCGATAAGCTCGACGAGGCGCTGTACCAGGGGGCGGTGCTGCGCGTGCGGCCGAAGGCGATGACCGTGGCGGTGATTATCGCCGGCCTGTTGCCGATTTTATGGGGCACCGGCGCCGGGTCGGAAGTGATGAGTCGCATCGCCGCGCCGATGATTGGCGGGATGATCACCGCCCCGCTGCTGTCGCTATTTATCATTCCGGCGGCATATAAGCTGATGTGGCTGTCCCGGCATCGGGGCAAGCGTAGCGAATAACTCGCCGCGTTTACGCCGGTACGGGAAATTGGCTATAGTGGCGCCATTCTTCTGGCCGGCGTGAACGTCCCTATGAATCTGAACCTGGTGTGTTATTCCCTGCTGCTGCTCACCGCCGTGGGCAGCGCCCTGCTGCCCTACCCGCTGGCGATGTGGTTTTTACTGAGCAGCCTTCTGACATGGCTTATCTATGGCGCCGACAAGCTGGCGGCGCGCAAAGCCTGGCGACGGGTGCCGGAAACCACGCTGCTGGTGCTGGGCCTGGCGGGAGGCTGGCCGGGGGCCATCCTCGGCCAGCAGTGCTTTCGCCATAAAACGCAAAAGCAGCCCTTCCGGCGGTGGTTTTTCGTCAGCGTGGCGCTGAACGTGGCGGCGCTGGCCGGGCTGTACGTGGTTTATACCCATCTGCTCAGCCGCTAAGGGGCGAGGCTAGCGCGGCGTCTGGCGGATCCACACCAGGCGATCGACGTCAAAGCCCAGCTCGCGCGCGGTATTCAGGTAATCCTGCTTCACCGCCGCCGGAATGGTGGGGGTGCGCGACAAGATCCACAGATAATCGCGGTTGGGGCCGCTGACCAGCGCGTACTGGTAGTCATCGTCCAGGCGGATCACGTTATAGCCGCCGTAGAATGGCCCGAAGAACGACACCTTCAGCGCCGCGGTGGTGGGGGCGCCGGTGAAGTAGGCTTTTCCGTCGCTCTCATTCCAGCGTTTTTTGACCGGGTCATAACCGCGATTGACGACGCTGATCCCCCCGTCGCTGCGGGCGCCGTAGGTGGCGGTCACCTGCTCCAGGCCTCGCTCGAAGCGATTCTCCAGGCGGGCGACTTCATACCATTTTCCAAGGTAACGGCTGGCGTCAAACCCGCTAATCGGCTGAACGCCCTTCGGCGGGGTGGGCGATTTGCAGGCCACCAGGGTCAACGCGATAGCAACGCCAGTGACAACAGGCCATAGCTTCATGAGAACTCCTTTCATTTACGCGGTAGGGGAAAGTGTAGTGCAAAGCCACTACACTTCACGCCAGCCGACGTGATTCGTAGTATATTGAGAATATTCTTTGTTAACAGGTGGCCTCCATGCCTTACTCCATCGGCGAATTTGCCCGACTATGCGGGATAAATGCGACCACGCTTCGCGCCTGGCAGCGCCGCTATGGCCTGCTCAAGCCGCTGCGCACCGATGGTGGTCACCGTCAGTACAGCGATGACGACGTCCAGCAGGCGCTGAAGATCCTCGACTGGGTGAAAAAAGGGGTACCAGTCAGCCAGGTGAAGCCCCTGTTGTCGCGCCCCGGCGCACGGCGCACCAACAACTGGCTGACGTTGCAGGAGACCATGCTGCAGAGGCTGAAAGAGGGAAAAATCGAGTCCTTGCGCCAGCTGATCTACGACGCCGGGCGCGAATATCCGCGCCAGGAGCTGGTAACCGAAGTGCTGCGTCCGCTGCGCAGCCAGGTCTCCGCCAACGTGCCGGCCATCATGACGCTGCGCGAAATCCTCGACGGCATCATCATCGCCTATACCTCATTTTGCCTCGAAGGCGACAAGAAGGCGCCCGGGGATAACTTTCTGATCACCGGCTGGCACCTGACCGACGCCTGCGAAATCTGGCTTGAAGCGCTCAAACGTACCGGCCAGGGCCATCGCATCGACGTTCTGCCGGTGCCTCCCGCCGCCCTGGCGCCGGAGATTTTCCCCCAGCGCAACTGGCTGCTGGTCACCAGCGGCAAACTTTCCGCCGCCCGCCAGAGGCAGGTCGAACTCTGGCAGCAGCAGGTCGTCTCCCTCGAGGTAATTCCGCTCTAACCCCCTGTTTTCACTTACCCCCACTCTCTGTTCCGCCAGCGCCCGGTGGCGCGGCGGGCGCACGCTTGCCCTTTGCGCCACTCACGATTTTCACCCCTTAAAACACTAATCATAACAACATGATTTTTAACACAAATAAAATATATTTTACCACAAACTTGGACAAATAATTTTATTTGTGTAAGTTTTAAGTATGCCATAACGCCACCCTATCTAGCCAGGATGTGATCCATGAGCACCTCGCCGTCCGTGATTCGTCGTTTCGTTGAGTACTACGCCGGGCTGGACGCGCAGCCGCCCGCGGCGCTGGCCGCGCTGTACCATCCGGACGCGACGCTGAGCGATCCTTTTGGGCAGCATCAGGGGCTGTTCGCCATCCAGCGCTACTTTACCCATCTGCTGGCCAACGTGGAGCAGTGCCGGTTCACCATCGACACGCCGCTCTGCGACGGCCAACGGTTCGCCGTGACCTGGACCATGCACTGGTCGCATCCGCGCATTGCCGGTGGAGAAACCCTGGTCCTGCCGGGGTGCTCGGTGGTGGACATCGCCGGGGAGCAGGTTCTCCATCAGCGCGACTACTACGACGCCGGGGAGATGATCTACGAGCATCTTCCCCTGCTGGGCTGGGCGGTGCGCGGCGTGAAGCGGAGGGTGCGCTCATGATGACGGTACTCATCACCGGCGCCAGCTCCGGGATCGGCGCCGGTCTGGCGAAATCCTTCGCGGCGGATGGCCATCTGGTTATCGCCTGCGGGCGAGATGCTTCGCGCCTGTCGGCGCTCCAGCAGTTCAGCCCCAACATCAGCGGGCGCCTGTTCGATATGACAGACAGGGACGCCTGTCGCCAGGCGCTGACGGGCTGTTTTGCCGACCTGATCATTCTCTGCGCCGGGACCTGCGAATACCTCGACCACGGGCAGGTGGATGCCGCCCTCGTGGAGCGAGTGATGGCCACCAACTTCCTCGGGCCGGTGAACTGCCTGGCGGCGCTGCAGACGCAGCTGGAGGCAGGCGATCGGGTGGTGCTGGTCAGCTCGATGGCGCACTGGCTACCCTTCCCGCGCGCGGAAGCCTATGGCGCCTCCAAGGCGGCGCTGACCTGGTTTGCCAACAGCCTGCGTCTGGACTGGGAGCCGAAAGGGGTGGCCGTCACGGTGGTCTCTCCGGGCTTCGTCGACACCCCGCTGACGCGCAAAAACGACTTCGCCATGCCCGGCCGGGTGAGCGTGGATCGGGCGGTGGCGGCGATCCGCCATGGCCTGGCGAAAGGCCAAAACCACATTGCCTTCCCCACCGGTTTCAGCCTGGCCCTGCGGCTGCTGGCCAGCCTGCCATCGGGTATCCAGCGCCTGCTGTTGCGCAGGATGGTGCGCTCATGAACATCGCCATCATCGGTAGCGGCATCGCCGGGCTGACCTGCGCCTGGCGGCTGGCCGGACACCATCAGGTGACGCTGTTCGAAGCGGGCGCCACGCCGGGCGGCCACACCGCCACCGTGGATGTCGCCACGCCGCAGGGCACCTGGGCCATCGATACCGGATTTATCGTCTACAACGATCGCACCTATCCGCGCTTTATGGGCCTGCTCAGCGAGCTGGGGATCGACGGGCAAAAAACGCAGATGAGCTTCTCGGTTCACAACCCGACCAGCGGCCTGGAGTACAACGGTCACAGCCTGACCTCGCTTTTCGCCCAGCGGCGCAATCTGCTGAAGCCGGCCTTCTGGGGGCTGCTGAGCGAGATCGTCCGCTTTAACCGGCTGGCGAAACTGGCGCTGACCGAGGCGCTGGATCCGGGGGCGACGCTGGAGAGCTTCCTCGCCCGCCACCGCTTCAGCCCCTTCTTCGCCCGCCACTATATTCTGCCGATGGGGGCGGCCATCTGGTCGTCGTCGCTGCAGGAGATGCGTCGCTTCCCGCTGCCGCTGTTTTTACGCTTCTTTGAACACCACGGCCTGCTGGATATTCGCGATCGCCCGCAGTGGTACGTGGTGCCCGGCGGTTCCCGGGAGTACGTTCGCGCCCTGCTCGCCAGGCTCGGCGATCGTCTGGATCTGCGGCTCAACGCGCCGATACAGCAGGTGGACCGTCACCCGACGGGGGTCACCCTGCGGCTGGCGTCCGGGGAGGCGCATTTTGACCAGGTGATCTTCGCCTGCCACTCCGCGCAGGCCCTGGCGATGCTGGCGGCGCCCACCGATTCCGAACGCGAAGTCCTCGGGGACATCGGCTGGCAGCGCAACGAGGTGGTGCTGCACAGCGATCCGCGCTGGCTGCCGGAGCGCCAGCGCGCCTGGGCCAGCTGGAACTATCGCCTGAGCGACGGGGATCGGGCCCGGGCCTGCGTCACCTACAACATGAATATTCTCCAGGGGCTGCCCGCGGACGCGCCGCTGTTCTGCGTCACCCTGAACCCGGACGCGCCGGTGGACGATCGCTACGTCTGGCAGCGCTTCGTCTATGAGCATCCGCTGTTTAACCCGCAAAGCTGGTCGGCCCAGCTGCGGCGCGAAGAGATTAACGGCCAGCAGCGGAGCTGGTACTGCGGGGCCTACTGGTACAACGGCTTTCATGAGGACGGGGTGCGCAGCGCGCTCGACGTGGTGCAGGGCATCGCCGCGGCGGAGGGCAACTGAGATGAACAGCTGCCTCTATCAGGGCGTCCTGCGCCACCGTCGCCTGCAGCCGAAGGCGCACCACTTCGTCTACCGCCTGTTTATGGCCTGGCTCGACCTCGACGAACTGGACAGGCTGCCTGAGGCGGGTATCCGCCGCAACCGCCTGGCCGCCGCCGCCTGGTACGACGCCGATTATCCGCTGGGCGCGCCGCTGAAGACCCAGGTGCTGAACCGTCTGGAGAGCCTGACCGGTTGCCGCCCGGCGGGACGCGTGATGCTCCTGACCCAGCTGCGCTACTTCGGCTTCCATTTTAATCCGGTCAACTTTTACTACTGCTATGACGAGGCCAACATCCTGCGCTGGGTGCTGGCCGAAGTGCGCAACACGCCGTGGAATGAGCGTCATTACTACGCGGTGGACGGCCAGCAGGCGCGCCCGCTGGAGAAAGCCTTTCACGTTTCGCCGTTTAACCCGATGGACATGGTCTATCACTGGCGCTTCAACGCGCCCGGCAAAACGCTGCACATGCATATTGAAAACCATCAGGCCAGTAAGGTGTTCGACGCCACGCTGGCCCTGAGCCGCGTGCCATTGACCCGCGCCAACCTGCGCGGGCTGCTGCTGCGTCTGCCGCTGATGACCCTGAAAACCGTCCTCGCCATCTACTGGCAGGCGCTGCGGCTGTGGCTGAAGCGCGTGCCGCTGTACAACCATCCTGTCAGCAGGAGTGAACGCTCATGACCGATCCCGTCTTTGCGCTTGAACCCGATGTGCCGCGCAACGTGCGGCTCGCGCGCTGGCTGCTCTTTCGTCTGTTGAGCGGCCTCCGCGAAGGCTCGCTCACCGTGCGCGAAGGGGCGCAGACTTTTCATTTTGGCGACCCCGCCGCCGCACTGCGCGCCGAGGCGCGGGTCTGCACGCCGGAGGTGTACTGGCGTCTGCTGACCGGCGGCAGCCTGGCGGCGGCCGAGGCCTGGATGGACGGCGACTGGGAGAGCCACCAGCTGACGGCGCTGCTGCAGATCCTCGCGCGCAACGGCGAGGTGCTGGGGCGTCTGGAGCGCGGCTTTCGTCTGCTGGGCAAGCCCGTCGCCCGCCTGCACCACTGGACCCGCCGCAACACCCGCGCTCAGGCGCGGGAGAACATCGCCGCCCATTACGATCTCGGCAACGAATTTTATGCCCACTTTCTGGATGACGACCTGCTCTACTCCAGCGCGTTGTTTACCGATGACCAGCAGGATCTGACCCAGGCCCAGCGGGCCAAGATGGCGCGCCTGTGCGACCAGCTGGCGCTCACTCCCGGCGATCATCTGCTGGAGATTGGCACCGGCTGGGGGGCGCTGGCCGAGTACGCCGCCCGCCATTACGGCTGCCGGGTCACCACCACCACCCTTTCCCGGGAGCAGCACCGCTGGGCTACCGAGCGCATGGCCCGCGCCGGGCTGCAGGATCGCGTCGAGGTGCTGCTCTGCGACTACCGCGATCTGCGCGGCGAGTACGACAAACTGGTGTCGGTGGAGATGATTGAGGCGGTGGGCCAGCGCTACCTGCCGGCCTTCTTCCGCACCTGCCAGGCGCGCCTGCGCCCGGGCGGCAGAATGGCCCTGCAGGCGATCACCATCCAGGATCAGCGTTACCGCGACTACAGCAAAAGCGTCGATTTTATCCAGCGCTACATCTTCCCCGGCGGCTTTTTGCCCAGCATCACCGCAATGAGCGAGCTGATGACCCGCCATACCGATTTTGTGGTGCGCAACCTGTTCGACATGGGCCCGGATTACGCCCGCACCCTGGCGCACTGGCGGCAGCGTTTTACCCACGCCTGGCAGGATATTGAAAAGCTCGGCTTTGATGAGCGCTTCCGCCGGATGTGGCTCTACTACTTCGGCTACTGCGAAGCCGGATTTAACGCCCGCACCATCAGCGTGGTGCAGCTCACCGCGGAGCGGGTATGACACGCCCGGCGCAGCACCTGCTGATGGCCCTCGCGTTCGATGTTTACTGGACGCTGGTGGTGATGTTGCGCGAGCGCGGCCTGCTGATCTGGCTGACGCTGGCGATCTTCGCCTGGCTGCGGTTGCCGGCGGCCAGTCGTCCGTCCGCCCTGCTGTTGGCCGCGGCGGGCTGCGGCCTGGACGCCTGCTGGGCGCTGGCGGGACTGATCGATTTTCGCGGCGACAGCCTGCTGCCCCTGTGGATGGTGGCCCTGTGGCTGATGTTCGCCGTCGTCTGGACCCGACTGACCCGCGCCACGACGCTTCCCGGCTGGGTGCTGGCCACGGCCGCCACCGTCGGCGGCCCGGTGGCCTACCTGATCGGCGCTCGCCTCGGAGCCATGAGCCTGCTGGTGCCGATGGCGCTTGCCGTGGCCGCCATGGCCTGCGGCTGGCTGGTGCTCATGCTGTTATTCCATCTGGGGATGGGGAGGCGAAAATGAGATTCGCGCTGTTACTGCTGTGGCTGACCACCCTCGCCCCGGCGGCCCACGCCGCCGACTGGCTGACGTGGCGCCGCGTCGGCGAGGCGACCCTCACCTGGGGGCCGTTCACCGTCTATCACTCGCAGCTGCGCACACCCAATGGCCGGTATGACGGCCCGCAGCAGGATCGGGCGCTGATCATCACCTACCGGCGCGACATCGATCGCGACGCGCTGGTGGACGCCACCCGCGACCAGTGGCAGGCGCAGGGCATTCTGCAGCAGGAGCCGCGCAGCGAAGCCTGGCTGCGCATGCTGCAGGGGATCTGGCCGGACGTCGCGCCGGGCAGCCAGCTGGCGTTCGTGGTCAGCGGCGGCGAGGGGCAGTTCTGGTACCGCGCCAGCGCCGCGCAGACCGCCTTTACCCCGCTCGGCCCGCGCCAGTCGGCGGCGTTCAGCACCCGCTTTCTCGCCATCTGGCTCGATCCGCGCACCACTTATCCCGAACTGCGTCAGCAGTTGATCGGAGGTACACCATGAAACGCATTCTGACCCTTGGCCTGGCGCTGCTGATGCTGATCCTCACCGGCTGCAGCACCGAGGTCACGGAGTACCGGCAGCAGCAGCCCGCCCTCGACATTTTCCACTATTTTCAGGGGCGAACCGAGGCGTGGGGGATGGTGCAGGATCGCAGCGGCAAGCAGCTGCGCCGCTTTCATGTAGCGATCGATGGCGACGTCGTCGGCGACACCCTGACCCTCCATGAGCGCTTTGTCTATGACGATGGCGAGAAGCAGCAGCGGGTGTGGCGCATTCGCCGCACCGGCGATAACCGTTATCAGGGCACCGCCGGGGACATCGAAGGCGTGGCCAGCGGCCAGGCGGCAGGCAATGCCTTTCACTGGCGCTACAGCATGAACGTCGAGGCCAGCGGCAGCCGGTGGCTGCTGCACTTTGACGACTGGATGTTCCTGCAGGACGGCAGCCATTTGTTTAACAAAACCGAGATGAAGAAATTCGGCATTACGGTCGCCACCGTGACCCTTTTCTTTACCCGAACCACAGCAGAAGAGAGGACAGCGCCATGAACACGCAACCTGTCATTGGGATCAGCGGATGTTTAACCGGCTCAGCCGTGCGATTCGACGGCGGGCATAAGCGTATGGGCTTTGTGATGGATGAGCTCGCGCAGTGGGTGGCGTTTAAACCCGTCTGCCCGGAGATGGCGATCGGCCTGCCCGTTCCCCGCCCGGCGCTCCGCCTGGTGCAGACCCCGGTCGGGGAGATCCGCATGCGCTTCAGCCACGCCCCGCACGAGGATGTGACGGAGAAGATGGCTGATTTCGCCAGCGCCCATCTGGCAACCCTGGGCGAACTGTCGGGCTTTATCGTCTGCGCCAAATCGCCGAGCTGCGGGATGGAGCGCGTGCGGCTGTATGACGAAAAAGGCAATCGCGGGCGTAAGGAAGGCGTGGGGCTGTTTACCGGCGCCCTGATGGCGCGCTACCCGTGGCTGCCGGTGGAAGAGGATGGCCGGCTGCACGATCCGTTGCTGCGGGAGAATTTTGTCGAGCGCGTTTTCGCCCTGCATGAACTCAACGCCCTGCGCGCCCGCGGCCTGACCCGTCACGGCCTGCTGGCCTTTCACAGCCGCTACAAGCTGCAGCTGCTGGCTCACCACCAGGCGGGCTACCGGGAGATCGGCCCGTTCGTCGCCTCGCTGCATGAATGGGAGGATCTGGAGGCGTTCTTCGAGGTCTATCGCGAAAAGCTGATGGCGATCCTCAAGCAGCCCGCCTCGCGGAAAAACCACACCAACGTGCTGATGCATATTCAGGGTTATTTCCGCGACCAGCTGAACAGCCGCCAGCGCGGCGAGCTGCGGGAGGTGATCCTCAACTATCGCGCCGGGCTGCTGCCGATCCTCGCCCCGCTGACGCTGCTTAAGCACTATCTGGCCGAGTATCCGGATCGCTACCTCCAGGCGCAGAACTATTTTGACCCCTACCCGCAGGATCTGGCCCTGCGCCTGACGGTGAACTGAGGGAGTTGGCCTGAACCAGCTGCCCGGCGGCGCTACGCTTGCGCGGGCCTACGGGGTGTGAGCCTGTGTGAGGGATCGTAGGCCGGATAAGGCATGTATGCCGCCATCCGGCACTACCTCAGGTACGGCGCCTGACCGCCCGGCGGCGCTGCGCTTGCGCGGGCCTACGTTGTGTGAGCCTGCGGGAAGGAACGTAGGCCGGATAAGGCATGTATGCCGCCATCCGGCACTACCGCAGGTACGGCGCCCGACCGCCCGGCGGCGCTGCGCTTGCGCGGGCCTGGGGGGGATCCCGCAGGCCTCCTCAGTCGTAGCCCGGCTAAGCGTAGCGCCAGCCGGGAACGCTCCTTCGACAGCGCTATCGCATCAGAACCACGCCTCAAACATCCCGCCGACGTTCAGCGAATCCAGCTGCTGGTCTTTGGTGTTGTTGACCTTCGCGGTATGCTCGTTGTCCACCTGACCGCCGGTCACGTAGAAGCGCAGCATCGGACGGAACTCCGGCCCCATGCCGATGGCGATGTTCTGCGACAGCGTCAGCTTCCAGCCGTGGTTATCCCCGCCCTGGTCGTAATCCACGCGCTGGTAGCCCGCTTCCAGCCAGGTGGAGTGCACGTCGTTCCAGAAGTACATCGGCCGCACGATGGCGCCGTAGTTTTTACGGTTGTCGGTGTTGTCCTTGCCGTTGTCGTAGTCATGGAAAGCCAGCAGGTATTCGATCTGCGCCTGCTGGGTGAACTTATGGCTGCCCTCGAAGCTGGCGTAGACCGTGGTCAGGTCGTCGGTTTTGTTGTAGACGCTGTTATCCGAGTTGTCGGAGTAGCGCAGGATCACCTTGTTCACCCCGCTGTCGTTGGTGTGGCTCAGCACCAGGCCGCCCTGCCAGGCTTCGAGGCGCGCGTCGCTGTCCACCGCCTTCGAGTCAAAACCGTAGTTGGCGTACACCTCGACGTCGATCGGCCCGGCCTTGATGTTGTGGGTTTTGGTGGTCAGCGCGTAGTGGCCGTTGTCGCCGGTATCGGAGCTACCGGTACAGGTGATGCGCGACGGGTTGGTCTCATCGGCCATCACTTCCGGGCTACAGGATTTCACCTGCGAGACCGTCGCCACGTCAAACTGCACGCCGCCGATATCAAAGTTCTTCACCCCGGCGCCCTGGCCGTCGTGGTTCATCCAGAAGTAGTCGTTGATCCCCTGTTGCGGACGCTGGTGGAAGTCGCGGCCGGCCCAGAGATAGGCGTTGGGGTTGGAGTCGAGGACGTTGGTGACGCCGACGTAGGCCTTCTTCAGGTTAACCTCGTCGCTCCAGTGGTCGAACATCACGTTGAGATCCCAGATAGCCCCCTGCGCGCTTTTGAAGGCCTTGCTGATCTGGAATTCGCCGCCGTTGCTTTCGTTGCCGAGACGGCCGATCGCCGAGGCGCCGTTATAGGAGCCGTCGACGCCGACATATTTCTGGTCGCCGGTCTGGAAGTGGGCTCCATAGCGGGCATAGCCGCTGAACTTGAGGCCGAACGGAATGGCCATATCCGGCGAGGCGGCGGTGGTCTGCGGGTTGGTGATCACGTCGACCTTTTTGTCGGCCGCGGCGTCGATTTTCGCCTGGCGGTCGGCCAGCGCTTTATCAACGGCTTTGGCGACGATGGCGTCGATCTGTTCCTGAGTAAATTCTTGCGCCATTACAGAGGTAAGCGGAAAAAACGCGGCGATAACCGCCATGGTTAATGGAAGCTTTTTTATCATTGTCATGAGTTTCTCAATATAGGTTAATTTTATTCAGACAATAACCAGCCTATTCTGAGCTGACAGAATATGTCGCTATCATCAGAACAAGTTATTTTTTATTTTGTACGGTCACAGAGGCATTACACAATTATCGCTACCTTCCCTCCTTCGCTGATATTAAACAGGTGGTCTTTCGCCACTGACAAAAAACACAGCACGAACAAATAAACGCTATTTTTCGGCTGCAGGCAGACGGCGCAATACATGCCCCCGCAGGGGCATGTCAGCAAAATTCAACCAAAGATATAGGTATTGACGAGATTTTCGAGTAATTCCTGACGCCCGCTGTGAGGCTGCGGATTCAGATTATGCTGCTCAGCGTACCGGGCAATATTATCCAGCGACATCTGCCCGGTCATAATTTTCTGCCCCAGCTCGCTCTGCCAGCCGGCATAGCGTTTTGCCAGACCCTGATCGAGCTTGCCATCCTCAATCATGCGCGCGGCCAGCTTAAGGGACAGCGCCATCACGTCCATGGCGCCAATATGGCCATAGAACATGTCGTATTTGTCGGTGCTCTGCCGACGAACTTTGGCGTCAAAGTTCAGGCCGCCGGTGGTGAATCCCCCGGCTTTGAGGATCTCGTACATCACCAGGGTATTTTCTTCCACGCTGTTCGGGAACTGGTCCGTATCCCAGCCGAGCTGCGCATCGCCGCGGTTGGCATCAACGGAGCCGAAGATCCCCAGCGCGATGGCGCTGGCGATTTCATGGTGGAAAGAGTGCCCCGCCAGGGTGGCGTGGTTGGCTTCAATGTTCACCTTGATCTCATTTTCCAGACCAAACTGCTTCAGGAAACCATACACCGTCGCGACATCGTAATCGTACTGATGCTTGGTGGGCTCCTGCGGTTTCGGCTCGATAAGCAGCGTGCCGCCAAAGCCAATCTTATGCTTGTGCTCCACCACCATCTGCAGGAAGCGGCCAATCTGCTCACGCTCCTGACGCAGGTCGGTATTCAGCAGCGACTCGTACCCTTCGCGGCCGCCCCACAGCACATAGTTTTCGCCGCCGAGCTGGTGGGTGGCGTTCATGGCGGTCACCACCTGCGTGGCCGCCCAGGCAAACACCTCCGGATCGGGGTTGGTCGCCGCTCCGGCGCCGTAGCGCGGGTGGGTAAAGCAGTTGGCGGTGCCCCACAGCAGTTTCACGCCGGTTTGCTGCTGTTTCTCCGCCAGCACCTCGGTCATCACGGCGAAATTGTGCAGATATTCTTTCAGCGACGCGCCTTCTGGCGAGACGTCGACATCGTGGAAGCAGTAATACGGCACGTTGAGCTTGTAGAAAAATTCAAACGCCACGTCCGCTTTGCGTTTGGCCATTTCCAGCGCATCGCCCGCGGCCTGCCAGGGACGCTCAAACGAACCGGCGCCAAACATATCCGCGCCATTCCAGCAGAAGTTATGCCAATAACAGGCGGCAAAACGCAGATGGTCTGCCATGCGTTTTCCCAGCACGATTTCATCCGGATTATAGTGGCGAAACGCCAGCGGATTATCGGTTTTGGGTCCGGCAAAGCGAACGCGATCAACCTGGTCGAAATAGGTTTGCATGATGAACTCCGAAATTGAGAAACAGGAAAATTAACAACTGTGACACATCGTGTATTCTCATCGTCGGTTGCTCAATTACGTTATTTCACTCGGCGATTGAGAAAATGCTCAAATGTGAGCCATCTCGCAAATAAAACTATTTTAAATATCTCGCTTCGCGCGCGTATAGCGTACACTTCCTGGGGAACTCAGGTATCCATACCAAATTAAAATGCCGGTTTTGTCACAATGCCTGCCTGCCCGAAAATTAGCGGCGGATAACGATTCAACGCAGGCGATACAGGCCTTTGCTTCGAGGATCACAGAAGTAAAAAAACATAATTACGTAATTTAAAAACGTAATAGATTCTTCCAGGTCAACTGTGTCAGAAAGTGTTTCACCTACACAAAACAAACCGGAGTCTGCTTAGAATGAGTAAAAACATAATGCACAGTCGGCATGATGAATATCATAAATTAACCCGCGGAGAACGAATTGGTTATGGCATGGGCGACTTTGCGCAAAACCTGGTTTTCGGCACAATTGGGGGTTTTCTGGCTTTGCATATGCTGACGGTAAATACCATCAGCACGGCAACGGCAGGCTTTATTTTTCTTTTTGTCCGTATCATTAATGTGTTTTGGGATCCGATGGTCGGAACCTACGTGGATAAACGAACCTCGAAAGCGGGGAAATATCGTCCCTGGCTGTTACGAGCCGGCGTGCCGCTGGTGATCCTGTCGGCATTACTGTTCGCGCCCATCCCTGGGGTGAAAGGTTCGGTGGCTTTCGCCTTTATTATTTATCTGGCGCTGGACCTGGTTTATTCCTTAGTCAATATTCCCTATGGCTCGCTGAATGCGTCGCTGACCCGCGACCCGGAATCGATCGATAAACTGACCAGTACCCGCATGATGCTGGCCAACAGCGCCAACCTGCTGGTCTATACCCTGTTCCCGATGTTTGTGCAGATGGCGGCGCCGAAAGATCGCAGCCTGAAAGACACCGGCTTTTTTGGCCTTGAGCTGAATCTCGGCAACTATACCGATCCGTCGGCGAACTACGCCTGGTTTGGCGTGTACGCCATCTATATGATCATCGGCGCGGTGGCCCTGTTTATTTGTTATAAATTCACCAAAGAACGCGTTGTCGCGACCGCCGAGCAGACCGCCAACGTCAAAACCACTGACCTTTTCCACGAACTCAGACATAACCGCCCGCTGGTTATTCTCGGCATGTTCTTTATGCTGGCCTTTACCTTCATGTTCTTCATGAACACCGTTAACGGCTTCTTCAACCAATTCGTCGTCGGCCACTCCGAATGGATGGGCGCCGTGGGTCTCGTCGCATCTATTCCCGGTATCGCCTTCCCGGTGTTCTGGCCGAAACTGAAAAAAATCTTTGGTAAAAAAGGCTTCTTCCATCTGTTCCTCGCCATGTTCATCGTCGGCGAACTGCTGACCTACGTCTGGTCACGCGAAGGGATGCACGACGCCCTGTGGCTGGCCTACATCGCCACCTTTATTAAACAGTGGGGCTTAACTTCCGCCACCGGCTTTATGTGGGCGCTGGTACCGGAAGTCATCGCGTACGGCGAATTAAAATCAGGCAAACGCAATGCCGCCATTATCAATGCCATTATGGGACTCTTCTTCAAGATCGGCTTCACCATCGGCGGCGCGATCCCGCTGTGGCTGCTGGCGGTGTATGGATTTAATGAAAGCGGCGCCGTGCAGAGCGCCAGCGCCATCGACGGGATCATTATGACCGCGGTGTGGATCCCGATCGCGCTGGCCGCTATTTCGATGGTGATTATCCAGGTTTATCCGATCTCCGATAAACATGTTACCGACATTAACCGTCAGCTGGATGAGATCCGCGTGTAGTTAAAAAAATTATAAATCAGACCGATTCGTCACTTTCCATTTTAAAAGGTGTAATGAAATGTCACTTATTCAAAACCCGATATTACGCGGCTTTAATGCCGACCCCAGTATTATTCGCGTCGAGGATACGTACTATATTGCTAACTCGACGTTTGAGTGGTTCCCGGGCGTGCGTTTACATGAGTCGAAAGACCTGAAAAACTGGAACCTGCTGCCTTCGCCGCTCTCCACCACCACCCTGCTGGACATGAAGGGCAACCCCTCCTCGGGCGGCATTTGGGCGCCGGCGCTCTCCTGGGCCGATGGGCAATTCTGGTTGGTGTATACCGATGTGAAGGTCACCGAAGGCGCCTTTAAAGACATGACCAACTACCTGACCACCGCGAAGGATATTCGGGGCCCGTGGAGCGACCCGATCAAGCTGAACGGTGTCGGGTTTGACGCCTCGCTGTTCCATGACGACGATGGACGGAAATATATCGTCCAGCAAACCTGGGATCACCGGGAGTACCATCATCCCTTCGATGGCATTACCTTAACGGAGCTGGATACCAACACGCTGAAGTTAATGCCGGAAACCGCGCGCACCATTTACCGCGGCACCGCCGTGGCGCTGGTCGAGGGGCCGCACCTCTATAAACTGAACGGCTACTACTATCTGTTTGCCGCCCAGGGCGGCACCGTGTTTACCCACCAGGAGGTGGTGGCGCGGTCGAAAACCCTCGAGGCCGGCAGCTTCGAAACTGAGCCGGGCGACGTGTTCTTAACCAACGTCGACACCCCGGACAGCTACATCCAGAAACAGGGCCATGGCGCGCTGGTCTCCACCCCGGAAGGCGAATGGTATTACGCCTCGCTCTGCGCCCGGCCGTGGAATCGCCCGGGGGAATCCATCTACGATCCGCGCGGCTGGTCAACCCTCGGCCGGGAAACCGCGATCCAGAAAGTGTACTGGGACGACGAAGGCTGGCCGCGTATTGAAGGCGGTCACGGCGGGAAAACCTTCGTCGAAGGGCCGAAAGACGCCATCTTCACCGAAAGCGCCAGCGATAATAGCCAGCAGGATGACTTTACCTCGCCAGCGCTCGACCCGAACTGGAATACCCTGCGGGTGCCGTTTACGGCCAAAATGGGCACCACCGGCGACGGCAAATTAACCTTAATCGGCCAGGGTTCGTTAGCCAATACGCATGACCTGTCGCTGATTGCCCGCCGCTGGCAGGCCTTCTATTTTGACGCCGCGGTGAAGGTAAAATTCGAGCCCTTCAGCTACCAGCAGATGGCCGGGTTAACGAATTACTATAACGACCGCCACTGGAGCTTTGTCTTCCTGACCTGGAATGAAATTAACGGCAAGGTCATCGAAGTCGGCGAAAATAACCGCGGGAAATACACGTCGTACCTGAAAGATAACGCCATCAAGGTGCCAGACGGCGTGGAATACGTCTGGTTCCGGACTAAGGTCCGCAAGCAGACCTACAGCTATGAATACAGCTTCGATGGCGTGACCTTCACCGAGATCCCGGTCCAGCTGGATGCCGCGGTACTGTCCGATGACTATGTGTTGCAGAGCTACGGCGGGTTCTTTACCGGGGCGTTCGTCGGCCTGGCGGCGGTAGACTACGCCGGGTACGGCACCCAGGCTGAGTTTTATCAGTTCGAGTATCAGGAGCTGGGCGATAGGTTAGCGGCCGATGGGAGCTATAGCTGGGAGGCTGGCGAGACGCGGGATAAGTAAGAGAGAGCGGGCCCACGCTACCGGTGAGGTAGCGTGGGGTTTGTGGAATGCGGGAACGCAACGGTTATGCGTTCCCGATTTTTTTCAGGCTTGCGCCGCAGGAGGTGAACGCGGTCTCCACTCCCACAGCAAGATCCGTCGTAATACTTAAAAAGCGATCCACCTGGAATCGCCGCATCTGGTGGGTTGATCGGCAAGGATTTTGCGAGCATCATCGCATTTATTTAGCTGCCAATGTAACGCTATGCCCTCCAGCACGACCCTGCAACACGCGATCGAGAACATCACCATCTGGCGCAAAGGCGAACAGCGTGCGCCGCATAAGCCACTGCTGCTGCTGTACGTCCTCTCACAGTACCAGCGCGGCCATGCGCGGATGTTCGACTACGCCTCAGAGATACGCGATGAGCTGCATAGCCTGCTGGAACGCTTTGGCCCGCAGCGCCGCCAGTACCGGCCAGATATGCCCTTCTGGCGCCTGAAAGGCGACGGCTTCTGGGAGCTGAAAAACAGCGAACAGTGTTCAACCCAGGCCAGCCGACAGCCGCCCGGCAAAGAGCTGGAGCTCTGTCAGGTCGCCGGCGGCTTTGATGAGCCGCATTTTGCGTTACTCAACAGAAATAAGAAGCTGATCAATACCCTCGCCCATCAGATCCTCGAGGCGCACTTCCCGGAGAGTATTCAGGAAGAACTGGCAGAAGAGATGGGGTTTGATCTGCAGCAGATCCGCAAAGAGCGCGACCCGCATTTTCGCCAGCAGGTGCTGCGCGCCTATAACTATGAGTGCGCGATCTGCGGCTTCAATATGCGCCATGATAATACCTCCGTCGCCCTGGAGGCGGCCCATATCAAATGGAAGCAGCACGGCGGCCCCTGCGAAATCCCTAACGGCCTGGCGCTCTGCGCGATTCACCATAAGGCCTTTGATAAAGGATCTATTGGTCTGGATGAGGATATGCGCATCCAGGTTTCGCCAGCGGTGAACGGCGGGGGCATCGTTGGCAGGCTGTTCTGGGATTTTGATGGTAAGCCGATTACCTTGCCGCAGGGGAAAGAATGTTATCCCCAGGAGGGGTTTGTGGCGTGGCACCGGCGGGAGGTGTTCAGGGGGTGAGGGGGGATGGGGATGGCGATAAGCGGGTTTTGATGCTGCCTTCTCGCTCCTGAACATCAACAGATCCTTTCGTGTCTGCGCCACCATCGTCTTTAAGCCACATATACGGAGGAATTGGCATCTCATTTGCTCCTTATCGTTGAAATTAACTTCAAAGTAATAATGTAGAGTACAGTTGAAAGGCATATCACTATTATTAGCGATATATAAAAGAAAGTGTCATACATCGTATCGGCGTTCACACTCCCGAACAAGAAGTGGCAAATATCCCTTGCGATATCATAATCGAGATAGATTTCCGGCCTTGGAAGTGCACGTCCCAGAACCAAAAACAGCAATATAAAATAAATGATCTTACTTATTTTACGGGCAAGCGTTATTAGAGCCACTGGCAACAACCTCCACCCAACCGCGAGCCATCAGGGAACGCATGCAGGGAACCTGTACTAACGATGTATTCATAAGCGCATTCCGGATCATGGCAAAATCAGAATTATGGGCGATAGTAATACAACCCTCGGAAACCGTACCCGGATGCAAACGGAAGTTACCACGTTTCACACCCTCTACCCACGTCTCATCGTCAATTCCGCGGTCGTCATGCCATAACGCAAACCAATCGCTATTCCCCCGCCGTAGTTCGCGGCAGGACGTAATGAAACGATTGGTGTTAGCCCTGCTTTTATTTATTTTCAAACACTTGGCTATAGCCCCCGCTCTCAGGCCGGAAGCGGATATCACTCTGGTGAATCCGTCAATGTTTGCTCGTGAAGGATATCGACGGCACAACATGATGCTGTCGATGTGTTCACATAAACCGCCTGTTCATGAGTCATAACCTGTTTCTGCCATGAACAAGTCAGAGCAAATACATATAAACCAATAATTTTAACATCCAAATTTTTTACGTATCCAATCACTTATCGAATACTTATATGCGCTTTATTATTTATTAAATTAATACATCTCACACCAAGATAATTCATCATAATAACCCACCGTAAAGTGATACACAATGATGTTTTACGCCTTATTTAAATCAATGGTTCAAAATCGTTTTGCAATACAATTTGTAACAATTAGGTTATGGTAACACTTATCAAGTTATTTATTCTCTTGTAAATTACCATCGATTATTTCTTGCAAAAATGATGTACATCTTCAGTCATTTATTTAAACATAGGATAGCTATATGGCAGACATAGAAGGGATAGCGCGGAAGTTATATAACATCATTATCTCTCCTGATACAGTTACAGGGCTTATCAATGGTGGGTTATCTGTTCCTTTAGATTATGGTTATCTGATTTACGGTATCTTTGATACGGATACAAGATATGAACGTGAAACAGAAAGAATCCGTATGATGACCGCGATAAGACATGACATTCTTAACTATGAAAATATCATTAATGCAGTTAAATTAATCTTTCAGTTATTTAATAAATATCTATCCGAATCAGAACAAGATAGAATATACAGAAGTGTAGTTACCTCTATCGTGGGTAGAATCTCTACGAATATTATCGCATCGAACATCGCTAAAGCCGTTATAGAAAAAACGTCATTTACTTATGTAGTATTTAAGGGGAAAGGGAATCCAATAGCCTTTTTAAGTACTATCCTCTTGTTTGGTGGAATGGCAGAGCGTTCCATCAGGACGTCTGATAAACTCAGGAATGAAGCACCCGAGATATACTCGTTGTTAAGACCCCGCGATTATGATCTTATTTATTTCTTATTTGCCGATGCGGTACAACCTTTTGTGGATGCCATCCATGCAGGGTACACTGAGGGCAACCCCGTGTTCGACAAGATTATGAAAAGAGTGGAAGATCATTTAAATACAAATACTAAGGCTGGGTGATATGAAAAAAATTATCACGCCACTCGTCGATATAGTTCTCTGCACCTATATTATTACTGCATGCTTTATTTGCTTGACTGAGTTTAATAACTGGCAGAATAAAATAATCGCAGTAACGATTACAATCGGCAGCGCTTATATCATCGCCATTGCGTTGAATAGATTTCTGGGAACAAAGATAGGTGTGTTAAGCGGTGTTTTTAATTTACTATCAGGCCCGCTACTCATTATAGGCGCTATTGTTTGCATAGCCTTACTTGACCCCTGGCCGGTTAAGATTATTGGTCTGTTTTTATGGGTCATTATAATGTTTTGTTTACCTTCATTTATAAATAGAGATAAGGAATAATCATGTCAAATCCAGCATATCTTTGGCTAACCGATACAAACGGCTCCCCTATAACGGGTAGTTCTCTCGTTACAGGGCGTATTGGCGCTATTGAATTAAAAGCGGTAACGCACCACCTATCCATTCCTGTGGATGGAAACACCGGGAGATTAACAGGAACCAGAGTACATACACCTATTACGGTACAGAAAGATTTTGATAAAACAACGCCCCTTTTATACAAAGCGCTGAGTGAGAACCAAACATTAAAGTCGGCAACCATAAAGATGTATCAGATCCTTGATGCAGGTGTTGAAAGCGAATATTTTAATATTATATTAGAGAATGTAAAAGTAACCGGAATTACCCCCAACTTATTTCCTGATTCTGGTACAGGCACTCATAGCGAAACGATTCAGTTAAGGTATGAGGCCATCACATGGAAACATTGCGATGGGAATATCATTTACAAAGATTCCTGGAATCATCGGGCAACAGCATAAACTCCCCTTAGACTAAAGGCCATTCAAAAAGTGGCCTTTTCTAAGTTTAACTGATGATTTAAACCACCCTCGCCAAACAAGCCATCCAAATGCAACCGCATGGTTTGGAGGCATAGTATCTTGAAGCTATACCTCCTTGAGTAGCGCTAAATTAATTCAACACATTCGATACCTGCATTGCTTTAAGATCCCTATAACTTCCGCTGTTCCAGGCTGGAATAAATCGTTTTAATTTCCGCTTGTAAGCTTTCGCCACGGTATACCATCGACGTATCGTATCGTTTGTACTTCTCATCACGCGAAGCGCTAAACCAGTTGAACGATCCTATGCACAGCAGCCCTTCATCACCAATCACGATTTTACTGTGAACACGATTAACCAGCATAGTCACAATGCCCAGCGCATTAAGTTTTTCCACTGCATCATTAAGGCGCTGCTGTTTTGCTTTGCGCTTTTCATAACTAATGTCTTGGGTATTAAAGCTTTTATCCGTTACAACAGTAATGTCGATACCACGAGCACGAGCCTGGATCATTGATGTCAGAAAACCGGTTTGTTCCAATTTTTCCCAAGTCAGCCAAGGGGAAACAATAGTAATACTTTTACCAATAGCATCAAAAGTCTGATTCAGGAAAACATCATGCTGCTCAACACCGTGCAAGGTAGAGATCTGTGTTTGCGCTGTATTAAGATCCTGGCGTTCTTTATACTCAAACTGCAGTGCATTATTATCGGATGCAAACAGGTATTTTGAAAGCAACCCTCTCGGCGAAGAAGCGGGCAGAATCTCAAACAGGTCCATATCGCCAAAGACCAAAAAGCTATCTTTAGCACGTGAAACGGCAACGTTCAGCATGCTGCTGTCTCTATCAATAAATCCGCCATCTTCATGTTTCGAATACACAGGAGAGAACAGCACAATTGCCCGTTCCGCCCCCTGCAATGAATGAACCGTGCCCACTGTCAGCGAATTTTCATCGCCACTACAATTGATATCCAGCTTACGTAATGACGATTTAATCGCACTGACCTGCGCCGAAAATGGGGTCACAATGCCAACTAATTCATGTAACGGTTTATTGTAGTGATGCTCAATCTCTTCTTTGTGCGCTGCAAGCCATGCAGCAATCGTCTTCGCTTCAAAGTCGTTATAACGACTTCCACCATTGGCCTGCATACCCTTACCATCTATATGCAGATAGCCCATTGCAGGGAATATAGTCCCTTTTTCTTCCCCTCGTTTGGGCTGCAACTTACCGTGATAACTAAGGGTGTTACAGTAGCCAATGATGTTATCGAAGCAGCGACGGTGTTCGTACAGATACATCCCCCGCGCCAAATCCGGATCGTACTGGTAGCGCGAGTTAAACTGTGCAACCTTCATAACGCTGCCGGATGCAGCGCTCTTTCCTGATTCACACACCAAAGCATAAGCTTCAGTAAGTTCTTCCTGAGAACCTTCTGGAAGGATATGCTCCTCAACCATATTGCCAATATCAATACAAGGCAGGCTGTTCCAGATAGGCGCAATCTGTTCTGTGTCGCCAATTACCAGAGCTTTCTTCGCCAGTGCGAAAGAAGCTGCAGCAACCTCAGGAAGCACCTGCCCCGCTTCATCGACGATCAACAAATCGGCGAAGTTATATAAATAACCATTATCATACTTCTTACCGCTAACATGTTCTCTGATAAGCATATGATGAGGAAGCATAAAGGAGGTCATGACGACACAAGGGGTGAGCTTCATTCTTCGCAGCCAGCGGGCTTTAATAGTCTTCGCCCCTTTGCGACCTTTTTCTTCTTGAAGGTTATCGATATTCGCCATATCCATCAGCCACCGACCTTCCCAGTAATGCGTCGCCAGCAAAAACGCCGGGAAACGGAGCTGTGTATCGGCAAGCTCATCGGCTTCGCTCAGATTCAGCTCCCTCTCGCCTGCATAACCCAGCGAATGGGTTATCTCGCACCAACGGATGACTGCTTCACTTTCACGTCGGGAAATGTCCTCAGCGTGATCAATTTGCTGTTGGTACCCGGCCTGTTCTTTATGAGCTTGCTCAATCAATCCATCGATAAAGGCATCAATTCCATCAGGCTGAGATCCCTGGAATGCTGTCATTCTTTCGCCAAACGTAGCGTCCAAAAACAGCTTCATTTGATAGTGACGCTTAGTACGAACGGCGGGAAGCCAGGAGAAGAGAGTGAACATGATCGACTCTCCGGCTCGATATTGTTCCCACTGTTTTTTGCCCTGCGTTAATAGCGAGATTTCATTTGTGCTATTAAGCAGTAACGTTCTCTTATCCTGAATATACTGTTCGAGATCGTCACTGACGGCATGCCGCTCCTGACGGATTGCGTTCAGGTCATCCCATGCAGGCTCGATTTGCTCAAGCTCTGCAGAGAGTTCAACCAAACGCTGATGCAGGAGATCCACAACCTGTTCAGGTGAATGACATTCCTCATTCGGAAAAGCTGCCCTTGCCTTTTCAAGGAAGAAGCACCGGGCATCTTCAACATATTCAAGGGATTCAACACCGTTAAAAAAGGCTTCCGTCTGGTATTTTTTTACCGCCTCGGCTCTTCGTCCCGAAGACGGGAAGTAAGCGCCAAAGCTTTTTACATCTGGTAACCAACGCCCGGCCATAGGCCCGGTACCGATAGAAAAATCTTTGCCGAAGGCCTCGATAATGTTGGTAACGGCCTGATTATTGGTTGATGTCGCAACCACCACCGGTGGTTCAGTTTTGTTTAAAGCTGCTCTCGCCCACTCAGTAGCGATGATGGAGAGAACCAGAGTCGTTTTCCCGGTACCCGGAGGACCATTTACGGCAAGGATATCGCCGGGCTGTTGAGTGAGGTAATGGCTCAGGGCATCGCGCTGCGCGACAGCCAGCGGAAACTTATCACCGGAGTGTCCCAGACGCTCACTAAACATGGCATTACTGGCGAGGAGCGGCTCAACAGGAGGCTTCTCTTTCGAGGCAAAGCGCGCCAGCAATGGCACCTCTTTTTTGCACGTCAGCAAATGATCGTACATAGGCAGGATATGGATGCTGGCCCCTCCAGGCTGGTTGGCTTTAATAATGTAGCCATATCCAGTTTTTTCATATTGCTCAGGTGATGCGAGCCATTTGCCAGCAACATGCTTTAAAAGTTCATCTGAATCTTTAAGGTACTTTTGCCACCACTGCTGATAACGAGCATATCGTCCCTCTCGTTGTTCATCAGTCTCCTCACGCAGCTCATCCTCATTACCGGGACCAAAAGTGATTGAATCATGCGTGGTTCTGTACTTGTCATATTCCGCCATCTCACCAATAGAAAAGGTACCTTTGGGGAGCGGTTCGAGCAGGTCACGGGGAATGGTGGCTGGCGATGTAGGGAATAAAAAGCCTTCGCGGTTGAGGAGTGCAGCGGTAACCAAAGGTGTAACAATATCAGGAGCACCAGCAGTCCGCGCCTTGCCATGCTTTAACAGGCGGATCCATACCTCAGGCCGTAGCAGCACCTCGACGGTCTTGACCTGGGTGTCTTCACCATTGAAGAATAATTCCACAATATCTTCACCCAACCTCCCCCTATTGACGTTCGTCCATTTCGTAAATGATTCATCCTCTCTACGCTCAAATGCCCCTTTTCCAGACTCGGCATCTGCTAAGGTATTACGCCAATATGAAGTGAATCCCTGAGTATTACTGTCCATTCCCCATCCCGTAACTTAAATGAGACAATTGATGTTGTCGTATAAATTCATCATGGTTAAACATTGTCCACGATGCGAGGGGGATCGCAAGAATTGTTTGTATCGCTAAACATGGCGTGCCACTTTACATATCGACGGCTACTGAACGGATATTCTCAATTTTTAATATGCTGTTTGTCATATCTCTGATGCAATAAATGAGGATAGGAATTGCCCTCCTGATACTGGTCATTTCTTTGTCCCTTTCCGGTTGCGATAGTCCCTGTAGCAGGTATTATTTTGCGTACTACGTTCCAAAACGATTTTTTGCCGGAGCACTTTGCTCCATGGCCGCAATCTCTTCCGAGGGCTTCATGACTAACACTAACTTTTCTCAAACGGCTGCGTTTATCTGGTCGGTGGCCGATCTGCTGCGCGGTGATTTCAAACAGTCTCAGTACGGGCGCGTGATCCTGCCCTTTACGTTGCTGCGTCGTCTTGAGTGTGTGTTGGCGGAGACCAAAGACGCGGTGGTGGCGAAATATGATGAATTAAAAACCAGCACACTGCCGGAAGATGCCAAAGAGAAGTTTCTGCTGCGCGCCAGCGGGCTTTCCTTCTTCAACACCTCGAAGATGGATCTTGGCAAGATGGGCCAGAACGACATCAAAGCCAACCTGGAAAGCTACGTACAGGCGTTCTCCCCGGATGCGCGTGAAATCTTTGAACATTTCAAATTCAGTGAGTTTGTTGGCCTGCTTGAAGATGCCAACCTGCTGTTTAAAGTGGTGAAGAAATTCGCCACCACCGATTTGAGCCCGAAAGCGATTTCCAACTACGAAATGGGCCTGGTGTTTGAAGAGCTTATCCGTCGGTTCGCGGAAAGCTCTAACGAGACGGCCGGTGAGCACTTCACCCCACGCGATATCGTGCGTCTGACTACCTCGCTGGTGTTTATGGAAGATGATGAAGCCCTGACGCAGCCCGGTATCATCCGCACCATTTATGACCCGACGGCCGGGACCGGCGGCTTCCTCTCTTCAGGCATGGAATATGTGCACGAACTGAACCCTAACGCGGTGATGCGTGCCTTTGGCCAGGAGCTGAACCCGGAATCCTACGCAATCTGTAAAGCCGACATGCTGATCAAAGGTCAGGACGTCAGCCGTATTAAGCTGGGCAACACCCTTTCTAACGACCAGTTGCCGCAGGATCAGTTCGACTACATGCTCTCTAACCCGCCGTTTGGCGTGGACTGGAAGAAGATTGAGGGCGAGATTAACGACGAACATACGCAGAAAGGCTTTAACGGTCGCTTTGGCCCGGGCCTGCCGCGTGTATCCGACGGCTCGCTGCTGTTCCTGATGCACCTGATCAGCAAAATGCGCGACAACCACAATGTGGATGGTAGCGTGAGCAACGGCGGACGTATCGGGATTATCCTTAACGGTTCGCCACTGTTTACCGGTGGTGCGGGCAGCGGTGAGAGCGAAATCCGTCGCTACATTCTGGAAGCCGATTTGCTGGAAGGCATCGTCGCGCTGCCAACGGACATGTTCTACAACACCGGCATTGCCACCTACGTCTGGATCCTCTCCAACAAGAAAGCGCCTGAGCGTAAAGGCAAAGTTCAACTGATTGATGGCACCAACCTGTGCGGCAAAATGCGTAAATCGCTGGGTTCCAAGCGTAACCTGATGGGTGAAGATGATATCAGGCTGATCACCCAGACCTTCGGTGATTTTAAGGTAGTGGATGCCACAACCCTGGAAGAACTGGGGCTGGAAAAAGCCGCCGAGCAAAAATCTAACCGTGGCCGTCAGCCATCCACCACCAAAACCGAAGCGCCGAAAACCTTCGCCAGCAAAATCTTTAACAGCACCGACTTTGGCTATCGCCGCCTGACCATTGAGCGCCCGCTGCGATTATCCGCTCAGGTGACGGATGAGGCGATTGCGACTTTGCGCTTTGCGCCGAAGCCGTTTAACGCGCCAATGGAACGTCTGTATGAAGAGTTCGCATCCCAGTGGCAGGCGGATAACTATGGTGATTTCTCCGAACTGGAAGCCGAAGCGCGCGCCATCATCAAAGCTGAATTTGCAGAGCTGAAAGAGAAGCAGATCAAAGACCTGCTCGACTGCAAACTGTGGCTGGCACAGCGCGCCTTAATGGAAAAAGCGCAGCAGATTCAGACGGCTCTGGGTACGCAGGCGGGTGGCAAAACGCTGGTAAGCAATGACTTCAACCAGTTCCAGCTAACCCTGAAAGGGGCCATTAAAACCGCTGGCGTAAAGCTGGACGCGAAAGAAAACAAGCAGTTTATCGATGCTATCACCACCAAAAACCCGGATGCCGAGCCGGTGGTGAAGAAGGCGCTGAAAGAAGCCGCTCAGCCGCTGTACGGTGCGTTTGAATACAAAGGCAAGGTTGTTGAGTTTGAACAGGATGGCGAGCTGCGCGATAACGAGAACGTGTCGCTGAACCCAGCATTGTCCACCAGCGACCTGATTGAAAACTATTTCGAGTCTGAAGTACTACCGCACGTGAATGACGCGTGGATCAACGCTGATAAGCGCGATGCGAAAGATGGCGAGGTGGGGATTGTCGGTTACGAGATCCCGTTTAACCGCCATTTCTACGTCTATCAGCCACCGCGCCCGCTGGAAGATATTGATGCCGACCTGGATGCGGTCAGCGCCGAGATTATGAAGCTGCTGCAGGAGGTACATTCCTGATGGCTGGATTGAATAAATATAGAGCTTATCCCGAGTATAATTTCACGAACATTGAAGGATTAGTGCAATTACCTTCTCATTGGGAGTTAAAACAGGTCAGATATTTACTTAAAAATGGTGCAGAAGGTACTAAAATAGGACCTTTTGGGAGCTCCTTGAAATTAGAGGATATGGTTGACGATGGTGTGCAAGTGTATGGTCAGGAGAATGTTATAAAACGTGACTTTTCACTTGGAAAAAGAAGGATAAGCTTTAATAAATTTAAAGAAATGGGTGCTTATGAAGTATTTTTTGGTGATATTTTAATCACTATGATGGGGACGAGCGGAAAATGTGAGATCGTTCCTCAAACTGCTGAGAAAGGAATTATCGATTCACACTTAATCCGTGTGCGGGTTAATAATAAACTAATTATTCCTGATTTTTTTAAATTGTTAGTCGATGAATCTCCTGAAATTAAGCATCAAATTAAAATTCAGGGTAAAGGGTCTATAATGCTTGGGCTGAACTCAGGCGTTATTAGAAGTTTGTACTTGCCTTTGCCTGGTATTTCTGAACAGAAACTTATATTAGGCTTCCTTGACTACGAAACAAAAAAAATCGATAACCTGATCGAGAAACAACAACAACTCATTGAATTTCTGAAAGAAAAGCGTCAGGCAATGATTAGTCATGCCGTCACCAAAGGGCTAAACCCTGATGTGCCGATGAAAGATTCTGGTGTTGAGTGGTTGGGGGAAGTACCTGAGCATTGGAGTGTAATACCCTTAAAGCACGTTTGCGCGTTAATTAAGGATGGAACTCATTTGCCGCCACCACGTGTAGATAACGGTATTCCTTTGTTAAGTGTGAGAAATATTGTTGACGGTGTGTTCCAGTTCAGGGATGATGACTCACACATCTCGCATAAAGATTATAAATTACTATGCTCTTCTTTCGTTCCTAAAAAGGATGATGTGTTACTGGCCATTGTAGGTGCAACTCTCGGTAAGGTTGCACTTGTTCCAGAAATGGGCTCATTCCATATCCAGAGAAGCTTGGGTGTTTTCAGAACAAATGAATTAATTCTACCTCAACATCTAAGTTATATTTTTGAATCGAAAGACTTCCAAAATTTACTTTGGGAAAATGCCGGGTTTTCAGCGCAGCCGGGGATTTATTTAGGGACATTGTCTAATTTTTGTGTTCCACTGCCTCCAGTTACTGAACAGCTTAAAATATCAGAATTTATTACGGCTACCGTGGATAAATTAGACCTTCTAATTTCTCAAGCGTCTCGGCTCATTGCTTTGATACAAGAACGCCGCACCGCTCTGATCTCCGCCGCCGTCACCGGGAAAATTGACGTCCGCGACTGGGTTGCCCCTGATACGCAGGATATTGAGGCATCACAGGAGGCCACCGCATGAGTATGGACAGCACCAAAGAGCTAATTTTCCAGAATGACATAATCACTCAAATGGAAGAGAGAGGCTGGATCCGTGGCAAAACGGACGGCTACGATCGCGAACGTGCGCTGTATTCGCAGGATGCGCTGACTTTTGTGCAAACCACGCAGCCGCAGGAGTGGGAGAAGTTTGCCAAAATTTATCCTTCGGATACCGAGCGTCATTTCCTCGATGCGCTGGTGGCGCAGCTGAAAAAAGCGGATATCAACGCTACCGATATGCTTTCGCGCACCTACGGCACGCTCGGCGTACTGCGTCACGGTATCAAAAGCCATAACGCGCGTTTTTCCCTGTGCCAGTTTAAGCCGGAACATAATCTCAATCCGGAAACCCTGACGCGCTATAAACAGAATATCTGCCGTATTGTGCCGGAGCTGGTTTACAGCCCTCATGCGTCGAACGCCGCATTTGAAGAAACGGGCGTTAAGGCGAAAAAATGGCGTGTCGACCTGGTGCTGTTCGTTAATGGCCTGCCAATAGCAACTCTGGAACTGAAGTCTGAATTTAAGCAGGCAGTACAAAACGCCATTACGCAATATAAAAAAACGCGTTTGCCGAAGGACCCAGGTACCAACAAACCTGAGCCGCTGCTGACCTTCAAACGCGGTGCGCTGGTGCACTTTGCCGTCAGCCAGTACGACGTGTTTATGGCGACCAAACTCGAGGGCGATAAAACCTTCTTCCTGCCGTTTAACAAAGGCACCCATGACGGCGGCGCGGGGAACGATATCCCGGAAGATGCCAATGACTACGCCACCAGCTACCTATGGAACGAGGTGCTGCAGCCGGACAACCTGCTGAAAATTCTCGCGAGCTTCGTGCATCTGCAAATCGTCGAAAAAGAAAACGCCATCGGCCTGAAGTACAAAAGCGAGAGCCTGATTTTCCCGCGCTACCATCAGTGGGATGTGGTGAATAAGCTGATCACCGCCGCCACGGTGGAAGGGACCGGCAATAAATACCTGATTCAGCACAGCGCTGGGTCGGGAAAATCGAACTCTATCGCCTGGACGGCCCACCAGCTTTCCCGCCTGTACGATGAAAATGGCGAGAAGCAGTTCCACTCAGTGATTGTGGTGACGGACCGTACCGTGCTTGACGATCAGTTGCAGGATACCATCTACCAGTTTGAGCATCAGGATGGCGTGGTCGGACGTATCAATAACAAAGAAGGCGACGGCTCAAAATCGGAGAAGCTGGCGAGCGCGCTGGAAAACTCGCAGCCGATCATTATCGTCACCATTCAGACCTTCCCGTTTGTCTTGAAGGCGATTGAAAACAGCGTCAGCCTCAAGCAGCGCAAATACGCGGTGATTGCCGATGAAGCGCACTCCTCGCAGAGCGGTTCTACGGCACGTCAGCTGAAAGAAGTGCTGATGACCGAAGAAACGGATGACGATGTGGAGATGTCTTCAGAAGATATTCTGGATGCCACCGTCGCCGCGCGCAAAGGCAGCAATAACCTTAACTATTACGCCTTCACCGCCACGCCGAAAGCCAAAACGCTGGAGCTTTTTGGCCGTCGCCCGAATCCGCAGGAACCAGCGTCGAAAACGAACAAACCGGAAGCGTTCCACGTTTACTCCATGCGTCAGGCCATCGAGGAAGGCTTTATTCTTGATGTGCTGAAGAACTACACAAACTACAAAGTGGCTTACAAACTGCTGCAAAAGCTGGACGATCCTGACCGGGAAGTGGACAGCAAAAAAGCCAAAATCAAACTGAACCAGTGGGTCTCGCTGCACGATCATAACGTGTCGCAGAAAGTGAAGGTGATTATTGAGCATTTCCGCAAGCATGTGATGCACTTGCTGGCTGGCCAGGCGAAAGCGATGGTGGTGACCAGTTCACGTAAAGCGGCGGTGCGCTACAAGCTGGCGTTCGATAAATACATCGCCGAGCAAAAGTACGACAAGATCAGCGCCATGGTGGCGTTCTCCGGGGAAGTGGAATTCCACGAAAATGACCACAACAGCCTTGCGCTGCTTAACCAGAAGTTCACCGAGATCAATATGAACCCCGGACTGAAGGGCCGGGATATGCGTAAAGCGTTTGATACTGACGACTACCAGGTAATGCTGGTGGCTAACAAATTCCAGACCGGTTTTGACCAACCCAAGCTGTGCGCCATGTATGTGGATAAAAAGCTGGGCGGCGTGGAGTGTGTACAGACGCTGTCGCGCCTGAACCGTACCTATCCAGGGAAGGCGCAGTCCGGCACCTTTGTGCTTGATTTCTACAACGAACCCGAAGATATTTTGGGGGCTTTCCAGCCGTACTACCAGACAGCGGAACTGACCGATGTCAGCGATCCGCAACTCGTCTTTGAACTGTTTGAAAAGCTGCGCACCAGCGGCATTTTCCTGTGGAACGAAGTGGAGCAGTTCTGCGAGGCGTTCTTCAGCAAAAACAAATCCAACGCGGCTATTAGTAATATCTGTAAACCTGCGGTGGAGCGCTGGAAGCATCGCTACACCTCGGCGATTGATGCGTATGTGCTGGCTAAAGAGATGTTTGAACGCACGAAGAAGACCGGCGACATTGTGCTGATCACCAATGCGGAAAATACCTTTAAGGACTGCGAGAAAGAAAAAAGTAAGCTGGATATCTTCAAGAAGGATCTCGGTAGCTTTGTCCGCTTTTACGAGTTTATGTCGCAAATCGTCGATTACGACGACAAAGACCTGGAAAAGCTGAGCCTGTTTGCCCGTCATCTGCGTCCGTTGCTGCATGAACAACGTATCGAAGAAGATGAGGTTGATTTAAGCAACGTGGAGATGAGCCATTACCGCCTGTCCAAACTCCACGAACAGCATCTGAAGCTGCAGGAAGATGCGGCGGAATACAAAATCAAACCGGGTAATGATGTCGGAACGGCGAAGCCGAAGGATAAGAAAGAGGAGTTTCTGTCGAATATCCTGGCGCGTCTGAACGAGCTATTCGTCACCGATAATCTCACCGATAAAGACATGATCAACTATGCCTTTGCGGTGCGCGACAAGCTGTCAGAAAACCAGGCGGTGATGACCCAGATTGCTAACAATACGCGCGAGCAGGCGATGCTGGGCGATTTCCCAAAAGCCATTGATGATGCCGTGATGGACAGCAATGAGGCCCAGCAGGAGATGATGGTGCAATATCTCTCTAACCCTGAACTGGCCAAGGGCTTTGCTCGGGTGGTGTTTGATATGTTGAAAGGGGCTTAACGCTTTTCATCAAGGAGTGGTGTAGGAAATGCTGAATTCTCTAGAGATATACCAGGCGTTGAATGAATTGGGTTATCGTCTTGAGTCTGGAAAATTCGAGCCAAGCTATGCTTCTGAGCATGCGCTCGGGAATGGAAAGTATCTGTATGTCAAACGCCGTCAGGACGGTGTGGTTAACAAGAGCCCATTGGTTCTTGCACCAGAAACCCTGGCCTTAAAAGCGGAAATCGATCGTATTTCGGGTATCCACTGCCTTTGGGAAAAAGTAAAAAGCACCAGCTACCGCCGTTATCCGAAAGATAACGGTACATCCCAATATGGTTTCGCGGCTGATGTTGAGTCAGTTGAAGCGTTACAGGCGCTGGTAACTTTGCTGGGAGGCCAACCAGCTATAACTCCCCAAACCGGACTAATAAGAGACAACGAAAATAAGGAACAATCATTAATGTATCCCTTAAACCAAATTCTCTTCGGGCCCCCCGGCACAGGTAAAACCTACTCTACGACCGAAATGGCGGTAAAAATCGCCGATAATGCGTGGTACCAACAGGCTACGCGCGAACATCATGGCAATGACTTACGGGAGTTGGTAAAAGAACGCTATAAGTCGTTAGTAGAAAAGCAGCGCATTATGTTTACCACCTTCCACCAGAGCTTCTCCTATGAAGATTTTATCGAAGGGATCCGCGCGACCACTGATGAAACATCGGGTGCGCTTCGCTACGAAGTAGTGGATGGTATTTTTAAACAGCTGTGCCTGAATGCTGAAGTTAAAACACGTGGTAGTTCAAACCAGTTATTGTCCTTGAATGGGCGACGGATTTGGAAAATGTCTCTCGGGAATACGCTTGACGGAGAAGATTATATTTTTGATGAATGCCTTGTGAATAATTATATTCTATTAGGTTGGGGTGATAATCTTGATTTTAGTGGCTGCACGACAGCTGCTGATATCCGACTGCGCATCGATGAAGCGAGTGATAGTCTGGTTGAGCGAAGTGAATACATGCTGACTGCGGTCAATATGTTTAAAAACATCATGCAAAATGGTGATATAGTTATTATTTCCGATGGCAACCATAAATTTAGAGCCATTGCCGAGATCGCTGGCGATTATCGATTTTTACCTAATGATGAACGCGTCGGCTATCATCAAATGCGTAAGGTCAACTGGCTACGAACCTATTCGCCGAGCTTACCGAAAGAACAGCTTTTTTTAAAAGCACTTTCACAGATGACATTATATGAGTTGAGGGATACCTCAATTGACAGGGAAAAACTGTCTCAACTACTGGCTCCGGTTGAAACAACTGATAATCAAGCATTGCCGCACGTGCTCATCATCGATGAAATAAATCGCGGTAATATTGCACGCATTTTTGGTGAATTAATTACTCTGCTGGAACCCGATAAGCGACAGGGTGCCGAAGAAGCCCGCACTTTAGTATTACCTTATTCTAAGCAGCTGTTTTCCGTGCCTAAAAATGTCTATGTAATTGGCACTATGAATACTGCTGATAAGTCGTTAATTCAGATGGATCTGGCGTTAAGGCGCCGTTTTAGCTTTACAGAAATGCCTGCAAGACCGGAGTTGTTAGCAGGGATCACTGCGTATGGCGTTGATGCCGCACAGTTGCTAACGCGTATTAATCAGCGTATCGAAGCGCTACTGGATAGTGAGCATATGATTGGTCATGCTTACTTTATGCCACTAAAGAAATTAGACAATAACGCCGACCGCGAAGCCTGCCTGGCCAGCATCTTCCATGACAAAATCATTCCCTTGCTGAGAGAGTATTTCTTTGATGATTATGAGCGTATCGGTTGGGTGCTTAATGACTCGGTAAAAGCGAAAGAAAATCGTTTTATTCTGTTACAGCAGTCAGCACAACTACCATCACTTTCTGCACTATTCCCGAAAGATATCGCGGATAGTTTGTCTGACAGACGCTTTCGTATCAATGAACATGCTTTCGCGTCGGCCGAAGCTTATCAGGGTATTGTGGCATGATGATCCAGGTCCAGGAATATGCTCTGCTGACTTGTGATAACTCTCAACCAGCCAGTATGGATTTGGGAATAGTTTCTGAGGCAACCTTTTCCTGGCTTGAGCAATTGCAACACAAGTGGCGTGGTTCTTCGCAAATTCTCAGCCGGGAAGGGAAGCGGTTTTTGCGTTTGGGAAACTATGTCGGTTATCTACAATCCCCGAATGGCGAGTCAATTGAAATTCTGCCTAAAACCACACTTGAAGCTCCAGCTGAGGTAGTCCCTCTACGTCAACTTTTACGCCGAATGCTAAGCGCCTCTTTAGGGATTACGCATCGTGAGGCAAATCAGGCTGCATTGCAACGTAGCGATCAGCCTCTACATGAATGGATAATCAGTGAGTTTTTACGGCATCTTGCTGATTTAGTACGCAAAGGACTTCGCTTCGATTATCATCTCATTGAGGATGAACATAGTGCGTTCATCCGCGGTCAATTGAATGTCACAGCGCAAATGAGAATGCCTCCGGGCAGAGGCACTCGTTTTCATGTGCGCTATGCCGAGTTTTCCCCTCAGCGCATCGAGAACCGTCTGCTACGGACGGCTTTGGATTGGTCGCTTAAAATGGCCAGGCAAGGGCAGAGCTGGAGGCAAGCAAATTCTCTAAGCCATCAACTGGAAGACATATTGCCTATTTGTGGCAGTACAACACAGCTAATGAGGCAATGGAGCGATGATAAATATCTCTTCGGATATCGCGCTATAAAACCGTGGTGCCAGCTCATTCTTGAACAGATGAATCCAGATTTTCAACTTGGATCGCATCAGGGAATCTCTTTGTTATTTCCTATGGAGAAGTTATATGAGGGCTGGGTAGGATGCGGTCTGGCTGGGGCATTGCATCACGATCACCGGCTCATAGAACAAACCAAGAGCCAGTACTTGTTGGAGCATGTACCTGTTGGTGAAAAGTCTTCTCAACGATGGTTCTTGCTAAAACCAGACTTTCTTATCACAGGCGGGCAGACGGTGGTTCTGGATGCTAAATGGAAACTATTAGATAGCAGAGCTGATGACAGTCTGAGGAAGTATGAAATCAGCCAGCCTGACCTGTACCAAATGTTCGCCTATGGACAAAAGTATCTTGGAGGGAAAGGAAATATGATGCTCATTTATCCGCGTCATCAGTATTTTGCCACACCATTGCCGGTGTTCCGTTTCGATGAAGATTTGTCTCTGTGGTGTGTGCCCTTTGATCTTGAAACGGGTAGATTAGTGAAAGGGGAGTGGCAAACTTCTTTCCACTGTTTTCCCTGTGAAGAGGCAGTAACGGCTCATAGCGATTAACCAAATAATCGGTAATTTATTGAAAGCTTATAGCTAAGGAAGCAATCATCATGATTTATAGAGATTTTTACCATTTAATGTTGGAGTCTTTTTCCCAGCCAGTTGAGCTGTACACTGAGTCAAGAAATGTACCTTTTACGCTGTACGTTGAAGAACAAAAGCTGTTTGTTCGAAATGGAAAAGATAATACCAGCCGTATTGGCCCCAAAGAAGTCGCAGCATTTGTTGAGCGGTTTGAAGAAAATGGAAGCATGTTAGCTAAAGACTACCAGGATGTGACTTTCAAAGCCTCCTATTTATTGGCTGCAATGAAATATATCACTTTAAAAAACGCGCTGAATCCTGGCAATAAATAGCCATCTTTACCGCTGGATGGTGATTTATTAAAGCCTTCTCAATCACTCCCTCCACCACAGACCTATCTTTCCTCAACTCACCCATTTAAGTCACATACCGCCGCATTATTGTTAGTAGCTCAGACTCCCCCTTGGAAGATGTGGTCTATTACCGGAAGCCCCCCAGCCATCACTTGTGCGGAGTTAAAATCGCTAAACCTGTTTTTCATCTCATAACGTATGATGGTTGTAGTGCGCTGTTGAAGAAGAGAAGCAACCTCAAGGTGTTAAGACCTCCCTGCGGTTTAAATAGGTGCTCATAAATCCCGAGTTTTAACTCAACGATGTTGTCATCGGCGAGCTGATATTGTTTGTCCGCTGGCATAGCTGTTCCTACTTCGCTATCTGTTAACGCCATGCTTATCCCCTCCCTGTTGGTAACAGCGTTTTCGAACCGGAAATACCAACATCTGTTAGTAGATGTGCATTGAAGTGGATTGACCTTGAGAGAGCCAGTATCGCGGTCGCGGGAATGGCAGGTAAACACTAGATGTCAGACACAAAAAAAGCCACCCTCAGGTAGCTAATTATTGCATCACTTGGTGCCGAAGGCCGGACTCGAACCTAAGTCTCCATAACCTGCTGTAATCACGTTCCTATTAGCCTTTAAAAGAGCAATCGTAGGACCTTTTTGTTCTAGGGTCTACATCTTAAGCTTGATCCGGTGGACGGAATCAAACCGAGTGTTCGTGACGGCACAAAACATCAACGTGCCATACCTGCCTTTTGATGTTTATGGAGGTCTGCCGGGTCGGGAGGAAAGCACGTTTGTCAGCTATGTGGGCGTTAAGTAAACGCCACTGCGTTCGGATTTTGAAACAAGCTAAACCCGGCAGACCTTGTTCATAAAAAACATTTAACCCAATGTTATTGATATGAATTAATCCATTAGAGTCAAATTGAAACGCCACCGTAACGCCTACGTAACGCACCCGCATTTTGCTGTTTTATTCACTCTTATAGAAACAAAGGGCTGATGAAACATAAGACTATCAGCATTCAATGAATACTGTTCATCCATACAGCAATAAAATTCTTAACCTTACAGTTGCGCTACTTTCGCAGTTTGTCCCACCGCACCGCTGACACAATGCCCCAGTTGCCACTGGCATTGGGCCTACGCCATTTTGCCGTCTCCATGCTACGTAGATACTCAAGCGCTTCGGAAAACGTGCCAAAACGCTTCTGAGAGGCTTTATCACCTACACCAAACGAACCATCGCGCGTGCTTGCCAGTCCGGGATGAAAGCACGAACCATCGGCCGCATAGGGAACCAGTAATTCCGGGTCGGTATCTTCGGACAAGTCAGACACCAACAATCGCCACGGCTCGACATTTAAAGCGCCAGCCAACACTTCAATCGCATCAAGAGAAGCGTTAGAGCCACCACGTTCGATTCGGCTCATATAGCTGCGTGCGAACCCACACCGATCAGCAAACGCTTCCTGGCTCATTCCGGTGGCTATACGCAGTTCTTTTACCCGCTCGCCAAACTGTATTCTCAAGGTCTTTTTCATGCACTGAATGTGCAATTTTGACTACTGTAAGGCCACGCTCCACATGAGACATTTTGAATCTACAAATCCCAAATGTGAGCACACTCACCCTCACAAGAAGCCTGTATCACTACAATCACAAGATTCAAAATAAACACCAATAGTGACATTTAAAACCCGACAAGTATGATGATGGTCATCAGTTGGACTTCACCAGCGTTTGCTATCAGGTGCGATGTTGTTTCGAAAATGAGGGAATCATGGCGGGATCAGGTTTTTTATTACCAATGGTGGCGGGAGCCGCACTTAGCTGGGCCAGCTATAGCGTGGTCGCTCACGTCACATCAAAACGGCAGATCAGCACGCTACGTGCAATTGCATGGGGGACTCTGGGCACTCTCTCATTGGTGCTGGGCGTATGCGCCTTTTCTGCTGTAGGTGCTGAGCATCAGACAGCACGAAAAGATATCGTATGTGCAGATGACAACCCGGAATGCTATGCGAAAACGCACCATAACCCGGTCAGGGAGTGCAAGCAGGTAATGGACAAGAAAGCGACGTTTCGCCATGTGTGGCAGGAAAGTGAAGCGCAGCCGGTATTCAACACCTACCTCTGGCATGACGAGAACAAACGAACTATTCAAATGTTCGGACAACAGGCTAAGGCAATTAATAGCCTGGGGATGTTAACACCACTTCAATATTTCTGTATTTTTAACGCCAACACCGGGGAAGTCATCGCGGCTTCGTTTGAGTGAAATGAAGCGGGGAAAGTAAGTTCCCCGCCTTCAAATAGTTAAAGCAGAATTACTTGTTCTTCAATGATTCAAAAAGAGTCCATCCTTTATGAGTAACTTCGAATTGAACGCCTTTATAATCCCGAGAAGATATTAATTCATTGGATTTCAATTCATCTAAAGCAGATTTCCATTTAGCAACCTCTCTAGCATTTTCTCCACCGAGACTTTGGCCGCCAACATGAATATCTGTTCCATCCAGATGCTCTAATATTAATATCCCACCGCTTTCGTCCTCGCATGCCATCTTCAAGACAAAAGTTGCATCTTCAGATAGAAGCATCTTAGGAGATTCTTGTTTTAAATTATCAGTTCCTTCTGAACGATAAGAGTTTATGATATTTTTCAGATATGAATTATTTGTGAGTGTCAGCGTCAATTGTTTATATAATTTATGTTTAAAATCAGTTGACTCATTAAAGGTCTCAATCAAGCCTTGTTGCATGCATTCTTGTTTGAATGCTTTTAGGGCATCATATTGCCCCATATCCACTGTATCAAGCACTACGGGTTTAGATGAAAAATATATCATTGCAGGTTTGCCCGCGTCTAAATGCTTGTGAATTTCTTCAACAGTCCCACTTGCTTCATCACCTGTCGGAGAGCCAAGTCGTGTCCAGAAAGCACCAATCAATAGATCGCAATCAACTAGCAGTCTCTGATTAATTAACTCCTGAGGTCTCATGCCAAGCTCCGGTGATGTGTGGGTTTCCCACCCAATAGGAATTAGCATAACTTTCGAGAGGGCAGAATTAATATCATTCCATTCGTGGATTACTTCCCGAATAATTCTTCTTTCTTCAGTAACATCACCAGGGGATGCGATCATTACAGGGATAACCGTTGCTGTGTAAGCCATAAACTCTCCATATTCAATCGACAATAGCCGCTATAGTCGCTCTGGAAACGCCATATTCGCGCGCTAACGCGCTGACACTGGTTCCGCTATTCTTTTTCACTACAATCGCTCCACGAGCTTCTGGTGCAATTTTAGAGGGTCTTCCCAACTTCCTGCCTTCAGCTTTAGCCCGCGTTAACCCCGCCTGAGTGCGCTCAATCAGCAAGTCACGCTCCATCTCTGCAACCGCTGCCAGCATTGACAGCAGAAGCTTACCCGCAGCGGAGGTGAGATCAGTCGTGCCAAGCTGGTGGACAATAACCTTGATATTTCGGTCAGCCAACTTTCTGACAGTTTGCAGAACGTCAATCGCATCACGCCCCAGACGGTCTAGTTTTGCAACTACCAACGTTTCACCATCGCGGATTTTGCTGAGCATTTCAGAAAACGCTTTGCGTTGCACCGCAGGAACCTTCCCGCTAGCAACATCAGTAAACCAAAAGTCGAAAGTCCATCCAGCTTGCTCAAGTTCCAAACGCTGGTTCTCAGTATCCTGCTGCGATGTCGAAACACGCCCGTAGCCAAAAATCGCCATAGTCATCTCCTCATCCGGCCCCTGCCAGAAAACGGTGTCAACAATAGGACGCCTGCCAACAATTGCCAAGGCTAATTTCCCCACAGTCTGGAAGTCACCTCAAAAGAGATGCCGGAAAACGGTCGTTTGTTGGCACTCCGGATCTGTTTAGACATACAGCAGAGCGTTGCCGCGGAAAACCGGATGGCATAACATGAAATTCTCTGGGCCAAAAAAGGAACAAAAATGATTGCTCTCAACACAGTCAAGGGAATCATTGAGATCAGCAGTTGGCATGATATCGTTGAGCGCCCGCATTTTCGCTCAAACATCAACCCTACAAACGTTGACCTTAAAGAGATCATCGGTAGCTACCAATTTCCTGAAGATGTTCCGTGTGGACTCACAACATGTCATCAACCGCATAAACGTGGTTATATCGTAGTGACAAAAGAAGGTTACGAAACCAACATCGGAAAAGATTGTGGCAAAAACTACTTTTCCGTAGATTTCGTCGAAATGAAGACGCGGTTTGATCGAGATGTTAAAACCTCACTACAACGCGACAACGTCCGCAAGGCAAAAGAAACTGCATCACAACTCCTTGAGAATGTCGAGGGATTACGGAAACAGCCTAAAGGGGCTGATTGGATCTACTCTCGTATTGAGAGACTCCGCAATCGCGGTGTAATTGGTGAGGCAGCGGCTAACGAAATTCGTAAAATGCTTAAGGAGAGACGTAAAGAGCTACTCTCTTCTCGTCTTGCATCGAAAGAAGAAAGAGAGCGGGATTTTTCCATGAATCCGTCTTTGGAGGATAAATTTCGTGGCCAACCTTATTACATTACTATCGTTACAGGCTCGATTAACCACCTCGAAGCAATGTCTAAAGACAATGATCTCAAAGAACTACTGATCCGTAGCGTTACACAAACACTAAGGCAATTAATAGATTGTGATGTCGATAATTTGAAGTCTCGTGAACTTGCACAATTGTCCAAAGAAGCAAGCAACATCCAAGCAAAAATTAACATGGCCCAAGAGATCATACGGCTTGCACAAAAATTACTGACAGCTTCAAATCTTGAGCCGCTTGCCTTTTGGGTGGAAGAACATCATGGAGAACGAGCAGCGGCCCCCTTTAAACGCTTTATTGAACAACTCTAAACAAGATAACGCTCTTGCACTGAAGCCTCAAAATGTTACTATCAGTATACATTTTGGGGTTTTGGTATACAGACGCTTACCCAAAATGGCGTATCAACAAGGCTCTACAACTAGCGGAGCCGGGGTTTAAAGCGGGCGCACCGTTACCCACTGGTCTGGTTCCGAAAGGCGGCGTATGCCAGGGTGCGTGAGGTTGTGTAAGGTGCTGAGTCTTGGACTTGCACAGCCAATAAGAATAGTGAGTTATCATGTTTTGCAAAGGGTTTACGTCGTGAGCCTTTTTTAAAGCAGAGTAGCTCACATCGCCGATCCAAGCAGGGACCCGGAGAAGAGGTTAAAACTCTGGAAGCCTGATTAGCCAAGTGCCTCACTGCAACTCATCGCATTGGCCCTTAGGGCTAGTTTTGCTCCCCAGAAAAGAGGTTTATAAAACATATAAAAACAAAACAATAAGTTAAGAAGAAAACACAACCAAGAAACCAAAACCTTCCTTTCTTGATATTTCAACTCAATCCCCACCAGAAACACTCAACCAATACGACAAAAGCTACCGGAAAATTTGTCGCGCCGAAAAGTGGATGTCCTAGGTTTGCCAGCCCCCCTTTCAGGCATTGCGTCCAAAAACTTCGGCGGTGGCAGGCTTTTCCTTATAGAGGCAAACACCCTCCAAAGTTAAGCGGCGCGGTAAAGCTAAAGCTCACCCAGATTTCTAATTGATTGCTCGAACTCCGCTACGCTCGTTTCAACTGGCTTCGCCAGTCACTCTATGAGAGCGCCGTGGCTTCTGCACCATGATTTTGACCACCTATTTTCAAAAACTCGCCAGAGAGCCTTACATCGCGTTTGAACTGCATATCGCGGCTTCTGCTTCAAGCGAAGCGATACGGCGGGCAACCGTGGCATGATCCACACCCAGTTTTTTTGCCGCTGATGCAAGCGATCCTGTCTGAGCAAAAGTTGAAAAATAGCGTAGGTCTTCCCAGTCAAACATAGGGCCTCAAAAATTATTGTCGGCAGGATGCCATTTTTTTACCTTACACCTGTAGTGGTGCGCCTTGCAAAAAGCGCATCCGGAGCTTCTCTTGCTCAGGCATCGTATTTTTTTAAAAGTTTCTCTGCGCATATTCATTATACAAAAGGGCCGCACTTAACGCGCTGCTCGGCTCTCTGAGGCTGCGTTCGGATGCGAAAAGCCTACGCTTAAGGCAATTAGCGCCACAGAATTCCTGTTGCGTTCTCCCGTTATGTAGTGTTATTTGATTGTAATGAAGCTGAAAATCAGGCTTTCACTATTTCAAAATGGTATGACCCTCATAGCTGAGCGGAAAAACTGCATCAGTTAAATCACTGGCCCATTGACAGGTTAAACTCCTGATAAAAAACAATAGTGAGTCAAGAAAATGCCCGACACCGAAAATGCTCATTCCGATACCGTGCTGATGTTAATTACATCCGAATTTGTAAAGCAGCGTTACGATGCACTGAAGCGCAAAAGGCCGGATTTAAGGATTGTCACGAGCCTTGATGAAGGCATAAATGACGATATTACGGCTATTTTTACCTTTTCACTGCCTGAGGGAACAGCACCGCGGTTGCCGCAACTCAGACTGGTGGCGTCGGTGGGGGCAGGGGCTGACGGGATCCTTCAGGCCCGCGATCTCCCTCCGGAGGTAAAAGTGACCCGCACCTGTGATATCGGTCTGGGATACAGTATGGCTCAGTATGTAGTTATGCAGATTTTGCGTCACTTTCGCGACCTGCGAACGCTTGAGCGGCAGCACACTTCGGCGAAATGGGCGCGCTTACCTGTTCCCAGCGCCAGTCAGTCAACCGTGGGGATCATGGGGCTCGGTCAGACCGGCGTAGTGGTCGCTCAGGCCGTCGCCGCGCTCGGATTCCGGGTAACCGGCTGGACCCGCACGGCATCACGTGATGTCAGTGTTGAGCGGTTTGTTGGGCAGCAAAACCTGCTCCCCTTTCTGGAGGAGTGTGACTTTCTGATATGTCTGCTTCCGCTGACTGACGAGACGCATCATCTTCTGAACAGAAATAAGCTTTCCAGGCTGCGTAAGGGTTGTTATGTCATCAACGTGGCCCGCGGGGGAATTCTGGTGGAGCAGGATCTGCTTGAGCTCGTTGAGAACGGACACATCAGCGGCGCAGCACTGGATGTTTTCGCCTCGGAACCGCTAGTCCCCGACAGTCCATTCTGGGGCCATGAGAAAATTCTGGTGACACCTCATATTGCCGCGCAGCCATCGACAGAGCCGGCTGTGGACCAGTTCATTGATAACCTGCAACGGATGAGGAACGGCACACCTCTTGTCAATGAGGTTAATCGGGCGCTGGGATATTAATCATCGTCTAAACAGTCTACTTGTTATGACATCCCTGCTCTTTTCCTGCTGTGATGTGTTTTTATCGGATGAAGGTCCGCTTTTCGCTCAAGGCGGACTGTTAGACTTGATTGTATTCTGTCAGAGAAAACCGTCAGATCAATTCTGAGCTAATGCAAATCAAGTCTCACCAGACGCATTTTAAGCGTCTCCAAATTTGGCACTATTAAATCCACGACCTTTAATAAAAAATGCGCCAGGAAGCGTCCCAGAGCATTCAAGAGCACAACTCAACTGAATAGTAACTGACTCAACCTGTTTGTTTGCCACGCTTTCTTCGCAGCGCATCTCTTACAGCATCCAGCCCATCAGGAATGTTGAATCTCGCTATCTCGGGCAAAGAAAAATCAATCTTTTCGACAACCTCAACCATGTGAACCGGTTTTAAATCTTTGCTGTATCGCACTTCAGTTTCTGTTTTGCCGCGCACATGCCCAAGTAGCTGCCCACGCAGTTCCGAACTAACACCCTTCTCTTTAAGCAAAGTTGAAACAGAATGCCGGAAAGAGTGGAAAGATTTGCTTCTGTCCCTTTCAAGTTTTAATCGACCCGCAAGCAATGATTCATTGAACCATGCGGAAACCGGCCTACCATAGCCTTTAGTTTTATGTGGTTTAAGCTCGGGAAAAAGACGGTCATACCCGGCAGCTTTCAACGCATCCACATACTCGATAAAACCGAGTTCAATCAGCGTAGAATGAACCGGAATCTTGCGGCGGGAATTGGCGTTTTTTAGTTTCTTTCCGTTTTCGCTATCACTTTCAAGGTTCAGGTAATAAACGCCGTCATCTGCCAGAACATCGTCCAGCATTAACTGTGCAATCTCGTTAACCCTTGCCCCCGTCATCAAGCCCAACAACGGCGCCCAATAGTGAAACGGGCAATATTGATGGAATCGCCCTTGCGCATTACGTTCAACAGTTCCAGCCACAAACCACGGTTGCGAAAAAATTGCTTTAATTTCATGCGGTTCAAATATGTCAGTGTGATCCTGCTCTCGCTCACCTTTATCATCGGGAGGGAAAAAGTTGTCGCATGGCGATTTCAGAAACTTACCATCATCAACAGCCCACTCCATTGCACCATAAAGTCCGTTGATATACTTTTTGACAGACTCTTCTGTCATC
This sequence comes from Klebsiella sp. SWET4, assembly GCF_024296565.1. Taxonomy (NCBI): domain Bacteria; kingdom Pseudomonadati; phylum Pseudomonadota; class Gammaproteobacteria; order Enterobacterales; family Enterobacteriaceae; genus Klebsiella; species Klebsiella sp. SWET4. Next base: position 142,694 of record NZ_JANCOB010000010.1, on the reverse strand, counting down.
AGTTTATCGCCACATTCTGCCGCTTTGGCGATTAACTCATCCAGTGTCTTAACCCCGTGCTTACCTTTCATCAAATTACGGTTAGCAGGAATTGTGCGCAACTTGCTCTCATAAGCCCGGAGGAAATCACGGTCGAAATCTTCCAACTGGATATCCCCCATCACTTCAATCATCAAATCGAAGTAATAGCGAATATCGCGGAGCGCCGCTTCTGATACCTTGCCCTTACGCCGATGTTTCAAATACTCTTCACGAAGCCATGACAAGTTTTCATTGTAATGTTTGCGGTGAACATATTCGTTAGCGATAACAGGAGTGGCAAGAGGCGCGCTATGATGAACGATAACCGCTGGTGGGGTGCTCTTAGCTAACCAAGTAAGCCGGAGACTTTCTGCATGAACTTTGCTAATCAACAGGCTATCAGCAGTTATATCAACGCCGGGGAGATCGAAAAACCACCCTCCACGCTGATTATCACCACTTGTTCGAAATGCAGCCTCTCCTTCGGATACTCCAGCGCTCAACAGACAATCTAAAGTATGCCGGGGATTGAAGGGGCGGAGATAACCATTTGCGAAGCTCTCGATACCCAGCTCAAACGCGCTATTGAGGATGATGACTTCTTTAGGTTGATCCTTTTCATCATCAGACTGTTTTTCTCGTTTTGCACCGGGTTCCCGCTCTACTGCATTAAATTCATCAACATAGAAACCGAACTGACCAGTCGCCAGCCAGAATACCGGGAGGTTACGATTAACCACCTCTCGAATCAATTGCGATATAGGCAACTCGATTGACTGAGCAAAGTTAGCAAGCGAGATCATACCCTCACCAGCAAGCAGCGGGGCGCTGTCACTTAAAGCCTGATAATCCATTAGTTCATACTCATGTAAGGTCTGATACCAGACCGCCAACAGGAGCGCGGACTTCTGCTTTGCTTCATGAAGATCGTGAGTGCCTGTTGAAGTGTGAATCTCACACTGTCCTGCATATCGACGAAAACGTTGGGGAACACTAATGCGGACAACATAAATGCCGCTGGTTCGACGATAGAGTTTATATCGCTGAGACATCGCCTCGTATAGCCTTTTGTAGTAGGGCTACGCGATTACGAGCAGAAATATGGAAAAAGTTATTTAAAAACAACTAATTAGATGAGTATTGGTGCCGAAGGCCGGACTCGAACCGGCACGTATTTCTACGGTTGATTTTGAATCAACTGCGTCTAACAAGTCATTGATTATCATCACTAACTTGTTACGCACCTACGGTTCGTACAGCCAATTTCGCCAACAGCTTGCCCCAGCAAAATAGCAGGGGTTTACATGGATCACAAGAGGGTAAAACCGAAGGACAAACGCGATCGTTATCTGATTCTCGATCCGTGTGGTGTGTACATGGTACGCATAGCTATTCCGGCATACATGGCTGCACACTTCGGTAATAAAACATACTTCATGAGGTCAACAGCAACTCGTGACATTCGTCAGGCACGTCTATTCCGGGATGCCATAGCGTTAGAATGGTACAAATTGCGCAATCAGCTTAAACCAGTTCGTTCAGGTTCACGGATTGAGCAGATCCTTGATGAACTTCGAGGTATCAGTAAACAGGCGAAGGATGCACCGCCCACACAATTGAACTTCCCCGCCCAAGTGCAGGCTTGCCCTTCTCTTCTGGTTATGCGGGATCAGTACATTCTTCAATTCAGCGAGAAACGTAAACTGACCACCCTGTCAAAGACGAATAAAGCCGTCGAGGTCTTATTGTCCCATCTTCGAAAGCGCGATATTCCGTTGAAAGATATCAACCGAACCATAGTTACTGGCTGGCTGGATAAGCTGAAAAGCGACAGAGCGCCCCAGACGATTCAAAACTATATCAGCGCCCTGGCTCAAATCTGGGATCTGGCCCGTAACCGATATCACGACGCACCACAGGATAACTCCTGGCGTGGTCATGGTCTGGAAGCTAAAAGCAGCAAGATAAGCTACGAAGTTTTCACCCATGCTGAGTTGGCGAAGGTCTTCGCTGCAATGGATGGTGATGAAGAGATGCAGGCGGTGACGCTGATCGGGATGTACAGCGGCATGAGATTGAATGAGATCTGTTCTTTGTGTGTTGGGAACATTCGCGAGATTGAGGGTGTACTTTGCTTCGAAGTGACAGAGGGGAAAACCAAATCAGCGGCCCGTATCATCCCGGTTCATAGCCGCATTATCGATCTGGTGGAGTCCCTTCTCCACAAGCCCCATAACGGCTTTCTTTTCTACCGTGCGTCAATCATTGACCGTGCAGACGGAAAGCGGTCTACGTGGCATACACAGCGTTTCACGAGGGCTAAATGGCAGGCGTTGGGTGAGGAAGAAACGAAGCGGAAGGTCTTTCATAGCTTGCGACATGAATTTGCCCAACAGCTTGATCGGAACCAGGTTCCAGAAGACAGGATTGCATTGTTGATGGGTCATGAGCGCGGGAAAACGGAGACCTTCAAGACTTACTCAAAACACGCGGCGTCACCAGTAGAGCTATTAAGATATGTCGAGTTGATTCGTTATTAAAAAATAGGGGGAGCCTCCCCCTACCGTGTTATTTATACCATTGATCTTTAATGAAATTAGCTACCTCTGCTGACAAATTGTACCAACTTGCAACATTGTTGCTTGCATCCACTACGATTAATTTATCGTCCGCATCCAAGGATTTTCGCACAATTTCCGTTGCTTGTGAGGCGGTATAGGTTGAATTCACATACCAATTCGATTCTGTAACTTTTGCCCATGCCCCTAATGATTGGATGGCTTTATGTACTGCCGGGTAATCTTTGGTTTTGATCAGATCATAAGTAACAAAAAGATTATTTGCCATGATATTTCTCCAAAGGTATATACAAAAAAAGCGCCAATTAAGCGCTTTATAAAATTACTTCGTCCCTTTTTTAGGCCGTGCTTTGATAGTTTCAACTACTGTTGTGTTTGGATGTTTTTTGGCTTCACTTACCGGGATAAACTGACCCGTCTTAGCATCACGACCAATCTTAGCCATAACAGCTCTCCAGTGCAGAAGTAATTACGAATGACCACTTTCAACTGTTCAAGTATTAACCACAACAAACTAACTGTCAATACATACAGTGTACATATTGACATAAAATTACATTGAAGCACTACATGTAGTATTCAAGTTAATGAAAAAACCGGGCGGTTTTACCCGTCCGGTTAGTTTAGATCTTTCAATTTCTGATCAGTCGCGTAGTACAATATCGCGGCCTCAAGGCCATGAGTCGCCACACGTGATAAAAAGGTGCTGCGGTGTACGCCCAACGCTCTGGCGAGCGCTGATACGTTCAGTAACCCGGCATCATCCAACGTCTTGAACTTAACCGATAGCAGCGCTGCATTTCCGACACCTAATAGATTTAGTCGCATTTTTACCTCTCCACAATGACGGAGGGGCCAATGATGGCCCCCAAAACCGTTAGCTCCTGGGGTTTTATCCCGTTGGGCTGTTACCTTGCCTGATTACGAAGCATCGTTGGTGATGGCGGTCACCAGATCCGGGCGGTAGCAAATCGGCAACAAGCTGAACTCACTGGAAAGCGTAATGTTCTTATACGTATCGGTGCTGCTATAGATGCGGAAATCCACTACGTCAGCAAAGGCAAGCTCAAGGTTGCGGCTCGTTGGGCCGACCAGGTTAGTAAATGGTGATGCCTGATCAGCACTCAACGGCTTCTCGAAGACCGGAACCATGAAGCCCTGATCTGCACCGATGCCGTAGAAATCGGTATCGGACATCTCGACTACGGTCACGTTATCCAGGACGTAATAGCTGAATGCCGGATTGATCTCTTTATTGAATACCAGACCATCAGGATCAAGCACACCATACTGCACAAGCTGGCGAACCGATGGGTTAAAACGCAGCTTCTTGAACAGGTTGGAACCCGCGAACAGGTAGATACCTTTCAGCAGCGAAGCAAGACCACCCATGCGGCGCTTCATGGCGCTGACCTCATCGGACAGGGATTCTAACGGATCAGCAGCAACCCCCGTGTAGATGGTTCCGGTGCTCTGGTCGTAACCAAATTCCTCTGACCAATCCAGGATCGGGCCATCTGCGGTGTATTCCATATCGGTGACACGATGACGGAACAGGCTTTCAGCAAACATGCGTTCACGAGTCGCAGCGAAGCGTTCATAGTGAGCCAGACTTTTAGCAGTTACAGCATCCAGCACGCTGGCCTGTAGCGCCGATCCGATTTTACGGAATGGCTGCACGTCTGCTGCCGTGATCACATCCTGCGTAGGGAACAGAGGAAGCTCGATCAGATGGTTAGCTGCTTTTGGCTTCGGTGTGCTTCCCCATTCGCTGGAAAAGCGATTCGCTGCCGGGGCGATGGTGTCAGCCTGAGCATTCAGGATGTCCAGACTGGTTTTAAACTGGTCAGTAACGTCACGCTGGAAAATGTTCAGGTTGGTTAAGATACGGTTGCGAGCCGGAACGTTCGCAAAGGTCGAACTGTAATCGACGTATGAAAAATCTTTTGTTAGAGCCATGTTGTGATGTCCTTATCGGTAAAATTATTGAGCGTCAGCCTGAGCTACGCGGATGTTGCCGGATGCAGTCAGAGCAGCAATTGCAGCAGTGCCTACAGTCGCGCCCATAACGGCGATGACGGTTTCCGGGCGGATGTAGACGCCACGGTCAGCAACGATAATGTTTGCATCTGTACCAGCACGGTGATGACTCAGAACCAGTAACGCATCATTGCCGGAGGTAAATGCAGTGCCATCGGCCTTAATAACCGAACCGGGCTGCACTTCGACGGCCAGGTTTGGGATGTTGATTGTTTTCACTGCAAAATTAGCGTCGGCCTGATAGGTCACGACATCATTAAAGGTGCGTTGGGATTCGCCCATTTTCATAAAAGTCACTCCATAAAGTTGTTGTTTGCTGGCCTGTAGGCTTTGGCCTTTCGGGCCGTATCGTCAGAATTGACGGCGTGCGAGTACAAAAGAGGTCGCCCACTGGGCGACCTTCCTTTATTTGTTTCTGCATCAGAAAAAAGGCGGGCGGCGGAGATACCGCCCCTGAGGAGCAACGAGGATCTTTATCGTTATTTTTCTGAGAGAAGAGAATAAGGGAGCGGCAACGACGGGAGACCTCTGAATCCCTGCGCCGTGCGCTCGTGCCAGTTCACATCATGGCGAGATGGCCCGGAGGAGAGCCGGGGCTTATGGCAAACCCCATCGCGGAAGGCTAATACCACGGCAGGATATACGTTGTGCTGCGCCCTTTATGGACGTTATCGGAAACCGATAACCCGGCTAAACCGGGCTGGTACTGAATAAGCGGCGCTGGAAAGCAAAGATGGCCTGTGCAAGGTATCAAGGAGCCAGCGCCTGAGAGGAGATTAAATTACGTTCAATTGGCTGTAGTTCGCAGTAGACTCTTTCGAATCCATTAATCACCCTATGTTAGCATTTTACCATGAATGATAATCATTATCAACAAATTTCACGTAAATTCAATCGGTAACTCATCCTGTATCGGCAATTCTGCCTTGAATCACTCAATTCTTTTAAGCGGTGTGGATTCGATGATGTGCGAATAGCGTTCAGGGTCTGAGGCGACCACCTGGCGGCATTTATCCCGCGCCAGACGGAGCATTTCCGGGTCAATCTCGTGGGCCTGGAAGCCACCTGCCCCAGCACCAAGCGCCTTTTTGATCTTCGCGGTTTTCTGCTTGGTGTTAGTCACTGGCGCAGCTTTCGGCGCTGGCTTCGTTGATGGTTGCCAATCGGGATGGCGGATTAAATAGTCATCCACGGCGTTTTTTACAGCGTCCTGCCGCTGTTCGGTTTCCATCTGTTCGATGGTGCGCCCGTTCATGGCTGCGGCTATGGAATCGCGAACGGTTTTGAGCAAGTTTTTCATTTTTGTTTTTATTCCTTAATAGGATAACCAGCCCGTCACGGGCGCAGCGATACGCCAGCCATGCAACGGGCAGGTAAGGTAAAATGTCTATGAGGTTCAAGGTCAGGCCGTCGCGGTCTGGCTCGCTTTTTGGCCTACGGCTTTTCTAACGCGACGAACAGGGTTTATTTGAATAGGCCGTGATTTGCTCGCAGCTTTTCGGGCCACAACCTGCCGATATTCAACATACAGCGGATCATCGTACTCTGGCATCCGTGGAGCCGTTGCGGCATTGGTAACGCCATTCTGCCGAAGTGACATCACCACAGTGAACAACGGCAAGCTCAGCGTCTGGCAGACCTCCACGAGCGTTGCGCCCTCGTGCCACATCGTTATTATTAATTTCCCGTTGTTCGGGTTCGCAAAGCGCCTACATCGCGGGTTGTAACTCGCCTGGTGGAGTTCTTTAACCTTTTCTAGTGGTAGCCTCAGCAGCAATGCCACGCGTCCTGGAGAATATCCCGCAATGAGCATGTGTTTGCATCTCTGCATAACGTTGCCATCACGACATCGACGTTTATATAGGCGGGTGAGGTCAGGTAATTCTGGGCCGGGTAGGTCTGGGAGTTGTTCTTCTGGGTCAATCTTTTCTGGTTCGGCGCTTACGCCGTTGCGATCATCATTCGTCATTATTCCTCATCATTAAAAAGGTGTGCCACCATCGGCATACTTTGTACGTTCCTCAGCAGCAAAGCGGGCCATCTGCTCGGGAGTGTAGATCGTCCCTTTGCTCTGTATAGTCGGGGGTTTATAGCCAGTTTCCACAACGGCTGGCTGCGGCTCAGGTGTTTTTGTCTGTTTTTTGAAATCGACCAGGATAACCTTACCGTCAGTTTCCCCACCGGTTCCACGGCTTTCCCTAAGCCGCTCAAGTGCTTTTTCATGATCGTAGGACGGTGAACCGTTTAACAGTTTCGGGTAATCAAAAATCAGGTTGTGTTCCTGGCTCACTACCGAGCGAACAGTGTATGAATGGCTTTTCTGACTCTCATCAATGACGAGTAAACCAAGCGTTTCAAGAACTTTTATCCACTTGCCAAGGGTTTTTGGTGTGCATTTGCATTTAGTCGCTATGTCCCTCTGATCTTCATAGAAGTTCTTACCATCGGCCCGGTAACTGTTGTATTGATCCACCATATAGGTATGAATTTTTGCAAGTTTGTCCTCAACCTTGAAACACTCACCAGTTGCCTTGATAGTGACGCTTTCTGCAAAGGAAAGGCGGCGATCCTCTTCAATCCATAATTCAGGTTTATTTTCTGCTGCTCTGTTGCTCATAGTGCTCTCCTTCAATGGGATTCTTCATGTTTGTTCGGATGCGTTCTGCCTCGGCATCCACGAGTCTGTTGATAAACGTTGCAACAGGTGTTCCTGTTCGGCGACACTCGTGCATGATTACGTCCATCGTTGAATTGCTAAACGTCAGTTTCATGGCGTTTTCTCCTGTTTGTCAGACATGCGGATTCGCTCCTGCAATCGTGGGTGGCGATCAGGATTCGGCGGCCTTGTGGCCTTGATTTTTGGTTGGTTTGCCCTGTTTTAGGCAATTTGATTGGCCCGGCGTTGCGCCGGATGTCACAAGGTTGGGAAGTTGCCCGCGATCCTGTAACCGTGTTGTTCCAGGTTCTCTACGCCGTGGGTGGCAACCAGGAATAGAATCACCTGTTCCGGCGTCATATCGAGATTGAGTTTCTCTCTATAGAGGCGGCGGTAACCCTGGAGCACCGGGGCCAGAATCTCAGTCAGTGACTGACCGTCAGCGTATTGCCGGGATAGCGGCGTGAGGATCGTCTTGACCGCTCGGGCGCTCTTTGCCTTCTTCCGTTCCTGTTTCAGGATGTGAAGTGCAACGGCAAGCTGCGGGTACTTCGCATGAGCTGCATCCGCTCCGCCATTTCTGGAGATGAAAGACCAAAGCGCAGTTTTGGTGTACGTGCCGTAAAGGATCGCGTCTGCGATCTGCTCGCCAGACATGGCGGCTGGGGTGATGCGTTGGGATTTTGGTTTGTTCATTGGGTTCTCCGTTGAGTTATTGAAATTATTCTCGGAGGTTCTATCGTGTAACCCATTTAGTCAGGACTCTCACCGGGCGGTGATGAAACCTTAATTGTTAAAAGCCATGTTATCAGCAAATGCAAGCATTTGTCAAGATAAAATTAATTTCCCAATCTTACTATGGCATGATTGAGGATTCAATGTCAAGGTCTTTTAAACGCGCTATAAGCGATTCTGCGGGCCTCTGCCCCACACCCGCTATCATCTATTGTGTGAGGTGTTTTAATCGCTCTACGGGCCTCCCGTGAAGCCTCAGATGGGTTGATACGGTCAAGTTGGCACGGGATTTGCTTATCGGTCCAGACTTTCGCACGGCCCCCTCTCCGCCCCATTGACTCTGCGGGTTACACTCCTCGTGACAATATCCCAAAGTTACTGCGCGGCTGTCGCCTTGCTGCCCAAAAGGCGGCGAGCCTGTTCGGTCAGAACAGGATAACGAGTCACCGCATGGGCGATGGATATCGCGAAGCGTGGAGCGTAGCGACTAAACGAGACCAAAAAGAAAGATAGCCATCGCAATGGCAATCTTAAAGGTGTGGATGTTGACCTTGTGTAAGGTCTTCACGGCCAGGGAAGGCCGCATAGGGTGTTACTGATCTTATTGGTGTTTTGATCTTAATTAGATTGATCTTATTGGTAGGTAACCATTACCGATGACTCATCTGTAACCATTACCGATGAAACTGGTTTTCATGTGTACTGATTACCGATGACTTCTGAATGGTGGTTATCTGTACTACCTAGTAATCTATCTCCATCATCAAGCAGAGGTAAACGACATGGAAATCATTCAAGGCAAAGATAGCTTTAACGAGATGGCAACCGGAATTCTGGTTAAACTTTTCGCGGATTATCCCTGCCACTCAGAATTTGACTATTCGGATTGGGGCTGGAACGACAAGCGCAGCGAGCTACTGCGTAACACCTTATTGGCTCTAAGGGATATGGGTTATATTGATATTATCTCATCAACCGACATGGACTACGCCGCTAAGTTAACTCCAATCGGCTTGAAGTTGCTCCAGCAGCAAGCACCAGGCGCGAGCGATACCATAATCAACGTCCTCAAAAGTGCAGCAGGTGAGACCCGGACAGCGGTCATTAGTGCGATCATCGGTTGGATTTTTGGCGGGAAATAATTGCGTAATAATACCCATTAAATGCGGCTAAATGTCCCACATACACCCAGTCCGGGCCAGGTCGGGGCATTACCCATGTGCGGTCGGGGATAAGTGGCGGTCTTCGCTATGGCGTTGAGTACATTACGTTCAGGTCTGAGCGCTGCGCCAATTGCGGCTTCGTCAATTCAGTCTGCCGGGATCGTGGTTTGCCTGCTCTGTATGGTGCTAAACCACATTCAATCACGACGCCCCATTTCTCTGAAAAAAATCCTTCACCAAAAACCATGGAAGTTGAGAATCGCGCAGCTTTCAGCCCGATTTTCAGGCTCATGGGACGCGTTCTGGAAGGCGCTATGATTGTGGTAATCAAGATTCAGATCGCGACGGCAAACGCCGCTAAGGGCTTCTGATGAAGCGTGGTAAGGGTTGCCGGATGGTGGAAGGGTTGAGGCTGTGAGGGGAAGATCTGAGACGGGAGCCGGAACATATCGCCCGTCATGTTGGTTGGGAATTGCTCCAGGCTGGGGGAAGAAGATCGAAGCACTGAAAGTGAAGACTTATAGTCTCCACTTTCTAACTAATTGATAATAAAGAGATGAGGCTGCATTCGCCCTCAAGAGGCCTTTCTATGCAGAATTTATGCAGTATAAGGCAGGTTTTATTCACTTCGTTGGGCTGATGCTCGGGACTCGGGCGGTACTCGATAACTCAGCCACTAAGATATTTGCAAAAGATCCTGCCATTTCCCCAAGGGACCATCAGCCCCGCCTAACCGATCAGACATAGCGACCGAAGGACATTTCCCTGCTTGCCAAGCTATGACACTACCCAGAGTTGGTTAGTCTCCCGGCGGGCGGGGGCATACCTGCCTTGCATTCACTTGGCGTACAATCCGCTCTAAAAATTTGATCATTTTGTGCGATCAGTAAATTAAAGAACTTTATATCCAATTGTTTTTGATCAAAAATGAATCAATCAAGAGATTGGCAGCCGCCCGGCGGCAAGGAGAAGGGCATGGGTAATTCGATGGTGGCATTGAAGACAGCGGACGAGGTGAAGGCAGTCATCGCGGAGTTAGCAAAGAACAAAAAGACGAACCTGTTTCGCTGCCTCTGGGCGATGCAATTTGAAAGCGCTCTCCGCTTCGGTGACGCAGTAAAGCTGACCTGGGATCAGTTCGCTGAGGGCAAAACACATCTGTCTATCAAGCAAGAGAAGACGGGGAAACTTCACAAGGTCGCTATTACCCCAGCTATGCGCTCTATCGTCCAGGCTCGCCGGGAAGAAGCAGCAGACCGCCCAAAATTCAGTGACTACATATTCAGCCTGTCCGATCTGAGGTCGAAGGGCCTGCCAGTTTCACACAACGCGGTGTTGACTGAGTACGGGAAATGCGGACGCCGTGCAGGTTTTCAGGATGTGGGAAGCCATACACCACGCAAAAGCAAGGGCCGTATATTGTTTGAGAACGGTGCTCCACTGGAACACATCACAAAATTGTTGGGCCAGGCAAACCCTGCCTCAACGCTATTTTATATCGGGTTCACGCAGGAGACTGCGGACACACTATCGGAAGAATTTTCCCTGGGGGAGGAGTGGTAACAATGAAAAATAGTTAGTTCTAGGCACATTCTTTCCTCAAAGTTACCAGTAACTTGAATCTCATTATCCGTAACAACGTTGAAGAAATCAGCGATCGATCAATTTTTCATTTTTTTTTCAGTTTTATTGACTTCTTCGCCAGGCCTTATGCGGCGTGGGTTGGATGATTATTAGCCTTCCGCAACCTCAATCTAACGTCAAAATCAACCCTTGTACTAAGAAGAATCCTTAATAGAATATTGCTTATGTAGTAGCCAGCGATAATTACGCCACTACATGTAGTCCCTATGTCTGAATTTAAGGCATAAAAAACCGGATTCACGTGCGTGAATCCGGCCTATGAAGCATGACCACCATGAGTTTGCAGACTCATAACGATTGTTAGCCTCGACATCATTTTTGACGACTTGATTGTGCCTGGCTTGGTTGGTCATGTAAACACTCGGTTTAAAAAAACGCAGGTATTTACATATGACAATCTGTTACAAGCAACATCGTTATAGCCATAAATTCAGTAACTTGCCAGATGATCAAGGCGGTGAAGGTCGCCATAAATGCTGTGGCTGCGCTTATGAGCAAGGCTACAATGCAGGTCTGATCCGCTCGGGGCAACCTTGGGTTGATCTCTCTGCCCTTCCTGATAGTCAAGCAGGAACTGTTCGCCATAAAAGCCCGCAAGCTGCATTTGCAGAGGGTTATCGTGATGGTGTTCGTGATTCGTACAAAAATGCGATTTAAGCTGTAGCATTGTGAGAGAGGAGGAATCCCTCCTCTCTCATAGTGATTGTCGATTAAACTGTTTATGCCAGTTATCAAAACTTTCGCGATTCTTGACTATGGATAAATGCTGCTTCACCGTTTGGAATCTTTCAGGATTACTGAAAGCAGCCACCACCAACGACGACGCAGCCAACTAACATCACTGAACAGCTTTCCGTCAGATGTAGTCACGTACACCCCTCCGCGATGATGCATCTTGTTATGGTGAGCCTTGTTGACAAATGGCACTTCCAAGAACATTTCATCTCGGGCTTTTAATCGACGCGGCAGCAGTGGGCTGATCATGTATTCATCACAATGCTCGTTAGAACAATCGCTAAGGCGTCCGCTGGCTGTAACTACACCAGCTGAACTTAACGTCACATCGTGAGCGCTCTTGTTGGAAACGTAGATTCTGTCCTCATCCCGATCACACCCCAAGAAAAGCCGAATAGATGTTCTTGATTTTAATAACTGGAATATCGATAGTAAAAATCCAGCCCATGCAGCAAGCATGGTCAAATTATCCACATCAAACAGCCATTCTTTCAAAGTTCCATCCCCTGAGAGCTAAGGTATTCAGCAATGCTTTGACGCTGCGAGTAAGTCAATTGAAAGTATGCATCGAGTACACCTATTACTTGTTCGACATTATCAGCAAGAACAGAACCTGGGGCATCAGGAGGAAGCGAGCCAGCAAGGATGACTGTAAAGTATCCCGAAGAGATTGAAACTGTCAGGAAGCAACCGGGTAATAATTCGTAGCGCTCACTCATAACCACCTCATTTTATGGATGTTTCTATTAAAGCGCACAGTGAATTTTATCCTTCTACCGCATTTCAAACCAAATGACAATTCCACAACATCAGTTAAGGATTTTAACCCTCACCGAAGATAACATAACCTCAAAATGTCTATCGCTCCATTAGGGAAATGTATGTCTACAGAGAATTTTGTTACCTACTGGCTAGCCAGAGCCGATCTTCCATACTTTCTTGAACCTCATGAATTTTACGTTTCTGAGGCAAGGCGGCGGCTTCTCTCTCAGTTTGGTGATTTAGAACAAGAAGCAGAGAAGAGAGAACAACAGTTTTTGGAGGCTACTGCTGAGTATTTTGATCCAGATAACGATGATCCAATGGCGGCCTACGAGCAAGCCTATCATGAGGGAATTAATTATGTATGGTCGCTTCTGGAGATGCAAAATACCGTGTTGTTGGCATTAACAGCAGGTATGTATCATCAGTTCGATAAGAAACTACGAGAACATACCATCAAAGAGCTAAGCCACTGGTGCAAACGAGAGTTAATTACTCCCATGATCTGGAATTTCACATTCCATCAGCTTACTGATTTTCTCGAATGGATTGGCCTCAAAATCAATGGAACAGAATACGGAGAAAGGATCAATGCCTGTAACTTGGTAGTAAACGTATACAAGCATGGAGACGGCGCTGCACATCAAACACTATCATCCAATTATCCTCAGTACTACCCACACCCTACCGATGTTCTAGGGACGCAGATCGTACCTAACCATGATGATTTACACGTCTCAGAAGAGCAGTTTGTTGAATTTGCGGATGCAATAACTGCATTCTGGAAAGCTGTTCCAGAGTATTGCTACTATTCAGATCTCGAAGATGAGCCTAAATGGATAGAAAAAGTTTTAGCAAACATCGAGCGGAAGAAGAAAAAAGGTAATAGCAACCATAAAGCGTCGTGATGGTACATCCAGCGATCAACCCCTTTAGGTGTATCATCAGTTGTACAGCAGCACTTTAAACGAGCACAGGGGCATGGTCGGCTCCTTTGTGGTTGGCTGATATCAGATAAATTTCCTGGCCTCTGCGACCATTTTCAACTCAGCCTCCTCTGCCTTCTTCCGTTCAAGCCACGCTTTTCCCTCCGGGGTTGCCAGAAACTTACGGGCGTGGATCTTACGGTTGTTGCGTTTGGTTGCTGCTGCATTCTTCGCCATGATTACCTCCAGATCTGCCCTCACACTGGGGCCATAAGGGCAGGCTACAGAAAATCGCAGTGACAAATCCAGATGCCAAAATCCCCTACCAAATGGTGCCGAAGGCAATAGGTGACCATTACGTGCCGTGTTGGGCACATAAAGAAAGGCGGAGTACAGCGACTTCCGCAGTAGATATAATCCCCTCACGGGAATGATGACGCCTTGTCATGGCTTCTTATCAGGTAGCCGTTGTGATCCGGTGGCTGAAACCGTGGCAGAGCCGGATTCTTTCCCGATCCGGTTAGTCTTCCCAACATTACGCCTGTTTATTCTCTGCAACGTCATCTCGACGTGTTGCATCATGGAGCGCCGCACGAAGCGCGAGCCACATTGACAAGGGTTATGGGAAAAGGATTAGAGACGCTGGCGGCGTCTTCCGGCTTCAAAGGAAAAGCGCAACGAATAGACCAGCGACAAGAAATTAAGCCGTCAGTGCTGACCGTTCACGTTTTGTACAGGGTTGAGCCTGGAAACTACCTGCCGCTGCGTGATAACATCCCAAAAGCCACTACCAAACACAGCGGCAATCGTTGGTGACATTATTCAAGCAAAAAACACAGGCAAGAAAGGCAGAGTTACTTATCTAACTCTTTGTTTCTAAGGAGTTTTTCTTGATTGGTGCCGAAGGCCGGACTCGAACCGGCACGTATTTCTACGGTTGATTTTGAATCAACTGCGTCTACCGATTTCGCCACTTCGGCACTGAAGGGGATGCGGAAACGTTCTGGATTATACCTGTCGGCGGCGGTCATGCAAGCGACAGCGTGTCGTCATTGCGCTAAGTGTTGAAAAAAACAGCGCTATCCTGCGCGGCGTCAGCTTTTACCACCGTTCCGGGGCGCAACTGCCACCAGCAACCTCCTCTCACAACCCCCACAACCCCAACTCCACCTGCCAGCCACTCCCCTTTCCCCCTTTATCCCCCAAACCCCACTCAAAATCATCTCAAATTGTTCTCACATCACTCTCACCCGCATACCTCAACACAACCCAACGCTCCCCACTCATCCCCAATATCCACTCCTCAAATATTCCCCCCAACCCCACCCACCATCATTCCCATATATTCCAGAAAGTTTTAGCCAATGCCTTTTTGTTATTCATCCGCTCCGCAGCCAAATATTAATTTCATCAATATTTTTATAACTTTACATTAATGAAAAGTTTTCTTTTTGCCGTTTATTCCAGGATTTTCCTCAGGCGTGAAGGGTTCCGGTAAACACTATTTTTACTAGTCGCTGTACGAGTCTTGATGGACATATTCACTCGATGAATTAACTCAGGAGAATACTTGTGACGACGTTAAAACCTTTGCTGGCCCGCAACCGCAGCTGGGCGCTGCAGAAGTGTCAGCATGACCCGGACTATTTCGAAAAATGGGTCGACGGACAGCGGCCCCACTCGCTGTGGATCGGCTGCTCCGACAGCCGCGTGCCCGCCGAGGTGCTCACCGGTAGCCAGCCCGGCGAGCTCTTTGTCCATCGCAATATCGCCAACATGCTCGACCCCGCCGACGACAACGTCATGAGCGTCCTGCAGTATGCCCTGCACTACCTTGAGGTGGAGCGGGTGGTGCTCTGCGGCCACTACGGCTGCGGCGGCGTGCAGGCGGCGCTCTCCCTGCCCACCCTGCCGCTAGCGCAGGAATCCTCGGCGCTGGCTCGCCGCATCGGCCAGCTGCGCCGCACCCTGCATCACGAAATTGCGCAGATTGCCGATGACTGTTGTGTTGCGGCCTCCCCCGGCGCCAGCACCAGCGCCAGCGCCGACGCGGAGCGTTCTCGCCATGCGCTGGACGCCCTGGTGGAAGCCAACGTTCGCGCCCAGTTCGCCCGTCTGCTGGAGAGTGAACCGGTGCAGACGGTGCTCGCCAGCGGGCGACCGCTCAGCCTGCACGGCTGCGTCTACGATCTGGCTTCCGGCCATTTAACCACCCTCGTCGAACACCTCTCACCGCAGGAGCACGCCCCATGAACACGCTTCGTCAGGACTCTCTCGCCGGCATCGTCGTCTTCCTTGTCGCCCTGCCGCTGTGCCTCGGCATCGCCCAGGCCAGCGGCTTACCGCCCTTCGTCGGCCTGCTGACCGGCATCATCGGCGGCCTGGTCGTCACCGCCCTCAGCCCCTCCCGTTTCGCCGTCAGCGGCCCCGCCGCCGGACTGGTCACCATCGTCGTCGCCGCCATTGAATCCCTGGGTTCCTTCTCCCTCTTCCTGATGGCGCTGGTGCTGGCCGGCGTGCTGCAGCTGCTGTTCGGCATCCTGCGGGCCGGGCGCTTTATCTCGCTGGTTCCCGCCAGCGTCATCAAAGGCATGTTGGCGGCGATCGGCATCCTGCTGATTATGCAGCAGATCCCCGTCGCGCTCGGCACGGCGGAAGAGACCGGGCTTGCCGAAGTGGTTCAGGGCAATGCCGCTTTCTCCGTCACTGCGATTGCCGTCGCCGCGGGCGGTCTGCTGGTGCTCTGGCTGTGGGGCTCGCCGCTTATCCGCCGGGTGAAGAGCCTGCGTTGGATCCCCGGGCCGCTGATCGCCGTCCTGCTCGGCTGCGTGACCACCCTGCTGCTGACCCATTTTGCGCCGCAGCAGCTGGCCGCCCTGCCGCGTATTACCCTGCCGGCGTTCGGCAGCCTCGGCGATCTGCTGGGTGAGCTGGAGTCTCCCGCATGGAGCGCGTGGCGCAATCCGTCGGTGTGGGTGGTGGCGGTGACCCTGGCGCTGGTCGCCAGCCTCGAAACCCTGCTCAGCCAGGAGGCGCTGAAAAAGCTGCGCCCGCAAAATCCGCCGCCTTCGCCGAACCGCGAAATGGTCGCCCAGGGCGTCGGTAACCTGCTCTCCGGCGTGCTGGGGGCGATGCCGATCACCGCGGTGATCGTCCGCAGCTCGGTGAACGTCAGCAACGGCGCGCAGAGCAAACTGTCGATCTT
Organism: Klebsiella sp. SWET4; assembly: GCF_024296565.1. Taxonomy (NCBI): domain Bacteria; kingdom Pseudomonadati; phylum Pseudomonadota; class Gammaproteobacteria; order Enterobacterales; family Enterobacteriaceae; genus Klebsiella; species Klebsiella sp. SWET4. Next base: position 126,228 of record NZ_JANCOB010000010.1, on the reverse strand, counting down.
TATCCACGGCGTACTGCTGCTGATCTGCGGCCTGTGGTTTAGCGGCCTGCTGACCCTGATCCCGCTCGCCAGCCTCGCCGCCGTGCTGCTGTATACCGGCTATAAGCTGGCGACGCCGCGGCTGTTCATCGAGCAGTTCCGCCATGGGGCGGCGCAGTATGTCCCGTTCCTCGCCACCATCGGCGGGATTATCGCCTTCGGCATGCTGGCGGGGATCGGGATTGGTCTTGCCACCCAGATGGCGTTCAGCCTCTGGCGCAGCCATCGCCACTCGCTGCAGCTGGCGCGCTACGATGACCACTACGTGCTGCGCATCCAGCAAAATCTGACCTTTATGCACAATCCGCATCTGCTGGCCCTGCTGGCGAAAATTCCGGAAAAGAGCGTGGTGATCGTCGAGCACGACAGCGTCGGCTATCTTGACCCGGACGTGCGGGCGGTGCTGGATGATTTTGCCGAGAACGCCCCGCAGCGCGGCATCCGCCTTAATCAGTGGCCGCTGGCCAGCCGCTGACCTTAACGGGCGGCTGGTCCGCCCGCTGCGCGACCCCTCCGATTGCCAAGCGCCGGGGAATACCATGCTCTACACTTTCTGGGTTATCACGCCAACCCCAAGGAAATGAACATGAGCATCATTAAAAGCTACGCCGCCAAAGAAGCGGGCGCCGATCTGTCGCTGTGGGAATACGATGCCGGCGAGCTGCAGCCGGAAGATGTCGAAGTTGAGGTGGAGTACTGCGGGATCTGCCATTCGGACCTGTCGATGATCGACAACGAATGGGGGATGTCGAGCTATCCGCTGGTGGCCGGTCACGAGGTGATTGGCCGGGTGGCGGCGCTGGGCAGCGCGGCGCAGGATAAAGGGCTGAAGATTGGCCAGAAGGTCGGCATCGGCTGGACGGCGCGCAGCTGCGGCCATTGCGACGCCTGCATCAGCGGCAACCAGATCAACTGTCTGGAAGGCTCGGTGCCGACCATTCTCAACCGCGGCGGCTTCGCCAATAAGCTGCGCGCCGACTGGCAGTGGGTGATCCCCCTGCCGGAGAGCATCGATCTGGCGTCCGCCGGCCCGATGCTGTGCGGCGGCATCACCGTCTTTAAACCGCTGCTGACCCACCACGTCACCGCCACCAGCCGCGTCGGGGTGATCGGCATCGGCGGCCTCGGCCATATCGCCATTAAGCTGCTGCGGGCGATGGGCGCGGAAGTGACCGCCTTCAGCTCCAACCCGGCCAAAGAGCAGGAAGTGCTGGCGATGGGCGCCGATCGCGTGGTCAACAGCCGCGATCCTGAAGCCTTAAAAGCGCTGGCCGGTCAGTTTGACCTGATCATCAACACCGTGGCGGTGGACCTTGACTGGCAGCCGTACTTCGAAGCCCTGGCTTACGGCGGCAACTTCCATACCGTCGGCGCGGTGATGAAGCCGTTCCCGGTGCCGGCCTTTACCCTTATCGGCGGCGACCGCAGCATCTCCGGCTCGGCGACCGGTAACCCGTCCGAATTGCGCACGCTGATGAAGTTTGCCGGGCGCAGTAAGGTGGCGCCAACCACCGAGCTGTTCCCGATGTCGCAGATTAACGAAGCGCTGAAGCACGTTCGCGAAGGCAAAGCCCGCTACCGCGCGGTGCTGAAAGCCGACTTCTGATGATTCTCTCCCGCCGGGCGGCCCGCTCGCCCGGCGTTTTCCCCGTCGCTTCATCAAACCGTCATCTCCCCGCCATGCCTCTGTAGTCATTGCTTCCCACAATCCGGGCTTCGATAAATGGCTGAACGAGATGCGCGTCACCATGAGAAAGACCTGGCTTCCCTGGCTGATCCTGTCGCCTTCCCTGCTGTTTTTACTGCTGTTTACCTGGTTCCCGCTGGGGCGTTCGGTGTATGACAGCCTGTTTGATACCCGCATGGCCAGCGACGGCGCACAGTACGTCGGCCTGGATAACTTCGCCCGTCTGTTTGCCGATAACGTATTCTGGCAGTCGCTGGGCAATAACCTGCTCTATATCCTGCTGACGGTAGTGCCCGGGGTGACCCTCGCCCTGCTGCTGGCGGTCGCCCTGAGCGAGAACCATCGCGTCAACCGCTGGCTGCGCACCGCCTTCTTCTTCCCGATGATTATCCCGATGGTCAGCGCCGCCGCACTGTGGCTGTTTATCTTTATGCCCGGCCTCGGCCTGCTCGACCACTATCTGGCGAAGCTGTTCGGGCCGATGAACAACAACTGGCTGGGACGCAGCAACAGCGCGCTGCTGGCCCTGGCGCTGATCGGCGTGTGGAAGTTCGCCGGCTACTACATGCTGTTTTTCCTCGCCGGGCTGCAGAGCATTCCGGCCTCGACGCGGGAAGCGGCGCTGATGGAGGGAGCTACCCGCACGCAGGTCTTTTTTAAGGTCACGCTACCGCTGCTGCGCCCGACGCTGAGCTTTGTGATCACCACCGCGCTGATCTACTCCATCACCCAGATCGACCACGTGGCGGTGATGACCCGCGGCGGGCCGGACAACGCCACCACCGTGCTGCTCTATTACATCCAGAATCTCGCCTGGGATACCCACGACCTCGGCAAAGCCTCCGCCGCCACCTTCCTGACGCTGGCCGGGCTGTTTGCCTTCTCGTTGCTCAACCTGAAATTGCTGGAAAAAGGAGCCCACTATGAGCGCTGAAATCTCGCCTCTGATGGTCCGCTCGCCCGCCGCCGCCCGTCCGCTGTGGTTGCGCCTGCGTCGCTCACAGCCCTTTACCCTGACGGTAATCATGTGCTGCCTGGCACTGCTATGGGTGAGCCCGTTTATCTGGATGCTGGCGACCTCGTTCAGCGCCACCACCTTCGGCGAAGATATGGCTTCATTGCTGCCCCGTCTGCCGCTGACTCTCGATAACTTCCGCGACGCCTGGGACAGCGCCGACTGGCTGAGCCTGTACGCCAACACCCTTATCTTTACCTTTGGTACTTTCTTCGTGCAGCTACTCACCATCACCACCGCAGGCTACGTCTTCGCCTGCCACGAGTTTCGCGGCAAGCAGACGCTATTTCTGCTGTTTCTCGTCCAGCTGATGATCATGCCGGTGGTGATGATGGTGCCGAACATGCTGACTCTGAAAACCTTCGGCCTGCTCAACACTCTGACCGGCGTGATGATGCCCTACTTCACCTCGGCGTTCGGCGTGTTTCTGATGCGCCAGGCGTTCCTCGCCATCCCGAAAGAGCTGGAAGAGGCGGCGCTGATGGAGGGATGCCGCTGGTGGCAGGTGCTGTTCCGCGTACTGCTGCCGCTGTCCTGGCCGTCGGTGCTGGCCTTCGCCACCGTCAGCATTACCTACCACTGGAACGAGTACCTGTGGCCGCTGATGATGCTCAACGATCCCGATAAGCAGGTGCTGACGGTTGGGCTGGTCTCTTTCGCCATGGGCGCTGAATCCGGCGGCCAGTGGGGCACCATCGGCGCCGGGACGCTGATGGTCTGCCTGCCGCTGATGCTGGCGTTCATCCTTTTCCAGAAACAGTTCCTGCGAAGCTTCGGCTTCTCCGGGATCAAATAAGGAGTGATTCATGCTGTTAGCGCACATTTCCGATACCCATTTCCGCAGCCGCGGCGAGAAGCTGTATGGCTTTATCGACGTCAATGCCGCCAATGCTGATGTGGTTTCTCAACTTAACGCGCTGCGCGAACGCCCGGATGCGGTGGTGGTGAGCGGCGATATCGTCAACTGCGGCCGTCCGGAGGAGTATCAGGTCGCCCGCCAGATCCTCGGCAGCCTGAACTACCCGCTGTATCTGATCCCCGGCAACCACGATGATAAAGCGCTGTTTCTGGAGTACCTGCAGCCGCTGTGCCCGCAGCTCGGTAGCGATGCCAATAATATGCGCTATGCGGTGGATGACTTCGCTACCCGCCTGCTGTTTATCGACTCCAGCCATGCCGGCACGTCAAAAGGCTGGCTGACCGACGAGACCATTAGTTGGCTGGAAGCGCAGCTGTTCGAGGGCGGCGACAAACCGGCAACGGTGTTTATGCACCACCCGCCGCTGCCGCTGGGCAATGCGCAGATGGACCCGATCGCCTGCGAAAACGGCCACCGTCTGCTGGCGCTGGTGGAGCGTTTCCCGTCGCTGACGCGCATCTTCTGCGGCCATAACCACAGCCTGACCATGACCCAGTATCGCCAGGCGCTGATCTCCACCATTCCCGGTACCGTCCATCAGGTGCCGTACTGCCACGAAGACACCCGGCCCTATTACGACCTCTCCCCGGCCTCGTGCCTGATGCACCGTCAGGTCGGTGAGCAGTGGGTGAGCTACCAGCACTCGCTGGCCCACTACGCCGGCCCCTGGCTGTACGACGAAAACATCAGTTGCCCAACGGAAGAGCGCTAACCGCCATGCTCAGTCTGCAAAACATCAGTAAACATTTCGACGGCAAACCGGCGCTCAGCGCCCTGTCGCTGGATATTCACGAAGGCGAATTCGTGGTGCTGGTCGGCCCGTCGGGCTGCGGGAAAAGCACCCTGCTGCGCCTGCTCGCCGGGCTGGAGCCGGTCAGCGAAGGCCAAATCTGGCTGCATGATGAGAACATCACCGCCACCACGCCGCGCGAGCGCAACTTCGCGATGATCTTCCAGAACTATGCCCTGTTCCCCCATCTGTCGGTGCGCGACAACATCACCTTCGGCATGAAGGTGCGCAAGGAAGAGAAAAGCAGCTGGCAGCCGCGGGTGGATAAAGTGGCGCAGATGCTGCAGCTGGAGGCGCTGCTCGACCGCAAACCGGCGAAGCTCTCCGGCGGCCAGCGCCAGCGAGTGGCGATGGCCCGGGCGATTGTGCGCAATCCGCGGCTGTTCCTGATGGACGAGCCGCTCTCCAACCTCGACGCCCGCCTGCGCAGCGAAGTGCGCGACAGCATTATGGCCCTCCACCAGCAGCTGAAAACCAGCACCATCTATGTGACCCACGATCAGACCGAGGCGATGTCGATGGCCGACCGCATCGTGGTGATGAACGGTGGCCACGTACAGCAGGTCGGGCGTCCGGAGTATCTGTATGCCAATCCGGCCAACCTGTTCGTCGCCGGATTTATCGGTTCGCCGGCGATGAACCTCCTGTCGCTGCCCTGCGTCGACGGAGCAGTACTGTTGGGAGAACAGCGCCATCCGCTGCCGCCGCGCCACCGGGATCAGACCCGCGTCTGGCTGGGCGTTCGCCCGGAACATATTACCGACCGCGTGGAGGAGGGCCATCTGCGCCTGCCGGCCACCGTTCTGCAACGAGAACTGATGGGGGCCGATTACCTGCTCCACGTCAGCACCCCGATCGGCACCCTGCGCTTTAGCCGCCGCCACCGCGGCACGGTGCCGGAGAAAGGCGAGTCGCTGATCCTCGGTTTTTCGCCTGCCGATGTGCATCTTTTTCATGCTGAGACCCAGCATAATTTACTGATGGAGTGTAATCATGTTTAAACCTCTTACGGTAGTCGCGGTTGGCCTCAGTCTTGCCCTGAGCGGCGCGGCGCTGGCAAAAGAGAAAATAGACTTCATGTTCCCGGCGCCGGTGGACGGCAAGCTGACCATGGAGATGACCCGCGTCATTAAGCAATTCAACGACTCGCAGCAGGATGTCGAAGTACGCGGCATCTTCACCGGCAACTACGACACCACCAAGATCAAAGCCGAATCGGCGCAGAAGGCCGGCCAGCCGCCGGCGCTGGTGATCATGTCCGCCAACTTCACCACCGATCTGGCGCTGAAGGATGAGATCCTGCCAATGGACGAGCTGTTTAAATATGGCGATCAAAAGGCTGGCGATTTTCTGCAAAAGGAATTCTGGCCCGCGATGCATAAGAACGCCCAGGTGATGGGCACCACCTATGCGATCCCGTTCCATAACTCGACGCCGATCCTCTACTACAACAAGACGATGTTCGATCAGGCCGGGATCAAACAGCCGCCGCAGACCTGGGCCGAGCTGCTGGCCGATGCCAAAAAGCTGACCGACGAAAGCAAAGGCCAGTGGGGGATCATGCTGCCGTCGACCAACGACGACTACGGCGGCTGGATCTTCTCGGCGCTGGTACGCGCCAACGGCGGGAAATACTTTAACGAAGACTATCCTGGCGAGGTCTATTACAACTCGCCGACCGCCATCGGCGCCCTGCGCTTCTGGCAGGATCTGATCTACAAGGACAAGGTGATGCCGTCCGGGGTGCTGAACTCGAAGCAGATCAGCGCCGCGTTCTTCTCCGGCAAGCTCGGGATGGCGATGCTCAGCACCGGCGCGCTGGGCTTTATGCGCGAGAACAGCAAAGACTTTGAGCTTGGGGTGGCGATGCTGCCGGCCAAAGAGCAGCGCGCGGTGCCGATCGGCGGCGCCAGCCTGGTGAGCTTTAAAGGCATCAACGAGGCGCAGAAGAAAGCGGCGTATCAGTTCCTGACCTATCTGGTGAGCCCCGACGTGAACGGCGCATGGAGCCGCTTTACCGGCTACTTCTCGCCGCGCAAGGCGTCATATGATACGCCGGAGATGAAGGCCTATCTGCAGCAGGATCCGCGGGCGGCGATCGCGCTTGAGCAGCTGAAGTACGCCCATCCGTGGTACTCCACCTGGGAGACCGTGGCGGTGCGTAAGGCGATGGAGAACCAGCTGGCGGCGGTGGTCAATGATGCCAAAGTGACGCCGGAAGCGGCGGTTCAGGCGGCGCAGAAGGAAGCCGATGCGCTGATGAAACCTTATGTGGATAAGACCGCGCTGGCGGAAGTGAAGTGACGCGTTACCCGTCATCGTCACCCTCACCCTGGCCCTCTCCCTGAGGGAGAGGGGACGGTACGGCGCCGTGGTTAAGCCCTGAATCCGGGAGAGGGAACTGTCCGGCGCCGTGGTTGAGCTCTGGGCCCGGGAGAGGGAACTGTCCGGCGCCGTGGTTAAGCCCTGAGTCCGGTTGTGAAAGGAAAAAAAGCAGGCCATACCCGGTATGGCCTGAAAATGTCACAACGATTAGATCCCTGCCGTTTCGCGGATATATTTGCGCGCTTTGACGGCGTATTCGAAAGGATTGGCCAGGGCAGGATCCTGCTCGGCTTCCACCACCATCCAGCCTTTATAGCCAAAGTCGTCCAGCAGCTTGAACACCGGACGGAAATCGATCACCCCGTCGCCCGGGACGGTGAAGGTGCCTTTTTTCACGCCGTCGAGGAACGACAGGCCGTCGCGGCGCACCTGGTCGATCACCGGCGGACGGACGTCTTTCAGGTGAACGTGGTTGATGCGCGGCAGATACTTTTTGAGGATCGCCAGCATCGGCGCTTCGCCGCCTTCGGAATACCAGGCGTGGCCGGTGTCGAACAGCAGGAAGACGCGCTCGTCCACCAGCGACATAAATTTGTCGATTTCCGCAGTGGTCTGAATGCCGGTGCCCATGTGGTGGTGCAGACAGACCTGCATCCCCTTCTCCGCCGCCAGGCGACCGAGGGTGTTGTAGCCTTCCGCCACCCGCTGCCACTCCTCTTCGCTGAAGCACGGCTTCGCATCGCCGAGGATCGGTTTATCCAGCCCCTGGATGCTGCCGCTCTGCTCGGAGCAGCCAATCACTTTCGCCCCCATCGCATGAAGGAAGTTCATGTGATTGACGAATTCATCAATGGTTTTTTCCCGCTGGCCGTTGGCGAAAAAGGTGCTGAACCAGGCGTTGCAGATCTGAATGCCGCGGATATCCAGCATCGGCTTGAGGACCGCCGGATCGCGCGGATATTTGCTGCCGACTTCGCTGCCGGTAAAGCCGGCCAGCGCCATTTCGCTGACGATCTGCTGGAAGGTGTTTTCGCTGCCGAGCTCCGGCATATCATCGTTAGTCCAGCCGATCGGGGCGATAGCCAGTTTGACGTTATCTTTGTTCATAGTAGGGCTCCTGCCGCTGCGCCTTAGCGGCGCAGCAATTCACGTTCAATAAGTTCACGGGTTTCCACTGCCTGGTATTTCATTTTTTCCGGGTAGCCAAACAGCGAGGTGGCGACAATCGGCTCCCCGCCGACCTTGAAGGTCTGCTCGGCGAATTTCATTTCGCGCAGGGTGCGGAACAGCGCGTCGAAATCCACATCCCCTTCCCCGACGCCTACGTGCTGATGCACCACGGCATCCACGCCCGGCGGGTTAACGATATAGCGGCAATGTTTCGTATGGTTGCGGGTATCCGCAATCAGGACATGGGAGAGATCGCTCCCGGCATAGCGCAGCATGCTCGCCACATCGCCGACGCCTTTGTCGTAGAAAAAGGTGTGCGGCACGCTGTAGACGTACTTCACGTTATCGCTGCGGAACGATTTCACAATATCGACGGTTTCATTGTTCTCTTCGCAGAAATCCCAGGGATGCGCCTGGATCTCCACGCGGATGCCTTCCCGCTCAAAAATCGGCAACAGCTCTTCCATGGAGCGATAGAACATTTCATCGCAGATTTCGGGCTGATTCGGATCGCCGGAGAACTCGGTGTTGATCACCTGAACGCCCATCTCCACCGCAATTTCCACCAGCCGTTTCCAGTTTTTCACCGCCGCCTGACGGCGCAGTTCGTCCGGGCCGGACCAGCGGTAGACGCAGATAAACGACGACAGCTCAAGGCCGGTATCGCGCAGCGCCTGCTTGTACTCCGCCATGATCTCCCGGCTGGCGCGCGGGTGCTTGTAGAACGGGTTAATCTGCGGGTGCGGCGACTGTTCAATGTACTTGTAGCCCCACTCCGCTACCTGATGGACCATGCGGGTGATCCCGAGGTCCTTAATGACATCCACATCAAAGGCAATTTTCATCGTCGTTACCTGTGCAAAGAAGTTCCGTCAGCAAAACGCGCTTAACGTTTGTAGAATGCCGGGCACTCAGGCAGCGTCACCTCAACCGGCTCGCTGGTTCCCTGCGCTTTAATGCAGGCGTCCGCCGCCACCGACGCCGCGTAGCCGTCCCAGGCCGACGGGCCGTGCAGCTGGCCGGCTTTGACGTCGTTGATAAAGGCCTGCAGCTCGACGTCGTAGGCTTTGATAAAGCGGTCTTTCCAGTCGGTCAGAATGGCGGTCGACAGGCTGGCGGACTTGCGCATCTGGACGGCAGACGGCTCCGGCAGACGGGCAATCCCGGTTTCGCCGACCACTTCGCACTGGATGTCATACCCGTACTGGCAGTTCACGAACACTTCGACGTCGATCAGGGTGCCTTTTTTGGTTTCAAAGGAGACGATCTGCGGATCTTTCAGGCGCGCATGGGTGTGCGAGGTGGAGCGCGGGAAGCGCACCTGCACGGAACGGTAGTCATCGTTCAGCAGCCAGCGCAGCACGTCCAGCTCGTGGATCAGGGTGTTGGTGATCGCCATATCGGTGGTGTAGTTCTCGCCGACCGACTGGTTGCGGTGGGCGCAGCGCAGCATCAGCGGCGCGCCGATATCGCCATCGTCGATCACTTTTTTCAGCGCCAGATAGCCTTCGTCGTACGGGCGCATAAAGCCAACCTGCACCAGACGACGGCCGGCCTTCATTTCGGCATCGACGATGCGACGGCAGCCTTCCGCAGACATCGCCAGCGGTTTTTCGCAGAACACCGGCTTACCAGCGGCGATGGCGGCCAGGGTGTACTCTTCGTGGGTCGGGTCCCAGGAGGTGACCAGGATGGCATCGACATCGCTGGCGTTAATCACGTCGTGGCCGTCGGCGTAGACTTCCGCCTGCACGCCCGGCAGCGCGACCGCCGCACGGGCGTTGTCGGCATTGATATCAGACACCGCCACAACGGTGGCGCCCTGCAGAACCTGGGTGCAGCGACGGATGTGTTCTTTACCGATAGCGCCAGCGCCGATGACACCTAATTTGAGCGACATAATGGTTTTCTCCGTAAGTCTGTAGGATTCAGGGTAGAGGTTCGTTTTAGTAATCACGCGCCTGGGCGCGCTTTTCATTAATCATTTGCGCCACCTTGCGGATCCGCTCTGAGAGCGCCGTCTGGGCGACTCCGACGTTCCACCAGCTGCCGTATTTGTGCACCATGGTCTTCGGCAGCACTTTAATATCAATCAGGGTGCTGACCGTTTCGCGACGGGCGGCGTCCAGCGCGTGGCGCAGTTCGTCCAGGGTGGTGACGCGCCAGGTTTTGCAGCCGTAGCCGGCGGCGATGGTGGCGAAGTCCACCGGCACCAGGCCGCCCTGCAGCTGGCCGGTTTCCGGCTGGCGGTAGCGGAACTCGGTGCCGAAGCTGTCCATCCCATGTTCCATCTGCAGGTTGTTGATGCAGCCGTTGGCCATGTTGTCGAACAGCACGACGTTGATCTTCGCCCGCTCCTGCAGGGAGGTGACCAGCTCAGAGTGCAGCATCATGAAGGAGCCATCGCCGACCAGGGAGTAGACTTCGCTCTGCGGCTGCGCCAGCTTCACGCCCAGCGCCGCGTTGACTTCGTATCCCATGCAGGAGTAGCCGTACTCCACGTGGTAGGTGTTTTCCGCGCGGTTGCGCCAGACGCGCTGCAGATCGCCTGGCAGGCTGCCCGCCGCCGCGACGATCACCGCCTCGGCCGGCAGCGTTTCATTCAGTACCCCAAGGACGCTGCTCTGGGTCAGGGTGGAGTCGGTGATCTGGCGGAACTCGCGATACACCGATTCACGATCGAGGTGATCGTCGATCTCCGGCACAAAGGATTTTTCCTGCCACACCGCCTGGTAGACGCGCTGGGTCTCTTTTAACTGACGGCTCTGCACGCTCTCGATCTGCGCGCCCCAGCCGGCCTGCCAGCCGCTGTCCGCCAGCGCCGCGTCGAGGGCGGTCATCGCTTCCCGGGCGTCCGCCAGCATGGCAATGCCGTCCAGCTTCCAGGCGTCGAAGTTGCTGACGTTAATATTCAGGAAACGCACCTCCGGGTGCTGGAAGATCCATTTCGAGGCGGTGGTAAAATCGCTGAAACGGGTGCCGACGCCGATCACCAGGTCGGCCTCTTTCGCCAGCAGGTTCGCCGCCAGGCAGCCCGTCTCGCCGACGCCACCGACGTTCAGGGGGTGAGACGAGACCACCGTCCCCTTCCCGGCCTGGGTTTCGGCGAAGGGCACCCCGTAGCGCTCGGCGAAACGGGACAGCGCTTCGCCCGCGCCGGAGTATTTCACCCCACCGCCGCAGACGATCAGCGGTTTACGGCTGGCTTTGATGGCCGCGACGGCGTCCGCCAGCTGCGCGGCGCTGGCCGGGCGGCGGTCGAGACGGTGCACGCGGCGCGCAAAGAAGGATTCCGGGTAGTCCCAGGCTTCGCCCTGCACATCCTGCGGCAGGCACAGCGTCACCGCGCCGGTTTCCGCCGGGTCGGTCAGGACGCGCATGGCGTTGATGCAGGCGCTCATCAGCTGTTCCGGGCGGGTAATGCGGTCCCAGTATTTGCTGACTGCGCGGAAAGCGTCATTGGTGCTGATGCTGAGATCGTAGCTCTGTTCAATTTGCTGGAGCACCGGATCCGGCTGGCGGGTGGCGAAGACATCGCCCGGCAGCAGCAGCAGCGGAATGCGGTTGGCGCTGGCGGTGCCGGCGGCGGTGATCATGTTGGCCGCCCCTGGACCGATGGAGGAGGTGCAGGCGATAATCTGCCGGCGCAGGGCCTGGCGGGCAAAACCGGTGGCCGCGTGGGCCATCCCCTGCTCGTTACGCCCCTGATAGACGCGCATATCGCCGCTGTCCTGCTCCAGCGCCTGCCCCAGCCCCAGGACGTTGCCATGGCCGAAAATCGCGAAAATGCCTTTCACGAATTTCAGCTCTACGCCATCCACTTCCAGGTACTGGTTATCGAGGAACTTCACCAGCGCCTGCGCCGTTGTCAGTCTCAGTTTGCCCATGATGCACAATCCTTATTGTTCAGTATTTGTGTGTGGCGTCGCGCCGATGCCGCCGGGGCCGTCGTTCACGTCACTGGAATACCTGTGGATTATAGGCAAACATTTTTTTCATTAAATACAAATACAGAAGAAATATTTCATTTTGCGAGAGGGATCAAACTCTCTACCCATTTCATACGTTTCACTTACATTCCAGACACGTTTTGGGACCCTTTTTTGCCGCGCCACACGACAATATCCCCTTAAAAATCATAGGTAAATGGATGCCATTTGGCGTTTCATTTTCCCCCGGGTCGACAGAGGGGCCGATCCACGCTCGCGCGAGGCTCAGTGCGGCAGAGTGGTAGATCCCTCACACTTTTGGTTTTTTAATTTCGAACGAGTTTGCAAATGAAATATTTATTTCTCAAACTAAGGGTAACCAATAACCCTCAGGCTGTTCACGGAGTCGACGTCGGGATCCCGACCCTTCCAGGCAGCAGACACCAAAAAGGAAATCCTAGCTATGAATGCAGCAGTAAAGCGGCTCGACGTCATCTGTATAGGTCGGGTGGCCGTCGACCTCTATGCCCAGCAGATCGGTTCGCGGCTAGAAGACGTTGCCAGTTTCGCGAAATATCTGGGCGGCTCCTCCGGCAACGTGGCCTTTGGCACCGCGATTCAGGGGCTGAAATCGGCCATGCTGGCGCGCGTTGGCGATGAACACAACGGCCGTTTCCTGCGTGAAACGCTCAACCGCGCCGGGGTGGATACCGAGTATCTGATTACCGACAAATCCCGCCTGACCGCGCTGGTGATGCTGGGGATTAAGGATCAGGAGACCTTCCCTCTGATTTTCTACCGTGATAACTGCGCCGATATGGCCTTAACGCCTGACGACATCAGCGAGGAGTATATTGCCTCCTCCCAGGCGCTGGCGGTGACTGGCACCCACCTGTCGCACGCCAACACCCGCGCCGCGGTGCTGAAGGCGCTGGAATACGCTCGTCGTCACGGCCTGCGTACCGCGCTGGATATCGATTACCGTCCGGTGCTGTGGGGGCTCACCTCGCTCGGCGATGGCGAAACCCGTTTCATTGAGTCCGGGCCGGTCACCAGCCAGCTGCAGGAAGTGCTGCATCTGTTCGATTTGGTGGTGGGAACCGAAGAAGAGTTTCATATTGCCGGGGGCAGCACCGATACCCTGACCGCGCTGAAAAATGTGCGCAATGCCACCAAAGCCACCCTCGTGTGTAAGCGCGGGCCGATGGGCTGCGTAGTGCTGGAAGGCGACATCCCGGACAGCTGGGACCAGGTGCCGCTGCAGCAGGGCGTGCGCGTGGAGGTTCTCAACGTGCTGGGCGCCGGGGATGCCTTTATGTCGGGCCTGCTGCGCGGCTGGCTCAACGACGAAGGCTGGGAGCAGGCTTGCCGTTACGCCAACGCCTGCGGCGCGCTGGTGGTTTCCCGCCACGGCTGCGCGCCGGCGATGCCGACCAAAGTCGAACTCGATGACTACCTGCTGCGCGCCGAATCGGTGCCGCGCCCGGACGTCGACGAGCGCCTCAACCACCTGCACCGGGTCACCAGCCGCCGTCAGCAGTGGCCGGAGCTGTGCATTTTCGCCTTCGACCATCGCAAACAGCTGGCCGACCTGGCACGGGAGACCGGGCGCGATGAAGCCTGCATTCCGCAGCTCAAGCTGTTGTTGTTAGCCGCGGCCGAAGCGGCGGCGCAGGAGGCGGGTCTCGATCAGCGCAGCGGCATTCTGGCCGACGGCACCTATGGCCAGCGTGCGCTGAACGCCATTACCGGCAAGGGCTGGTGGATCGGGCGCCCCATCGAGCTGCCCAGCTCGCGACCGCTGCGTCTGGAGCATGGCAACATCGGCTCGCAGCTGATCGACTGGCCGCTGGAGCATGTCGTCAAATGCCTGGTCTTCTATCATCCTGCCGACCCGGCGGCGCTGCGTGAAGAGCAGGACGCCCTGCTGCTCGAGGTGTGGCAGGCCTGTAACAAGTCAGGCCATGAGCTGCTGCTGGAGGTGATCCTGCCGGAAAATGGCCCGGACAAAGACGAGCGCCATTACCACACCATGCTGGAACACTTCTATCAGCTGGGGATCAAGCCGGACTGGTGGAAGCTGCCGCCGCTCTCCAGCGCCAGCTGGCAGCAGATCACCGCCCTTATCGAGCGCGAAGATCCGTGGAGCCGCGGGATCCTGATCCTCGGCCTCGACGCGCCTTCCGACAAACTGCGCGCCGGTTTCGCCGAGGCGGCCGCACACCCGATAATCAAAGGTTTCGCCGTTGGGCGCACCATCTTTGGCCTGCCGTCGCGGCGCTGGATGCAGGGTGAGCTCAGCGATGAGGCCCTGATAGAGGAAGTGAAACGCAACTACCTGACGCTTATTGGCTACTGGCGCGAAGCCCGCCGCTGATCCCCCGACGCCCGTCTCCGTCACCTTGCGGAGCGGGCGTTTTTCTGTTTCTTCGTGAAATGAATCGCGTATTTCGTCGCAATAAATGAAAAATTCGCTTCATTTGGTACACTGGAAGCCATATTCCTTCCATTTTCTCAGAGCGCACTCTATGGCCAATAACCCAACACAGCTGACCATCCTGCAGGATGAAATCAGGCGTCGCTACGATACGTTAAGCAAACGCCTGAAACAGGTCGCCCGCTATATCCTTGATAACAGCAATAGCGTGGCTTTCGATACCGTGGCCTCCATTGCGCAACAGGCGGATGTTCCCCCTTCCACGTTGATTCGTTTTGCCAACGCCTTCGGCTTTAGCGGCTTTAACGAAATGAAACAGATGTTCAAGCAACATTTGATGGAAGAGACCGCCAACTATACCGAGCGCGCCCGTCTGTTCCGCCAGACCACCAGCGATGAGTCCAGCCCGCCGGAAACGCCGACGGAAATCCTCAATATGTTCACGATGGTGAACAACCAGGCCCTGCAGCAGCTGGCGATGCAGACCTCCAGCGATGATCTGGAGCGCGCGGTGGCCCTGCTGGGCGAAGCGGAAAATATCTATGTCATTGGCCTGCGCCGGTCGTTCAGCGTCGCCTCCTATCTGACCTATGCGCTGCGCCACCTCGATCGCAAAGCCTTTCTGATCGACGGCCTAGGCGGCATGTTCACCGAGCAGCTGAGTCTGGTCGGCCCGAAAGACGTGGTGGTGGCGGTGAGCTTCTCGCCGTACGCCCGGGAAGTGGTCGAGCTGGTGGAGCTGGGCGCGCAGCGCAAAGCGCGGCAGATCGCGATCACCGACAGTCAGGTCAGCCCGCTGGCGGCCTTCAGCGATGTCTGCTTTGTGGTGCGTGAAGCGCAGGTGGATGGCTTCCGCTCGCAGGTTGCTTCCCTGTGTCTGGCCCAGACGCTGGCGGTTTCGCTGGCGCTGAACAGCAGCCAGGAGTCCGAGGCCAAGCAGAAGGCGTGAGATAGGTTGCCTGGCGTTTGTTACTCGGCGGCGCAGTATAGGCTTACGGAAGGATGCCGTAGGCCGGATAAGGCATTTATGCCGCCATCCGGCACAAAGGCGGGTATGGAGCCCGAAGTGCCCTGCCCGGCGGCGCTGTTGCTTGCCAGGCCTGGAGTATAGGGGCTTACGCGAGATCTCGTAGGCCGGATAAGGCATTTATGCCGCCATCCGGCACAGCCACGGGTACGGTGCCTGACTGCCCGGCGGCGCTGCGCTTGCCGGGCCTAAGGTATATGCGCCTGCGGGGTGTCAGAGATAATGTTATTGGTATGCAACTTTATTAATCCGGGAAAAGCGTTTGTCGCATGTGATTTCAGCGCACATTGCGCTCCCGGTTAATCGTCTACGTTATGCCTGGCATGGCTCAGGGAGCGCACAGGGGGCGGCCAGTCGCCGCCGCCCCCTGTCCCTCCGGGCTCCGGCCAGCAAAATCGCCACTGCGTGGTATCTTCGACTTATCCCTGCAGGCTTCGGGTCGGGCCGAGGCAGCGTCCCTGCAAAACACGGCCCTCAGCCCGCATCCATGCGGGCTGCCCCGGCCTTCCGGGAACGTCTCAGCGATTTTGAGGCCGTCAGCACCGGCAGTTTCAGTCGCACAAGTGGGTCAATCAACGGCAGGTCGCACGACCCCCTGGACGGGCAAGGCGTGAGCCGCCGCCCGGCATAAAAGCGGCTCCGTGCCCGCGGTCATCGCCCGGCGGCGCTGCGCTTGCCGGGCCTACGATATATGAGCTCACGTGAGGATACCGTAGGCCGGATAAGGTATTTATGCCGCCATCCGGCACAAAGGCGGGTATGGCGCCGGAGGTTCCTGCCCGACGGCGCTGCGCTTGCCGGGCCTGGGGTATAGGGGCTTACAGGAGGATCCCGTAGGCCGGATAAGCGTAGCGCTATCCGGCACAAGACGGGTATGGCGCCCGAAGTGTCCTCCCCGGCGGCGCTGCGCTTGCCGGGTCGGGGAGTGGGATTCCGCGGAGCGTTTCGCTAAAAAACACCTGCCGCCCTCAAACAAGAAGGCCGGTTAGCATCGCTAACCGGCCTTTTGTATCCGCTTCTGCACCGCGCGTCAGTCGTGGCGCGGGTACTCCGGCGTGTTGATCCAGGCGTGGTCATCTTCCCAGGTGAACAACCATTTCCGATCCGGCCCGGCCATCACGTTCAGATAGTAGCTGTCGTAACCGGCAATCGCCGCCACCGGGTGGTAACCACGCGGCACCATCACCACATCGTGGTTGTAGGGCGCCATACAGGCGTCCAGGCTACGGTCGTCGGTGTAGACCCGCTGGAAGGCAAAGCCCTGCGGCGGATCGAAGCGGTGGTAGTAGGTCTCTTCCAGCTGCGTCTCTTTGCCCGGCTGGGCGGTATCATGCTTATGCGATGGCCACGAACTGGTGGCCCCCTCGTCGGTGTACACTTCCACCACCAGCAGGCAGTCCGCCTCGGCGCTGTCCGGCAGAATATTATGCACCCGGCGCTGGTTGCGCCCTTTCCCGCGATGCTCTACGCCGACGTCTTCCGGCCGAATGAGGCGTGCCGGGAAGCGGCCTTTGCCCGGCGCGCTGCATACCGCCAGCTCCAGATCGGAATCGGCGGTTACCTCGACTTTATCCTGCGGCGGGACGTAGACCGACCACGGCGGGGTGCGTTCAAACGGCGACATCCGTTTACCGAGATTCGGGAAATCGGCATGCTGCGTTTTCACCGATGCCAGCCCGGCGACCAGCACCAGGCACAGCTCGCGATCGCCGCTCTCCAGCGTCACAGTCTGCCCTTTTTTCAACATCCAGACATCAAAGCCGATATAGCGCCAACCGGCGCTTTGCGGCGTAATATGCTGGATCTGTCCCTCTTTTCGCGATTTAGCCAGTAACGACATGGCGCTCTCCTTCGCCGATTAACCTAATGTCGGCATGCTGAATTCAGATACGGTCTGCTGCCCTGCCGGCCAGCGTACGGTGGCGGTCTTCATGCGCGTGTAGAAGCGCACGCCGTCCGGCCCGTGGACGTTCAACGCGCCAAACACCGAGCGCTTCCAGCCGCCGAAGCTGTGGAACGCCATCGGCACCGGGACCGGCACGTTCACCCCAACCATCCCCGCCTGCACGTCGTGGACGAATTCACGCGCGGTGTGGCCGTTGCTGGTGAAAACGGCGCTGCCGTTGCCAAACTCGTGGCTGTTGACCAGCTCAAGGGCGCTGTCATAGTCCGCCGCGCGCACAATCCCCAGCACTGGGCCAAAGATCTCTTCGCGCCAGATGGTCATCTCCGGGGTGACGTGATCGAACAGGGTGCCGCCGACATAATAGCCCGCGTCGTAACCCGGCACGCGCAGTTTGCGGCCATCGACCACCAGTTTTGCCCCTTCGCTTTCGCCTTTATCAATATAGCCGAGCACTTTTTTCTGGTGGGTATCAGACACCACCGGTCCCATCTCGTTCTCTTCCTGGCCGCGCATGCAGCCCGGGCCTACTTTCAGCGCTTCCACCAGCGGCTTCAGGCGGGCGATCAGTTTGTCGGCGGTTTCATCTCCCACCGCCACCACCACCGGCAGCGCCATGCAGCGCTCGCCTGCGGAGCCAAAAGCGCCGCCCATAATGGCGTTAACGGTGGCGTCGAGATCGGCATCCGGCATCACAATCGCGTGGTTCTTGGCGGCGCCGAAGGCCTGTACGCGCTTGCCGTGGGCGCTGGCGGTCTTGTAGATATACTCCGCCACGCCGGAGGAGCCGACGAAGCTCACCGCCGCAATACGCGGGTCAGTGTACAGCTGCTCAGCATCTTCATTGCTGCAGTGCACGACGTTAAACACGCCGTCCGGCAGACCGGCCTCTTTCAGCAGCTCTGCCAGACGCACGGCGGCCGTCGGCGCCAGCGCCGGCGGCTTGAGGACGAAACTGTTGCCGCAGGCCAGCGCCAGCGGGAACATCCACATCGGCACCATCGCCGGGAAGTTGAACGGGGTGATCCCGGCCACTACGCCCAGGGGCTGCATCAGCGAATAGCTGTCGACGCCGGTGCCGACGTCAGAGGAGTATTCGCCTTTAATCAGGTGCGGGATCCCGCAGGCGAATTCGACCACTTCCATGCCGCGGGTCAGCTCGCCCAGCGCATCCGACCACACTTTGCCGTGCTCGCTGACGATGATCCCCGCCAGCTCTTCCACGTGCTGCTCCAGCAACATTTTGAAGTTGAACAGCACGCGGGCGCGGCGCAGCGGCGTGGTACGGGACCAGCTGTCAAACGCATCGCGAGCAACCTGAATCGCCTCGGAGACTTCCTGCGCGGTTGACACCGTGACTTCGCGCACCGCTTTGCCCGTCGCCGGGTCGTATACCGGCATCGTTTCGTTGCTGCTGCTAATAACGGTTTTCCCGCCAATAAAGTTTCCTGTGATCGTCATGTTCTCGCCTCATAGTGAAGGGGGCCAGCGCACACCGGCCCGTCGCTGATTCTGCTGTGCTATAACCGTAGTAAAATGAAATTTATATTTCAACATTGTCGTGAAATGAAATTTCATTTTGGTGATAACAGTCGCATTTTGCGCCGACGGATTGCCTGTGTGCTTCCCGCATCCCGCCTCGTCGCCTCAAGACGCCCGGCTTCCTGCTGCTGTCGCTCCCGCAGTCGGGGCCGGTGATATTTTGCGAGACAGCTCAAACATTCATCATTTCCATTCTTGCTAATTTTGGAATAAACGTTTTGACTGTTAGCCAATTGAACGAACCTACCCCTCTTCCGTCAGGAGTGTCCTATGGCCATCGCAATGCAACGTTTTTGTATTAACCGCAAAATCGCGCCAGCGCTCAGCATTGAAGCGTTTTTCCGTCTGGTGAACCGTCTGGGCCTGAATAAGGTCGAGCTGCGCAACGATTTACCCAGCGGAAAAGTGACCGACGATCTGAGCCATCAGCAGGTGCGCGAGCTGGCGGCGCGCTACCACATCGAGATCCTGACGATTAATGCGGTCTACCCCTTTAACCGTCGTAGCGAAGAGGTGCGGCAGTTGACCGAATCGCTGCTGAAAGAGGCCCAGGCCATCGGCGCCAAATCGCTGGTGCTCTGTCCGCTCAACGACGGCAGCGAGGTGCCGGCCAGCGAAACCCTGAGCGCCCTGCGCGACCTGGCGCCACTGTTCGCCTTCTACGGCATCCACGGCCTGGTGGAGCCGCTGGGCTTCCCGCAAAGCTCGCTGCGTTCGGCACTCCAGGCGCAGACGCTGATCCACGACGCCCGCGTGCCGTTTAAGCTGCTGATCGACACCTTCCATCACCATCTCTACCCCCAGGCGGCGGACGAGTTCAGCCAGGTGGAGGTGGCGGACATCGGTCTGGTGCATCTCTCCGGGGTGGACGATAGCCGTCCGCGCGAGCAGCTCACCGATGCCGAGCGCATCATGCTGACCCCGCAGGATCGTCTCGGCACCTGCGAGCAGGTTAAAGCGCTGGAAGCCCGCGGCTATCAAGGGGTATACGCTTTTGAACCCTTCGCACCTGAGCTGGCGCAGTGGAGCGAAGCGGATATCGAGCGCGAAATTGAGCAGAGCATCGCGCTTATCCAGCGCCACTGCGCCTGAAGCCTGCTCTGGACAGCGTGCGCGGCGCGTGACGATTTTCCCAACGCCGGACGACGAGGTTGCCTATAATCGTCGCAGGATAAATGGAGGAATCGATCATGAGCTCACCCTTGTTGATTGCGCGCACGCTGGATAACGCGCTGTATTTGCTGCCCGCGATGGCCAACCGCCATGGGCTGATCACCGGTGCGACCGGCACCGGTAAAACCGTCACCCTGCAAAAGCTGGCTGAGTCGTTCTCGGAGATTGGCGTCCCGGTATTTATGGCGGACGTCAAGGGCGACCTGACCGGCATTGCCGCCGCGGGGCAGAGCTCAGAGAAACTGCAGGCGCGGCTGGAGAAGATCGGCGTCAGCGACTGGGAGCCGCACGCCAACCCGGTGGTGCTCTGGGATATCTTTGGCGAGAAGGGTCACCCGGTTCGGGCGACGGTCTCCGATCTTGGCCCCCTGCTGCTGGCGCGCCTGCTCAATCTCAACGAGGTGCAGAGCGGCGTGCTGAACATTATTTTTCGCATCGCGGACGACCGCGGCCTGCTGCTGCTCGACTTCAAAGATCTCCGCGCCATCACCCAGTTTATCGGCGACAACGCCAAAGCGTTCCAGAATCAGTACGGCAATATCAGCAGCGCCTCGATCGGCGCCATCCAGCGCGGGCTGTTAACCCTGGAGCAGCAGGGCGCCGAGCACTTCTTCGGCGAGCCGATGCTGGATATTGCCGACTGGATGCGCGTCGATGCCAGTGGTAAAGGGGTGATCAATATCCTCAGCGCCGAAAAACTCTACCAGATGCCGAAGCTCTATGCCGCCAGCCTGCTGTGGATGCTCTCCGAACTCTACGAGCGCCTGCCGGAAGCTGGCGACCTCGAAAAACCGAAGCTGGTGTTCTTCTTCGATGAGGCGCATCTGCTGTTCAACGACGCGCCGCAGGTACTGCTGGATAAAATCGAACAGGTGATCCGCCTCATCCGCTCCAAGGGCGTCGGCGTCTATTTCGTTTCGCAGAACCCGGCGGATATTCCCGACGCCGTGCTCGGTCAGCTGGGCAACCGCGTGCAGCATGCCCTGCGCGCCTTTACGCCGAAGGACCAGAAGGCGGTGAAAACCGCCGCCCAGACCATGCGCGCCAATCCGGCCTTCAGTACCGAGCAGGCGATCCAGGAGCTGGGCACCGGCGAAGCGCTGATCTCCTTCCTCGATGAGAAAGGCAGTCCGTCGGTGGTCGAGCGGGCGATGGTTATCGCCCCCTGCTCGCGAATGGGTCCGGTCAGCGATGACGAGCGCAATGGCCTGCTGAATCACTCGCCGCTGTACGGCAAGTATGAGGAGGAGGTGGACCGCGAGTCGGCCTTTGAGATGCTGCAGCAAGGGGTGCAGGTCGCCACCGGGCAGCAGTCGGCTCCGCCGGCGAAGGGCCAGCAGAGCGGCGATGACGATGGGCTACTCGGCGGCCTGAAAGATATTCTGTTCGGCAGCACCGGCCCGCGCGGCGGCAAACGCGACGGTATCGTGCAGACCGCGGCGAAAAGCGCGGTTCGCCAGGTCACCAATCAGATCGTCCGCGGCATGCTGGGCAGCCTGCTGGGCGGACGCAAGCGCTAAAAAAAAAGCCCCCTCATCGTTGAGGGGGCTTATACGTTCCGGGCTTAACCCGCTAGGCCTTGCGCATCATCAGCCAAAGGCTTATCAGGAAGAAGCTGGCGCTCGGCAACAGCGCGCCGATGATCGGCGGTATGCCATATACCAGGGTCAGCGGGCCGAAAATCTGGTCCAGCACGTAGAAGATAAAGCCGAAGCTAATCCCCGTCACCACCCGCACGCCCATCGGCACGCTACGCAGCGGACCAAAGATAAACGACAGCGCCATCAGCATCATCACCGCCACCGACAGCGGCTGGAAGATTTTGCTCCACATATTGAGCTGGTAGCGTCCCGGATCCTGGCCGCTGGACTTCAGGTATTTCACATAGTTGTGCAGACCACTGATCGACAGCGCATCCGGATCCAGGGCAACCACGCCGAGCTTATCCGGCGTCAGGTTGGTTTTCCAGGTACCGCTCACCATCTGCGACCCGGTCACCTGCTTTGGATCGGTCAGGTTGGATTCATCCACCTGCGACAGGCGCCACACTTTATTTTCACTATCGAACTTTGCCGAGGCGGCATAGCGCACCGACTCTAAACGACGCTCCGGATTGAAGGCATAGATGCTGACGCCCCCCAGCTCATCGTTGCCTTTCACGCGTTCGATATAGACAAAGTTGTGGCCATCTTTCGCCCACAGCCCTTGCTGAGTCGACAGCAGCGAACCGCCGTACATCTGCTGGGCGCGGTAGTTGCGCGCCATTTGCTCGCCCTGGGGCGCCACCCACTCGCCGATCGCCATGGTCAGCAGCACCAGCGGGATCGCAGTTTTCATTACCGCCAGCGCCACCTGCAGCCGGGTGAAACCGGATGCCTGCATCACCACCAGCTCGCTGCGTTGGGCCAGCATCCCCAGCCCCAGCAACGCGCCAAGCAGCGCCGCCATCGGGAAGAAGATCTGGATGTCCTTCGGCACGCTGAGGATGGTGTAGAGACCAGCGCCCAGCGCATCGTAACTACCCTGCCCGGACTTTTTCAGCTGATCGACAAACTTGATAATGCCGGAGAGCGACACCAGCATGAACAGGGTCATCATGATGGTGTTGAAAATCGTCTTACCGATATAACGGTCAAGTACGCCAAACGCCTGCATCAGGCCGCTCCTTTATTAAAACGGGCGCGGAAGCGGCGCATCGGCACCGTGTCCCACAGGTTTAACAGCACCGCCAGCGCAAAATAGAGCAGGTTAATCGCCCACATCCAGATAGCCGGGTCCATTTTGCCTTTGCCGCCGTTCGACTTAATCGACGTTTGCAGCAGGAAGAACACCAGGTAAAGCAGCATCGCCGGCAGCATCGACAGCACGCGCCCCTGACGCGGGTTCACCACGCTGAGCGGCACCACCATCAGCGCCATAATGAAGACGGTCGCCACCAGCGTGAAGCGCCAGTGCAGTTCGGCACGCGCGCGGTCGGTATGGGTCTGCCACAGAGTGCGCATATCCATCTGTTCGGTGTCGTCCGGATCGGAGGTCACTGCCTGGTGGCCGATGATAGCCTGATAGTTATTGAAGTCGGTAATGCGGAAATCGCGCAGCATCGCGGTGCCTTCAAAGCGGGTGCCCTTGTTGAGGGTCACCACCTGCGAGCCGTCTTTCTGCTGCGACAGCTCGCCGGAATCCGCCACCACCACCGAGGGGCGCGCATTGCCTTTCGGACGCAGCTGGGCAAGGAAGACGTCATGGAAGCGGTTGCCGTTGACGCTCTCGATAAACATCACCGCGTTACCATCGCTGGCCTGCTGGAACTGGCCCTGGGCCAGCGCCGCCATGCCGGGGTTGGCTTTGGCTTCGGCCAGCACTTCGTCCTGATGGCGCGACGACCACGGCCCCGCCCACATGACGTTGACCGCCGCCACCGCGCCGGTGAACAGCGCGAGGATCATCGCCGCCTTGATCAGCACGGCTTTGCTCAGACCGCAAGCGTGCATCACCGTAATTTCACTTTCGGTGTACAGCTTGCCCAGGGTCATTAGCAGGCCAAGGAACAAACTTAACGGCAGGATAAGCTGCGCCATCTCCGGGATGCCGAGCCCCAACAGCGAGAGCACCAGATTGGTTGGGATATCGCCATCCACCGCGGCGCCGAGGATCCTGACTAATTTCTGACAAAAGAAAATCAGTAACAGGATGAATAGGATCGCCAACTGGCTTTTCAGCGTCTCACGAACCAGATATCTTATGATTATCACTATAAATACGCCCGTAAAAACCCGTTTTATTGCAGGAAAATTGCTTGTTTCATGGCTTAAACGTCATTTATTCTCTTTGGTCGTTGAAAACATCGCTAAGATTAAATGACTCATCGGTTCTGCATGTCAGGATCTTTTCTGACGAACCCAGGCCTTAATAACGTTAAGATTAACACGAAGTCACCGCAACAGCGGACATGAGTTACGAAAGCTTGCAATTATATACTCAATGGATTTCGAGTTGTAAGAAGGCAGCAGGGCTGTGACCCCTGGCGCGCGCGTTAGGCCCGCATCAGGTAAGCAGGCGCAGCCGGCGCATCTGCAACTTGAAAGGCGACGAGTATAGCCGTAGCCACCACTGTTGTCTTTAAGATTCAGGAGCATAGTGCATGGAGTTCAGTGTAAAAAGCGGTAGCCCGGAGAAGCAACGGAGCGCCTGTATCGTGGTCGGCGTCTTTGAACCACGTCGCCTCTCCCCCATCGCCGAACAACTCGATAAAATCAGCGACGGCTACATCAGCGCCCTGCTGCGTCGCGGCGAGCTGGAAGGCAAACCTGGCCAGACGTTATTGCTGCACCATGTGCCAAACATTCTGTCTGAGCGCATTCTGCTGATTGGCTGCGGCAAAGAGCGCGAGCTGGATGAACGTCAGTATAAGCAGGTCATCCAGAAAACCATCAATACCCTGAATGATACCGGTTCAATGGAAGCCGTCTGCTTCCTGACCGAGCTGCACGTCAAGGGCCGCAACAACTACTGGAAAGTTCGCCAGGCCGTTGAAACCGCCAAAGAGACGCTGTACAGCTTCGATCAGTTGAAGACCAACAAAAGCGAGCCGCGTCGCCCGCTGCGTAAAATGGTCTTTAACGTGCCGACCCGTCGCGAGCTGACCAGCGGCGAACGCGCCATTCAGCATGGTCTGGCGATCGCCGCCGGCATCAAAGCGGCGAAAGATCTTGGCAACATGCCGCCGAACATCTGTAACGCCGCCTATCTGGCTTCCCAGGCGCGTCAGCTGGCCGATACCTACAGCAAGAACGTCATTACCCGCGTGATCGGCGAACAGCAGATGCGCGAGCTGGGGATGAACTCCTATCTCGCCGTCGGCAACGGCTCGCAGAACGAGTCGCTGATGTCGGTCATCGAGTATAAAGGCAACCCGTCTGAGGACGCGCGCCCTATCGTGCTGGTCGGTAAAGGCCTGACCTTCGACTCTGGCGGCATCTCCATCAAGCCTGCCGAAGGCATGGACGAGATGAAGTACGACATGTGCGGCGCCGCGGCGGTGTACGGCGTGATGCGGATGGTTGCCGAGCTGCAGCTGCCGCTGAACGTCATCGGCGTGCTGGCGGGCTGTGAAAACATGCCTGGCGGTCGCGCCTATCGTCCGGGTGACGTCCTGACCACCATGTCCGGCCAGACGGTGGAAGTCCTGAACACCGACGCCGAAGGCCGCCTGGTGTTGTGCGACGTCCTGACCTACGTTGAGCGTTTCGAACCGGAAGCGGTGATCGACGTCGCGACGCTGACCGGCGCCTGCGTGATTGCCCTCGGCCATCACATCACCGGCCTGATGTCGAACCATAACCCGCTGGCTCATGAGCTGATCGGCGCCTCCGAACTGGCGGGCGACCGCGCCTGGCGTCTGCCGCTGGCCGACGAGTTCCAGGATCAGCTGGAGTCCAACTTTGCCGATATGGCGAACATTGGCGGCCGTCCTGGCGGCGCAATCACAGCCGGCTGCTTCCTGTCGCGCTTTACCCGTAAGTACAACTGGGCGCACCTCGACATTGCCGGTACCGCCTGGCGTTCCGGTAAGGCCAAAGGCGCTACCGGTCGTCCGGTGGCGCTGCTGTCGCAGTTCCTGCTCAATCGTGCGGGTTTTAACGGCGAAGAGTGATTGCCGTCTGATGCCCGGTGGCGCTACGCTTACCGGGCCTACGGAAAGATGCCGTTTGTAGGCCGGGTAAGCGTAGCGCCACCCGGCTTTGCATTTAAATCCACGACAAGAAGCCCCATATATGAAGAATGCAACGTTCTACCTTCTGGACAACGAAAACACCGTCGAAGGCCTGAGCGCCGTCGAGCAGCTGGTGTGTGACATTGCCGCAGAACGTTGGCGCAACGGCAAGCGCGTCCTGATCGCCTGTGAAGATGAGCAGCAGGCGATTCGCCTCGACGAGGCGCTGTGGTCGCGGCCGCCGGAGAGCTTTGTGCCGCATAATCTGGCGGGCGAAGGCCCGAGAGGCGGTGCGCCAGTGGAGATTGCCTGGCCGCAGAAACGCAACAGCAGCCCGCGGGACATTCTGATCAGTCTGCGGCTTAACTTTGCAGATTTTGCCACCGCTTTCACAGAAGTGATAGACTTTGTCCCTTACGAAGAAAATCTGAAACAACTGGCGCGCGAACGCTATAAAGCGTACCGCATGGCTGGTTTCAACCTGAACACGGCAACCTGGAAATAATGGAAAAGACATACAACCCACAAGATATCGAACAGCCGCTTTACGAGCACTGGGAAAAGCAGGGCTATTTCAAACCGAATGGTGATGAAAGCCAGGAGAGCTTCTGCATCATGATCCCGCCGCCGAACGTCACCGGCAGTTTGCATATGGGTCATGCCTTCCAGCAAACCATCATGGATACCATGATTCGCTACCAGCGCATGCAGGGCAAAAACACCCTGTGGCAGGCCGGTACCGACCACGCGGGTATCGCCACCCAGATGGTGGTTGAGCGTAAGATTGCCGCGGAAGAAGGGAAAACCCGTCACGACTACGGCCGCGATGCCTTCATCGACAAAATCTGGCAGTGGAAAGCGGAATCCGGCGGCACCATTACCCGCCAGATGCGCCGCCTCGGCAACTCCGTGGACTGGGAGCGCGAGCGCTTCACCATGGACGAGGGGCTTTCCAATGCCGTGAAAGAAGTCTTTGTTCGCCTGTACAAAGAAGATCTGATCTACCGCGGTAAACGCCTGGTTAACTGGGACCCGAAACTGCGCACCGCCATTTCCGACCTCGAAGTGGAAAACCGCGAATCGAAAGGTTCCATGTGGCACATCCGCTACCCGCTGGCCGATGGCGCGAAAACCGCTGACGGTAAAGATTACCTGGTGGTCGCCACCACCCGTCCGGAAACCCTGCTGGGCGATACCGGCGTGGCCGTTAACCCGGAAGATCCGCGCTACAAAGACCTGATTGGTAAATTCGTGGTGCTGCCGCTGGTTAACCGTCGCATCCCGATCGTGGGCGACGAACACGCCGACATGGAAAAAGGCACCGGCTGCGTGAAGATCACCCCGGCGCACGACTTTAACGACTACGAAGTGGGTCGTCGTCATCAGCTGCCGATGATCAACATCCTGACCTTTGACGGCGACATCCGCGAAAGCGCGGAAGTCTACGACACCAAAGGCAATGAATCCGACGTCTACTCCAGCGAGATCCCGGCGGAGTTCCAGAAACTGGAACGCTTCGCGGCGCGTAAAGCCGTCGTTGCGGCGGTTGACGCCCTCGGCCTGCTGGAAGAGATCAAACCGCACGACCTGACCGTCCCTTACGGCGATCGCGGCGGCGTGGTTATCGAACCGATGCTCACCGACCAGTGGTACGTGCGTGCGGACGTGCTGGCCAAGCCGGCGGTGGAAGCCGTTGAGAATGGCGACATTCAGTTCGTGCCGAAGCAGTACGAAAACATGTACTTCTCCTGGATGCGCGATATTCAGGACTGGTGTATCTCCCGTCAGCTGTGGTGGGGTCACCGCATCCCGGCATGGTATGACAACGACGGCAACGTCTACGTGGGCCGTAGCGAAGACGAAGTGCGTCAGGAAAACAAACTCGGTACGGACGTTGCCCTGCGTCAGGATGAAGACGTTCTCGATACCTGGTTCTCCTCCGCTCTGTGGACCTTCTCCACCCTCGGCTGGCCGGAAAACACCGACGCCCTGCGTCAGTTCCACCCGACCAGCGTGATGGTGTCCGGCTTCGACATCATCTTCTTCTGGATCGCCCGCATGATCATGATGACCATGCACTTCATCAAAGATGAAAACGGCAAGCCGCAGGTACCGTTTAAGACCGTCTACATGACCGGTCTGATCCGCGATGACGAAGGCCAGAAG
This sequence comes from Klebsiella sp. SWET4, assembly GCF_024296565.1. Classification (NCBI taxonomy): domain Bacteria; kingdom Pseudomonadati; phylum Pseudomonadota; class Gammaproteobacteria; order Enterobacterales; family Enterobacteriaceae; genus Klebsiella; species Klebsiella sp. SWET4. The sequence continues at coordinate 98,393 of NZ_JANCOB010000010.1, read as the reverse complement.
ATGTCCAAATCCAAGGGTAACGTTATCGACCCGCTGGATATGGTTGACGGCATTACCCTGCCGGAGCTGCTGGAGAAACGTACCGGCAACATGATGCAGCCGCAGCTGGCGGAAAAAATCCGTAAGCGCACCGAGAAACAGTTCCCGAACGGCATCGAGCCGCACGGCACCGACGCCCTGCGCTTCACCCTGGCAGCGCTGGCCTCTACCGGCCGCGACATCAACTGGGATATGAAGCGTCTGGAAGGTTACCGTAACTTCTGTAACAAGCTGTGGAACGCCAGCCGCTTCGTACTGATGAATACCGAAGATCAGGATTGTGGCTTCAACGGCGGCGAAATGGTGCTCTCCCTGGCCGACCGCTGGATCCTCGCGGAATTCAACCACACCGTGAAAGCGTATCGCGAAGCGCTGGATAACTTCCGCTTCGATATCGCCGCCGGCATCCTGTACGAGTTCACCTGGAACCAGTTCTGCGACTGGTACCTGGAGCTGACCAAGCCGGTGATGAACGGTGGCAGCGAAGCGGAGCTGCGCGGGACTCGCCATACGCTGGTGACCGTGCTGGAAGGTCTGCTGCGCCTGGCGCATCCGATCATTCCGTTCATCACCGAGACCATCTGGCAGCGCGTGAAAGCGATCTGCGGTATCACCGCCGACACCATCATGCTGCAGCCGTTCCCGCAGTACGATGCCTCTCAGGTGGATGACGCGGCGCTGGCCGATACCGAATGGCTGAAGCAGGCGATCGTCGCCGTGCGTAACATCCGTGCGGAAATGAACATCGCTCCGGGCAAACCGCTGGAACTGCTGCTGCGCGGCTGCAGCAAAGAGGCCGAGCGTCGTGTGAACGACAACCGCAGCTTCCTGCTGAACCTGGCGCGTCTGGAAAGCATTACCGTGCTGCCTGCCGATGATAAAGGTCCGGTCTCCGTGACCAAGATTATCGACGGTGCCGAGCTGCTGATCCCGATGGCGGGCCTCATCAATAAAGAAGATGAGCTGGCGCGTCTGGCGAAAGAAGTGGCCAAAATCGAAGGTGAAATTGGCCGCATCGAGAGCAAGCTGTCCAACGAAGGCTTTGTCGCCCGCGCACCGGAAGCGGTGATCGCTAAAGAGCGCGAGAAGCTGGAAGGCTACGCGGAAGCGAAAGCGAAGCTGATTGAGCAGCAGGCGGTGATCGCCGCGCTGTGATCCTCCCGCCCCTTGCCACCCGGCAAGGGGCGTTTTTTTATGAAACATCCTCGCTTGCGCTTTCCCCTGTCGCGATGTTATTAACATCATCATTCGTCTTTTTTGGGTAATGAGTCATTGTATGAATACGAGCGTCCCCGCGGCGACGTTGCTGCGTCGCATTACGGCGGCAGACAATGCCGCCATCGCCAGGGTCATCCGCCAGGTCTCGGCTGAATATGGCCTGACCGCCGATAAAGGCTATACGGTCGCCGACCCGAATCTCGATGAACTGTATGAGCTGTACAGCCAGCCAGGCTCTGCCTATTGGGTGGTGGAGAAAGAGGGCGAAGTGGTTGGCGGCGGTGGCGTCGCGCCGCTCGCCTGCAGCGAGCCGGATATCTGCGAGTTACAGAAAATGTATTTTATGACCAGCGCGCGCGGTCAAGGGCTGGCGAAGAAGCTGGCGCTGCTGGCGCTGGACTACGCCCGCGAGCAGGGCTTTAAACGCTGCTATCTGGAAACTACCGCCTTCCTGACGGAGGCGATCGGCTTATATGAACATCTCGGCTTTGAGCACATTGACGGGCCGCTGGGTTGCACCGGCCACGTTGACTGTGAAGTGCGGATGCTGAAAACGCTGTAGCGCCTCGATATCGCAGGCGTCCCCGGTAGAGCTACGCTTACCGGGGCTACAGTTCGGTAGCCCGGCTAAGCGTAGCGCAAGCCGGGGTATGTCCCGGATGGAACCCCTTGCACCTTACCCGTGCTCGCGGTGCCGTTTTTTTGTTGGGTGGCGGCTAACGCCTTACCCGACCTACGGCTCGTACCATTGCGGGCTGAAGCTCTCAACGCTATCTCTTTCCCCAGGGCTACTGAAACTGCCAGTGTTAGTGGCTACCGGGGCTGCAGGGCCCGAATACCGAGGGTTACGCCGCCACCGGCACACCGCTGTGAAAGCGGAACTCGGCCTCCGGCCTGAGGATCAGTGCCGCTTCCGCCTCGCCGAGCTGGCGCACCCGCTCGCTAATATCGTCTCCGGCAATCTTCTGCGCCAGATCCAGATAGTCCTGATAGTGACGCGCCTCGGAACGCAGCAGCGACAGATAAAACTTCTGCAGATCGTCATCCAGCCACGGCGCCAGCGCCGCAAAGCGTTCGCAGGAGCGGGCCTCGATATAGGCCCCGCAGATCAACTTATCGATCAGCATCACCGGCTCGTGCGAACGCACCTCCCGCCGCATGCCACGGGCATAGTTGCTGGCGGTGATTTTGACGTAGGGAATATCACGCGCCAGCATCATCTCCCGCACCTGCCAGAAGTGATGTAGCTCCTCTTTAATCAGCAAAATCATGCTGTCCAGCAACTGGCGGCCCCACGGGTCGTCGGTCTGCGGCATGGCGCTTTTGTTGATCCGCTTATGCAGGGCGACGAAATCCGGCTCCGGCCCCCAGCGGTAGGTGAAGTCTTCATACGGCTTCAGGCAGGCCAGCAGCTCGTCGGCGTCGGCTTTATCCGCGACGTAGCGACGCACCAGCAGCATGGCGTTCTGCGCCGCTTTCAGTTCGCACACCATATGGTCGGTCAGCAGCAGCGGCAGGTTTTCCGGCTTGCGGGCTTCGTCAATCCACGCCTGCGGCGTCGGGCAGTGCAGGAAATTGATAATCGGGGAGAGTATCTGCGGGTAATCCATGGAAGTTCCTTGCTATACGGCGGCAGGCGCCGCCGTATCCATCTGCAGCTTAGTGGCGAACACCATCGTCGTCTTCATCGACAAAATCTTCGTCATCGTCGCCGTCTTCTTCACCGTTCGGGTCCTCATAATAGGTACCCCAACCGTCATACTCGACGTCATATTTTTCTGCCAGCGTCATCAGCTGTTCCACCTGGGCATCGATCAGGTCTGCGTTCAGCGCGCATTCGCTGAGAATATCGCAGCAGATGACCATGTCACCCTCTTCCACTTCCAGCTCTTCGGGCTCGGTCACTTCATAGCCCAGCTTGAACGCTTCCACCGCCACTTTCTCCAGCGTTTCGAAATCGTCTGCAGAGAGGTGATGCTCAATCGTGTACAGTGCGTCCGGATCGCTGCCATCCTCCAGCAGCTCTTCGATAATCAGACGCGTCTCTTCACGCTGTTCTTCCAGGTGTTCCGGGTTTGCCATGGCTCGTTCCTCATAATGTGCGGCAGTTGTCCCTATTGTCACATACCGCCGTCATTGCCTCCACTTCTCAGTGAAAGATTTCGATCACAGACTTGCAAATGAATATTCATACATATAAATTGAATTTTAATTCAATTAGTGGCCTATGCCAGGTGAGGGAACCATGTCTGCGTTTTACCAGAAGCATTTTTTAAAGTTACTCGATTTTACGCCTGCAGAAATCACCGCCCTGCTCGAGCTGGCGGCAAAGCTCAAAGCCGATAAGAAAAACGGTATCGAAGTCCAGAAACTGGCAGGGAAAAACATCGCGCTCATCTTCGAAAAAGACTCAACCCGTACACGATGCTCTTTCGAAGTTGCCGCATACGATCAGGGCGCCCGCGTGACCTATCTGGGGCCAAGCGGCAGCCAGATTGGCCATAAAGAGTCGATCAAAGACACCGCCCGCGTGCTCGGGCGGATGTACGATGGCATTCAGTATCGCGGCCACGGCCAGGAGGTGGTGGAGACCCTGGCGCAATACGCCGGCGTGCCGGTGTGGAACGGCCTCACCAACGAGTTCCACCCCACCCAGTTGCTGGCGGACCTGCTGACCATGAAAGAGCACCTGCCGGGCAAAGCCTTTAACCAGATGACGCTGGTCTACGCCGGCGACGCGCGCAACAACATGGGCAATTCGATGCTGGAAGCCGCAGCGCTGACCGGTCTGGATCTGCGCCTGGTAGCGCCATCGGCCTGCTGGCCGGAGTCTCAGCTGGTGGAGACCTGTACCGCGCTGGCCAAACAGCAGGGCGGCAACATCACCCTGACGGAAGATATCGCCGCAGGAGTGAAAGGCGCCGATTTTATCTATACCGACGTCTGGGTCTCGATGGGCGAGGCGAAGGAAAAATGGGCCGAACGTATCGCCCTGCTCCGCGACTATCAGGTTAACAGCGCGATGCTGGCGCTGACCGGCAATCCGCAGGTCAAGTTCCTCCACTGCCTGCCGGCATTCCATGACGACCAGACCACGTTGGGCAAACAGATGGCCGCCGATTACGGCCTGCACGGCGGTATGGAAGTGACTGACGAGGTGTTTGAGTCGGCGGCGAGCGTGGTTTTCGATCAGGCGGAAAACCGGATGCACACCATCAAAGCGGTGATGGTGGCGACGCTGAGCAAGTAGTCCTTCGCGTGTGGCCACATCCCGGATAGCACGGCGCTTATCCGGGATATGGCTCGCCATTTTACGCCATCAGCATCTTCACTACCGCTTTGCGCACCTTCGCCGGGGCGCCTACGGCGCATAGCGGTTTATGCACTTCGCCGGGATAAAACACCACAAAATCCCCTTCGTTGAGGATCACCGTTTTCTCCTGCTGGCCTTCGGCCAGAAAAGCGATGTCTTTCTCCGCCAGCCAGTCGGTCTGCGGCTCTCCAGCCGGCAAGGTACTGAAGGTCATCCCCTCGATGCCGCGGAGCACAATCTGAATATCGAGATAGCGGGCATGGTATTCCGCGCGGCGCGCGGCCTGCGGCTCGGTGGTGTCTTCGGACATCAGATAAAACAGGTTATTGCCGTCGATATCGTGTTTACCCAGCGGCGTCGCCTCGCTGACATGGGCGATGACGTGCTCAATGGCCTCGCGCAGCGCGGCAGGCAGCCATGGCTGCAGATGGTGGATATTGCCAATAATCATCACTTACCTCGAATATAAAACAGCATTTCATTTTATAACTTTATACCCCCATCGCCACTGCCATACCAGTACAGTTTCACCGTTCTTTGCGCTGACGCACTTTTCTGCAGGCAAACGATTACCTGTTTGTGAATGAATCGCTTGATCGTCATAACGGTCTGCGTATAATGCCAGTCGTTTTGCCGGGAGGAAGCATGGCCAATTGCGTACGACATTCTGTCTTAGCGCGTCTGAACGCAGACGCTGGCCTGGCGTTTTTCTTTCCGTTGCTCATTGGATTCCCGAAGCCCCTTATTTAAGGGGCTTTTTTTTTGCCCAGGCGTCAGGAGATAAGCATGGCTAACCCGCTATATCAAAAACATATCATTTCCATAAACGATCTCAGCCGCGAAGACCTCGAACTGGTGCTGGCGACGGCGGCAAAGCTGAAAGCCAATCCGCAACCCGAGCTGCTGAAGCATAAGGTTATCGCCAGCTGTTTCTTTGAAGCCTCCACCCGTACCCGTCTCTCTTTTGAAACCTCGATGCACCGCCTGGGCGCCAGTGTGGTCGGCTTTTCTGACAGCGCCAATACCTCGCTGGGCAAAAAAGGGGAAACCCTGGCGGATACCATCTCCGTCATCAGCACCTACGTTGACGCCATCGTGATGCGTCATCCGCAGGAGGGCGCCGCGCGCCTGGCGACCGAATTCTCCGGCGGCGTGCCGGTACTGAACGCTGGCGACGGCGCTAACCAGCACCCGACCCAAACCCTGCTCGACCTGTTCACCATTCAGGAGACCCAGGGCCGCCTCGAAAACCTCAACGTGGCGATGGTCGGCGATCTGAAGTATGGCCGTACCGTCCACTCCCTGACCCAGGCGCTGGCCAAATTCAGCGGCAACCGCTTCTACTTTATCGCCCCGGACGCGCTGGCCATGCCGCAGTACATCCTCGATATGCTGGATGAAAAAGGTATCGCCTGGAGCCTGCATAGCGCCATCGACGACGTGATGGCGGAAGTGGATATTCTGTACATGACCCGCGTGCAGAAAGAGCGTCTGGATCCGTCGGAATACGCCAACGTGAAAGCGCAGTTCGTCCTGCGCGCCGCCGACCTCGAAGGGGCGCGCGCCAACATGAAGGTGCTGCACCCGCTGCCGCGCATTGACGAAATCACCACCGATGTCGATAAAACACCGCACGCCTGGTACTTCCAGCAGGCCGGTAACGGCATCTTCGCCCGCCAGGCGTTACTGGCACTGGTACTGAATAGCGAGCTGGCACTGTAAGGGGGAATGAGAGATGACACACGACAATAAACTGCAAGTAGAAGCCATTAAACGCGGCACCGTGATCGACCATATCCCGGCGCAGGTCGGCTTTAAGCTGCTCACCCTGTTCAAACTGACCGAAACCGACCAGCGCATCACCATCGGCCTGAACCTGCCCTCCGGCGAGATGGGCCGCAAGGATTTGATTAAAATCGAGAACACCTTCCTGACCGACGAGCAGGTTAACCAGCTGTCGCTGTACGCCCCGCAGGCGACGGTAAACCGCATTGATGATTACGAAGTGGTGGGCAAATCCCGCCCGAGCCTGCCGGATCGCATTGATAGCGTGCTGGTCTGCCCGAACAGCAACTGTATCAGCCACGCCGAACCGGTTTCTTCCAGTTTTGCAGTGAAAAAACGCGCCGATGACATCGCACTCAAATGCAAATACTGTGAAAAAGAGTTTTCTCATTATGTGGTGCTGGCCAACTAAATGCGGTTGGTATTGGTGGTAGGCCTCCCTATAATGGCTACCACCCTACGCTTCGTCCTTCAGGCGGCGTCTGCGCCGGCGGCACAGCGCTTACCCTCTGGCGGCAACCTGAATGATTTTGCGTAACATTACTCAGTTCATCTGGAGATAACATGAGCAAAACTATTGCGACGGAAAATGCACCAGCAGCGATTGGCCCATACGTTCAGGGCGTTGATCTGGGCAGCATGATCATCACCTCTGGCCAGATCCCGGTCGACCCGAAAACCGGCAGCGTCCCGGAAGACGTGTCCGCGCAGGCGCGTCAGTCGCTGAACAACGTGAAAGCGATCGTTGAAGCCGCTGGCCTCACCGTCGGCGACATCGTCAAGACCACCGTATTCGTCAAAGATCTCAACGATTTCGCTACCGTTAACGCCACCTACGAAGCGTTCTTCACCGAGCACAATGCCACCTTCCCGGCGCGCTCCTGTGTGGAAGTCGCTCGTCTGCCGAAAGACGTGAAGATCGAGATCGAAGCCATCGCCGTGCGTCGCTGATCGCTTTGGTTGGCAGAAAAAAAGGCAGCCAGTGGCTGCCTTTTTTACGTGGCTCATCCGAAAATGCGCCCTTCACTGCCAGCCGTAGCGACGGCTGTAGAAACCTTTAACGGTCTGGGTCAGCACCATATAGCCCGCCAGGATCGCCACCAGCCACGGGAAGTAGCTGAGCGGCAGCGCCTGCAGCTGCAGGTAGCCCGCCAGCGGCGAGAACGGCAGCGCAATGCCCACGGCCATCACCACCAAGGTCATGGCGAACAGCGGCCACGCGGCGCGGCTCTGGACGAATGGAATGCGCCGGGTGCGGATCATATGCACAATCAGCGTCTGTGACAGCAGCCCTTCAATAAACCAGCCGGACTGGAACAGAGTCTGCATCTCCACGGTATTGGCGTGGAACACCCACCACATCAGGCCGAAGGTGAGGATATCGAAAATCGAGCTGATCGGTCCGAAGAAGACCATAAAGCGCCCGAGATCGGCCGGGTTCCAGCGCTGCGGTTTACGGATCTGCTCATCATCGACGTTATCAAACGGGATCGCCACCTGGGAGACATCGTACAGCAGGTTCTGAATCAACAGGTGCAGCGGCAGCATCGGCAGAAACGGCAGGAAGGCGCTGGCCACCAGCACGCTAAAGACGTTACCGAAGTTGGAGCTGGCGGTCATTTTGATGTACTTGAGCATGTTGGCGAAGGTGCGGCGGCCTTCGATCACCCCCTCCTCCAGCACCATCAGGCTTTTTTCCAGCAGAATGATATCCGCCGCCTCGCGGGCGATATCCACCGCGCCATCAACCGAGATGCCAATATCCGCCGCGCGTAACGCCGGGGCGTCGTTGATGCCGTCGCCCATAAAGCCCACCACGTGACCTTCGCGTTTCAGCAGCGTCACGATACGCTCTTTATGCAGCGGCGCCAGACGTGCAAACAAAGTGGTGCGCTTCGCCAGCGCCGCCAGGTCATCGTCGCTCATGGCTTCAATCTGGCTGCCAATCACCACTTCGCCCGCATCCAGCCCCACTTCATGGCACACCTTCGCCGCCACCAGTTCGCTATCGCCGGTGAGGATTTTCACCGTGATGCCGCTGGCCTTCAGCGCCTTCAGCGCCGGGGCGGTGGTCTCTTTCGGCGGATCGAGGAAGGCGATGTAGCCTTCGAGGATCAGGTCGGATTCATCGGCGCGCTGGTAGTCGCCCTCGCGCGCCGGCAGGTATTTGGTTGCTACCGCCACCACCCGCAGTCCCTGACGGTTCAGGGTATCGGTCACCCGACGGATGCGGCGCAGCATGGTGTCGTCCAGCGGTACGATTTCGCCGTTGTAGCGCACCTGGGTCGAGACGTTAAGGATCTCCTGCAACGCCCCTTTACAGATCAGCTGATGCGCGTCGCCCTGCTCTTTTACCACCACCGACATGCGGCGGCGTTCGAAGTCGAACGGGATCTCATCCACCTTTTGCCAGCGCTCTGCGAGGCCGCGGGCGGCCTCCAGCTCCACGCCTTCCAGCACCGCGGTATCGAGCAGGTTTTTCAGCCCGGTCTGGTAATGGCTGTTGAGCCAGGCGGTATGCAGCACTCTCTCGCTGGACTTACCGGAGACATCGGTGTGGTTCTCCAGCACGATCTTGTCCTGAGTCAGGGTGCCGGTTTTATCGGTGCAGAGAATATCCATCGCGCCAAAGTTCTGAATGGCGTCGAGGTGTTTGACGATCACTTTTTGTTTCGACAGCTTCACCGCCCCGCGCGCCAGCGTCGAGGTGACGATCATCGGCAGCATCTCCGGCGTCAGGCCGACCGCCACCGACAGTGCAAACAGCGCCGCTTCCCACCAGTCGCCTTTGGTGTAGCCATTAATCAATAGCACCACCGGGGCCATCACCAGCATAAAGCGGATCAGCAGCATGCTGACCCGGCTGATGCCTTTCTGGAAGGCGTTCGGCTCGCTTTCCTGCTCGCTGACGCGCCCGGCCAGCTGGCCAAACCAGGTGTTGCCGCCGGTGGCGTAGACGATAGCCTGCGCCGAGCCGCTCACCACGTTGGTCCCCATAAAGCACAGGGTGTCGCATTCCAGCGGGTTCTGCTGCAGCGGGTCGCGGCTGCGCGCGACTTTCTCTACCGGCAGCGATTCGCCGGTCAGCGAGGCCTGAGCGACAAACAGATCGCGCGCCTGAATAATGCGCAGGTCCGCCGGGATCATATCTCCCGCCGACAGCTTGACGATATCTCCTGGCACCAGTTGGTCGATAGGCAGTTCAAGCCAGCGGCTCTCCCCCTGCTCGTTCACCACCCGCAGCACCGTGGCGGTATTGCTGACCATCGCCTTTAGCGCATCCGCCGCTTTGGTCGAGCGCGCTTCCTGGATGAAGTTAAGCAGCGTCGAGATGCCGACCATCAGCGCGATAACGCCCGCGGCGAACAGATCTTCGGTGGAATAGGAGACGATGCCGAGCACCGTCAGCAGCAGGTTGAACGGGTTGCGATAGCAGGTCCACAGATGCACCCACCACGGCGAGGGCTTCTGCGCCGGGATCTGATTGTCACCATGTTTGAGGATCTTTGCCGCCACTTCGCCTTCATTGAGCCCTTCAGGGTGGCTGTCAAAGGCACGCCAGATCTCCTGGTCATCCATCGCCGCAACGTCCAGGCAGCGCTTGCCGAGCGAGTCCGGGATCGGCACGCTGGTCAGGTTACGGGCATCAGGCAGCGGATCGCGCTGGACCAAACGGCGTGGCAGATGGCGGCTAAGCTGCGCGAACAGCTGCCGGGTATAATTTTTCAACATAAACAGTCCCTCCGCGCTCGCGCGAGCGAACGCAGCGTCGCCAACAGGCGTAGCAAAGCCTACCTGTCAGGCATGTAATTTTTATGGCAGGGACATCAAGGACATCACTGCTTTACGCTTTCCGGTAAAGCAGTGTTAAACAGGCTTACCGGAAAGAAAGGTTGCTCCATCGAGGATGAGGAGTGGGATCGGGGTCCATAAATTCTCCGGTAAGTGAATATAAACGGCGCGGATTATAGCGCGCTCGTTGAGACATGTGTGGCATTTATGGCGATGATAAGCCCGCGCAACTAAACCGAACGTAAACCAGACTTTGCTCATTGCGGTTTGGTTGAGTAGCATTAGGCTCACTTCTACCATCCCTGACGAGAATTCCGCATGCAGAACCGGCTGACCATCAAAGATATTGCGCGTTTAAGCGGCGTAGGAAAATCGACGGTATCCCGCGTCCTTAACAACGAGAGCGGGGTCAGCGAACGGACCCGCGAGCGCGTCGAAGCGGTGATGCAGCAGCACGGTTTCTCACCCTCCCGCTCCGCCCGCGCCATGCGCGGCCAGAGCGATAAAGTGGTGGCGATTATCGTCACCCGTCTGGATTCCCTGTCGGAAAACCTTGCCGTGCAGACCATGCTGCCCGCCTTTTATGAACAGGGTTACGATCCGATTATGATGGAGAGTCAGTTCTCCCCGGGACTGGTGGAAGAGCATCTCGGCATGCTCGCCCGGCGTAATATTGACGGCGTAGTGCTGTTCGGATTTACCGGCATTGATGAGGCGATGCTCGCCCCCTGGCGCGATACGCTGGTGCTGATGGCCCGCGACGCCCCCGGTTTCGCCTCGGTGTGCTATGACGACGAAGGCGCCATCACGCTGCTGATGCAGCGGCTCTACGATCGCGGACATCGCCACATCAGTTTTCTTGGCGTCCCGCACAGCGACGTCACCACCGGCGAGCGCCGCCATCTCGCCTACCTCGCCTTCTGTAAAAAGCATCGCCTGACGCCCACCGCCGCTCTGCCGGGCTTGGGCATGAAGCAGGGGTATGACACCGTCGCCAGCGTGCTGACGGCCGAAACCAGCGCCCTGGTCTGCGCGACGGATACCCTCGCCCTCGGCGCCAGCAAGTACCTCCAGCAGCAGGGCCGCGCTGCGCTGCAGCTCGCCAGCGTCGGTAGCACGCCGCTAATGAAGTTTCTCCACCCGGAAATCTTGACCGTCGATCCCGGCTATGCCGAGTCCGGACGCCGGGCCGCCCGGCAGTTGATCGAGCAGATCGCCGGCAGCGTCGAACCCCGCCAGATCGTGATTCCTGCCGCCCTGAATTAATCTCATTCGGACGATTTATGTGATCGTCGCCGGGTTTCGGGAACGTTCCCATTTTGCAAATCAAGCGGAACGGTTAGGATGCCCTCAAGGTAAAAAACGGCATCTCTCCCCCTCTGTTTTTGAGGCTTCATCATGAGCAAAGTAAACCAGCAGGACATCGATAAACTGATCGAACTGGTGGGCGGGCGCGGCAACATCGCCACCGTCAGCCACTGTATTACCCGTTTGCGCTTTGTGCTGAACGACCCGGCCATCGCCAAACCAAAAGAGATTGAACAGCTGCGCATGGTGAAGGGATGCTTCACTAACGCCGGTCAGTTCCAGGTGGTCATCGGCACCGAGGTGGGCGATTACTACAAGGCCCTGCTGGCTACCACCGGCCAGACCTCCGCCGATAAAGAGCAGGTCAAGCAGGCCGCGCGGCAAAATATGAAGTGGCATGAGCAGTTGATCTCGCACTTTGCCGAGATCTTCTTCCCGCTGCTGCCGGCGCTAATCAGTGGCGGTCTGATCCTCGGTTTCCGTAACGTCATCGGCGACTTACCCATGAGCAACGGCCAGACGCTGGCTCAGATGCACCCGTCGCTGAAAACCATCTATGACTTCCTGTGGCTGATTGGCGAGGCGATCTTCTTCTATCTGCCGGTGGGGATCTGCTGGTCAGCGGTGAAGAAGATGGGCGGCACGCCGATCCTCGGGATCGTTCTTGGCGTCACCCTGGTTTCCCCGCAGCTGATGAACGCCTATCTCCTCGGCCAGCAGGTGCCGGAGGTGTGGAACTTCGGCCTGTTTACGATTGCCAAAGTCGGCTACCAGGCGCAGGTGATCCCGGCCTTGCTGGCGGGCCTGACGCTCGGCTTTATCGAGACGCGCCTCAAGCGCATCGTGCCTGACTACCTCTACCTGGTCATTGTCCCGGTCTGCTCGCTGATCCTCGCGGTGTTCCTCGCGCACGCCATTATCGGTCCGTTCGGCCGCCTGATCGGCGACGGCGTGGCCTTCGCGGTACGCCATCTGTTAACCGGCAGCTTCGCGCCAATCGGCGCCGCGCTGTTCGGCTTCCTCTACGCGCCGCTGGTGATTACCGGTGTCCACCAGACCACCCTCGCTATCGATATGCAGATGATCCAGAGCATGGGCGGCACCCCGGTGTGGCCACTGATTGCGCTATCCAACATTGCCCAGGCGTCGGCGGTGGTCGGCATCATCATCGCCAGCCGTAAACAGAATGAACGTGAAATCTCGGTGCCGGCGGCAATTTCTGCTTACCTCGGGGTTACCGAACCGGCGATGTACGGTATCAACCTGAAGTACCGCTTCCCGATGCTGTGCGCGATGATCGGCTCCGGTCTCGCCGGCCTGCTGTGCGGCCTGAACGGCGTGCTGGCGAACGGCATCGGCGTCGGCGGCCTGCCGGGCATCCTCTCCATCCAGCCAACCTACTGGCAGGTGTACGCCATGGCGATGGCTATCGCGGTGGTGGTGCCGATTATCCTGACCACCGTGGTGTATCAGCGCAAGTACCGTCAGGGCACCTTGCAGATTGTCTAACTTCTTCTTTCGGGGCGCCTTTGGCGCCCCTCGTTGCAGCAGGAAAGCACTATGAATCATCTTCCCCACTGGTGGCAAAACGGCGTTATTTATCAAATCTATCCGAAGAGTTTTCAGGATACCACCGGCAGCGGTACCGGCGATCTGCGCGGCGTCACTTCCCGCCTCGACTATCTGCAGAAGCTTGGGGTCGACGCCATCTGGCTGACGCCGTTCTATGTCTCACCGCAGGTGGATAACGGCTACGATGTGGCGAACTACACCGCTATCGATCCCTCCTACGGCACGATGGCCGACTTTGACGCCCTGGTGGCGGAGGCGAAGGCCCGTGGTATCCGCATCGTGCTGGATATGGTACTGAACCATACCTCGACCGAGCATGAATGGTTCCGTCAGTCGCTGAATAAGGAGAGTCCCTACCGGCAGTTCTATATCTGGCGCGACGGCGAACCGGACGCGCTGCCGAACAACTGGCGCTCCAAATTTGGCGGCAACGCCTGGCAGTGGCACGCCGACAGCGGGCAGTATTATCTGCACCTGTTCGCCATTGAACAGGCGGATCTCAACTGGGAGAACCCGGCGGTACGCGCCGAGCTGAAAAAGGTCTGCGAATTCTGGGCCGACCGCGGCGTCGACGGTCTGCGCCTCGACGTCGTCAACCTGATCTCGAAAGACCAGACCTTCCCCTGCGATGCGGAGGGTGATGGCCGCCGCTTCTACACTGACGGCCCGCGGGTGCATGAATTCCTGCAGGAGATGAGCCGCGATGTCTTTACTCCCCGTAACCTGATGACCGTCGGCGAGATGTCCTCCACCTCGCTGGAGCACTGCCAGCAGTACGCCGCGCTGGACGGCCGCGAGCTGTCGATGACCTTTAACTTCCACCATTTAAAGGTCGATTATCCCGGCGGTGAAAAATGGACCCTCGCCCGCCCGGACTATGTGGCGCTGAAAGCGCTGTTCCGCCACTGGCAGCAGGGGATGCACAATCGGGCGTGGAACGCGCTGTTCTGGTGTAACCACGATCAGCCGCGCATCGTGTCGCGCTTTGGCGACGAAGGCGAGTACCGGGTGCCGGCGGCGAAGATGCTGGCGATGGTGCTGCACGGCATGCAGGGCACGCCCTATATCTACCAGGGCGAAGAGATCGGCATGACCAATCCGCACTTCAGCAGCATCAGCGATTACCGTGACGTCGAAAGCCACAATATGTTTATCGAGCGCGCAGCGCAGGGGCAAAGCCCGGACGAACTGCTGGCAATCCTCGCCAGTAAGTCGCGCGACAACAGCCGCACGCCGATGCCGTGGCACGCCGGGGAGAACGGCGGCTTCAGCGACGGTGAGCCGTGGATCGGCCTTGGCGATAACTACCGGGAGATCAACGTTGAGGCGGCGCTGGCGGACCCCGATTCGGTGTTTTATGCCTATCAGCAGCTGATTACGCTGCGTAAAACCCTGCCGCTGCTGACCTGGGGCGATTACCAGGATCTCCTGCCGGACCATCCGTCGCTGTGGTGTTATCGCCGTCAGTGGCAGGGGCAAACGCTGGTGGTCGCCGCCAACCTGAGCCGTGACCTGCAGACCTGGCAGCCAGAGGAAGCCCAGGGCGACTGGAAGATGATCATCAGCAACTATGCAGAAACTACGCCCCGCCCGACCGGTCTGACGCTGCGGCCGTTCGAAGCCGTATGGTGGCTGCAGGCGTAAGGTACTTCTTGCCCGACAGAAACCGGAGCGTAATGCCTGGCATCGGAGGTGGATGCCAGGCATTTTTGCTTATTTTCCAGCCAGATAAATTTACATTTATCGCCAGCGCCCATCATCCGTACTCTCACCTTTTTACCTTGTTCTGGGTCAATAAAATCGCAAACATCTTTGATGCAAATCACTACATATAGAACTTAAAATGCGTCCCGGCCCTACATGTTGTATTAATCGTCTATTATGTCACCATATCTTGTCGATGTCTGGCGGTGATGAGATGTGGATAAAACGGGCCGGATCTGAAGGCAAACAGCACGAGCCGTAGCGTGCAGCGCCTTCGGGATAACCTCCGCCTCTGTGGATAACCTGTTCTATATATGGAGTGATCATGACACCGCATGTGATGAAACGTGATGGCTGTAAAGTGCCGTTCAAATCAGAGCGCATTCAGGAAGCAATTCTACGTGCAGCTAAAGCAGCGGGAGTCGATGACGCAGACTATTGCGCCACCGTCGCAGAAGTCGTTAGCCAACAAATGCAGGGCCGCGCCCAGGTCGACATCAACGAGATCCAGACTGCGGTAGAAAACCAGCTGATGTCCGGCCCCTATAAGCAGCTGGCGCGCGCCTACATTGAGTATCGCCATGACCGTGATAGCCAGCGCGAAAAGCGCGGCCGTCTCAATCAGGAGATCCGCGGCCTCGTCGAGCAGACCAACTCCGCGCTGCTCAACGAAAATGCCAACAAGGACAGTAAAGTCATCCCGACCCAGCGCGACCTGCTGGCCGGTATCGTCGCCAAGCACTATGCGCGGCAGCACCTGCTGCCCCACGATGTGGTGATGGCCCACGAGCGCGGCATGATCCACTATCACGACCTCGATTACTCGCCCTTCTTCCCGATGTTCAACTGCATGCTGATCGATCTGAAAGGGATGCTGACCCAGGGCTTTAAGATGGGCAACGCGGAGATCGAGCCGCCGAAGTCTATCTCTACCGCCACCGCGGTGACGGCGCAGATCATCGCCCAGGTCGCCAGCCATATTTATGGCGGCACCACCATCAACCGTATCGATGAAGTGCTGGCGCCGTTCGTCACCGAAAGCTTCAAAAAGCATCGTAAAATCGCCGAAGAGTGGCAGATCCCGGACGCCGAAGGCTATGCCCGCGCCCGTACCGAAAAAGAGTGCTACGACGCCTTCCAGTCGCTGGAGTATGAAGTCAACACGCTGCATACCGCCAACGGTCAGACGCCGTTTGTCACCTTTGGTTTTGGCCTCGGCACTAGCTGGGAGTCGCGCCTGATCCAGCAGTCGATTCTGCGCAACCGCATCGCTGGCCTCGGTAAAAATCGCAAAACCGCGGTATTCCCGAAACTGGTCTTCGCCATTCGCGACGGTCTGAACCATAAGTTCGGCGATCCGAACTACGACATCAAGCAACTGGCGCTGGAGTGCGCCAGCAAGCGCATGTACCCGGATATCCTCAACTACGATCAGGTGGTGAAAGTGACCGGGTCGTTTAAAACGCCGATGGGCTGCCGCAGCTTCCTCGGGGTGTGGGAAAACGAGAACGGTGAGCAGGTGCATGACGGGCGCAACAATCTCGGCGTGATTAGCCTCAACCTGCCGCGTATCGCCCTGGAAGCGAAAGGCGACGAAGCCGCCTTCTGGGCGCTGCTGGACGAGCGCCTGCAGCTGGCGCGCAAAGCGCTGATGACCCGTATTGCCCGTCTGGAAGGGGTGAAGGCCCGCGTGGCGCCGATCCTGTATATGGAAGGGGCCTGCGGCGTGCGGCTGAAAGCCGACGATGACGTCTCCGAGATTTTCAAAAACGGCCGCGCGTCCATTTCACTGGGTTACATCGGTATCCATGAGACCATCAATGCGCTGTACGGTAATCAGCATATGTACGACAGCGAGGCGCTGCGTGAGAAAGGTGTGGCCATCGTCCAGCGCCTGCGCGACGCCGTCGATGTGTGGAAGGAAGAAACCGGCTACGGCTTTAGTCTGTACAGCACGCCGAGCGAAAACCTGTGCGACCGCTTCTGCCGTCTCGACACCGCCGAGTTTGGCATAGTGGAGGGCGTGACCGATAAAGGTTACTACACCAACAGCTTCCACCTCGACGTCGAGAAGAAGGTCAACCCGTACGACAAGATCGATTTCGAAGCGCCGTACCCGCCGCTGGCCAACGGCGGCTTCATTTGCTACGGCGAGTACCCGAATATCCAGCACAACCTGAAGGCGCTGGAAGACGTGTGGGATTACAGCTATGAGCACGTGCCGTACTACGGCACCAACACGCCGATCGATGAATGCTACGAGTGTGGTTTTACCGGCGAGTTCGAGTGCACCAGCAAGGGCTTTACCTGCCCGAAATGCGGTAACCACGATGCCGCTCGCGTGTCGGTTACTCGTCGGGTATGCGGTTATCTCGGCAGTCCGGACGCGCGTCCGTTCAACGCCGGCAAGCAGGAAGAAGTGAAGCGCCGCGTTAAGCACCTGGGCAATGGGCAGATCGGTTAAAGACCAATGCGCTTTTCTCGGATAGCGGCGCGCAGCGCCTTATCCGGGCTACTGTTTTGCACCGTCCGGTAGCCCGGGTAAGGCGGAACGCCGCGACCCGGGAAATGGCCGCATTCCTCCGTTTTCGCAAAGCAATTAGCGTCAGAGCAAGGCGGCAAACGAGGGAATTCCCGGGAGCGTACATTCAGTACGTGACTGGGGTGAGCGAGCGCAGCCAACGCGGCTATGGCGTTAATTGAGAAGCGAAAAATGAATTACCATCAGTACTACCCGGTAGATATCGTCAACGGCCCCGGCACCCGCTGCACCCTGTTTGTTTCCGGCTGCGTCCACGAGTGCCCAGGCTGCTACAACAAGAGCACCTGGCGGGTGAACTCCGGTATGCCTTTTACCGCTGAGATGGCCGACCGCATCATTGCCGACCTCAACGATACCCGCATCAAGCGCCAGGGGATTTCACTCTCCGGCGGCGATCCGCTGCATCCGCAGAACGTCGCGGAGATCCTCAAGCTGGTTCAGCGCGTGCGCGCCGAATGCCCCGGCAAAGATATCTGGGTCTGGACCGGCTATAAACTGGATGAGCTGAATGAGGCGCAGATGCAGGTAGTGAACCTGATCAACGTGCTGGTCGACGGTAAGTTTGTGCAGGATTTAAAAGACCCGGCGCTGATCTGGCGCGGCAGCAGCAACCAGGTGGTACATCATTTGCGTTAATCCCCTCCGTCAGCCTCTCAAAACCGGCTGACGCACTCCATCGCCACCGTTTTAAACTCATTGAAGCTGCGGGTCGTGGCAAGGCGGCTCATGGCGCGCTCGCGCAGGAAAGTCACGAAAATATCGTAGATCGCCATCGCCTCTTCGTACTCGCGCTTACTGATGGCGAGCAGGAAAATGATATGGGCGGTTTCGTCGCCCCAGGCGATGCCCTGCGGGGCGATAACCGTATAAACCACCGTCTTTTTGGCCAGCAGTCCCAGGGAGTGCGGCAGCGCAATGCCATCGCCGAGCATGGTGCTGACAATCGCCTCACGCTCCACCACCGAAGCATGAAACTCGGCGTCAACAAAGCCTTCCTCCAGCAGCTGCTGGCACAGCTCGGCGAACAGCGTTTGCTGATCCATCGGCTTATCGACCACCCGGAAGTGGGCGGCATCGAAGTACTTATTCAGCATCCACGGACGGGTACGGTCCACCAACACCAGCTTGCCAATCTGATCCAGCTGATAGTCGGTGGGAAACGGCGCGATGGTCACCACCGGTTTGTCTTTTTCGCTGATGCGCACCGTGGAGATAACAAAATCCGCCTCGATCGCATCCCGCTGTTCATACTCGCGCTGGGAAATCGTGGCGGCGATCTCCAGCTGCGGATATTTGCGCTGCAGGATCGCTTCGATCATCCGTACCATCGCATTGCTGGTATCGCAGACCAGTAGCACCTGTGGTTGACGCTGGTAGCCAATGTTGTAGTGGCGCTCCAGCCCGACGCCGATATGCAGCACCAGGAAGCCAATTTCGTTTTCGCTGATGGTATAAGGCGTGTACTTCCCCCAGCTGGAGACCGCGGCGAGGGTCATATCCCAGGCCATCGGGTAGTGCTGTTTGATGTTATCCAGCAGCGGATTGGGGATCATGATCTGGTAGCGCACGCGGGTGATCATGGTTTTAATGTGGGTCAGCAGATCGGCGTGCAACTGGGCGTCGTCCAGCAGGTTGTAGTTATACTGGCTGTTGATGTAGCGCAGAATGTAATTGACCAGCGCTTCGTCATCGTCGGCGCTGATGGTTTCCGGGTCGACGTCCTGCACCTGACGGGCGGCGAGATGCACGCACAGCCACTCTTCTTCAGCGGGCGAGAAGGGTTTTCCGGCCAGCCGCTGCAGCTCTCCCGCCAAATCGCGCGCGGCGTCGCGGACGTTTTGCGCCACATCTTCAGCGTTGAAATCGGCCAGCGGATAGCCTTCGCTAACGCGGCGCACCACCACTGCGCCGTACAGGCAGATAAAGCGCTCGCCGACATCAGTGAGGCGAATATGGTGCCGGGTAAGCGTCTCCTGTAGCACCGGCTCCAGCAGCGCAGGGACATCCGCCTCCAGCGCCTCGGCGCCGATCAACGGATTGATACCGCCCTGTTGGGCCAGCTCCCACAGCAGATCGGTCAGGCAGGCGCGAATCGACACCTCGCTACCAAACAGCTTCATGCCGTGGCGAGGGCGGGTTTCAAGGGTAAGCTGATAGCGCTGGAAGCGCTCACGCACCTCGACCATATCATTTTGCAGCGTCGCGCGGCTGACGAACCACTCATCCGCCAGCTCTTCCAGCTTGATGGAGAACGCCGACGTCAGGAAGCGCACCAGCAGAAACGTGATGCGATCCTGGGCGGTTCGCGGCACGTGCTGCGTCTTCGGCGCCGTCTCCTCCAGCGCCTGAAAGCTCGCCGGGTTATCAATTTTCAGCTGATAACCGCCGCCGCGGTTGAGGATAAACTGCGCGCCATACTGCGCCAGTAGCGCATTCAGGGCGGTAATATCGGCGCGCACAGTACGGGTGGAAACCGACAGGCGTTGCGCCAGCTCATCCTGCGGCAGCGTTTCATTTCGCAGCAGGGTGAAGAGTTGCGCTAAGCGTTGGTTGGGAAATCGCATGTCAGTTCCTTGTGGTTACGGCTCAGGGTTGGGCGGATATCACCATCTGCGATGGGCTACCGACCGGCGTGTAGTCGGAGGCAAAGGTTAATTTGCCATCCTTCGGCGCCACGCTGAAGCGGGTAATATTATCGCTACGCTGGTTCATGACGTACAGCCACTGCCCCTGATTATCCAGGGTCAGCGTACGGGGGTAATCCCCACGCGTCCAGATATCCTCCTGGTGGCTCAGGCGGCCGTCGGCCTGCACCGTAAAGTGGGCGATGCTGTTATGCAGGCGGTTGGCGACATACAGCTGCTTACCATCGTTGCTCAGCGCCAGACCGGCGGCAAAGCTGGTGCCCTTATACTCTTTCGGCAGCGCGGAGACGGTTTTGCCTTCGCGCAGCAAGCCGCTTTGCTTATCCAGATGATAGAAAGTCAGCGTCGACGCTTCTTCGTTGATCAGCCACAGGCCGTCGCCCTTTGGCGTAAAGACGAAGTGGCGTGGGCCGGCGCCCGGCGACGAAGCGGCGATGAACGGCGGATCGTTCGGCGTCAGCTTGCCGCTGGCGCTATCCAGCCGGTACTGATAGATCCGATCCAGCCCCAGATCGGTGGAATAAACAAATTTCCCGCTGGGATCGGCGGCGATCATATGGGCGTGCGGGCCATTGTGATCGCTGATGGCGAAACTGCCCTCGACGGCCGCCGCCGGGCGTTCGGCGCCTGCCGGGCCTTCATCCTGATGCCTGTCCACTGCCTCGCCCAGGCTACCATCTTCTTTCACCGGTAGCACGGCGATACTCCCGCTGACGTAGTTGGCCACCAGCAGATGTTTACCATCCGGCGTCAGGGAGAGGTATACCGGCCCGGCGCCGCCGGAGGCAACCTGGCTGAGTGCGGTCAGCTCGCCATTCTTCTCAATGCGCCACGCCTGCACGACGCCTTTTTCGACTTCACTGGCGGCATATAGCGTTTTGCCATCGCGCGACACGGTCAGCTGCGCGACGTTTGGCAACGAGCTCACCAGGGTCCTGCCACGCAGCGCGCCGGTGTTGGCATCGACGGTAAAGCGGTACAGACCTTCGCCATTGGGATTATAGGTACCTACCCAGGCATAGTGGGTTTGCGCGGCGCCCGCGGCGGCGGCAAACAGGGACAGTGAAGCGACAAGCAGATGACGAGCGACAGGCATAGCAACTCCTTGATGGTTCGGTGGGGTAAGTTTCCCCTCACCCCGGCCCTCTCCCAAAGGGAGAGGGAGAAAACCAGATGGTTCCCTCTCCCTCCGGGAGAAAGTTAGGATGAGCGGCAATAGCACTACTTCACTAACTGTTTAGTCATCTCCAGCAGCTGGCGCACATCGGCCGGGCGGGTGTTGCCGCTGGCTTTATCGATAATCGAGCTGTAGATATGCGGGATGATTTTGCTCACCCCGGCATCGAGAGCGATTTTCAGGATCTCGCTGTAGTTGTCCAGATCGATACCGCCGGTCGGTTCCAGCCAGAAATCGTGCGCAGCGCAGGCTTTGGCGACGGCTTCGAATTCGGCGCGGTGCTTCAGGCCGCCCATCGGGAAGTATTTGATGGAGCTGCCGCCCATGTCTTTCAGCAGCGCGATGGCGGTTTCCAGCGGCACAATGCCATCCGCCGCGCCGCTGCTCAGCGGGCCGGTGGAGATCTTCACCATTCCCGGCGTACCGGTCGGCGAGACCAGGCCATTCACCACGGTCTCATTCTGCCCGAGCAGCGCGCGGCTGGTAGCCACGCCGGTGAAGACCTGGTTGACGTGCTGCGGCTGCACCTGGCGAGAAATCTCGCTCACCATCGCCGACTGGTTTGGATCGCCTGTGCCCAGCCCGACGGAGAGCGCGTTATCAATAAGCTTCGCGTAGTCGCGCATATCGGCCACCGCGCTGGCGACGTCCGGATAGTTTTTGGAGAGCACGCCGACCAGGACGTGACCTTCCGCCGCGTCGTAAATTTCGCGGGCGTTGTCTTTGCTGCCCGCCAGGACGTTCAGGCACACGCGATCACGGTAAAAGTTTGGGGTCAGTTTCATGCTTGTTTCTCCTTGTTCAGCACTTCCGCGATGCGGCGAGCAACCACCGCCAGCTGCTGCGCGTTCACGCTGCGGACATCGGCTTCGATAATGCCTTCATTCGCTTTATAGCCGCGGAAGTAGATGGCGTATTCGCCCTGCTTCAGCGCGTTAACCAGATCGCCGGTCTTCACGCCGGTCACCGCTTCGTTGAATTTGATTTCGGCGCGGGCGATATCGCGACCCGCGCTATCCCACACCACCCGGGCGGTCACGCCGTTAAGCGTGTTGAGCTGTTCGATAAACGGCGTCATCTTCGCCACCATCTGCTCGCCGCTCTCTTTGCTCGCCGTCAGGTAGTGTTCAATGGCGCAGGTCAGGCCGAGAATGCCCTCTTTACCCACTTTCATCGCCCGGCCAATCCCCATCGACTGGCGTTTAACCCACTCGACGTACTGCGTTTTGCCGATCACCAGCCCGCTGGTCGGCCCTTCAATGGCTTTTGCGCCGCTGTAGATCACCAGGTCGGCGCCCATGCGGTAGTAGCACTGCAGATCTTCTTCCGCCGCCGCATCGACAATCAGCGGCAAGCCATGCTGGCGCGCCACTTCCGCAGCCTGCGCGACGTTGAGCATGCTTTTCTGTACGCAGTGGTGGGATTTGATGTACAGGATCGCCGCGGTGCGCGGGGTGATTGCCGCCGCCAGCTGTTGGGCGGAACATTCGTTGGCGTAGCCCGCTTCCACCAGCTTACCGCCGCCCAGCGCCACCATGGTGCCAACCGGCGCGCCGAAGTTGACGTTGTGGCCCTTCGGCAACACGATTTCGTTATTCTCAATCGGCGTAACGTGCAGGTTCTCCAGCAGCCAGTCGCTGTCTTTCACCAGCACCGCCGCCACCGACTGGGCAATCCCCGCCGACGCGCAGGAGACAACGGTCGCCCCTTCCACATCCAGCAACCTGGCGATGTACTCGCCGGTTTTATTCACCAGGTCTTTCATTTCAAAGTACTGGTTCATACCGGCCATCGCGGCTTCCACCACTTCCGGGCGCGGCGTGGAAACGCCCAGCGCCGTCATGCGGCCCGAAGTATTAATCACCTGTTTTAAATGGTATTTCTCAAAAATCGAAGGCATGTTCCGCGCTCCCTTGTTCGGTCAGATAGCCTTTGCCCGCGCGGATCGCGGCCAGCGGCACCAGAATGTTGTCAGCCTGGAGGCTCTCTTTTTCGGCATCCACCAGCAGCGTGGGCCGGTGCTCCAGGCGAAATAGCGTTAAATCGGCGTCGAAGCCCACTTCCAGCCGCCCTTTACGCGACAGGCGCAGCCCCTCGGCGGCGCTGACGGTCACGCAGGCAATGACCTGCGGCAGGGTCATGCCGATGGCGAGGAATTTCGACATCACCAGCGCCAGCGAGCGCACCGGGCCATCGATACGGTTACGGCAGTAAATATCGGAGCTGATGGTGTGCGGCAGAATGCCCAGCGCAATCGCCCGCCGCGCCACTTCAAAGCTGAAGCTGGCGGTGCCGTGCCCAACGTCGAGGCGCACGCCGCGCTGCAGAGCGCGAGTAATCGAGCTACGCAGTTCGCCGGCGGGATTCAGAATGCGGTTCGGCTTGCCGTTATAGCAGTGGGTAATGATGTCGCCGCGGCTCAGCAGATCGGCGATTTCATCGAGGTTCGGCGGGTTATTGCCGATGTGCACCATCAGCGGCAGATCGCCGTTTTCCTGCTGAATGGCCTTGGCGCGCGCCAGCGGCGTAATGCCGCTTTCGCCGACGACGCTGCTGCTCATCCGCGCCTTCAGGCCGACGATAAAATCAGGATGACGCTGCACCGCCTGCTTCACCGCAGCGGCGTCGATATTGGCCATATTCGCCAGTTCATTCTGCGCAATCAGCCCGACGCGCGAGATATTGAGCAACGCATAAACTTCCGTCGCCGCGTTACGGGTCAGTTGATAGAAGTCATCGACGTCGTCGGCGCCGGTGCTGCCGGCATCAATCACGGTGGTGACGCCGGTGGCGATGCCGACGCTGTCCGGCTCATCGTGATAAATCGGCGAATTCGGGTAGCAGTGAACGTGGGAGTCAATCCAGCCGGCGCTGACGTAGCTGTTGCCGTGCAGATCGAGGGTGTTGCGGGAGGGCGCGCTAATCTCGCCCAGCGCCGCGATTTTCCCGTCCTGGATGGCGATATCAGTCAGGGTATCGTCGACGAGGCGCGCACGGCGCAGGAGTAAATCAAACATAGCTATCTCCTGATGAAAAGGGTGAATCTGTTGCCGGATGGCGGCGTACCGCCTTATCCGGCCTACCAATCGCGCTGACGTGTAGGCCCGATAAGCGCAGCGCCATCGGGCGATTAGCTAATCGCCACCGGGAAGATGGAGCCGAGGATCATCGCGCCGAGGATGGCGCCGCCGGTGATCGGTTTCTGCCAGATGTAGAACAGCAGTGCGCCAACCAGCGAGCCAATCCCGATAGGAATCGAGGCGGTCATCGCGCTGAGGATAATCAAGGGACCGAGGAAGCGGCCGGAGGCATTACCGGCCCCCATCATCACGTCGGCGCCGTAAGTGGAATCGCTCTGGTTAATGGTGAACTTACGCGCCAGAATGATGATGTAACCCACTGCCAGACCAAGGACCAGGCCGGTGACCAGCGAGGCGGCGAAGTTCGCCACCGGGAAGACAAAGCCCGCGCCGAGCAGCAGCGCCGGTACGCCAAGACCGATACCGGTCTGTATCGCTCCGCCGATATCGAGGATCCCCACCAGCGACCCTTCGATGATGCGGGCGAACAGGAAGCTGGCGCCAAACGCCGCCACCGCGCCGTAAACGCCGGTATCAATCCCCGACTTCAGCATGGCCACGAAGGCCACTTCGTTAAAGGCGCCGATGCCGTACAGGTAGTACATGTGCGTCCCGGCGAAGACGCCGGAGGAGAGCAGGCCAACAAAGATCGGGAACGACCAGTCGGCATACCAAAAACCTTTATTCTGTTCCATTATCAGGCTCCCGTTACTTGCCGCTGAGTGAGTTGTGGATCATGTCCAGCCAGTTCGGCACGGTCAGATGGAAGGATTCGATCATCTTCATGTCGAAGCCGCGGAAGAAGCCGCTGAGGACAAACAGCGCGACGATGGCCACCATCATCACTTTAGTCACCCGGTTCCAGCCGCTCTCTTCGACGCCTTTACCGATCAGGATCCCCAGCACCAGACCCGGTACGGCGTTACCCATAATCAGCTGCGCGGCGCCGCCGAAAATCGTCGCCCAGAAGCCTGATTTCTTACCGGCATCGATAGCCGCCAGCCAGAAGATCACCGGCATCACGGTGTTCACCAGCAGGTTTGCCGCCGGCACCAGGACCTTAACCGCGGTCACCTGCAGCGCTTCCGGTACGGACGAGGCGGTGAGGTTGAGGAAGGCGACGACAATCATGCCGATGATGCCGCAGGAGATGGCCATTTTTTTCGGATCGTGCAGCGTTTCGCCGACGTTACGATTTTTCAGCATTAGCGCCGCCGCGCCCCAGTTGGGGATAATGCGGTGGTCAACATCCTGGGTGAAGGAGCCTGCTGCCACGGAAGAGGCCCAGGCGTTAAAGAAGAAACCGAGGCCAAAGGAGAAGTGGGAAGCCGGATCGCCTTCGCAGGAATTCAGCTCGCCCAGGGTTCGAAACGCCCCCATCCCCTGGGTGGTAGGGGCGTGAAACATGCGTGCCGCTCCGGCGCCCACGCCGACGCCGACCAGGCCGCCGATGATGAGCGATTTTATTAAAATTATCAGGAACATAGTCAGACCCTTTGCTAACAATCAGGTTTGCGTGACGAAATCCACTTTATCGAGATCGATGGCGGTCACGTTGACGGTGACGTCCAGCTCCACGCTGTAGGTCCGTCGTTCACGGCGCAAAAAGAAGAACAGGAAGGCCTCTTTTCGTACCGCTTCGCGCGCATGAACAACCGTCACGTCCTGTGGCTCAATACGCAGCAGAATGTGCGATGAGGTTTTCATCACCGCAGCCTGCACATGGTTCAGGGCATCGGCGAAGGCCCGTGATTTGCTTTCGCCTTTGCCGGCAACCCTCACCGTGGTGGTGAATTGCTCTTTCATACTTATGCGCCGTATTTCTTTTTCCAGGCTTCTACCAGGCGCTCGCCCAGCTCTTCTTTATCCATAAAGCCGAAGCCCAGCACGTTGCACCCTTCGTTGATGGCAGTGACGCCCTCTTCCACCGAACGCATGCCATATTTCGCTTTGTAGCCGTATTTGGTCTGGGCGGTGATGGCCCCGGCGCCGCCGCTGCCGCAGAAGGAGATGCCGAAGGTAGCGTTTTCCGCTTTCATCATGTCGCCAAGCTTCATATCGGCAGCAACGCCAGGGACGACCACAGCACGTGCGCCCGCTTTCTCAGCGCCTGCAGCGACTTTTTGGCCTTTACCCAGACGGTCGCCAATGACTACGGTGATTTGTTCCATGTTTTGCTCCTTACAGGTTTTCTTTTGCGACTTCGAAATGGACGGACAGCAGCCAGGCCTCTTCATCGGGCAGGTTGCCGAACTGCGCGACCACTTCGCGGGCCAGCGTCATTGAATCTGGTGAAATCTCTTCGAACAGGCTGGCATCCACTTCCGGCAGCGGTTCACCACTGATTGACCGGTGGGCCATGGCCCGCACGTGGGAAGTCAGCATTTGCTCCTGAACGTCGTTAGGGACGATGCCGTGACGGTTTAACAAGGCGTAAACCTGCTGCAGCATCTTGTCAGCCAGCCGTTCAGTCTGCGCTGCCTGCTCCCCTTCGTCGTGTATTACCGCTCCGTTATTCACTTCTGATACCCCGCTGATGTCTCTGGAAATCAAGGTAGCGCCGGGGGATGGGAGTTTGTAGCGAGTTGTTTTCCACTTCGAAGTGGAAAGGGAGACGGCAGGCGTGATCGACCCCACATATTCACAGGGAAAAGGCAAAAACGACGGCTATGGCGTGAGATGTATCACAACAATGAGCGTGGACAAGGCGCCCGCGGCAGCGGAAAGGCCGGAAAAAGAGAGTGGAAAAATGTGATATCGGTAGGCTTTCAGGCGGGAGGCATCGGCTGATGCCTCCCGAAAAGAACGGTTAGCGGTACTTCTTATGGTAGGTGTTGCGGGTGGTTTTAAACTCCTCCGCGGCGGCCTGCGCCTCTTTCACCTTGCCTTCGTTCGCCAGCTTCAGCGCACCGTCGATCTGGCCGATCAGAATATCCAGACCATGACGGTAATCTTTCATCTCAGCGCTGTCGGCCGCTTTGCCTTCCAGCTTCGGCGGGGTCTCTTTCTGGGCATCGACCGCGGCGGTACGCATCTTATTCAGCGCCGCTTTCAGCTCGCCGGCGTCGGAGGTCTTCTGTACCACTTGCAGGTTTTCTGCCAGAGTGTCCATGTCTTCGCCCAGGTCGGCGAAGGCCGACGCTGAACCGAGCGCAAAAGCAGAGACAGCCAGCATCGCTAACAGTTTTTTACGCATTGCTCACTTCCTTTTTATTATTTAAGCAAACAGGTGTTATTGCCCGGCGATTTTCATCTCCGGCAGCAGCACAGAACCGCACTGAATGTTGCTGCGCGTTTCAATATCATCGCCAATGGTCACGATATTACGCCACATTTCTTTCAGATTTCCTGCAATGGTGATCTCACTGACAGGATATTGAATTTCGCCGTTTTCTACCCAGAAGCCGGATGCGCCGCGTGAGTAGTCGCCGGTGACGCCACTGACACCCTGCCCCATCAGTTCGGTAACCACAAGACCGGTGCCCATCTCTTTAAGCATCTTTGCAAAACTCAGGCCGCGGCCGTTAATGCGCCAGTTGTGGATGCCCCCGGCGTGGCCGGTGCTTTTCATCCCCAGCTTACGCGCCGAGTAGTTGGTCAGCAGCCACTGGGTCAGCACGCCGTCTTTGATGATGTCACGACGCTCAGTGCGCACGCCTTCGCTGTCGAACGGCGTGGAGGCCAGCCCTTTCAGCAGGTGCGGATGCTCTTCGATGGTCAGCCACTCAGGCAAAATTTGTTTGCCCAGCGAATCGAGCAGGAAGGTGGATTTGCGGTATACCGAACCACCGGCAATCGCTCCGACCAGGTGGCCAAACAGCCCGGTCGCCACTTCGTTGGCGAAAATAACCGGCGCCTTCATGGTCGACAGCTTACGCGGCGCCAGACGCGACAGGGTGCGGCGAGCGCACTCTTCCCCGACCCATTCCGGGGACTGCAGATCCTCGATCGCCCGGCCAATGGTGTAGGCGTAGTCGCGCTCCATATCGCCATCATCTTCCGCGATGACGCAGCTGGAGAGCGAATGGCGAGTCGAGCAGTAACTTTGCAGCATGCCGTGACTGTTACCGAACACTTTGATGCCGTAGTGGCTGTTAAAGCTGCCGCCTTCGGTGTTGGTGATGCGTTTATCGGCCTTCAGCGCCGCTTGCTCCGCGCGGGCGGCCAGTTCGATGGCTTCGTCCGGGGAGACCTCCGCCGGGTGGAACAGGTCCAGATCCGGGGCGTCAAAGGCCAGCAGCTCTTTATCGGCCACACCGGCAAACGGATCCGGGGAGGTGTAGCGCGCAATATCCAGCGCCGCCTGTACGGTGCGGGCGATGGCGTCCGGGCTAAGATCGGTGGAAGAGGCGCTGCCCTTGCGGTTCTGATGGTAAACCGTAATGCCTAACGCCCCATCGCTATTGAATTCTACATTCTCCACTTCGCCATAGCGGGTGCTGACGCCGATGCCCGTCGTTTTGCTGACGGAGACTTCCGCACCGTCAGATTTACCTGCCGCCAGTTCCAGTGCCGTGGTAACGGCTTCTTCCAGCGTCTTACGCTGCTGTGCAACTTGAGAGATGACTTTCATTGCTAATGCCATAATGTAAGAAGGAGTTAACTGAAGTCTAACAGAGAACCGTTTTTCAGTGCGCGCCTTAACTGGTAACATTAGCCTCTTTTTTTAAGGAGCCTGAGATGACAAAGCAGCCCGAAGACTGGCTCGACGACGTGCCCGGTGATGATGTTGAAGATGAAGATGATGAAATCATCTGGGTCAGTAAGAGTGAAATTAAGCGCGACGCGGAAGAACTGAAGCGTCTTGGCGCGGAACTCGTTGACCTGGGGAAAAACGCGCTGGATAAAATTCCGCTGGATACTGACCTGCGCGACGCCATCGAACTCGCCCAGCGAATCAAAAAAGAGGGTCGCCGCCGCCAGCTGCAGCTTATCGGTAAGATGCTGCGCAACCGCGATGTCGATCCGATTCGTCAGGCGCTGGACAAGCTGAAAAACCGTCACAACCAGCAGGTTGCGCTGTTCCACAAGCTGGAGCAGATCCGCGACCGACTGATTGACGATGGGGATGACGCTGTCGCTGAAGTGCTGAACCTGTGGCCAGATGCTGACCGTCAGCAGCTGCGTTCGCTGATCCGCAATGCGAAGAAAGAGAAAGAAGGCAACAAGCCGCCGAAATCGGCGCGCCTGATCTTCCAGTATCTGCGTGAACTGGCGGAAAACGAAGGCTAAGTCCCGCTGTTTTTGCCCGCAATCGTCTCCCGGATGGCGGCGCGCTGCGCCTTATCCGGGCTACGGAACCCTGTATATCAAACGGTTACTCTGTTTCGTAGGCCCGCGCAAGCACAGCGCCGCCGGGCAATC
Organism: Klebsiella sp. SWET4; assembly: GCF_024296565.1. Lineage (NCBI taxonomy): Bacteria > Pseudomonadati > Pseudomonadota > Gammaproteobacteria > Enterobacterales > Enterobacteriaceae > Klebsiella > Klebsiella sp. SWET4. Next base: position 68,854 of record NZ_JANCOB010000010.1, on the reverse strand, counting down.
TGTACCAGACTCCGTTCCCGTCGTTGTGCCGGATGGCGGCTAACGCCTTATCCGGCCTACGGAGCCCTGTATATCAAACGGTTACTCAACACCGTAGGCCCGCGCAAGCGCAGCGCCGCCGGGCAACCTGCATCAGACTCCGTTCCCGTCATTGTGCCGGATGGCGGCTAACGCCTTATCCGGCCTACCTTCACCCCAGTTCTAAGGCTTGCGCCAGCAGGGGGATTCCCGTCGCATCGGATGAGTCCCCTCATCCGCACGACGATACGTTTGTTTTTTGCCTTGTTGCCAAGCTGAATCGTTAAAGCTAAAAACAATATAGATCACATATCCTGGTGATAAATACGCATTACTTAGCAAAATAATACGACTTTCATCTCATTTAACATCATAAAAACGGCCACTTTCTCACCAGGTGAGGCGCTTCACATTTTAATCCCCCCCATGCCGGTAGATTTCACACGTCAATGACACAATCGATTCAGCAAAAAGGGAATAAAAATGAAAAAGACATTGGTTCTGACGACGATCGCCCTGCTGGTTTCTGGCTCAGCCGCGGCAAAAACATGGGTGCTGACGAACGCTGAAGAGGGCATGGATAAAGGAAACTGGCAGATCAGCAGCGATCAGCTGAAGGTAAAAGACCATGCGTTCAGCATTGAGCAAAAAGTCCTGCACGGCGGTAAGCAGGAAGGCAGCAAAATCCTCACCATTCACAGTAAAGACGGCCTGACCATCACTCTCAGCCCAACCCGTGGCATGAACTTACTGCGTATTGAGGGTTTCGGCAGCCGGATGGGCTGGGATTCGCCGGTTAAAGAGGTCGTCAACCCGGCGTTTATCAACCTGGAAAGCCGCAATGGACTCGGCTGGCTGGAAGGATTCAACGAGATGATGGTCCGCTGCGGCTATGAATGGACCGGCCATCCGGTGACCGCGGACGGGCAGATTTATACCCTGCACGGCAAGGCGGGCAACACGCCGGCCTCGCGGGTAGAAGTCGAGGTGGCTGACAGCGCGCCGTATGAAATCCGCATCCGCGGCCTGGTGAAAGAGAGCACCTTCAAAAAAGCCGATCTGCAGACCCTGACCGAACTGCGCTACGTGCCGGGCAGCAACAGCTTCAGCCTGCATGATGTCTTAACCAACCATGCTGACTATCCGCATGATTATCAGATTATCTACCACAGCAACTTCGGCACCCCGATCCTCGAAGAAGGCGCGCGCTTCCTCGCCCCGATGTCCAGCATCAGCCCGTTCAATGATTACGCGAAGAGCGGGTTAAAAACCTGGCAGACCTATCAGGGACCGACCAAAGATTTTGACGAGATGGTATTTAATATTCAGCCGCTGGCCGATGAAAATCACCAGACCCTGGCCGCGGTGGTCAACAAAGCGGGCGATAAAGGGGCCTCCATTCAGTTTGATACCCGTCAGCTGCCGGTCCTGACGCTATGGAAAAACACCGACACCATCAAACAGGGCTACGTCACCGGTATCGAACCGGGCACCAGCTACGCCTATCCGGTCACCATTGAACGCGAACAAAAACGCGTGAAGCAGCTGCAGCCGGGCGCCAGCGCGCAGTTTGATCTGACCTACACCCTGCTGCACGACAGCGCTCAGGTGGCCGCCGTTGAGCAGAAAATCGCGCAGATTCAGGGCGACAATAAAGTCGCGGAGAACGAGACGCCGATCGCCAAAGAGTAAGATTGTAACCAGTGAATTCCCGGAGCGGGGCGACGCCCCGTTCCGGACTACTCCCGCCCCATCACCTCGCGCCCGAGATCCCGGGCAAACTGCTGGTACTGTCGCTCATCGATCGGCTGCGGGTAGCTCAGCACCAGCAACTCATGATCCGCGATGCCCTGATGATAGCTCGGGTGATGATGCGCCCACGCATTGGCATGAAATCCCATCGACTGATAAAAGCGCAGCCGTTTATGAGCGATTGCCGTGGTTAGCGGATCGATTTCCAGAATGGTCAGCGGCGCGCGCGTCAGGATCTGCGCCAGTAGCTGTTTACCATAGCCGCGGGAGCGCAGCGTATCGTCGATCGCCAGATGTTCGATATAACCGTAGCCGGCAAACTGCCAGCAGCCGCTGAGGCCGATAAATACGCCCTCATCGAACCACGCTTCCAGCGCGTAGCGCGGGTGGCTCAGCGCCTGAAGTTTGGCGTCGCTTTCGCGCTGCTCGTGCCACGGAAAGGCGCGCGCGTAGAGCGCGTCCAGCGTGGCGAAATGGGGCGAGTCGGTAGAACGTAATCTTTCGCAGGTCAGCATGGCACAATCCCTGGTGGCGAAAACAAAACTGCCCTCACACGGAGGGCAGTGATCGGAGGCGTTCGCGCTTATTCTGCCGCGGCCGCTTTTTGCGCCAGCTTATCCAGCAGCTTCTGATGAATGCCGCCGAAGCCGCCGTTGCTCATCACCAGGATATGGTCGCCCGGGTGGGCGGTTTTGACCACCATCTCCGCCAGGGTATCGACGTCGGCGCTCCAGTGGGCCGGCTGGACGCAGGCTTCCGCCACTTCCGCCACCTGCCAAGGAATATGCTGCGGCTGCAGGAGGAACACTTCATCAGCGCGACCGAGAGACGGCGCCAGATCGTCTTTGCAGACGCCCATTTTCATGGTGTTAGAGCGCGGCTCCAGCACGGCGAGAATACGCGCGGTGCCGCCCACTTTGCCGCGCAGCGCCTGCAGCGTGGCGAGGATTGCCGTCGGATGATGGGCGAAATCGTCATACACGGTGACGCCGTTGGCTTCGCCGCGCAGCTCCAGGCGACGGCGGGCGTTGATAAAGCTGCCCAGCGCGTTCGCGGCATCCGCCGGCAGCACGCCGACGTGACGCGTCGCGGCAATCGCCATCAGGCCGTTATGCATATTATGCTCGCCGACCAGCGCCCACTTCACTTCACCAACCTTTTCGCCGTCGAGCAGCACTTCCCACTGCGAGGCGTCGGCGTTCAGCTTCTTCGCCTGCCAGTGGCCCTGCTCGCCCACCAGCTCCTGCTCGCTCCAGCAGCCCATCGCCATCACCTGCTTCAGGTTGATGTCGTTCTCCGGCAGGATAATTTTGCCTTTGCCCGGCACGATACGCACCAGATGGTGGAACTGTTTCTGAATCGCCTTCAGGTCGTCAAAGATGTCCGCGTGGTCGAACTCAAGGTTGTTGAGGATCAGCGTCCGCGGGCAGTAGTGAACAAACTTGGAGCGCTTGTCGAAGAAGGCGCAGTCATATTCGTCGGCTTCAATCACAAAGAACGGGCTGTCGCCCAGGCGTGCGGAAACATCAAAGTTCCCCGGTACGCCACCGATCACGAAGCCCGGTTTATAGCCGCAGGCTTCGAGGATCCAGGTCGCCATCCCGGCAGTGGTGGTTTTGCCGTGGGTCCCGGCGACGGCCAGCACCCAGCGATCGCGCAGCACGAAGTCGTGCAGCCACTGCGGGCCGGACATATACGGAATATTGTTTTCCAGCACCGCTTCAACGCACGGGTTGCCGCGAGTCATGGCATTACCGATGATCACCAGATCCGGCCGGGGCTCCAGCTGACTGGGGTCATAACCCTGAATTAAATCAATCCCCTGGTTTTCCAGCAGGGTGCTCATCGGCGGATAGACGTTAGCATCCGACCCTGTTACCTCATGACCGAGGGAGCGCGCCAGCATGGCCAGGCCCCCCATAAACGTGCCACAGATTCCTAAAATATGAATGCGCATTCGTCATTTCCTTCTCTTATCCGGGGCACATTTTACCCATATCCCGGGCCCTGGCGAAATGCATTTCAGGCGAATCTGTATTTTGCTGGCGCGATTCACCAGTGCGCACTTTTTTGATTCTTTGTTAAGATTGTTGCGTTCGTTTTACTCAACATAAAAATGCAGGGAACGAGTTATGAAAACGTTAGGTGAGTTTATTGTTGAAAAGCAGCACGAGTTCTCCCACGCCACCGGTGAGCTGACTGCTTTGTTGTCAGCAATAAAGTTGGGCGCCAAGATCATCCACCGCGATATCAACAAGGCCGGTCTGGTCGATATCCTGGGTGCCAGCGGTGCTGAAAACGTTCAGGGCGAGGTTCAGCAAAAACTCGATCTGTTCGCTAATGAAAAATTAAAAGCCGCACTGCGAGCACGCGATATTGTTGCCGGGATCGCCTCCGAAGAAGAAGATGAAATTGTCGTCTTCGAAGGGTGTGAACACGCCAAATACGTGGTGCTGATGGACCCTCTGGATGGCTCCTCTAACATCGACGTTAACGTCTCTGTCGGAACGATCTTCTCTATCTACCGCCGCGTCACGCCTGTCGGCACGCCGGTGACAGAAGAAGACTTCCTGCAGCCGGGTAACAGGCAGGTGGCCGCGGGCTATGTGGTCTACGGCTCTTCGACGATGCTGGTATATACCACCGGTTGCGGCGTCCACGCCTTCACCTACGACCCGTCCCTCGGCGTCTTCTGTCTGTGTCAGGAGCGCATGCGCTTCCCGGAGAAGGGCAATACCTACTCCATCAACGAAGGCAACTACATCAAATTCCCGCAGGGCGTGAAGAAGTACATTAAGTACTGCCAGGAAGAGGACAAAGAGACTCAGCGTCCTTATACCTCACGCTATATCGGCTCGCTGGTGGCGGACTTCCACCGTAACCTGCTGAAGGGCGGCATCTACCTGTATCCGAGCACCGCCAGCCACCCGGACGGCAAGCTGCGCCTGCTGTATGAATGCAACCCGATGGCCTTCCTCGCCGAACAGGCGGGCGGTAAGGCCAGCGACGGTAAAGAGCGTATTCTGGATATTATCCCGGAAAGCCTGCACCAGCGCCGCTCCTTCTTTGTCGGTAACAACCACATGGTTGAAGACGTCGAGAACTTCATTAAAGCATTCCCGGACGCCTGATCCCTGCCCTCCCTTCCCGCCTTGCGGGAAGGGAGTTCCCTGTCAGCGACTCCCCGCTCCGCTCACCCGCGTCACCGCCGCATTCTGCCGATTTTCCCACAGCACCGTCAGCCCACGCTGCAGCGCGATAAAGATAAACAGCAAAATACCGATCGCAATTTTCGTCCACCATGAGCTGAGGGTGCCATCGAAGTTGATGTAAGTCTGAATCAGCCCCTGGATCGCCACCCCGAACAGCGTTCCCAGCACGGTGCCAACACCGCCGCTGAGCAGCGTACCGCCGATCACCACCGAGGCAATCGCGTCCAGCTCCACGCCGACGCCCGCCAGCGCATAGCCCGCCTGGGTATAAATGGAAAAGACGATCCCGGCCAGCGTCGCCAGCCCGGTGGAAAGCATATAGATACGGATCGTGGCGCTGCGAGTCGAAATCCCCATTAAATTCGCCGACGTCGCGTTGCCGCCGATGGCATACACCTGGTTGCCAAAGCGGGTGCGATGGGCGACAAAAATACCGGCCACCACCACCAGCAGCATCAATAGCCCCATGGCGCTGAGACGACCGCCGCCGGGGATGGTCCATGCCAGGCCGGACAAGGTGTCGTAGACCGGATGGTTAATCGGAATCGACTCCTCCGACACCAGATAGCTGACGCCACGCAGGAAGAACATGCCGGCAAGCGTGATGATAAAAGCCGGGATCTTCAGCGCGTCGATAAGCAGCCCCATAAACGCACCGAAGGCGCAGCCCATCACCAGCACCAGCGGAAACGCCACCAGCGGCGATATTCCCCAAAAGCCAATCGCTTTGGCGAGGAAGACGCCGGTAAAAGCGATCACCGACCCCACCGACAGATCGATCCCACCGGAGAGGATCACAAAGGTCATGCCCACGGCGATGATCCCGAGGAAGGCATTATCCGTCAGGATATTGCAGATCACCCGCGTTGAGGCAAAGCCGGGGAACTGCGTCAGGCAGTAGAGATAGCCCAGCACAAACACCGCCAGGGTGATCATCAACGGTAAATTACGTTTTATCATGGCCGCGTACCCCTTTCAGTAAACCGATAAAGCGCGGCGACTGGACAATCAGTACGCACAGCACCACCACCGCTTTCACCACCTGGTTGAGCTCCGGCGGAAAGCCAGAAAGCAAAATGCCAGTATTCATGCCCTGGATAATCAGCGCCCCCACCACCGACAGCAGCAGGTTGAAGCGCCCGCCCATCAGGGAGGCGCCGCCGATGACCACCGCCAGAATGGCGTCCAGTTCGAGCCACAACCCGGCGTTATTCGCATCCGCGCCGCGTATGTCCGCCGCCACGATGATCCCGGCAATCGCTGCGCAGACGCCGCTCAGGACATAGGCCAGCATCACCACGATGCGGGTATTCACACCGGCGTTTTTCGCCGCGCGGATGTTGATCCCTACCGCTTCGATAAACATGCCCAGCGCCGTTTTACGGGTAAACAGCCAGAACAACAGCAGGGTGGCGGCAGCGATGATCACCGGCGTTGGAAACAGCAGAAACGATCCGCTGCCGAGCCATGCCAGGGCCGGGGAATCAAAGGTGACGATCTGTCCGGCGGTGATTAACTGCGCGACCCCGCGCCCGGCCACCATCAGGATCAACGTCGCCACAAAAGGTTGGATCTTAAGGATCGCCACGAGGATACCGTTCCACAGCCCGGCCAGCGCACCGGCCCCCAGTGAGGCCAGCACCACCACCGCCAGGCTGTGCCCGGCGACGGTCATCGAGGCGGCCGTCGCGCCGGCAATCGCCATCACCGCCCCCACCGACAGATCGATACCGCCGGTGGCGATCACCAGCGTCATGCCAATGGCCAGCAGCGCCACCGGCGCGGCGCGGTTAAGAATATCGATCGGGCTGCCAAACAGGCGGCCATCCTGGAGCACCACCTGATAAAAATGGGGCGCGACCAGGCTGTCGACCAGCAGCACCAGCAGCAAGGCAATGATCTGCGGGGTGCCCTTCGGCCAGCTGAAGCGTCGCTTCTCCGGGCCGGTTTGCGAAAGAGATCGAGGCATCATGAGTTACTCCTTATGCCGCAATAGCGTTCATGATCGCCGGTACAGAGAGCTCGGCGAGCGGGATCTCCGCCACCTGTCGGCGATCGCGCATGATAATGACCCGATCGGCGTAACCCACCAGCTCCTCCAGTTCAGAGGAGATAACCAGCAGCGCCAGACCATCGGCGCAGAGGGTTTCAATCAGGCGAATAATTTCCGCATGGGCGCCGACGTCGATGCCGCGGGTCGGCTCATCGAGGATCAGGAACTGCGGTTTGGTCAGTAACCAGCGGGAGAGCAGTACCTTCTGCTGGTTGCCGCCGGAGAGAAACTCGATCGGCTGCTCCGCGCTCGGGGTACGGATCCCCAGCTGGCGAATAAAGCGCTCGGCGATCTCGTTCTGTTCACGCCGGGGGATCGGCCGCAGCCAGCCGCGCTGCGCCTGCAGGGCAAGGACGATATTTTCCCGCACCGAAGCGGCGGCGATAATGCCGTCGGTTTTGCGATCTTCAGGACAGAAGCCGATCCCGAGGCAGGAAGCCTGATGCGGGGAGCGCAGGGTCTGCGGTTTGCCTTTGATCCACGCCTTCCCGCTGTCCGCCGTTTTAATACCGAAGATCACCTCGGCGGTTTCCGTGCGTCCGGAACCCAGCAGGCCGGCGAGGCCCACAATTTCGCCCGGACGGACCTGCAGGTCGAACGGGGCGATGGTGCCTTTTTTACCGTAGCCTTCAAACGCCGCCACCGGCTTATCGCTCAGCAGGGTACGGCCCGCCCGCTGCAGGGCATTGTGGTCCAGTTCGCGACCCAGCATCATTTTCACCAGCTCAATCTGCGGTAGCTCGCGAGTCTCGCGGCAGCCGACGAAACTGCCGTTGCGCAGCACGGTGATGCGATCGCTGACCGCATAGACCTGATCGAGAAAATGGGTGACGAAGATTAGGCTGACGCCGCTATCCCTGAGCTGGCGCATCAGGGTGAACAGCATCTCCACCTCCTGGGTATCGAGGCTGGCGGTGGGCTCGTCGAGGATCAGCACTTTGGCCGACAGGTCGATGGCCCGACAGATAGCGACGATCTGCTGCATCGCCACCGAAAAGCGGTTCAGCGGTTCGCGCACGTCGAGAGAAAAGCCGTAGGAGGCCATCAGCGCCGTCGCCCGCGCCTCCATCTCTTTGCGTCGCAGCAGGCCAAACCGCCGCGGCTCACGGCCGATGAACAGGTTATCCGCCACCGACATATTGGGTAGCAGGTTCACTTCCTGGTAGACGGTGCCAATCCCCAGCTGCTGGGCATGGGCGGTATTTTTGGGCGAAATAGCCTGGCCTTCCAGCCAGATGGTGCCGCGATCGGCATGGTAAACGCCGGTAAGCGCTTTGATCAGCGTCGATTTTCCGGCGCCGTTTTCGCCCAACAGGGCCATGATTTCGCCGCGCCGCAGGCTAAAGTTGACGTTATCCAGCGCCTTAACGCCGGGGAAGAATTTACTGAGTCCTTCGGTGCGAAGGATCTCCTGGTGTGCCTCGGCGCTCATAATCGATGTCACCTTCAAATGATGTCAGGTTACCCCGGGTCGCGCTGGGCTTCCCGGGGTTACTGGAACGCTGCTTTTTACCCTCTCCCACTGGGGAGAGGGATGGAATGAGGGGCTCCCCACTCAGTAGCCCATATTTTTCTTCTTCTCTAACTCTTCTTTCGCCGTATCCGGCAGATACAGCGTCGATTTGGTAATGGTCAGCTTCTCAGGCAGGGTGCCGTCTTTTTTGTATTTCTCCAGCGCATCAAACGCCGGGCCGGCCATATTTGGCGTCAGTTCGACGCTGGCGTTGGCTTCACCAGCGATCATGGCTTTATAGATATCCGGCACGCCGTCGATGGAGCCCGTGAGGATATCTTTGCCCGGCTTCAGACCCGCCTCTTTAATGGCCTGGATGGCGCCGATTACCATGTCATCGTTATGGGCGAAGACCATGCAGATGTTTTTGCCGTTATTCTCAGCTTTGATAAAGCTCTCCATCACCTCTTTCCCTTTGCTGCGGGTGAAGTCGCCGGACTGAGAGCGGATAATTTTGATATTCGACGCTTTGGCAATCGCGTCGGCGAACCCTTTCTTACGATCGATGGCCACGCTGGCCCCAACGGTGCCCTGCAGTTCAACGACGTTACACGGCTTACCGTCGACGGTTTTCACCAGCCAGTCGCCAATCAGTTGGCCTTCCAGCACGTTGTTGGCGGTCACGGTGGTCATGTAGAGATCTTTATCTTTAACATCAATGGAACGGTCGAGAAGGAAGACCGGGATCTTGGCCTCTTTCGCCTCTTTCAGCACCGGTTCCCAGCCGGTGGCCACCACCGGTGCAATGAAGATCGCGTCGACCCCCTGAGCGATAAAGGAGCGCACTGCTTTGATCTGGTTTTCCTGTTTTTGCTGACCATCAGCGATCTTCAGGGTGATACCGCGCTTGGCGGCCTCCTCTTTCGCGACGCTGGTTTCCGCCGCACGCCAGCCGGATTCAGAACCGACCTGCGAAAAACCTACGGTTAGCGGGGCAGCTATCGCCATAGACGACATAGCTGCGGAAACTGCTGTGACAAGAAGTAAGCGCTTCCACATAAGGGTATCCTCGTAGGGTTATTGTTGGTTAAAGTCTCACCTGCGGACAAACTATAGACAATCGGTGATGTAACTGAATGCGTTACATCACACTTCAAAAAAGTAAATGAGATGTTAATGATGGCCCCGCTGCCCAGCGGAGAGCCGATAAGGCTTCGCAGGGAGCGCGGCTGTTGCGGTTTATGACGTTTTTTTAAGCAGTTTGATAAATCAATCACATGCAATGAAAACGGTTACATAAATTTATTCATGATGTGGCTATGTTTATGGATTTTCATGTCATTATTACGCGAAAAATTCGGAGCACTCCGCGGCGATATCGGGAAAAAGAAGCGAAGACTTTCGATGTGAGTTGGCTATAATACCGAGCACTTGTTTGCCATACATTTTAAAGGAAACAGACATGAGCTTACTCAACGTACCTGCGGGCAAAGATCTGCCGGAAGACATCTACGTCGTGATCGAAATCCCGGCGAACGCAGATCCTATCAAATATGAAGTCGACAAAGAGAGCGGTGCACTGTTCGTTGACCGTTTCATGTCCACAGCAATGTTCTATCCGTGCAACTACGGTTACATCAACCACACCTTGTCCCTGGACGGTGACCCGGTTGACGTGCTGGTCCCGACGCCGTACCCGCTGCAGCCGGGCTCCGTGATCCGCTGCCGTCCGGTTGGCGTTCTGAAGATGACCGACGAATCCGGTGAAGATGCGAAACTGGTTGCCGTACCGCACACCAAGCTGAGCAAAGAATACGATCACATCAACGATGTGAACGATCTGCCGGAACTGCTGAAAGCCCAGATCACTCATTTCTTTGAGCACTACAAAGATCTGGAAAAAGGCAAGTGGGTTAAAGTCGACGGTTGGGACAACGCGGAAGCGGCGAAAGCTGAAATCGTTGCCTCTTTCGAGCGCGCAAAGCAGAAGTAATTCTGTCTCAGGCAGGGTCATCCCCTGCCTGATTGCGGCACGGATAGCCGCGATAACACCATGGAGGGTGTCCCGTGAAAAGCGTTCGCTATTTCACTCTGAACTATACCGGTTTCACCACCGCCGCCTGTGAAAAACAGGGATATCTGCGCCTTATCGCCGGCGAGCATGTCTTTTATACCGATAAACGCTATTTTAAAGACCCCGCGCTTTTTGACCACCTGACGATCAATCAGCCTCTGCACCTTGGCGTCCGCCGTCTGGACAACGGCTGTTACTGGATCCACTGGCTCAGCGATGGCGAAACGCTCCTTGAACCCAGTCAACGGGTAACGCGCTGGGCCCGTCCGCTGCTGATTATCAGCCTGCTGACGCTCATCGTCGCTCTTATCCCGCTCGTGATGAGCACCTCAGAATGGGGAAGGTTCGGCTGCGGCATTATCGCGATACTGGCCTTCATCGGACTGTTAACAGGGCTCTATGAGCGACTGTTCCACCCGGTGCTAAAACGGCACCCCGCCATGCGCGATCTGCTGACGAAGATGGCGCAGGCCCGCCGCCGCGACTTTTCCTTTTGCCAGCGGCTACCTGCAACGGCGCGGGCCGTCCGCCAGTCGGCAATGCCTTTTACGCAAGCCCTGCCGGAACGCTATGCCGTCCGGACGGGAAAAATTAACAATATCATTTTTAAGAAGTGGTTCGCGGGGAACCCAACGCGGGAATACCATGGCGTTGGGATACAATGCGACACGGCGCCGCTGGCCTTCTGGTGGCAGACAGGCTGCGCCAATTTCGCGCTGCATCCCGTTCTCTATCGTCGTCAGCCACCGTTTATCGCCATTGGCGATCGCCTCGTCGCCGTGTACGAGCGCGACAGCCGTGCGATCCACGCGCTATACAATGCCAGCGACGGCGCGGCTTATATAAAAAACCATCCACTCTATCCAGGTCGCCGACAACTGGCGCTGCTCTATTACCTGTTTTACGGCCTCGCGCTGGTGATGTATCTGCTATTTCTCGCTGTTGAACTCATCAGTGCCCTTCAGTCAGGCCGGAGCGTCTGGTGGCAGGTTCAGGATTCACTGGACATGCTGTCCCTATTATTACTCAGTTTCGGCGGGATCCTGGCGGTACTGGAGCTGATTGGCCCGACGGCCTGGTTATTATCACACCGGGTGGCTGACTGGCTGAAGATGCGCTCGGCGATGCGGCGCTACCTGCAGGGAGTGGCCCGCCATACCGCGCTCGAGGAGATCATGTAATGTTCAGCACCCCCACACGACGATTATTATTTCTCGCGCTGACGACGCTGGCTTCCGCGATGTGGCTGGCGAAGGATCGTCTGCCACTCTGGTAAGGCATGGAGCAGAAAAAACAACGCCACCCGAAGGTGGCGCTGTCGTGGTTAGTACTGGTCGCGATCCAACCAGTTGCCGTTCGCTATCAACGTACATCCCTCAACGGAACGTTGATACACATACATCCATGCGCTGCCGTAAGGCGTCTGAATGAGGTGGCGCGCATACTCGCCCCCCTTCGTGCGTAGCGCATCCAGTTCGGCCAGCGTCGATGCATCAATACGATAAACTTCACCATGTACTGTGCCTTCGCCGGGCACCGCGCCTGGATAGTGGCCCAGGCTGTACAGCTGATAATCGTTGACACTATGAGCGCCCAGCCACTGGGCGTTGGTCATCCAGTGGCTGTTGCCTTGTTTGCGTCGTAAACTGCCGTAAACAAATATTCGCATTGCTAAAACTCAAACTGATAGAGCAAATCGAGCGCCTGGTCAATGCCAGACACCGCTTCCACATATAGCCTAGGCATCAGGCGATAACGTAAAGTCAGCGTCGCCAGGGAGTCGAAAATACCGACCCCATATTTTACCTGCAGACCCGGCAGTACATAGCCGCTGACCACCACCTGGGAAGAGTCGCCTACCCCTTCGGTGTCCAACGCCAAATTGCTTACGCCAAACGTCTCGCCGATTTTACCCACAACCTGACCACTTTGTGCAACCCCCATTCCAATAAGCATTGAGGTCATCGCGGCGCTATCGCTCTGTCCGCTGCTCAAACCCTGGCCGCGCAGCAGATAAGATAGCGCTTCCTGCTGGGACATCACCGGGTCAGAGAAGATCTCCGCTTTCGGCTGATCGGCGGAGCCGGTGACGCGAACGCCGGCGATCACATCGTCTTCGGTAGCATCCGGGTTACGAATCGCTTCGATATTCAGCAGCGGCTGATCCGGCGGACCGGAGAACAGCAGCTCCCCTTTGCGAACAATCAGATCCTGACCATAGGCGTGGAAGCGGCCGTCCGGAATATTGATCTGCCCGTTGAGGCCCAAGCCTTGCTTGTCCTGCGCCACTTTCAAATCACCGGTCAGACGCGCTTTCAGACCAAAGGCTTCCAGACGCACGTTGTTGCCGACGTGAATCGTCAGGTTGCTGTTGATCGGGATACCGGCGCTCTGCTGATTAATCGGCTTGAGGTTTTTATCCAGCATCACTTCATCAGAGGAGACGCCAACCGCGCTCTCTGGCACCTCGTTGACCACGATCCGCGCCCAGGGCACATCCACCTTGCCATCAAGGCTGAACAGGCTCGGCGTGGCGGTAAACACCACGTCCGGCGACACATCGAGACGCACCATCGGCGGCACCGTGATCCGCACCCGGCTGCCCTTCGCTGCAATCTGCGCCCGCCAGTTATCGATCTGCGTCCAGTCGGCGTTGCCGCTGAGAGCAATTTGCCCCTGGCGGGTGTTCACCGTCCCCTGCAGGGTCGAGCGCGTGCCGTTGAAGTTCATCGCCAGCTGGCTCGGCTGCATATCAAACGGCATGAAGTTGCCATCGATATCCACCCCGCTGAGCTGCATCTGGCCGAACAGCTGCGGGCTTTTCACGTTGCCGCCCAGACGCAGACGGGCGTTGAGCCTCCCCTCGGCTTTTTCGCCGCGAGCGAAAATCGGGTTGATCATCGCCAGCGAGAAGTTGCTGATATTGACGTTGCCGCCGAGATTACGCCGCCCCTGCGGGTCGGTGACCTGCACCTGCCCATCCAGTTGACCATTGTTGGTCAGGCGGATAAGCCAGCCCAGCTCGGCGCGATTGTTATGCAGGTCGGCGCTGAGGTTCAGCGTATCGAATGCCACCGGCAGCGGCGCGTCGTTGACCACCTGGGTCACCTTGACGTTGCGCCCGCTGAGGGTCACTTTGCCCTGCGGCAGCCCCTCTTTGGTGGTGTCCCAGCTCACATCGGCATTACCGGTAAACACGCCGCTGGCCTGGGTCGCCTCCGGCATAAACGGCTTAAGCATCGCCAGATCGAAGCGGTTGAGGTTCACTCGCGCCCGCCCGCTGGCGCCCGCGTCGATGGTCTGCGGGACGCAAAGCTCGGCGTTCGGGTTGGTCCAGCAGTGTGGCCCAATGCTGATTTTCTGCTCCTGGTTGCGGTAGTCCAGCGCAATGCTGCGCGTCAGCGCTACCGGCCCTACCGGCGTCTGGAAGCGGGTATCGCTCAGCGAGCCTCTCCAGCGTTCGGCCTGACGATCGAAGCTGCCTGCCAGCGTCAGCTGGCCGGAAACCGGATCGCCCTGCACGCGCAGCCGCAGCTCATGCTGCTTCTCAGTACCTTTGGCATTGAGCTGCACCAAACTGATATTGACCCCCGGCTGGCTAATGCGATCGACCCGCACATCCAGATTACCGCCAATCTGATCGGTGGATTTCACGTCCCCTTTGACGTTGACCTGGGCGATCGTCAGTTCCTGCCAGCGCAGCGCCCGGGCGGTGATGTCGGCCAGAAGCTGCGGCGCATCGACAGTGCCGCGCACTTTCACCAGCCCCTTCGCCGTTCCGCCAAGCCCCGGCAATGCATTATCCAGATGCGGGGCATCGATAGTGGCGTCGAGGTTAAGATCCTTCACCCCAAGCTCACCTTTGATATCGGCGCTGTTCGGGCCTAACGCCAGGTGCAGGCCCGGGATTTTCCACTGCAGATAGCTGTTACCCTGCAGCGAGCCCGAAACATCCACTTTGTTCTGCTTCACGTTGCCGGTAATTTTCAGCTCCGGCACCGACATCTGCCAGCTGCCGCCGTACAGGCTGCCCTGGGTCTTGATCATGCCGTTGAGCTTCGACGGCCAGTCCGGCACCTCTTTGGCGGTGTTGATCCCATCGAGGGTCAGCTCGCCGCGCCAGCTGATCGCCTGCTGCCAGTCGAGCAGCGCCTTCAGCTCGGTTTTCCCTTCCAGGGCGTTGACCGTCAGCTTGTCGAGATTAATCTGCCGCTCATTGCCTTTGGCGTTGAGGGTGATTTTCGCCGGCGGCAGCGACTGACCTTTCACCGCCGTGGAGAAGGCCAGCGCGTAGTCGGTCATTTTGCCGCTAAACTTCAGCTGGACGTCGTCGGCCTGGAACTGCTTCTCGCCGCTGAATGGCCAGGCGAGCTGCTTACTCTTCAGCTCCATATTGAGCGGCAGCCCGGCCTCCGCCAGCTGCGCATCCGCGCGCAGCGTGGCCGCGACCGGCCCGCTTAAGTCCACCCCGACCTTAAGCGTTTTACGCACTTCGCCGCCCACCTTCAGCTGCACCTTCTCCCCTTTCATCGGGTCAACGTTCAGCGTTCCGGCGAGGGTAATGTCCACCGGCCAGTTATCCTGCAATTGCGCGTGGCCCGAGGCGCTGACCTTGCCCTGATCGGAGTCGATATCGAGGGCGTCGAGCTTCATCTGACCGTCGATACTGCTGACTTTCAGCAGCAGGTTATACACGGTGATGTCGGTATCGCCGGTCAGGCGTAGTTGTTCCCCGCGGAACGCCTGAATATTGAGGTTCAGCGGCAGATGGACATCGGTCATTGCCGGCAGCACCGGCTGCGAGAAGAGGTCGGTCATCGTCTCGCCGAGCGGTTTTTCCTGCGGCTTCGGGTTGTCGATTTTCGGCTCGACCACCTGCTCCTGCGCCACTTTCGCCACTTTCGGCAGGGCGATCAGCAGCCCCTGCAGCGAGGTCGGCGTCAGGGTCAGGTTTTTCTCCTGCCAGTTCAGGCCGGTGGAAAAATCGCGCACGGACACTGCGGTATCGTCGATTTTGACGTTGACGTTATGCAGTGCGACGCGGCTGAGGGTGATCGGATAAGGGGTGGAGAGATTCAGCGGCCCGCTGTCTTCTTCCTCGACCGGCGCGGCGGGCGGCATCTTCTTCGTATCGACAGCGACGTAAATATCGCGCAGCGCGATGTCGTTCACGCACAGGCTGCTGTCCCACAGGCAGCGCAACCTGACGCTGAGGTGAAACTGGCCGGCGGTGACCGCCACGCCGGGCTGCTCGTAGCGAACATTATCGAGGGTTAAATCACGCCAGCCACCGGTGACTTTGCCGATATCCAGCCCCGGAACCCAGCGATCCGCCGCTTTGAACACCAGATGCAAGCCGGTGGTCGTCCCCACCAGGAACCCGACGGTGCCCAGCAGGAGCACCAACACGATTAAGACGCCGAGGCTTATCTTCTTCCATAAACTCATAATTCAGGCCCCAGACCGATGTAAAACTGTAAACCATGCTCTTCTTTGTCGCCGATCGGCCGGGCGATATCCAGCTTGATCGGCCCCACCGGCGACTGCCAGCGCACGCCCACCCCGGCGCCGGTTTTGAAATCGCTCTCGCGAATATCGCTGACCGCTTCGCCGCTATCGACAAACACGGCGCCCCACCATTTACCACTGACGTTGTACTGATACTCCAGCGAGCCGGTCGCCAGCTTCGAGGCCCCGATCAGCTTGCCGTCATCGTCCTTCGGCGAGATAGATTTGTATTTATAGCCGCGAATACTGCGGTCGCCCCCGGCGAAAAAGCGCAGATCCGGCGGCACCTTGTCAAAGTTGTCCGCTTCGATCCAGCCAAGGTTGCCGCGCACCACAAAGCGGTGGCGGTCATAGAGGGTACGGATCCAGACGTCCTGGGCCTGCATCACGATGAAGTTGATGTCCGAGCCCCACATGGTGTTGGAGTAGTCCACGGAGTAGCGCTGTGAATCGCCCCAGGTGGGCATCAGACCGCCGCGAGAGCGAGTGCGGTTCACCGAGACCCCAGGGTAAATCAGCATGGTGGTGTTGGTGACGTTCGCCTGGGTAAAGTGGTCCAGGCTCCAGCGCAGGTTGATCGCCCGCTGCCAGCCGCTCGACATCTCCCAGAAACGCGATACCCCAAGCGTGGTGGAGTCGGCCTGGGTGTCATTAAGATCGGTGCGCTTAAAGCCGCCCTGCATCAGATAGTACTGCTCGAGCGGGCTCTTCAGCAGCGGGACTTTATAGGTAAAGTCGAACTGCTGCTCCGGAGCGGAGAGGCTGACGCTGGAGGTCAGGCTGTGGCCATACGAGTTCATCCACGGTTTTTTCCACGTGGCTTTCACGCGCGGCCCGACATCGGTTGAAAAACCAACCCCGGTTTCCACGGTGTTCTCTTTGCGTGGCGAAACAACGCCCTGCAGAGGCAGCACCTTGGTTTTCCGTGACTTAGCGAAATCAGGCGCCACCACGACTGAACTGAACCAGCCGGTCGCCGCCAGGCGGCGGTTTAGCTCGGCCAGATCCTGCGAGGTGTAGTAGTCGCCCTCTTTAAACGGCACGAGGTTTTGCAGGTATTCATCGCGAATTTGCGATCCGGAGAAGGTGACGTGACCAAAGCGATAGCGCTCGCCGCTGTCGTAATCGATATCCCAGAACGCCTGGTGGCGGTCAAGGGAGATCCCGAGCTGGCTTTTGTTGAACTCGCTGTCAAAGTAGCCTTTGCGCAGGGCGACGCGGGTCAACGAGCTCTTGAAACCGTCATAATCGCCATGGTTCAGCACCGTCCCGATGGCCGGACGCGTTTTTAGCAGCGCCAGATAGTCGCTATCGGTACGGGCGCCGCCGCGCAGAATGACCTCGGTTCCACCAATGCGCACCGGTTCACCCGGGGTCACTTTGGCGATCAGCACCTGACGCCCCCTTTTCGGCGGCGGACGTAAATCAAATTCAATCGTCGGCTCGTAATAACCCAGCGCTTTCAGACCTTCGCGAATGGCGTCATCGACGCGGGCGCGAAAGCGACGATCCGGCGTGACCTCATCACTCTGGATGGTGGAAAGCTGGGCGCGAACGTTTCTCTCCAGCTCCCCGGATAATCCCTCAACCTGCAAACGCACATTCGCTGCGCTGGCGACCCCGCTGACCAGCAAAAGGCTGGTGATACATAACTGGCGGATTTTTAGCACATTTTCTCCTGAATATCCCTGTTTCCCCCTACAGGAAACACTGGCGCCGCTCCACGGCTTAACAAAACCCTAACAACCAGGGTTGAAAAAGTGGCAATAACCCAAATAATTCTTATGTATTAATCTAGACGTATTACGCGTGTTTATTGTGTTAAAAGACACGCTTCGTTACAACCTTAACGACGATTTCTGTATTGAGAGGCCAACCGTGAGTCTATTTGATAAAACGCATCTTGTCGCCCAGGCGGATGCGCTGCCTGGACGCAATACCCCCATGCCAGTGGCGACGCTCCACGCAGTTAACGGCCACTCGATGACCAACGTCCCGGCGGGGATGGAAGTGGCGCTGTTCGCCATGGGCTGCTTCTGGGGAGTGGAGCGCCTGTTCTGGCAATTGCCGGGGGTTTACAGCACCGCCGCAGGCTATACCGGCGGCTATACGCCAAATCCGACCTATCGCGAAGTGTGCAGCGGCCAGACCGGTCACGCGGAAGCAGTGCGCGTGGTTTACGATCCGCAGGTGATTAGCTATGAGCAGTTATTACAGGTGTTCTGGGAAAATCACGATCCGGCGCAGGGCATGCGACAGGGCAACGACCACGGTACCCAGTACCGTTCGGCGATTTACCCGCTGACGCCGGAACAAACGGCAGCGGCAAAGGCCAGCCTCGCCCGCTTCCAGGCGGCGATGAACGACGCGCACGATACTCGTCACATCACTACCGAGATCGCTACCGCCAAACCCTTCTACTATGCCGAAGACGATCATCAGCAGTATCTGTATAAAAACCCGCACGGCTATTGCGGCATCGGCGGCATCGGCGTGTGCCTGCCGCCTCAGTAACAACCCGATTGCGCTATCGGGGAGTGGTGGTTAATCAGAAAAGACCGGGCCCGCAGGGAAGTGGGCCAGAAATGCCGTCACGGTTAACCATTCACGCAATGACGGAAACGTCATCTCTTTCTCTGCCAATGCCCGATCGAAAGCGATTAGCGAATCGATGCCTGCCGTTCCGAACACGCCCCCGGCCCATAGTATTCTTTGCGCCTGGTCCCGCGCCCAGCCACTCTCGCTACGCCAGGCAAGGATATGCAGCAGAGCCTGTAATAAAGAGGCGACGTGGGTGCGCTGCTCTTTCACCAGCCGGCGGTAAACAGGCAGAGCAACACTTCTTATAATGTCGATACTCTCCCATACCGCCTCGTCTTTCAGCAGCCTCCCGGCCTCTTCGCACAGACGATTATGGGTAATAACCTCTTTTTTCTCGATGGTCTTCCCGGCAGCAATCACCATCCCACCCAGCAAATAGAGCGACTCTGGCAATAATGGCAAAACAACCCGCCGTTCTCTGGCAAGCTGCTGTCCGGCATAAAGGCAGTTAACCACTGTTTTTTGGACGTTGTATGGCTCGCTGTGGCTATCGAGGAGATGTAACTCAGGTACCAGGTGATTCACTAAATCCACCGCCCGGACAGAGTGAAGAATAATGCTGCTCTGTTCGGAGGTCTGTATTCTCTGCACATCCAGTAAAACAGTCTCTTCCATTTTATTTTCCCTCTGTTATACGTACTTGCACAACGCCCATGCCGGGACGCATCTGATTCCAGCCTTCGCTTAATCGCGCAGCATCAGTCATACCCCACCTCAAAACAGGGTTGAAAGAGAGGACATAAACTTAGGTAAGGTATTTATCAGCGCAACGAGAGTGAGCAACAAACAAAAGAGATAGCTGATCGCCATGCATATTTGTAATAACCGTGGCGCCTTGTATCCTTTATTAATATCCTTTCGCCACAGCAGCAGGCAAATAAACAAGCCGGCGACCGGCGTGGATACCGCCGTTGCCACATTCGCTAAGTAAATTAACTGCACCGGCGAACCGCCAAAGCTAAAGCAGATTAACCCCGCCACCACCAGCACCACCATGGATCCCCACTGGACCGCTTTACTCTCCAGCGCGGTAGATTTATTGAAGCCGGAATTGAGCAGCACAACCCCACGCTGAGTATTCCCCAGTAGAGATGAGAAACCCGCCCCCAATAGGGCGACACCCATAATGTATTTTGCCGCCCGTCCCATACTGGGCGTTAACAAATCGGCCAGCTGCGTCGGCGTATTGATTGATATCCCTTGCGGAAAAAGGACGATGGCCCCCACCAGAATAATCGCCCCGCTGATCAGCAGCACACCGATAATATGGGCGACGGTATCCGCCACCATCACGCCATTAAAGAGGTCATCTTTTTTCCATTTTTTCTCTTTGCCAAGGTAAGTGCCGTAGATCCCGGTCGTCAGGGAGGCATTGGTACTGATAAAGCCCAGGGCGGTGACTAAACTCCCCGCAGGAAACATCCAATGCGTTAACCCTTCGCCACTGGCTTTCCAGTCTGGTCCCCCCGTCCCTACCAGGGTAATATAAAAAGCGATAATCATTGCCACAATACAAATAGTGATCCCTTTTTCGACTTTGGAATAAACGCCTTTAGAGAAATAGCAATAGATCATCACCGCAATCATAATTAACGCACCGAGTTTCCAGTCAATGCCGAAAACCAGGTTCATGCCGGCCCCGGTACCCGAGATATTCCCCATGGTAAAAAAAAGACAGGCTAAAAAAGTAGCCACCCCGACAAACCCCGAGGCGACTTTACCGTAATAGTGACGTATCGCCTCGATTGACGGCATTCCGGTGAGCATCGAGATACGATAGGTCGTCAACATAAACGTGATCCCCATAAAGGCAATGGGGATCAGTAGCCATAGCAAAGAGTAGCCATAGTCCGCCCCTAACATCGACGCGGTGGTGATAGCGCCGGGACCGACAACGACCCCGGTAAGAACAATACCCGGACCAATACGGCGAATTAATTGAGAGAAGGGAAGTTTTTCTATTTGTGCGGGTACAGTGGAAGATGTTTTTTCTAAATTATTCATGACAGCCTCATTATATTATCTTTACAGAATATTATATGGCCAACCTTATATATTGAATAAAACCGGATAGTCCCTGGTAAAACCAACCCGTATTCATGAAGAATACGGGTTTAACATACAAATAATGAATTAAATAACCGCTTTTTTAATACCTGCTTCACGGATAGCCGCTTTGATCTCTTCTTCCGCGCCGGGTTCCAGCGGTAACAACGGTGAACGAACGGTCGCGTGTTCCAGGATGCCACGTTCAACCAGAGCATGTTTCAGCGCGACCGTGCCTTCCATATGCGAGCCACGGTGATAAACGGCCTTGGTAACCGGCAGCAGACGATCGTGAACCGCTTTGGCCTTCACATAATCCTGCGCTTTTCCGGCCTCCAGCAGCTCTAACAGGAGTTCCGGCGCAATATTGCCATACCCCACCAGGAAACCATCAATATCAAAAGCGGTATGCAGCAAATATTCATCATGACAGCTGAGGATCTGTAAATCAGGGCGTTCGCGGCGAATCACCGGAATTTCCGTATCCCAGCGGCGCATATTCCGCACGCCATTTTTCATCGCAAAGACTCCCGGTTGCGCGGAGATATCCAGCATCGTTTCGAGGTTATAGGTGGCTTTCGTGACATCCGGATACTGGAACAGAATAAGCGGCAGGCCGCTCTCTTCGTATACCACGCGATAACGATCCTGCGGCGCCCCTTTTTGGTAGCCAAAACGCAGCCAGCCATGGGAGGGATACAGCAGGCCAGCAGAGGCCCCGGCTTCCACGGCACGCTGTGCTTCCAGCGCCGCCACTTCCGTCCCTTCGCCGGTAATACCGGCGATAACCGGCACGCGGCCTTCGGTCGAGTCCACAAAACTACGGATAACATCGGCCTGCTCCTGCTGAGTCAGGAAGGTACCTTCCCCGGCATGTCCCAGCACCACCAGACCTTTCACGCCTTTCACGCTGCCAAGCCAGGAACCTAAGCGTTTGATCGCTTGATGATCGATGCGTCCATCGCGGGTAAAAGGGGTAACGGGGGCTGGAACAATACCACGCAAATCAAGTGCTTTCATGTTAACTCCTTACACATTTCAACAATAAAGATGATAAAATCCCCTTCTTGAAATCGATTGCAGGAACGATTGCAAGTGAGTTGAAATGTCTTCCCTTTACTCCGCAAGATCAAGGGTACTCTGCGAATAAATGCAATTCGCATCACAAAAAAGAGCGGCTTAAATGTTTATCAATCTGCATTACGTGATCTATTTCCCACATTATTGCCTGTTACCGTTCACGCCAATTCAGTTGCGTGGGCGAAATAACTACGAATACAATCTCAGCTGAATTTAAACAGGGAATCGGTCATGGGAAATCAGTCATCTTCAGAGCAAAATGGAAGAACGATCACGATGCAGGATGTGGCACGCGCTGCAGGCGTGAGTGTTTCAACTGTTTCACGCGTGCTGGATGAACGTCTCCCCCCGTCCCGCAGCCCTTCCGCTGAAAAAATACGCGAAGCGGCGAAGCAGTTGGGTTATCGACGTGACTATGTGGCGTCAAGTCTGCGCCGGGGCGATACCGGCACGATAGGCGTACTGGTCCCCAGATTGACTGATACCGTGACGGCGATGTTCTATGAAGCCGTCTCTCAGGCCGCTGCGCGCCATGGGTATTTCACGGTAGTGGCCACCTGTGGCAACGATCCAGAAACGGAAGAGCGCGCCACGCAATCTCTGTTAGACCGCCGGGTGGACGGCCTGATCCTTTCCACCTGCCGCCTGGGCGATCGCCTGCCCCAGCAGCTACGGGAAAAACAGATCAACCATGTTCTGGCGCTACGTACCGACGGTATAAGTCCATCGGCCATTGGTGATGACGAACTGGGGGGTTATCTGGCGACCCGCCATTTACTGGATTTAGGGCACCGGGAAATCGGCATCATTGCCGGGCCGAATTTTTCATCAAGCACCTTAAACCGGCAAAAGGGTTTCCTGCGTGCCATGCAGGAAGCGCAGGCCGAGGTGAATCCCCAGTGGTGGCGAGATTCCGATTTTACCATTGTGGCCGGTGAAAACGCCGGTTATGAAATACTGAATAGTCCTGCGCGCCCCAGCGCCATTTTCGCCGTCAATGATGACCTGGCGATCGGCGTGATGGCGGCGGCACATCGACTCGGGCTGGAGATAGGCCGCGACGTTTCGCTGGTGGGTTATAACGATATTCCTTTGGTCAGCCGCCTGCCGATCCCCTTAACCTCGGTAAAAACGCCGCTTGATCAGCTTGCCAGCCATGCTGTCGAATTACTGTTAAGCAACCATGCGGAAAATCCCCAGCGCTATTCTCTGCCGACGCTGATCCCGCGCGCTTCCACGCGGCCTTATCGCTAAGCGGCGAAGGTTCCCGGCCCAAAGGGTGTGACAGGGCCGGGGCAGTATTTAATATTATGCCAGCTAATGTTATCAGATATTGATTCTTGCTCTTCAGGGGGAGGTTATAGCGTAAACGTCATGCCAATACGATACCGTGATTCTGAGATTTTATTTTGGCCGTCATGGTAGCCCTGTTTCCCGAGATAATCATATTCGATATAGGGACTAAACCAGTCATTCCATTTATAGCGTAGCGTTAGCGCATTTTCTGTCGCCGAAGACTTATCATTTTTATACTTATAGTCGTCATTGACGTGGCGATAGACCGTGCCTTGATATAAGGCGCTCCATTGTGCATTAAATTTATAGGCAACATATAAATCCAGACGATTGACGCTATCCCGATGCGACTCACCGGCACTATTGACCGTTTCATAAGTGTTGTAGTCATAGCGATAACGCAGCCCAAAGGTAAGGTCGGGCGTGGCTTTATAATTAACGCGCAGATAAGGCCGTAGCTGAGTGCCTTTGCTGCTCCAGTGATAGATGCCGCCAGGCTGCAAGGCCCATTTTTCAGCGAATGGCCAGCTATAGTTAACCTCTATTTCATTATAATCGACCGTGCTGTCGCCAAAGGAGTGGGAACCATCAGCTCTGTCAGTACCCTGGTTGCCCTGATGGTTATTTTTGTTGTTTTTGTTATCCATCTCCATACTCGCCCACCAGCCTGTTTCCCACCCCTGGCTGACCTTATAGCGGGACTCGTAAGAGTGGCTTCCCGCCCGATATCCTCCCCTGACATCAAAGGTCAGCGCGTGGCCGGCTGCAGGACTGCCAAGAACGCAACACATAATAAAAGCGGTTTTTGTACGCATATTTTATCCCTAAAATTAATCATCTCGAAATAAAACGGAAAAGAATATGACCGTATTTATATATTTTCCAAATCAATGTGAAATCGTTTGCAGTATCGTTTTCTATTGCAGATATAGTTCTATTGCTGAATATAAACGGTCAAGCCGGTAAAAATACCTATGCTATTTTCATCACAAATTTTCATCCGTTATTATCATGGCAGATGAATTTCTGTGATCGACTCCGCTCCCTTTATTAGCCGATCATCACCTTCCCTTTCACCTGCAGCGAGTCGCTCTTGTTGTGGTAAATAACCGGCGTGCGCCTGTCATCATAAGTACGCGTTTACGATGATGCATGGCGGAGAGATAACCGCGTAATTAACAATGATTAATCAATGCTCTGGCGATTTTGCTGACTGTTACGCTATACTACCTTCTGAAATTGCCAGCCCACGCCTGTGGGCGGGTGTTCAAGTAGCTTCCTTATAGTTCGATCAACTTCCCTTCCGAGGATCTGACCTCAACGGTCAGAAAAGATATGTTAAACAGTATTTTAGTAATACTCTGTCTGATAGCCGTCAGTGCCTTTTTTTCGATATCGGAAATCTCACTGGCCGCCTCACGTAAAATCAAACTGAAACTGCTGGCCGATGAAGGCAACGTCAACGCACAGCGCGTGCTGAAGATGCAGGAGAACCCGGGCACCTTCTTTACCGTCGTGCAAATCGGCCTCAATGCCGTCGCCATTCTTGGCGGTATCGTGGGCGACGCGGCCTTCTCCCCGGCGTTTCATAGCCTGCTCAGCGGGTATATGTCGCCGGAGCTGTCCGAGCAGCTGAGCTTCATCATCTCTTTTACCCTGGTCACCAGCTTGTTCATCCTGTTTGCTGACCTGACTCCGAAACGCATCGGTATGATTGCGCCCGAAACCGTGGCTCTGCGCATCATCAACCCGATGCGCTTCTGCCTGTTAGTCTTCCGCCCGCTGGTGTGGTTGTTTAACGGCATGGCCAACATGATCTTCCGCATCTTCAAACTGCCGATGGTGCGTAAAGACGATATTACTTCCGACGATATCTATGCCGTCGTTGAAGCCGGCGCGCTGGCCGGGGTGCTGCGCAAGCAGGAGCACGAGCTGATTGAGAACGTGTTCGAGCTGGAATCCCGTACCGTTCCTTCCTCCATGACCTCGCGCGAAAACGTCATTTGGTTTGATTTACACGAAGACGAGCAGAGCCTGAAGAATAAAGTGGCCGAACATCCACACTCGAAATTCCTCGTCTGTAATGAAGATATCGACCACATTATCGGTTACGTCGATTCAAAAGATCTGCTGAACCGCGTACTGGCCAACCAGAGCCTGGTCCTGACCGGCGGCGTGCAGATCCGCAACACGCTGATCGTGCCGGATACCCTGACCCTGTCAGAAGCGCTGGAAAGCTTCAAAACCGCCGGCGAAGATTTCGCGGTGATCATGAATGAATACGCGCTGGTCGTCGGGATCATCACCCTCAACGACGTCATGACCACCCTGATGGGCGACCTCGTCGGCCAAGGGCTGGAAGAGCAGATTGTCGCCCGCGATGAAAACTCGTGGCTGATCGATGGCGGTACGCCGATTGATGACGTGATGCGTGTGCTGGATATCGACGAGTTCCCGCAGTCCGGGAATTACGAGACCATCGGCGGCTTTATGATGTTTATGCTGCGTAAAATCCCCAAACGCACCGACGCGGTGAAGTTCTCCGGGTATAAGTTTGAGGTCGTGGATATCGATAACTACCGTATCGACCAGCTGCTGGTGACCCGCATCGATAACAAGCCAACGGTGCTGGTGCCGAAGCAGGCGGAAGCGGCGGAAAGCCAGAACGCCTGAGCGTAACCCTTCCTCTATTTTCAGGGCGGATAACCATCCGCCCTTTTTATTGCCCGAATATAACGTCCTCGCTCCCACTTAACAAAATTGCTTTATCGGTGGGTTACAGCGATCCGGTCTATTTCACCCGCCTTTTTCGTAAACATAACGGCATCCCACCGGGCGAATATCGCAAACGCTATGCGGAAATGAAGGGCTAAAAACATCAACGGCTCCCATCGGGAGCCGTCTTTTACCTACTACGTACTGCTACGTTTCAGGTTATGCCATCTCAGTTTGCAGACGCAACACCTGACGATTGACTTCGGACATCACTGACAGATGCAGCTTGTCCTTGACCTTCGGGATAAGGATTTTGCCCTTATCAAATTCAAATGCGCCAACGTCCTTGATGTACAGCCGTCCACGAAACAGGATCTTCACGTACTTCGCCACTTGCAGCGGATTGTAGCGTTGGAAAATTTTCATTCTTCTCTCCTGCCAGGGTTACGCTCCTGTGGTGCCACAGTTAGCCCACGTATCGGGAGCGCAAATTTTAATGCCCTAAAACTATAGTCCAGAATCTCAGAGGGACCCAGTGTGTATAAGTTTATTTACCGTTTGATGACAATAATTCAGAATTTTCGTTTCGGACATACGATGAAGTAAGTATAAGTCGCCGTTTTTCTACTAATTTGTGCGTCAACACGCAAACTGGCATCCTCATTGCGGGTAATCGCCGCCAATCGCACTTATGATTAAACGAGACCAAGTGGTCGGATCACCTGCATAAAAATGATTAAGGATTACGCATGACCCTACGTAGCATACTGGCCGCCTCGTTACTGCTTCTCCCGCTGCTGGCCACAGCGCATAACTTCGTCGACGGCCAGCGTGTGGCGCCGGTCGGCGTCGCGGATCGGGGAGAACTCATTCTGGATAAGGATAAGTTTAGCTATAAAAACTGGAACAGCTCGCAGCTGGTGGGAAAAGTGCGAGTTATCCAGCACATTGCCGGTCGCTCGTCAGCCAAAGAGAAAAATGCCAACCTGATCGAGGCGATTAAAGCGGCAGGTTTCCCGCACGATCGTTACCAGACCACCACCATCGTTAACACCGACGATGCCATTCCGGGCACCGGCATGTTCGTGCGCAGCAGCATTGAGAGTAATAAAAAGCTTTTTCCATGGTCGCAGTTTATCGTCGACAGCAACGGGCTGGTGCGTAAAGCCTGGCAACTGGACGAGAAGAGTTCCGCGATCGTGGTGCTGGATAAGGACGGGCGCGTAAAGTGGGCCAAAGACGGTGCGCTGACCCAGCAGGAGGTGCAGCAGGTCATCGACCTGCTGCATAAATTGCTTAATAAATAGAGACCCGGAAGCCGGGGTTGAGGAAGGATTCACGCGGCGTGTAGTCGAGGGTTTTGCCCTGCCAGTCGTGAACATGCGCCCCGGCGGCCACCGCGACCGCGTGGCCGGCGGCAGTGTCCCAGGTGCTGGTCGGCCCGAAGCGCGGATAGAGCTGGGCCTGGCCTTCCGCCACCAGGCAGAACTTCAGCGAAGATCCGATAGAAGTGGTTTGATGCTCGCCCAGTTGCTCAAGATACTCCTGCAGCTCCGGATCGTTACCGTGAGAGCGACTGATCACCACCAGCGGCGGACGGGCATCGCGGACCTGGATCTGCTTGCGCACCCCGCACTCTTCTTTCCACGCTTTGCCTTTTTCCGCGCTGTACATCACCTTCATCACCGGCGCATAGACCACGCCCAGCGTCGGCTTGCCGTTTTCGATCAGCGCGATATTGACGGTGAATTCGCCGTTACGCTTAATAAACTCTTTGGTGCCGTCCAGCGGGTCGACCAGCCAGTAGCGCTGCCAGTGCTGACGTACCTCCCAGGCCGGCGGGTCCTCCTCGGAAAGAACCGGGGTGTCAGGATCCAGCGCTTTCAGACCGCTGATGATGACGTTGTGCGCTGCGATATCCGCCGCCGTGACCGGAGAATCATCTTTCTTGCTAGCGACGTTGATCGGCTGGTTTCCATCGTAGACTTCCATGATGGCATCGCCCGCGTTCCGTGCAAGCTGACATACTTGTTCTAACATTCTCCACCTCGTCTGGTTACAGTGGCGTTAACTCGTTGTTTTATTTATATCGCATCACCGCGAGTTCCGCTATCTGTGATAACGATGGCGGTTTCTCTGCCCGCTTTTCTGGCAAGATTCACATTTCTGTAAGCAACAGAATATAAATACATTTTCTACTGTGCTATCGCTCATAAAAAAAGGACGCCTCTGATGATTAAGTTTAGCGCAACGCTCCTGGCCACGCTGATCGCCGCCAGCGTCAACGCCGCGACGGTCGACCTGCGGATCATGGAAACCACCGATCTGCACAGCAATATGATGGACTTTGACTATTACAAAGATGCCGCCACGGAGAAATTCGGCCTGGTCCGTACCGCCACCCTGATCGAACAGGCGCGGGCAGAAGCGAAAAACAGCGTGCTGGTGGATAACGGGGATGTTATCCAGGGGAGCCCGTTAGGCGACTACATGGCCGCGAAAGGGTTGAAAGAAGGCGATGTGCATCCGGTGTATAAGGCGATGAATACCCTGAATTACGCCGTCGGCAACCTGGGCAACCATGAATTCAATTATGGCCTCGACTTCCTGCATAAGGCGCTGGCCGGGGCGAAATTCCCCTACGTGAACGCCAATATCATCGATGCCAAAACTGGCAAACCGATGTTTACGCCGTACCTGATCCAGGATACCCGGGTCGTGGACAGCGATGGTCAACCCCATACTCTGCGCATCGGCTATATCGGTTTTGTGCCGCCGCAGATCATGACCTGGGATAAAGCCAATCTCAGCGGTAAAGTGACGGTCAACGACATTACCGAAACCGCGCGCAAATATATCCCGGAGATGCGGGCGAAAGGGGCTGATGTGGTGGTCGTGGTCGCGCACTCCGGCCTCTCCGCCGACCCGTATCAGGCGATGGCCGAAAACTCGGTCTACTACTTAAGCCAGGTGCCCGGCGTGGACGCCATTATGTTCGGCCATGCCCACGCGGTGTTCCCGGGTAAAGACTTCGCCAACATCAAAGGCGCGGATATCGCCAAAGGGACGCTGAACGGCGTACCGGCGGTGATGCCGGGAATGTGGGGCGATCATCTCGGGGTGGTTGATCTGGTGCTGAACAACGACAGCGGCAAATGGCAGGTAACTCAGAATAGAGCGGAAGCGCGGCCAATCTATGACGCGGTGGCGAAGAAATCGCTGGCGGCCGAAGACGGCAAGCTGGTGGCGGTGCTGAAAGCCGACCACGACGCCACTCGCGAATTCGTCAGCAAGCCGATCGGCAAGTCCGCCGACAACATGTACAGCTATCTGGCGCTGGTGCAGGACGACCCGACGGTGCAGGTGGTCAACATGGCGCAGAAAGCCTATGTAGAACACTATATTCAGGGCGACCCGGATCTGGCGAAGCTGCCGGTGCTCTCCGCCGCCGCGCCGTTTAAAGTCGGCGGACGTAAAAACGATCCGGCGAGCTTTGTCGAAGTGGAGAAAGGTCAGCTCACCTTCCGCAATGCCGCCGACCTCTATCTCTACCCCAACACCCTGGTGGTGATGAAGGTCAGCGGGAAAGAGGTCAAGGAGTGGCTGGAGTGCTCCGCCGGACAGTTTAACCAGATCGATCCCGCCAGCAGCAAGCCGCAGTCGCTGATCAACTGGGACGGCTTCCGCACCTATAACTTCGACGTCATTGACGGGGTGAACTACCAGATTGACGTCACCCAGCCGGCCCGCTACGACGGCGAATGTCAGATGATCCATCCGCAGGCAGAGCGTATTAAGCACCTGACCTTTAACGGTAAACCTGTCGATCCGCAGGCCACTTTCCTGGTCGCGACCAATAACTATCGCGCTTACGGCGGCAAATTCGCCGGCACCGGTGAGAGCCATATCGCCTTTGCCTCACCGGATGAAAACCGTTCAGTGCTGGCGGCGTGGATAGGCGCGCAATCGAAGAAGGATGGCGCGATCCATCCGGCGGCGGATAACAACTGGCGTCTGGCGCCGATCCACAGCAACACGCCGTTGGATATTCGTTTTGAGACCTCGCCAGGCGACAAAGCCGCGGCGTTTATCAAAGAGAAAGCACAGTATCCAATGCGCCAGGTGGCCACCGATGATATCGGCTTCGCCATTTATCAGCTGGATTTGAGCAAGTAATGCCTGTTCCCCGGTGGCGCTGCGCTTACCGGGGCTACAAACCGGGGCTGGCTGGTAGCCCGGATAAGACGCCAGCCGCTATCCGGGAATATCTCCCCGGTGGCGGGGCTACAGGGAGTGATACATTTTCACTCCCCGTGGTTAGCCAACACCGCAGGCAGATTGCTCTCGATCCAGTCCGCCAGCGCCGCCACTTTCTCGCTCACCTGCAGGCCGAGCGGCGTCAGGCTATATTCAACGTGTGGCGGTACCACCGGATAAGAGACGCGGTCGATAAAACCATCCTGCTCCAGGGCCTGCAGCGACTGCGCCAGCATCTTTTCGCTGACCCCGCCCATTTTGCGGCGCAGATCGCTGAAGCGATGGGTCCCCTCGCGCAGCGCCACCAGAATCAACACGCCCCAGCGACTGGTGACATGTTTAAGCACATCGCGCGACGGGCACTGTTCCGCAAACAGGTTGCCGTTGCGCAGTTTCTCGCTCAGCGTCGGTTCGGCCATTTTCACACTTACCTTTTTGTACGTACTTACTAAAAGTTAGTTAAGGTGTTAGCTTACCACAACTGCCACTAAACACGAAGGAGAAGACCCATGATCGCCCTTACCGGTGCCACCGGCCAGCTTGGCCACTACGTTCTGCAAGACCTGTTAAAAACCGTCCCTGCCAGCCAGATTGTGGCGATTGTCCGCAACCCGGCCAAAGCCCAGTCCCTCAGCCAGCAGGGCGTCGTTGTCCGTCAGGCCGACTATAGCGACGAAGCGGCACTGACCGCCGCGCTGCAGGGCGTGGATAAACTGCTGTTAATCTCCTCCAGCGAAGTCGGTCAGCGCGCCGTTCAGCACCGCAACGTCATCAACGCCGCCAAAGCCGCTGGGGTGACATTCATCGCCTACACCAGCCTGCTGCACGCCGACACCTCGCCGCTGGGCCTGGCCGCAGAGCATATTGAAACCGAGCAGATGCTGGCCGACTCTGGTATCGCTTACGCCCTGCTGCGCAATGGCTGGTATACCGAAAACTATCTGGCCAGCGCACCGCCGGCGCTGGAGCATGGCGTGTTTATCGGTGCCGCCGGCGAGGGTAAAATTGCCTCCGCCACCCGTGCGGATTATGCCGCCGCTGCCGCCCGCGTTATCGCTGGTGAAGGCCATGAAGGGAAGATTTACGAACTGGCGGGTGATAACGCCTGGACGCTGAGCGACCTGGCTGCTGAGCTGAGCACGCAAAGCGGAAAAAACGTGGTCTACCAGAACCTCAGCGAAGCCGATTTCGCCGCCGCGCTGAAAAGCGTCGGTCTGCCGGCGGGTCTGGCGGATATGCTGGCGGATTCCGATGTCGGCGCGTCGAAAGGCGGGCTGTTTGACGACAGCCGCACCCTGAGTACGCTGATCGGCCGTCCGACCACCTCCCTTGCTGAAAGCGTGAAAGGCATTCTGTAACCACCCCTGACAGCTTTTGCGGTTGCGTCCCGGCGGTTCCTCTCTCATATTGAAGGGATAACCGTCGGGAGGCAGGCATGCAGGGCGTACCACCCCAATTTAGTGATGAAAAAGACCGCGCGCGCTTTCGCCATCTCGAACAGCTGCCCGGGGTGGAGCTTTACCACGCCCATATCTCTCGCTACGCCTTTGAACCCCATACCCACGAAGCCTTCGGCATCGGCGTGATTGAGCAAGGCGCTGAACGCTTTCGCTACCGCGGCAGCCAGCATATCGCCGCCGCGAACGCCATTGTCACCATGAATCCCGACGAGCTGCATACCGGCGAAGCGGAAACCGCTGACGGCTGGCGCTACCGGATGATTTATCTGGAGCCGGACCGTCTGGAAGCCATCACCGGGGTGCGCGACTGGTGGTTCAGCGAGGTGGTCCGCGAGGATCCCCTGCGTTCCCGACAGATTGGCCAGCTGATTTATGGCCTGTGGCATAGCGACGATCCGCTGGCCCAGCAGGGACTGCTGCTCGACCTCATCGACGCCTTCCGCCCTCTGGCCCACCATGCCTCTGCGCAGGGTGAGGCCGGGCATCGCTTCGACCGGGTGCGCGACTACCTGCACGATAACTATATGCGCCCCATCACCCTCGACGAGCTAGCGCAGGTGGCGGCGCTTAGCCCATACCACTTTCAGCGCCAGTTTAAAGCCCACTATCACGTGACGCCCCATCAGATGCTGATGGCCATCCGTCTGTGGCGCGCCAAAGCGTTTCTCACCCACGGTATGCCCGCCGCCGAAGTGGCGATAGCCGTCGGCCTCACCGACCAGTCCCACCTGACCCGCGCCTTCACCCTGCGTTACGGCATTACGCCGGTGCGCTATCAGAAGCAGGTCGCCAGGCGCTAATGCGCAATCTCATACAATATTCCTGCCCGGCCCCCTTCTACACTGCAGACCAACAGTGATGAAAACGGATGCAATGATGATTAGTGGTGTGCTGTACGCCCTGCTGGCGGGGCTGATGTGGGGATTAATTTTTGTCGGGCCTCTGCTGGTGCCAGAGTACCCGGCGATGCTGCAGTCGATGGGGCGCTATCTGGCGCTGGGCCTGATCGCCCTGCCGCTGGCGTGGCTCGGGCGCGCGCGTTTGCGCCAGCTGAGCCGCAACGACTGGTGGACTGCGCTGGGCCTGACGATGATGGGAAATCTTATCTATTACGCCTGCCTGGCCAGCGCCATTCAGCGCACCGGGGCGCCGGTCTCCACCATGATTATCGGCACGCTGCCGGTGGTCTTGCCGGTCTTCGCCAATCTGCTCTACAGCCAGCGCGACGGAAAGCTGCCGTGGCGGCGTCTGTTTCCGGCGCTGGTCTGCATCGCCGTGGGCCTGATCTGCGTTAACGTCGCAGAACTGCGCCAGGGGCTGCCTGATTTTAGCCCGTGGCGCTACGGCTCCGGCATCGCGCTGGCGCTGGGATCGGTGGCCTGCTGGGCCTGGTATGCCCTGCGCAACGCCCGCTGGTTGCGGGAAAATCCGCATCAGCCGCCGATGATGTGGGCTACCGCTCAGGCACTGGTCACGCTTCCGGTTTCGCTGGCCGGCTATCTCGCCGCCTGCGCCTGGCTGCACGGCCAGCAGGCCGGGTTTCCCCTGCCCTTCGGCCCGCGCCCGGCGGTGTTCATTACGCTGATGCTGGCCATCGCGGTGCTCTGCTCATGGGTCGGCGCGCTGTGCTGGAATATCGCCAGCCAGCGGCTGCCGACGGTGATCCTCGGGCCGCTGATCGTCTTCGAAACCCTGGCCGGGCTCCTGTATACCTTTCTGCTGCGGCAAAGTTTACCGCCGCTGCTGACCCTGAGCGGGATCCTGTTGCTGGTGCTCGGCGTGGTCTCCGCCGTACGCGCCAGACCGGAAAAACCGATGCTGCAGCCGCTGACGGACGAAAAAAAGTAGCCAGGCCTCCTTAAGGGGTATTCCCTCGCCAAAAAGATGCATTTAAAATACATCTTATATTCCTGATGACGAGGTAACTGCTATGGCTTTCCGTGACCAACCTTTAGGCGAGCTGGCGCTGACCATCCCGCGCGCCTCCGCCCTGTTCCGTCAATACGATATGGATTACTGCTGCGGCGGCAAACAGACCCTGGCGCGCGCCGCATCGCGGAAAGCGCTGGATGTCGCGGTGATTGAAGCCGAGCTGGCGAAACTGGCCGAGCAGCCTCTTTCCCGCGACTGGCGCGCGGCGCCCCTCCCGGAGATTATTGACCACATCATCGTCCGCTATCACGACCGGCACCGCGAACAGCTGCCGGAGCTGATCCTGCAGGCCACCAAGGTTGAACGTGTGCATGCCGATAAACCGAACGTGCCGAAAGGGCTGACCAAATACCTGACCATGCTGCATCAGGAACTCTCCAGCCACATGATGAAAGAGGAGCAGATCCTGTTCCCGATGATCAAACAGGGGATGGGCGCCCAGGCCGGGGGGCCGATCAGCGTAATGGAAAGCGAGCACGATGAAGCGGGTGAACTGCTGGAGGTCATTAAGCACATCACCCATAACGTGACGCCGCCGCCGGAAGCCTGCACCACCTGGAAGGCGATGTATAACGGTATCAACGAGATGATTGACGATCTGATGGAGCACATCAGTCTGGAAAATAACGTACTGTTCCCGCGCGCCCTTGCCGGAAAATAAAAAGGCGCCCGCAGGCGCCCTCGACATTGTCCGTCTTACTTTGGCCACTCCGGGTGGCCTTTTTTATTTCGCCAGACGTTTTTTGCCGGCAAACAGCCAGCCCGCGCCCAGCAGAACAAACCACAGCGGGGTGACCATCAGCGCTTCACGGGTATCATCTTCCAGGGTCAACAGCACCAGTACGAAGACGAAGAAGGCCATGCACACCCAGCACATGAATTTGCCCAGCGGCATCTTGTATTTGGACTTTTCATGCAGCTGCGGGCGCTTTTTACGGTAGACCAGATAAGAGCAGAGGATAATCGTCCAGACGAACATAAACAGGATCGCCGACACCGTGGTGATCATGGTGAACGCGGCAATCACGCTCGGGTTGACCATCAGCATGACCACACCGCCCAGCAGGCACATGCAGGAGAAGGTTAAACCCTTCGCCGGCACCGCACGCTTCGACAGCTTGGCGAACATCTTCGGCGCCTGGCCATCCTGCGCCAGACCGAACAACATACGGCTGGTAGAGAACACGCCGCTGTTGGCCGAGGAGGCTGCGGAAGTCAGCACCACAAAGTTGATCAGGCTCGCTGCCGCCGGCAGGCCGACCAGCACGAACAGCTCGACGAACGGGCTCTTGCTCGGCACCACGGAGCTCCACGGCGTCACCGACATAATCACAATCAGCGCGAAGACGTAGAACATAATGATACGCAGCGGGATGGAGTTAATCGCCCGTGGCAGGGATTTCTCCGGGTCTTTGGTTTCGGCGGCGGTGGTCCCCACCAGCTCAATCCCCACGAAGGCGAACACCGCAATCTGGAAGCCGGCAAAGAAGCCGCTCAGCCCTTTCGGGAACCAGCCGCCGTCATTCCACAGATGGGCGAAAGAGGCTTCGACGCCGGTCGGCGATTTGAAATGCATCATGACCATCACCAGGCCGACGACGATTAGCGCCACAATGGCGACGATTTTGATCATCGCGAACCAGAACTCCATTTCGCCAAACATTTTGACGGTGGCCAGGTTCAGGCCCAGCAGCAGCAGGATCACCGCCAGCGAGGCGACCCAGTCGGAGAGCCCGGGAAACCAGAACTGCGCGTAGGCGGTGATCGCCACTACGTCCGCCATTCCGGTGACGACCCAACAGAACCAATAGGTCCAGCCGGTAAAGTAACCCGCCCACGGCCCCAGCAGATCGGCCGCAAAATCGCTGAAGGATTTATATTCGAGGTTCGACAGCAGTAATTCGCCCATGGCTCGCATAACGAAAAACAGCATAAAACCGATAATCATATAAACAAAAATAATAGATGGCCCGGCAAGGCTGATAGTTTTGCCAGAACCCATAAATAACCCAGTGCCGATCGCCCCGCCAATCGCAATCAGCTGAATATGTCGGTTTGTGAGATTTCGCCGTAGCGATTGTTCAGTCGGCTCCTGCTCAATAGCAGCGACTTTAATCTGATCTACCATGTGATTTCTTCCTGTTGTACCTGTCTGTGTTGTTCAGGCTCTGATGGCCCGTCGTCTGTCATTAACCCCAGCAAGGGCTAGTCGATATTAGGTAAGAATCGGAGGGATGAATACTATGATTTAGATATAATGTTAATTTTATGTTTAAAGTGAGTGTTATATCACTCATCCACCGCGAAATAGCTCACAAAAATACACCCATACGCGATGAATGCAAAACATAATTCTAATTAATTTTTAACTTAAGGATTTTACGCTATTTTTGCGGCTTCCCCCACCTCAGGGGAAGAGGAAGCCTCTGCTGTTTAGATAATATCCAGCAGTTCAACTTCGAAGATCAGGGTGCTGAACGGAGGAATCGACGCGCCAGCGCCGCGTTCGCCGTAGGCCAGGTTGTGCGGGATCGTCAGTTCCCATTTAGAACCGACCGGCATCAGGGTCAGCGCTTCAATCCAGCCGCCGATCACGCCGGTCACCGGGAATTCAGCTGGCTCACCACGGGCGACGGAGCTGTCGAAGACGGTGCCGTCGATCAGTTTGCCGGTGTAGTGCACGCGTACGCGGTCGGTACGTGCCGGGATCGGGCCTTCGCCCTGGGTCAGTACGCGGAACTGCAGACCAGATTCGGTGCTATTCACACCCTCTTTCTCGCGGTTTTCATCGAGGTATTTCTGGCCGTCGGCGGCCATGGCCTGGAAACGTTCGCGGCGTACGGCGTCAGCACGCTCGTGGATTTCACGCAGCGCACGGTGAACGGCTTCTACCGGCACCTGCGGCTGGTTACCTTCCAGCGCATCAGCGATACCCGCCACCAGCGCTTCCGGCAGCAGCCCCTGCAGGCCGGATTCGCTCAGCTGTTGTCCAACCTGCAAGCCGATACCGTAACTTGCCTGCGCTTCGATAGTGTCAAAAGTTGGGGTTGCCATCTTTGTTCCTTTTTGGGTGATAAACATCAAGAGAAAAGCGTGCGAAAGCATAACAGCCATAGCGAAATGGGTAAAACTTTGTCGGCGGATGATGACAAATCTCAGCGAAACAGAAACAATAGGCGGCAGCAGGTTAACTTTACTTTGTTCCGGTCATCAGGACGTTAGCCATCTATACTCATATGCAGGATAAAAATATGCGGAGCAGGAGGAAAGCCATGCCCGGGCGCTTTGAACTGACATCTACCCTGGCGAAGATCTGGCACGCCCCGGATCATTTTCGCCTCCTGGACCCGCTGCCCCCGATGCACCGCCGGGGTATCATCGCAGGCTTCCTGTTGGTCATTATCGGTATCCTTCTTCCTTCCGACGATAGCCAAAGCCCGGCGACAAACAGCCGCGAAGCGAACCTGAATCTTCAGTCGCAGTCCCAGCCGCAAGCTGGCGGCAATCAGGCCGTTCCGCTCCCGCCGATCACCAATACGCCGACCGTGAGCGATGCCGATCAGATGGCGCCCGTCGCCCCGGAGCCGATACA
Organism: Klebsiella sp. SWET4; assembly: GCF_024296565.1. Taxonomy (NCBI): domain Bacteria; kingdom Pseudomonadati; phylum Pseudomonadota; class Gammaproteobacteria; order Enterobacterales; family Enterobacteriaceae; genus Klebsiella; species Klebsiella sp. SWET4. The sequence continues at coordinate 31,805 of NZ_JANCOB010000010.1, read as the reverse complement.
GGACGAGCAGCCAGATCAGGCGCAGACGCAGACGCAACAGCCAGCTTCCCAACCGTATCAATCCTCGCAGCAGCAGTCCGCCCCGGGCATTGAGCAGCAGTGGCGGACCTATCGCATCGAGTCAGGCAAAACCCTGGCCCAGCTGTTCCGCGATCATGGGCTGCCGGCCACCGACGTCTACGCGATGGCGCAGGTTGAAGGCGCTGGCAAACCATTAAGCACGTTGCAGAGCGGACAGACGGTACAAATTCGGCAGAACGCAAACGGCGTAGTCACCGGCCTCACTATCGATACCGGCAACGGCCAGCAGGTGTTGTTTACCCGCCAGTCGAACGGCAGCTTTGTGCGTGCGCGATAGTGGAGAAGACGACAGCAAGCGTTACGCCGCCCCAAAATGAAAGGCGCTAAAAAGCAAAACGCCGGCACAAGGCCGGCGATTTGTTGTTACCAGAACGTCAGAGGCCGATTACTCAGCAACCACGTTGATGATAACTTTAGCGAATACTTCGCTGTGAACCTGGAAGTCCACTTCGTGCTCGCCAACGTTACGCAGAACGCCGTTCGGCAGGCGAACTTCGCTCTTAGCAACTTTAACGCCTGCTGCAGTAACAGCGTCAGCGATGTCGCGAGTACCGATGGAACCGAACAGTTTACCTTCGTCGCCAGCTTTGGACGCGATGGTTACGGATTCCAGGGCGTTGATCTGCGCAGCACGAGCTTCAGCAGCTGACAGAACGTCAGCCAGTTTGGCTTCCAGTTCAGCGCGACGTGCTTCGAAGAATTCAACGTTTTTCTTGGTAGCAGGAACAGCTTTACCCTGCGGGACCAGGAAGTTACGAGCATAGCCCGCTTTAACGTTAACCTGATCACCCAGGCTACCCAGGTTTGCTACTTTATCAAGCAGAATAACTTGCATTACCTTATCCTCTCAAAGTCGTATTAATGGACCGTGACCGATTACTGATGACGATCAGTGTACGGCAGCAGGGACAGGTAGCGAGCGCGTTTGATAGCGCGAGCCAGCTGACGCTGGTATTTTGCACGGGTACCGGTGATACGGCTCGGGACAATCTTACCGCTTTCGGTGATGTAGTTTTTCAGCGTAGCGATATCTTTATAGTCGATCTCTTGAACGCCTTCCGCGGTGAAACGGCAGAACTTGCGACGACGGAAATAACGTGCCATATGGCTAGTCTCCAGAATCTATCAATTCAATCTGCTCGGCATGCAGAACCATTTTGCTCAAGCCGTTCTTTGCCTTATGGCAAGAGATGAACCCTCGAACGGTTACTGCGCTACCGACCGTTATACTGTGAGTAATGGCCTGGTTTTCGTGACCGCTAATAATAACGGGCATTTGACACCATGCCTGCCGGTGAAAACCGGCTTCCTCCTGCACTGAACGATGCTCAAGCACAAACTGGCAGTGAGGAATTCCTGACGGGCTGACCTTACGAAGTGGAGTCCTGCAAATAATGCCGGACAGCTCCAGACGGTTGGTCATCAGGATTACTCTTCAGAATCCCCAGCTTCAGAATCATCTGCGGTTTCGTTGGCGAAATCTTCGCGACGCTCACGGCGCTCGTCTTTCGCTTTAACCATCGGAGATGCTTCGGTAACAGCGTGCTTAGTACGCATTACCATGCTGCGGATAACGGCGTCGTTGAAGCGGAAGTTAGTTTCCAGCTCATCGATCGCTTCCTGCGGCGCTTCAACGTTCAGCAGAACGTAGTGAGCTTTGTGCAGTTTGTTGATCGGATAAGCCAGCTGACGGCGGCCCCAGTCTTCCAGACGGTGGATCGTACCTGCTGCTGCAGTGATTGCACCAGTGTAACGTTCGATCATGCCCGGAACCTGTTCGCTCTGGTCAGGATGGACCATAAAAACGATTTCGTAATGACGCATCGAATTGCTCCTTACGGATTATTCAGCCTCCTGTCTGGGTCAGCCGCGGCCCATGGAGGCAAGGAACGTGTTAAAGGGCGGCTGAAAAATTGACGCGTCATTCTAATGGCGCCCCCCCAGGAACACAAGCGGATTTGCACAAATAATTCGCACTTAGCGCCAAGTGGCGCTAAGTGGGTGATTTAAAATTAACCAATAAAGGAAGCGGCATTTTTTTGAACGACTGCATCAGAAAAGGTCGCCATGCGACGAACGCGCAGCGATTACACTTATATCAGAGCCAAACGACCACAGGAGAGCCCCCGAGTCAGCGTCAGGACTGTCAGTCAGGAGCGTAGTATATGAAACTGAAAATCATCGCCATGATGGCTGCGCTTTTCTTCAGCGCCAACGCGCTGGCAGCTATCCAAATCACCGAACGACAGGCCCGCAACATGGACGACGTGCAGAGCCTCGGCGTTATCTATATCAATCACAATATGGCCACTGAGCACGAGGCCGAGCAGGCCCTTAGCCAGATGAGCGATGCGCAGGGGGCGAAATACTTTCAGCCTATCCTGATGCACGAACCCGAAACCAACGGCCCGCTTCGCGCCAGCGCGGTGATATACCGCTAACGCCTGCCCGATTCTTCGCCTCTCCTTGCGAGGGGCGAAGCGAGGCCTGCGCCTAAACGCAATTGAGAATTATTTTACAAACCGACTTATCAGCGCCATCGCAACCTGATTTAATCAGCCACTCGCCATTTGATAATCAGGAGTGATTGATGGTTCCGCGTTTCGCCACCTTAGGCCGTATCCCCAAAGGCGTTTGGGTACTCGGCGGCGTCAGCCTGCTGATGGATGTCTCCTCCGAGATGATCCACAGCCTCTTACCGCTGTTTATGGCCACCACCCTCGGCGCCAGCGTGATAATTATCGGTCTTATCGAGGGACTGGCGGAAGCCACCGCCCTGATCCTGAAAGTCTTCTCCGGCGTGATCAGCGACTATGTCGGCAAGCGCAAAGGACTGGCGCTGCTGGGATACGGCCTGGGCGCGCTCAGTAAGCCGCTGTTTGCCATCGCCCCCACCGCCGGAGTGGTGTTTAGCGCCCGCATGATTGACCGCGTAGGCAAAGGTATTCGCGGTGCGCCACGCGATGCGCTGGTTGCCGACGTCACCCCGCCGGAGTTCCGCGGCGCCGCCTACGGGCTCCGCCAGGCGCTGGATACCGTCGGCGCCTTTCTCGGCCCGCTGCTGGCGGTGCTGCTGATGTTTATCTGGGCCAACGATTTTCACGCTATTTTCTGGGTGGCGGTCATTCCCGCCGTGCTCTCCATTCTCCTGCTCGGGTTTGGCCTGCAGGAGCCAAAATCCGCCATCGCACACAAACGCAGCAATCCGCTGAAGCGCGAAAACCTGAAAAAGCTCTCCGCCGCCTACTGGTGGGTAGTCGCCATCGGCAGCATCTTCACCCTCGCCCGCTTCAGCGAAGCCTTTCTGGTGCTGCGCGCCCAGCAGATGGAGATCCCGCTGTTTACCATCCCGCTGGTGATGGTGGCGATGAACCTGGTCTACAGCCTCACGGCTTACCCGTTCGGTAAACTCTCAGACAGCATGAGCCACAGCAAACTGCTGCAGTGGGGACTGCTGGTGCTGATCCTCGCCGATATCGTGCTGGCGCTCAGCGGCCACTGGAGTACGCTACTGCTCGGCGTCGCGCTGTGGGGGATTCATATGGGAATGACCCAGGGCCTGCTGGCAGCGATGGTTGCGCATACCGCGCCGCCGGAACTACGCGGTACGGCATTCGGTATGTTCAACCTGATGAGCGGCCTGGCGCTGCTGCTGGCCAGTACCGGCGCAGGGGTACTGTGGGAAACCTTCGGCGCCGCCTCGACGTTTTACGCCGGCGCGATAATTTGTATGGTAACGCTCATCGGCATGCGCGTGATGCCGTCGGCCTATCGTCAGGGCTAAAAAAACGGCTCCGGGGCCAGACCAGTTGCTTCACCGTGAGGGGTGAAAGCCCCGGAGCGCGCTATCTACTTTTGCCCATAGTAGGCGTTTGGCCCATGCTTACGCTGAAAATGCTTATTCATCAGCCAGCTATCGATGGGCTGCAACTGCGGATTAATCCCGCGGGCAATCCACGCCATGCGCGCCACTTCTTCCATCACCACCGCGTTGTGTACCGCCTCGTGGGCGTCTTTGCCCCAGGCAAACGGCCCGTGCTGATAGACGACGATCCCAGGCGTATGCAGCGGATTCGACGCGCCCAGCGTTTCGATAATCACCTGCCCGGTGTTCAGCTCGTAAGCCTCGTCCACCTCCTGTGCGCTAAGCGCCCGGGTACAGGGGATATCACCGAAGAAGTAGTCCGCATGGGTGGTGCCAAGCGCCGGGATCGCCAGCCCCGCCTGCGCCCAGGCGGTGGCATGCGTCGAGTGGGTATGCACCACTCCGCCAAGGTCGGGATAACGACGATAGAGCGCCAGATGGGTGGCGGTATCAGAGGAGGGGCGATACAGCCCTTCCACCACGTTGCCCTCAAGATCCACGACAACCATATCGTCCGCCTTCATGGTCTCATAGGCGACGCCGCTGGGCTTGATCGCCACCAGCCCGCGCTGCCGGTCAATGGCGCTGACATTGCCCCAGGTGAAGGTCACCAGACCGTAGCGCGGCAGATCCATATTGGCCTCGAACACCTGCTGTTTCAGTTGTTGCATTACGCCGCCTCCATCAGGCCCGCGCGGGCCATCCGCGCCTTCACCCAGTCACGTGCCTTCGCCACCTCCGCCAGCGGGTCAGCGCTGGTTTCGCTCCACATCTCAATCAGGTACGGGCCACAGTAGCCGGTCTGCTTGAGCGTTTCGAAGCAGCGTTCAAAATCGACCACCCCTTCGCCGAACGGCACGTTTTTAAAGACGCCAGGTTTCGTGTCTTTGACGTGTACCGCCACGATATGCCCGCTCCCCGCCTTCAGTTCCATCTGGACATCGTTATCCCACGCTGACAGATTGCCGATATCAGGGTAAAGCTGGAACCACGGATTATTCAGGTAATGGGCGTAGCCTAAGGCCTTACTGATCGAGTTCATCAGCGGGTAATCCATGATCTCCATCGCCAGCGTGACCTGGGCACGGCTGGCCATTTCGACGCTCTGTTTCAGGCCGTCGCGAAAGCGGCGGCGCGTCTCATCGTTCGCCTGCTGGTAATAGACGTCGTAGCCTGCCAGCTGGATCACCCGGATCCCCACATCCTGCGCCAGCTGGATGGCTTTACGCATAATTTCCAGCCCCTGATGACGCACCGCGTCGTCTTCACTACCCAGCGGAAAACGGCGATGGGCGCTAAGGCACATCGATGGTACCCGGACGCCGGTGTCAGCCACCGCCTTGACCAGCGCCAGACGCTGCTCGGGGCTCCAGTCCAGTCGCGCAAGGCGCACGTCCGTTTCATCGAGAGACATTTCCACAAAATCAAAGCCCAGCGCCTTCGCCAGCTGCAGCCGCTCCAGCCAGCACTCCCCGGCGGGGAGCGCTTTTTCATAGATGCCGAGCGGAATGGATTTCGCCAACATAACCGCTCCTTAACCCCACAGCTGGGCGATAGAGCGTTTAAACTGGCGCGCCGCTTCCACCGGCGAGGCGGCATCGCGGATGCTGCGCCCGGCAATAAAGACGTGAATAGGGATACCCGCGAACAGCGGCAGGTCTTCCAGCGCCAGACCGCCGGTGACAGTCACTTTGAAGCCCATATCGGACAAACGTTTAATCGCGCTGATATCCGCCTCGCTCCACGCCACGCCTGCCGCCTGTGCGTCGCGGCTGCGGTGATAGACCACCTGCTGAATACCCGCCTCGCGCCATGCCTGCGCCTGTTCCCAGGTCCAGAAGCCGGTCAGCTCAATTTGCACATCGCCGTTAAATTCTTTGGCGACGTCCAGCGCCCCTTTGGCGGTATTGATATCGGCACAGCAGATCACCGTGACCCAGTCGGCGTTGGCTTCAAAGCACATCCGCGACAGGATCTTGCCGGCGTCGGCAATTTTGGCGTCCGCCAGCACGATTTTATGCGGATACAGCGCCTTCAGATCGCGCACCGCACGCACCCCTTCGCCGACGCAAAGAATAGTACCGACTTCAATGATATCCACCTCTTCGGCGATCAGGCGGGTCGTTTCATAGGCACTGGCCAGCGTTTGGTTGTCCAGAGCGACCTGTAACATAGGTAATGACATGATGGTGTTCCTTTTAAACAGCCGCCGCGGTGGCGTTTTTGATTAAATCCAGCACTTCCTGCTCGCTACGGCAGGCGCGTAAACGGTCGAAATTGGCTTCATCGTCAAACAGGTTAACGATCTGCATGATGCCCACCTCCTGGTGGGTGGTGGCGTCAACCGCCGCCATGGTGATCAGAATGTCGACCGGGTCGTTATCTTCATGGTTGAAAATCAGCGGTTTTTTTAGCGTCACCAGCGCAAAGCCGGTTTTCCTGACGCCCTCTTCCGGCCGCCCGTGCGGCATCGCCAGCCCGGGGGCAATCACAAAATAGGGGCCGTGCTCGGCCACGCCGTCGAGAATGGCCTGGTAATAGCGCGGTTCCACGACGTCGGCGGCCACCAGCAGATCGACGCCGATTTTCACCGCCTCCTGCCAGGTTTCCGCTTCCGCCTGCAGGCGAATGGAGTGGTTCTGCGCCAGTGAGTCATGCAGTTTCATGGCCGCTCCTTATTTCACGTCCTGCGGGAAGTGAGCTTTGATCACCTCCAGCAGTTTTGGGCCGAAATCCGCCGGCGACAGCATATTGCGTACGCCCACCACGTGTTTATTGCCGGAGACGGTAATCTCCCCCGCGATATGGGTTGAAGCGATGATGATATCCGCGCCGTTCAGTTCGCTTTTGTATTCACCTACCGCGCAGCTGTTTACCGTGTGGTCGATGTTGGATTGCGTCAGGAACTGATCCACCTTCATTTTCATGATCATGGAACTGCCTTGCCCGTTGCCACACACAGCCAGAATACGTACGGTCATAATCAGAACTCCTTATTGGGCAGAGGCCTCTGCCAGTTGTTTTTCCGCGTCTTCCTCGGCACGCAGCGCGCGGCCGGCGAAGAACATATAAGCCAGTGCAATCAGGATGATGACGGCCATAAACGCCAGCCCGATGGAGGCGAAGCCCTGCATCATCGGCGGCGCCAGAATCGACCAATCCGCCATCCCCATCCAGGCGCTCATACCGGTGAGCTTCACCGCCCATACGCAGCCGAAAATTTCAACCATGCCCATCACAAGGCAGATCTTGAGCGCCGCACGCCAGCCGCCGAAATGGTTGGCAAAAACGCCAATCGTCGCGTTGGAGAAGAACATCGGGATAAAGCCTGGAATAATCAGAATTGAAGAGCCGATGCCGACCAGAATGCCGACGGCAATCAGCTGGCCGATGGTGCCCCACATAAAGCCCCACACCACCGCATTCGGCGCAAAGCTGTAGATCGCGGCGCAGTCAATCGCCAGCACCGCGCCGGGGATCAGGCGTTGCGAGATGCCGTTGAAGGCTTCGGACAGTTCGGCGACGAACATCCGCACGCCCTGGGTAATGATGAAAATAGCCACCGCGAAGGAGAAACCGGTCTGCAGGATATAGACCGTCCAGTGGGTTTTGCCCGCCATCGCCTGCACCACGTCAATACCGAAGGAAAGCAGGATCGCGCCAAAGAAAATGGTCATCACAATCGCGGTAGAGACAATGTTGTCATGGAAGATATTCAGCCAGCCGGGCAGCTTGAGGTCTTCGACGCTCTCCTCTTTTTTCCCCAGATACGGCGCCACTTTGTAGGCAATCCACGAGGCAAACTGCTGCTGGTGACCGATGGAGAAGCCGCAGCCGTCGGTGACCAGCTGAGTCGGCTTGAACATCATGTTGGAGGTGATCCCCCAGTACAGAGAGACCAGTACCGCGGTGCAGATAATGGTCGTCCACATCCCGTAACCAAAGATGAAGAACGAGACCGCAATCAGCCCCGCCTGCTGAAACATGATATGGCCAGTCAGCATGATGGTGCGGATACCGGTAATGCGGCGCAGCAGGACGTAACAGATGTTCAGCGCCAGTGCCAGGAGCACCGCATACCCCACCCAGCTGTAGGCCTCGCCCATCCGGTCGATGGTCGCCATCATCGAGGCGTAAGTATCGGAAATCGCGCCATTGATGCCATAGACCTCTGACATTTTCGCCACCACCGGCTTAAAGGTGCTGGTGAGGATGCCGGAACCGGCTTGTAACAGCATGAAACCAATGATGGTTTTGATCGTACCTTTGATAATCACGCTGACGCTTTTACGCAACAGGATATAGCCAAGGCAGGTCACGATACCCAGCAGCAGCGGGGCATTGGTCATGACCTGATTAAAGAAGACGGTAAAGATGTTGTAGAGGATCTCCATAACACACTCCAGAAGAGGAAGGCTTTGAACGCGCATGTCGCTCAGCAGTTGTCGTCGCCCTCACTCTAATAATCAAAAATAATCACAACAAGATTGAATTTGATTAAATGTGACGTACGCCGCAATAATCCTCACTTTCACTCTGGTCATTACCAATTATGTACGTAGACACATAAATAAACATTTTTAAATCATATAGATAAAACAAAACCTAACGTCAATTTGAGCGGATAGAGCCCGGAAATTATGCGCGACGCCTCGCAAAAATGCAGGAAAACAAGATTGCAATCTTGAAAACACAGTGACAACATAAATCAAAACCAATCAAATACTGATTACTTTTGAAAATGCATGAGGAAGACCGCGATGAGTAAAGTCCAAACCATCACCCGAGAATCATGGATCCTGAACACCTTTCCGGAATGGGGTAGCTGGCTGAATGAAGAGATTGAACAAGAGCAGGTTGCGCCAGGCACCTTCGCCATGTGGTGGCTGGGCTGTACCGGCATCTGGTTAAAATCCGAGGGTGGGGCTAACGTCTGCGTCGATTTCTGGTGCGGCACCGGCAAACAGAGCCACGGCAATCCGCTGATGAAAACCGGCCATCAAATGCAGCGGATGGCGGGGGTGAAGAAACTGCAGCCGAACCTGCGCACCACCCCGTTCGTGCTCGATCCGTTCGCCATTCGCCAGATTGACGCCGTACTGGCGACCCATGATCATAACGATCATATTGACGTCAACGTCGCCGCCGCCGTGATGCAGAACTGCCCGGCCGATGTGCCCTTTATTGGGCCGAAAACCTGCGTCGACCTGTGGATCGGCTGGGGCGTACCGAAAGCGCGCTGTATCGTCATGAAGCCCGGTGATGTGGTGAAGATCAAAGACATTGAGATCCACGCGCTCGACGCGTTCGATCGCACAGCGCTGATCACCCTCCCGGCGGATCAAAAAGCCGCCGGCGTGCTGCCGGACGGCATGGACCAGCGCGCAGTCAACTATCTGTTTAAAACGCCGGGCGGCAATCTCTACCACAGCGGCGATTCCCACTACTCCAACTACTACGCGAAGCACGGCAACGAGCATCAAATTGACGTCGCCCTCGGCTCGTATGGCGAGAACCCGCGCGGCATCACCGACAAAATGACCAGCGCCGATATCCTGCGTATGGCGGAGTCGCTCAACGCTAAAGTGGTGATCCCGTTCCACCATGATATCTGGTCAAACTTTCAGGCCGATCCGCAGGAGATCCGCGTCCTGTGGGAGATGAAAAAGGATCGTCTGAAGTACGGCTTCAAGCCGTTTATCTGGCAGGTCGGCGGCAAATTTACCTGGCCGCTGGATAAAGACAATTTCGAATATCACTACCCGCGCGGCTTCGATGACTGCTTCACCATTGAGCCGGACCTGCCGTTCAAATCCTTCCTGTAAGCCGCCTCCGGCAGGCACTGCCTGCCGGAAATACCCCGCCGCAGGGTTAGTATTTTCACATGATTTCAAATATCATCTTTGCCGTTCACTTTTAATCGGATTCGCTCATGACGGAAGCGCAAAGGCACCAAATTCTGCTGGATCTGCTCGCCCAAACGGGGTTTGTTACCGTAGAGCAGGTGATGTCGCGGCTCGGGATCTCACCCGCAACCGCCCGACGTGATATCAACAAGCTGGATGAAAGCGGCAAACTGAAAAAGGTTCGCAATGGCGCGGAAGCCATTAGTGAGCAGCGCCCCCGCTGGACGCCGATGAATATCCATCAGGCGCAAAACCTGGATGAAAAAGTGCGTATCGCACGCGCCGCTTCGCAGCTGATCGCGCCGGGGGAAAGTATCGTCATTAACTGCGGCTCCACCGCCTTTCTGCTGGGGCGGGAACTGTGCGGTAAACCGGTGCAGATCATCACCAACTATCTGCCGCTGGCTAATTACCTGATCGACCAGGAGCACGACAGCGTGATTATCATGGGTGGACAGTACAACCGTAGCCACGCCATCACGCTCAGCCCCCACGGTAGCGAAAACAGCCTGTATGCCGGACACTGGATGTTCACCAGCGGCAAAGGACTCACCGCCGAAGGGCTCTACAAAACCGATATGTTGACCGCCATGGCCGAGCAGAAAATGCTCAACGTGGTCGGCAAACTGGCGGTGCTGGTCGACAGCAGCAAGGTCGGCGAGCGCGCCGGGATGTTATTCAGCCAGGCCGGGCAAATTGACGTGGTGATCACCGGGAAACAGGCTGATGCCGCAATCCTCAAACAGCTTGAGGATCAGGGCGTCAGCGTGATCCGCGTTTAAAGATGCTGGCGGAAAAAGGCGACCGTCGCAGCCAGCGCCTCTGGCGTAATACGATGGCGGACGCCCTTTTGCCAGAGGCAGGTCAGCCTGGCGGCAAGATCGCCTTGCCGCAGCGCCTGCTCAAGACGGAAGGTCTCTTCCGGCGGCACCACATCGTCAGCGTCCCCATGCCAGAGCAACAGCGGCCGCCGGGCAAGGGACGCCAGCTGATGGCTGACATCCCATTCGCGGAGACTGTCAGCATCAAAGCCAGGCGAGGGAAACAGGGTTTGCGACAGCGAACGAAAATAGCCCGACCCCATCAGACAAGCGACGCTGTTCAGTTCGGGATGGTGCGTCATGATGCCCAGCGCCGTCATCCCTCCCATCGAGGCGCCAGCCACCGCCAGCCGCTCTCCCTCCAGCCATCCCTCGGCGATAATCGCCTCGCGCAGCGCGGGAAACTCCCTGAAATTCTGCTGCAGGATCGGCCAGAAGCGCTGCATCCGCCCGGCCTCGTCGCCCTGATAACGCGCCCCATGCTCCGGCGCATCCGGCATGATCACCCGGAAGCCCGCCTCGGCCAACGCCACCGCAAAGTAGCTGTAGACCAGCTTCGACGAGGTAAAGCCATGATAAAAAACGATACAGGGCAAGGGTTTATTCAGACTCTCCTGCGGGCAGGCATGCAAAATTTCACCGCCGCCGAGGTTGCGCATTTCTAGTGCAATCATTTATCGTCTCCCTTCTCTATCGTGGTAAGGCGTCATGGGAAAATTCATTCACCGGGCAACCCAGTTTGCTACGATTCATAATGTTGAGAACCCGGTTACGCTTTCACAACATTTTCATTCGAAAATCGCGTCAGAGATAACAGTTCGGGAACATTCCCCGGCAATCCTGTTAAGGCTACCACTACACTATCACTATCAGGAAACGAGATATGGTTATGCGCAGGTTTTCACCGTGGTTACTGGCTATCGTCCTCAGCGGGTGTAGTGCCTTGCAGGGAACGCCGGAAGCCCCGCCGCCCGCCACCGACCATCCGCAGGAGATCCAGCGTAACCAGACGGCTGGCCTGCAGAAAATGGCCACGGTGAGTGTGCTGATGTACGGTTCGCCGATGGATGTCGAAGCGGCGCTGAAGGCCAAAGCAGAAGCGGCCAAAGCCGATTACTACGTCATCATCATGATCGATGACACCATGGTACCCGGCCAGTGGTATTCGCAGGCGATCCTCTATCGTCGATGACGAGGCGGCGTCTTTAAATCTGCTTTACACAGCTTTGCGTCCATTCACGTTCTCCTGTGCATAATAACGTTCGGCCAGCCACCTGGCAGGACGTTAGCAACGGACTGCCCTTGGGACTACGTGAAATGGAGCTGACGATGAAACGATCTTTTACCCTACCCAGCCTGCTGTTTACCGCTGCGACGGCCAATACGTCCGCGCAGTCAGCCGAATTCGCCAGCGCGGATTGCGTCACTGGCCTGAATGAAATCGGTCTGATCTCCGTCACTAATCTTTCCGGCAGCCAACAGGATGTGGAGCACGCCATTGCCCGCAAAGCGGACGAGCAAGGCGCCTCCTGGTATCGCATTATTCAGATGTACGAAGAACAACAGCCGGACAGCTGGCGCGTTCAGGCCATTCTCTACGCCTGAGGCGCCTGGCGCCCGCGCCCCATGGCCCGCAGCAGCAGGTCGTCGAGGGTCGGCGCATCAAGACGCATGCCGCCGCGGGTGTCGAGCATCATCCGACACCAGGCTTCAGCCAGCGGCGGCGAAGCGTGGCGCAGCATCTGCGCCCCCGCGCCAAGACGATAGACCAGCCGGGCAATCTCTCTCCCCTGCTCTTCGGCGGGCCGTCTCAGCAGCTGCTGCAGTTGACGCCACGCGCGGTCGAGATGGCGATTCTGTCCTTTCACCTCCGCGCACTCTGCCGCCAGCAGCTCCATCGCCGCCGGCTGCTTGCTGAGCACCCGCATGACATCGAGACACATAATGTTGCCGGAACCTTCCCAGATGCTGTTGACCGGCATCTCACGGTAGAGGCGCGGGAGTTCGCTCTCCTCGCAATAGCCGATGCCGCCGAGCACTTCCATCGCCTCGGCGACAAACGGGATGCCGGCCTTACAGATGGCAAACTTGGCCGCCGGCGTAAACAGGCGCGCCCAGGCGCTTTCCCGGGCATCCTCCCGACGGTCCCAGGCGCGAGCCAGGCGAAACAGAAACGCGGTTTGCCCCTCCAGACGCAGCGCCATTTGCCCCAGCAGCTGGCGCATCATCGGCTGATCGACCAGGTTTTTGCCAAACGCCTGACGCTGTAGCGCGTGATACAGCGCCACCGAGAAGGCGCGACGCATCAGGGCATGGCTGCCCAGCGCGCAGTCAAAGCGGGTCAGGCCGCCCATCCTGAGGATCTGCCGCACGCCATCGCCCTCTTCGCCCACCAGCCAGCCGCAGGCATCATAAAACTCCACTTCACTGCTGGCGTTGGAGCGGTTGCCGAGCTTCTCTTTTAAGCGTTCAAGACGCACGCCGTTGCGCTGCCCGTCGGGCAGCAGACGCGGCACAAAGAAGCACGACAGTCCCGCGGGGGCCTGGGCCAGCACCAGGTGGGCATCGCTCTGCGGCACTGAGAAGAACCACTTGTGTCCCACCAGCCGGTAAAACCCTTCCGCCGTTTTCTCCGCGCGGGTGGTATTGCTCAGCACATCGGAGCCCCCTTGCTTCTCGGTCATCCCCATGCCGATCAGCAGGCCGCGCTTCTGGCCGCCAGGCGCGAGGTGGGGATCGTAACGGTCGCTCAGCAGCGGCGACAGCCAGTCGCGAAAGGGCGCGGGCAGGGCGTGCTGCAGCAGGGGCGTCGCGGCGAAGGTCATGGTAATCGGGCACAACGTCCCGGCCTCCACCTGGGCATGAAGCAGAAAGCGGGCGGCACGCGCCACAAACGCGCTTTCGCGGGCATCCTCCTGCCAGGCGAGGTTATGCACCCGGTTCGCGCACAGCCCCTGCATCAGCAGGTGCCAGGCGGGATGGAAGCGTACGTCGTCCAGCCGGGCGCCAGTGGCGTCATAGCGCAGCAGCTCCGGTGGGTTACTGTTGGCCAGGCGTCCCAGCTCCAGCGATTCGGCGGTCCCCAGCTGCTGGCCAATGCTGGCGAGCAGATCGCCATCCCAGCCGGCGCCTTCGCGGACCACCGCTTCACGCAAGGCGGTATCGGACAGGAAAAGATTGCTGTTATTCAGCGGAGTCGGTTGATTAAAAACGGTGTGCGTTTGCCAGTGCATCGTGTCTCCCTCCATCAATGGCGATAGCCATAAGTATGGTTTTCCAGGGGGATTCTCGCCCGCGAAAGCGGTCACAAAAAAGCCATCCCGGAGGATGGCTTTTTTGGATTCGTCGACGGTTCAGCTTAGCTGCGCTGGCGTACCGCTTCAAACAGGCAGATGCCGGTGGCCACCGAGACGTTCAGCGAGGAGACGCTACCCGCCATCGGGATGCTGATCAGCTCATCGCAGTGCTCGCGGGTCAGACGACGCATACCTTCACCTTCAGCGCCCATCACCAGCGCCATCGGGCCGGTCATTTTGCTCTGGAACAGCGTATGGTCGGCTTCGCCAGCGGTCCCGACGATCCAGACGTTCGCTTCCTGCAGCAGACGCATGGTACGCGCCAGGTTGGTCACGCGGATCAGCGGGACGTTCTCCGCCGCGCCGCAGGCCACTTTCTTCGCCGTCGCATTCAGCTGAGCGGAACGATCTTTTGGCACGATCACCGCATGCACACCAGCGGCATCAGCGCTACGCAGGCAGGCGCCGAGGTTGTGCGGATCGGTTACGCCGTCGAGGATCAGCAGGAACGGCTGATCGTGCTGCGCCAGCAGATCCGGCAGATCGTTCTCCTGATACTGACGTCCTGGCTTCACGCGGGCAATGATCCCCTGATGCACCGCGCCTTCGCTCTTCTCATCGAGGAACTGGCGGTTGGCCACCTGAATCACCACGCCCTGCGCTTCCAGGGCATGGATCAGCGGCAGCAGGCGCTTATCCTCACGGCCTTTCAGAATATAAACTTCCTGAAAACGCTCAGGTGCGCGTTCCAGCAGTGCCTGCACCGCATGGATGCCGTAAATCATTTCACTCATTGATGTACTCGTTTTAGGTTCTGTTATCCGTCCCCTTCACCCCGTTCTGCGCCAGCAGACTTCTGGAGTGAAGGGACGTCAATCACTCGGCGATTTTCTTCTTTGCCGCGCGCTTGGCTTTGGTCGCGGCGGCGATTTTCTGTGTTTTCGCCGACGGTTTTTTCGCTTTCTTCTCGCCTTTGGGCTTCGCTTTAGCCTGGTCTTTTTCTTTGCGGAACGCGCTATCCGGCTCGAAGTTCACCTGTTTACCCACCTGGCGGCGACGGCCACCCGGTTTGCCAGAGGTGCTCTTTTTCGCTTTCTCACGGGCGGTTTTGCCAACATTACGCGGCGCACGCTCGCTGGAAATCAGGCTGAAATCAATCTTACGCTCATCCATGTTGACGGCTTCCACGCGGACTTCCACGCGGTCGCCCAGACGATAAGTCTGGCCGCCGGACTCGCCGATCAGCCGCTGGCCAACCTGGTCAAAACGGTAATAGTCGTTATCCAGGGAGGAGACATGCACCAGACCATCGATAAACAGATCGTTCAGGCGGACAAAGAAGCCAAAGCCGGTCACGCTGGCGATGACACCGGAGAAGGTGTTGCCCACCTGATCCTGCATGAAGTCGCACTTCAGCCAGTCGGACACTTCACGCGTCGCTTCGTCGGCGCGGCGCTCGGTCATCGAACAGTGCTGGCCCAGCTGGAGCATCTCTTCCATGCTGTAGTGCCAGCCGCCGGTCTCGGTGCTATTCCCTTTATGTCCCTGCTCTTTTGCCAGCAGATACTTGATGGCGCGGTGGAGCGACAGATCCGGGTAGCGGCGAATCGGCGAGGTGAAGTGGGCGTATGACTGCAGCGCCAGGCCAAAGTGGCCACGGTTTTCCGGATCGTAGACCGCCTGCTTCATGGAGCGCAGGAGCATCGTTTGCAGCATTTCGGCATCCGGACGATCGGCAATGGAGGTCAACAGTTCGGCGTAATCGCGCGGCTCCGGCTTGTTGCCGCCCGGCAGCTCCAGTCCCAGCTCAGCCAGCACGGTACGGAACGAGGTAATCGCTTCGGTGCTTGGCTTATCGTGGATACGGAACAGTGCCGGCTCCTGCGCTTTCTCAACGAAACGCGCGGCGGAGATGTTCGCCAGGATCATACACTCTTCAATCAGCTTATGCGCATCGTTACGCTGAGTCTGTTCGATACGCTCAATACGGCGTTCGGCATTGAAGATGAATTTAGCTTCTTCACTTTCAAATGAGATACCGCCGCGCTCTTCGCGGGCGCTCTCCAGCACTTTGTAGAGGTTATGCAGCTCTTCAATATGCTTCACCAGCGGCGCGTAGTGTTCGCGCAGCTCCTGATCGCCCTGCAGCATATGCCACACTTTGGTGTAGGTCAGGCGAGCATGTGAACTCATCACCGCTTCATAGAACTTAAAGCCGGTCAGGCGGCCTTTTGACGAAATCGTCATCTCGCACACCATACACAGGCGATCGACCTGCGGGTTCAGCGAGCACAGGCCGTTCGACAGCACTTCCGGCAGCATCGGTACCACCTGCGACGGGAAGTAGACCGACGTCCCGCGGCTACGCGCTTCGCCGTCCAGCGGCGTACCAGGGCGCACATAGTAGCTCACGTCGGCGATAGCCACCCACAGACGCCAGCCGCCGCCGCGTTTCTTCTCGCAGTACACCGCGTCATCGAAGTCGCGGGCATCTTCGCCATCAATAGTGACCAGCGGCAGAGAGCGCAGATCGACGCGTCCGGCTTTCGCCTCTTCCGGCACCTGCTCTTTGAGGCCGGAAACTTGTTTTTCCACCGCCGGCGGCCAGACGTAAGGAATTTCATGGGTACGCAGCGCCATATCGACGGCCATGCCGGTGCCCATGTTGTCGCCCAGCACTTCGACGATTTTCCCGACCGCTTTGGTGCGGCGGGTTGGGCGCTGGGTCAGTTCGACCACCACCACGTAGCCCATCCGCGCGCCCATAATATCTTCAGGCGGGATCAGGATATCGAAGCTCAGGCGACTGTCGTCCGGGACGACGAAGCCGACGCCAGCGTCGGTGAAGTAGCGGCCAACAATCTGGCTGGTTTTCGGTACCAGCACACGAACGATGCGCGCCTCGCGGCGGCCCTTACGGTCCGCACCCAGCGGCTGGGCCAGCACCTGGTCACCGTGAATACAGGTTTTCATCTGCTCTGACGACAGATACAGATCGTCCTTGCGCCCTTCAACGCGCAGGAATCCATAGCCATCACGGTGGCCAATAACGGTACCTTTGAGGAGATCAAGACGCTCCGGCAGCGCATAGCACTGGCGGCGTGTGAAGACCAGCTGACCGTCGCGCTCCATCGCGCGCAGGCGGCGGCGCAGCGCTTCTATTTGTTCTTCGCCCTCAATATTCAACTCGATGGCCAGCTCATCGCGGCTGGCAGGCTTTTCCCGTTTGGTTAAATGTTCGAGGATAAATTCCCGGCTCGGGATGGGATTCGCGTACTTCTCAGCTTCGCGTTCCTGGAATGGATCTTGTGACATATCGGTTCCTCCGTTGTCATCTCCGGCAGAGTGGCGTCACTCCACCAGTAATAATTTATAAAGCGGTTGATTCTTCTCAACCAAATCAGCCAGCGTATAGTTATCCAGCTCCTTGAGAAAACTCTGCGCGGCTTCAGCTAGCGCCTGTTTCAGACGACAGGCTGGTGTAATGTGGCAAAATTCGCTGCTGCAGTTGACCAGCGATAAGGGTTCAAGGTCGCGCACCACGTCGCCCACGCGGATCTGCCCTGCTGGTTTACCGAGGCGAATGCCCCCATTCTTCCCCCGCACGGCAGTCACGTAGCCCATGCGGCTTAACTGATTGATTATTTTAACCATATGATTACGGGAGACGCCATAGACCTCGGTCACTTCCGAGATGCTGGTCATGCGTCCTTCCGGCAGCGACGCCATATAAATCAGCGCGCGTAATCCGTAATCGGTGAAACTCGTTAACTGCACATAAACCTCAGGGAAAAGAAAACAGGGTATGTCGAGCGACATCATTATTATTGATGATAAACCAGCCAGCGCTCAGGCCGCTAATTTATTTGAAATGGGGCGGGCGAACAGTAAAAACAAGGGCGCCCGAACGGCGCCCCTTGAGAGTGATTACGCGTCGAACGGGTCGCGCAGAATCATGGTCTCGGTACGGTCTGGACCAGTAGATATGATATCCACCGGCACGCCGGTCAGCTCTTCAATACGCTGGATATAGTTCAGCGCTGCCTGCGGCAGACCGCTGCGCTCTTTCACGCCGAAGGTGGTTTCGGACCAGCCCGGCATGGTTTCGTAGATAGGCTCGATACCTTCCCAGTTGTCGGCAGCCAGCGGAGTGGTCGTCACTTCGCGGCCATCCGGCATACGGTAGCCGACGCAGATTTTCACTTCTTTCAGGCCGTCCAGGACGTCCAGTTTGGTCAGACAGAAGCCGGACAGGGAGTTAATCTGCACCGCGCGGCGTACCGCGACAGCGTCCAGCCAGCCGGTACGACGGCGACGACCGGTGGTGGCGCCGAATTCGTTACCTTGCTTGCAGAGGAACTCGCCAGTTTCATCAAACAGCTCGGTCGGGAACGGACCCGCGCCTACGCGAGTCGAGTAAGCTTTGATGATACCCAGTACG
This sequence comes from Klebsiella sp. SWET4, assembly GCF_024296565.1. Classification (NCBI taxonomy): domain Bacteria; kingdom Pseudomonadati; phylum Pseudomonadota; class Gammaproteobacteria; order Enterobacterales; family Enterobacteriaceae; genus Klebsiella; species Klebsiella sp. SWET4. The sequence goes on along the minus strand of NZ_JANCOB010000010.1, from coordinate 13,395 downwards.
TAATCCACATAACGCGGACCCAGGCCAGAACCGGTCGCCACGCCACCAGCTGTGGTGTTGGAGGAAGTCACGTACGGATAGGTACCGTGGTCGATATCCAGCAGGGTACCCTGCGCGCCTTCGAACATCACGAAGTCGCCGCGCTTACGCGCCTGATCCAGCAGATCGGATACGTCAACCACCATGCCGGTCAGGATGTCGGCAATCGCCATGACATCGTCCAGCACTTTCTGGTAGTCAACCGCTTCTGCTTTGTAGAAGTTCACCAACTGGAAGTTGTGATATTCCATCACTTCTTTCAGTTTGTCAGCGAAGGTGGCTTTATCAAACAGGTCGCCAACGCGCAGACCGCGACGAGCAACTTTATCTTCGTAAGCCGGGCCGATACCGCGACCGGTCGTACCGATAGCTTTCGCACCGCGTGCTTTCTCACGTGCGACGTCCAGCGCCACGTGATAGTCGAGGATAAGCGGGCAGGCTTCGGACAGCAGCAGACGCTCACGAACAGGGATACCACGGTCTTCCAGACCTTTCATCTCTTTCATCAGCGCAGCCGGAGACAGCACAACACCGTTACCGATGATGCTGATTACATTCTCACGGAGAATACCTGATGGAATAAGATGGAGGACGGTTTTTTCACCGTTGATTACGAGAGTATGGCCTGCGTTATGGCCACCCTGGTAGCGCACAACATATTTAGCCCGTTCTGTCAGGAGATCGACGATCTTCCCTTTACCTTCGTCACCCCATTGGGTGCCCAGTACGACGACGTTGTTACCCATTTTTCAAAATCACCGTTTGCTTAAAAATGGATTCTACCATCGCTTTTTCAGAGTTACAGCACTTTTTGCATCCAAAATAAGGCAAATCCGACCACTTTTTGATCAGCCAATCGATTTCCTCAACATGTAGTAGATCACAATCCCTGCAACCACAAGTCCGCCGCCAAAGCGGCGCAATAAATTATCCGGTAACTGGCTCAGGCTGGCGACCATTTTGCGCCAGGCGCGAGGATAGAGCAGCGGGCCGAGCCCTTCGAGTACTAAAACCAGCGCCAGCGCCAGCCAAATGGTGGAGTTCATTATCAACCCTAATTGAAAAGTATTATCGTCGCCCTCGCGGGCGTCATCGGCCAGCATGGTGAATTCATTCACTCATTTCACATTGTCCCGTATTTCATCTTCATTATGAACTGGCAAGGTGAAACAAAATTCACAACTAATTGTATTGCTGCATATTTTTTAAATTGTAACTATGCCGTCGCGTACTACAACCCGGTACGTCTACATAATCAGGAAGATTATCATGAGAGAATTAACCGCGTTTGAAATCGAAAATGTGAGCGGCGCAGGCTGGTTACAGGATGGCCTGGCTTCCTTAGGCAGCAAGGTCGGCGCCGCCGCATGGACGATGGGTACCGATGCCCTGAGCATCAACCTGCCGCTGATTGGCACCCTCAATCTGGCCGACCTGGCGCCAGACCTGGGCAAAACCCTGGGCGAAAGCGTTGGGTCGACTATCGGTGGCACCATCGAAAGTGCGCTGGCGAGCCTGCCGGTGATCGGTGGCCTGCTGAACAAACTGCTCGGCAACTAATTCACGCCCCCCGCAGTATGAAAAAAGGCGCCTGAAACAGGCGCCTTTTCGCGTTAGCACTTCAGGCTTACACCCTCTGCGGCTTATTTACGCGCCGAATCCGGTGAACGCATATAGCGGAAGAAATCGCTGTCCGGGCTCAGGACCATCACATCCTGGTTGCTCTGGAAGCTCTTCTCATAGGCACGCAGGCTACGGATAAAGGAGTAGAAGCCTGGATCCTGGCTGAACGCGTCGGCAAACAGTTTTGCCGATTCCGCATCGCCTTCACCACGCAGGATACGACCCTGGCGCTCGGCTTCCGCCAGCGTCTTGGTGACTTCGTAGTCTGCGGTCGCGCGCAGTTTCTCAGCTTCTTCCTGACCCTGTGAACGGTGGCGACGAGCAACCGCTTCACGCTCCGCGCGCATACGGTTATAAATCGCTTCCGACACTTCTGCCGGCAGGTTGATCTGTTTGATACGCACGTCGACAACTTCGATACCCAGCGCCGCCATACTGTTCGGGTTGATCACCTGCACTTTGCCGTTGGTTTCCGCTTCCACCCGCTCAGCGGCTTTGGCGATAGCGTCATCAGCCGCCGGGGTGCTGACCTCGTCTTCCGTGCCAGCAGAACCCGAGTTCAGCGCATCGCGCACTTCCAGCGTCAGGCGGCCACGGGAGTCGGTGACGATGTCTTTCACATCCAGACGACCAATTTCAGAACGCAGACGGTCAGAGAATTTACGCTTCAGCAGCACCTCGGCCTGGGAGACGTCGCCGCCGCCGGTTGCCAGGTAGTAACGGCTGAAGTCACTGATGCGCCACTTGATATAGGAGTCGACGATCAGGTCTTTTTTCTCTTTGGTCACAAAACGGTCAGCCTGGTTGTCCATGGTCTGGATACGCGCATCCAGCATCTTCACCGATTCGATAAACGGGATCTTGAAGTGCAGGCCCGGCGCATACACCAGCGGCTTGTTTTCGTCGTCGCGCAGAACTTTACCGAAACGCAGCGTAATCCCGCGCTCGCCTTCCTTTACGACAAAGACTGACATGTAGAGCACTACCAGCACGATGACAATGATCGCGATAACAGATTTACGCATCGTTATTCCCCCTGACGCTGGTAGTCGTTACGCTGCGCGTTAGCGCGGCGTTGGTCCATAATGCTACCCCCGGTTGAGCTCGAGGTTGATGAGGTGCTGGCGCTGCCTGTGCTGGATGCAGGTGGCAGACGCAGCAGATCGCTGGCGTCACTGCTATCGCTCTTTGCTGCCGGCGCGGCGGCGCCTTTCAGCATCTGGTCAAGCGGCAGAACCATCAGATTGCCGTTTTTGCTGTCATTGACCAGCACTTTGCGGGTGTGGCTCAGCACTTTTTCCATGGTTTCGATATACAGACGCTCGCGGGTAATTTCCGGCGCGGCTTTGTATTCCGGCAGGAGCTTAGCAAAGCGAGCCACTTCACCCTGGGCTTCCAGGACGGTCTGGGTCTTGTAGGCACGCGCCTCTTCAAGGATACGCTGCGCCTGGCCATTCGCCCGCGGCTGTACTTCGTTGGTATAAGCTTCCGCTTCACGGATGTACTGCTGCTCGTTCTCACGCGCGGCAATGGCATCGTCAAACGCCGCCTTCACCTCTTCCGGCGGACGTGCCGTCTGGAAGTTGACGTCCAGCAGGGTGATCCCCATGTTGTACGGGCGGATAGTCTCTTCCAGCTCGCGCTGGGTATCGCTACGGATCACGGTACGACCTTCGGTCAGAATGCGATCCATGGTGTATTTGCCGATCACGCCGCGCAGCGCGCTGTCAGTCGCCTGACGCAGACTGTCATCCGCGCTGGTAACGCTAAACAGATAGCGTTCCGGATCGGTGACGCGGTACTGCACGTTCATCTCAACGCGCACGACGTTTTCGTCAGAGGTCAGCATGACGCCGGAAGCGGCTAGTTCACGTACCGACTCCACGTTCACCGCCTGAACGTTATCGATAAAGGTCGGTTTCCAGTTCAGGCCTGGCTCAACCAGATGGCTGAACTTACCAAAACGGGTCACGACGCCGCGTTCGGCTTCTTTAATGGTATAAAAACCGCTGGCCGCCCAGATAATCACTGCCGCCGCGGCAACGATGCCGACAATACGCCCGCCCATCGGTCCGCGAGGGGTCTGCGCGTTATTACCACCGCCCAGTCCGCCCTTGCCGCCGCCGAGCCCGCCAAGTTTTTTACTTAACTTGCGGAAGATATCATCCAGATCCGGCGGCCCCTGCTCGCGACCACCTTTGTTGCCATTTCCCTCAGAGTTGCCGCCAGGTTTGCTGCTCCCCCACGGGTCGCGGTCCTGTCCGTTATTACCGGGCTGATTCCACGCCATGTATATGCTCCATATTTGTTTTTGATATCCCCACAGGGGTCAATATCTTCAGGCAAGCTGCAAGGTTAAACCACATAGTCAACAAGCGTTGGCTCTTGCTTACAGAGGCGCCGCCAGTCAACGATCGGCATGCGCACCTGCAGACTCACGCTGCCGTCATCCTCCATCCACTCTTTTTCTATCGCCTGAAGCTGATAGAAACGGCTTCTCAGTCGCCCTTCTTTCGGCGGTAAGCGCAGCGTATGCTGGGCCACTTCACCGGAAAGACGTTCCGTTAATGCCTGAAAAAGCAGTGGTACGCCAACCCCGGTCTGGGCTGAAAGCCAGACCCGAATCGGTTTATTTTCATCGTCGCGATCGATGCGCGGTTCAAAATCGTCAAGCATGTCGATTTTGTTCATCACCATCAGCGCGGGGATCTCATCGGCTTCAATCTCAGCGAGAACCGTATTTACCGCATCAATGTTTTCCTGCACACGGACATCCGCCGCGTCAATCACATGCAGCAGCAGCGTCGCCTGACGCGTCTCCTGCAACGTCGCTTTAAACGCGGCTACCAGATCGTGCGGCAGATGGCGAATAAAGCCGACGGTATCGGCCAGTACCGTTTCGCCGACGTCAGGGACGTCAATGCGGCGCAGCGTCGGGTCCAGGGTGGCGAACAGCTGGTTCGCGGCATAGACCTCGGCAGCGGTGATCTGGTTAAAGAGCGTTGATTTTCCGGCGTTGGTGTAGCCCACCAGCGACACGGTTGGAATATCGGCTTTCGCGCGCGACCGCCGCCCCTGCTCACGCTGTTTCTCAACTTTTTCCAGTCGCGACAGGATCTGCATGATGCGGTTACGCAATAAACGACGGTCGGTTTCGAGCTGGGTTTCACCCGGGCCACGCAAACCAATCCCGCCTTTCTGTCTTTCAAGGTGGGTCCAGCCGCGGACGAGACGGGTTGCCATATGGCGCAACTGCGCCAGCTCAACCTGCAGTTTCCCTTCATGGGTGCGCGCGCGCTGGGCGAAAATATCTAAAATAAGACCGGTGCGATCGATAACCCGGCATTCGCACAGACGTTCCAGGTTGCGTTCTTGCGCCGGACTCAGGGCATGATCGAAGAGCACGACCGACGCGCCGGTCGCTTTAACGGCTTCCGCAATTTCGACTGCCTTACCTTCACCAACAAAATACTTCGGGTGCGGTGCTTTACGGCTACCGGTAATCACCTGCATTGCTTCGACACCGGCGGAAGAGGCCAGAGTTTCAAACTCCTGGAGATCTTCCATATCTTTGTCTTGCGAAAAATAGATGTGTACCAGTACCGCCTGCTCACCGGCGTCATAACGGTCAAACAAGCGTAAACCCCTTATAAAATACCAGCGGGGAACACAGAAAACCTGGCTCCCCGGCGTGGAAAAACAGCACTGGCCTTATTCGGCGTCGTCGCTGTCTTGTTGCGGCGCAGAAGAGCCCTGCGCGCTACCACCGTGGTGATAGTTACTGGAACCGCCGCCAGCATTATTGCTGTGGTGAGACACCGGGCGAGACGGGACAACAGTAGAAATTGCGTGCTTATAGACCATCTGGCTGACCGTGTTCTTCAACAGGATCACGAACTGATCGAAAGACTCAATTTGCCCTTGCAGCTTGATACCATTCACCAAATAAATAGAAACCGGAACGCGTTCCCGACGCAAAGCGTTCAGGAACGGATCTTGTAAAGATTGCCCCTTAGCCATTCTCTCTTTTCCTTATATGTATGCTTGTTTTGTACTCAGAACCTTACGATTCTTAAAAAAAATTACGCACGATACCGTTCAATTGTACACGTTCAGTTCTGGCTCGCACCAACAACCTGTAATACTTTGTTGAGCGCTTGTTCAGGTTGTTCACTGTCTAACCAGTGCACACCTTCCCAACCGCGCAGCCAGGTGACCTGACGTTTGGCTAACTGTCTCGTGGCGCAAACACCTCGATAAACCATCTCATCATAAGGGATCTCGCCATTGAGGTATGACCACATCTGGCGGTATCCAACACAACGGATGGAAGGCATATCCGTATGCAAATCTCCGCGGGCAAAAAGCGCCCGTACTTCTGCTTCAAAACCTGAAGCTAACATCTGATGAAAACGCTGTTCTATGCGTTGATGGAGCAGTTCACGGCTCGCCGGGGCGATGGCGAACTGATGCACCTGATATGGCAGAGCGTCTCCTGACGTTTGCGTCAGTTCCGTTAAAGTTTTACCCGAAATGAAAAAAACTTCCAGTGCCCGGGAAAGCCTTTGCGGATCATTTGGATGAATACGCGCAGCAGCCACGGGATCAATTTCCTGTAATTGCTGATGTAACGCGTTCCACCCCTGCTCTGCGGCCTGCTGCTCAATCCGCGCTCTGACCTCTGGGTCAGCCGACGGTAAGGGCGACAATCCTTCCAGCAACGCTTTGAAATACAACATCGTTCCGCCGACTAACAGCGGAATACGCCCGGCGGCGACAATATCGGCCATCGCCGCCAGCGCGTCGCGGCGAAAATCAGCCGCGGAATAAGCTTCTGCGGGATCCAAAATATCCAGCAGCCGGTGCGGCGCAGCGCTAAGCTCCGCGGCATCCGGTTTGGCAGTGCCAATATCCATTCCCCGATAAATGAGGGCGGAATCAACACTAATCAACTCTACTGGCAAAACTTTACGTAAGGCTATCGCCAGCGCGGTTTTACCTGAGGCCGTCGGGCCCATTAAAAAAATTGCCTTGGGCAGGCTCGCCTCGGTTACATCATTCATCTTTCAGGGCATTCATCGCCGAATGGAGATCTACAGGTTGTAACAGGCCACCCGGCGGCGTTTTCACCAGCTGCGGGCAAAGACGTTCGACGTCCGCCAGCAGCGCAATCGCCTGCGCCATATTCCATGACGCCTGTTCGCTCGTCAGATTACGCGCCATCCATTGGGCGATGTTGCCGACGTCGAATGCGTTTTGCTGCGCCAGGTAGCCTATCAGTTCAGGAATCAAGATTTGTAAATTTTGTTGTCTTAAGGGTAAAGGGACCGCGCGCACCGTCACGTGCAGGGCATCGGTATGAAGCTCGATCCCCAACTGCGCCAGCGCCGACTGCGCAGCGGCCAGCGCCCGCTTCTCCCCTTCCGTGACTTTTAACCGCAACGGGATCAGCAGCGGCTGGGCACATACCGCTTCCGTACCCGGCGTCAACTGCGCCTGGCGCAGCCAGCGCTCGGCAACGGTCAACGACAGCAGCGCCAGACTGCCCTCGCGCTCCAGCAGCGCGCAATCGCCGCCGACAATCGTCAGCACTCTGCCAAAACTCTGACTGTGACCAGCCAGTTCCGCCGGGGCGGCGGACGGCTGCGCGGGTCGCGGAGCGGCGGGCGTGTCGAGCAACTGACGATAAAGCGCGCCCTGCTGCTTCTGGTAACCGGGCTGCGCATGCGGCCAGCTCGCGCCGCCAGAACTGCCGCCGGAGGCAGCCGGCTCACGCGACGATGTGATGCTGAATCGGGTTGCCGGTTCACGCGCTTCCGACGGCCGAGCAAACTGGTTGCCGCCTGCGGCGATGCGGTTCTCCGGCATCTGGCGCGGCGTCGGCGGGTCGTCTTTTTCCGCCAGCGGCGCATCAAGCTGCTGCTGCAGCACGCTCAGTACGCCCTGGTAGATAAAGTCATGCACCAGGCGAGACTGATGGAAACGCACCTCATGCTTGGCCGGATGGACGTTCACATCCACCTGATGGGGATCGATCTCCAGATACAGCACAAACGCCGGCTGCTGATCGGCGCCCAGCTTGTCTTCACAGGCCTGGCGGATAGCATGATTGATCAGCCGGTCGCGCATCATCCGGCCGTTGACGTAACAGTACTGAATTTCCGCCAGCGCCGGGGTAGTATGGAGCGGATCGGCAACCCAGCCGCGCAGGGTCAGATCGCCATGCTGCCACTCGATCGCCAGCGCATGTTCGAGAAAAGCGGCGCCGCAAATGGTTCCCAGCCGCCGCTCCCGCTGGCCATCCTGCGCCACTGCCCGATACTGTCGTATCACCTTACCGTTATGGTTGAGGTTAATGGTGACGTCGAAGCGCGCCAGCGCAATGCGGCGCACCACCTCGTCAATGTGGCCGAACTCGGTTTTTTCGGTGCGCATAAATTTGCGCCGCGCCGGCGTGTTGTAGAACAGATCGAGGACTTCCAGGGTGGTGCCAACCGGGTGCGCCGCCGGCTTCACCGTTACCGCCTGATCGCGGCCTTCGGCATAAGCCTGCCAGGCTTCCTGCTGCTCCGCCGTGCGCGAAGTCAGCGTTAAGCGCGCCACCGAACTGATACTGGCCAGCGCTTCGCCGCGAAAGCCGAGGCTGATAATCGCCTCCAGATCGTCAAGCGAGGCGATCTTACTGGTCGCATGACGAGCCAGGGCCAACGCCAGCTCGTCTTTTTTGATGCCGCTGCCGTTATCGCGGATGCGAATGAGCTTCGCGCCGCCGCGTTCGATATCAATGTCAATCCGCGTAGCGCCAGCATCAAGACTGTTCTCAACCAGCTCTTTCACCACCGACGCGGGCCGCTCCACCACTTCGCCGGCGGCAATCTGGTTGGCGAGCTGCGGCGGCAGAACCTGAATCGGCATCCCCTGCTCCTTAGTTAATCAACATCCCGCCTGGCGCTGCGGCGCTGGCGGTCTGCGCCGCCTCGCCGCGAGGCGCCGACTGCAGCGGATGCTGCATAAAGTAGTTGCGCAGGCCGTTATAAATCGCCTCCGCAATCTGCTCCTGGTAATCATCGCTCCCCAGCAGCCGCTCTTCACCGTTGTTACTGATAAAGCCCGTTTCCACGAGGATCGACGGGATATCCGGCGAGCGCAATACACCGAGGCTGGCATGCTCCGGGCGGCGTTTGTGCAGGTTGCCAATGCGCTGCAGCTGGCTCAGCACGTTGGTCGCCACATCGTAGCCGACGCGCTGGGAATGACCGAACTGCAGATCCAGCACCGCCTGGCTCAGGTAGGGGTCGGCCTGGCTGTTCGCCAGCACGTCGCCTGCCCCGCCGAGCAGTTCAGACTGCTTCTCATGCTGCTCGAGCCAACCGGCCATTTCGCTGTTGGCGCGACGGTTCGAGAGCACCCACACCGAGGCGCCGGTCGCATCGCGGTTTGGCGCGGCATCAGCATGGATAGAGACGAGGAAGTTGGCGTTTTGCTTACGCGCCACGTCAGAGCGGCCCATCACCGAAATAAAGTAATCTCCGTCGCGGGTCAGCACCGGCTTAAACTGCGGATCGGCGTTCAGTAACGCCCGCAGCTTGCGCGCGATAGCGATAGTGACGTTCTTCTCTTTGGTGCCATTCGGACCAATCGCGCCAGGATCCTGACCGCCGTGTCCGGCATCGATGGCGATAATCACCTTATCATCCGCCGACACCGTACGGGCCGCCGGGCGAGTCACGGTCTGATTGTTGGTCATCGCCGGCTGGGAGGAGGTCATCGCCGTCTGCCGTTCATGACCCGACGAGCTGAACGGGTTACGCCCTGACGTCGCCGTCCGGGAAGGCATCACCGGCGGCGGGTCAGCCCGTTTCACCACCACAGGCGGCGGTGGCGGCGGTGCGTCGGCGTTGATGGTAAAGACCACCGTGTAATTCGCCCCGTTCTGCTGCTTCACCGCTCGCGTTTTACCATCTTCCGTCAGATCCACCAGCAGACGCAGCGTCTGCGTATCCTGCGGCGTACCGGCGCGAATACTCTTCACCAGGTTGCTGCCGCTAAACTGCAGCGGTAGTCCCTGCAATACGCCGGTCTGCTTGATATCCAGCGCGACCAGACGTTTACCCTGTGGGGTAAAGGAGTACTCCGGCTCACCGACAAAGCTTAGGGTAATACGGGCCTGCTGGTCTCCGTTAGAGACCTGGATATCGGATAAACTCGCCGCAGTGGCGTGAAGACTCGAGAGCATTAGCGCAGCGGCAAGCCAGGTGGTTATGCGATACTTCATCCCGTCATCCTTCAGGCTAAATGGCTAAACGCGCCAGTAAAGACTCACCCCGTGAGGAGATCGCGGTAATACGCGCCTCACGCCCTTGTGCCTGGTAATCAAGGTGAATTTCAACATCCGGGTCAGGCAGGACACCTGCGCCTTGCTGCGGCCATTCCACCAGGCAGATGGCATCGTCGGCAAAATAATCACGGATCCCCATAAATTCGAGCTCCTCAGGATCCGCCAGTCGGTAGAGATCGAAGTGATATACCATCAGATTCTCGAGGGTATACGGCTCCACCAGGGTATAGGTTGGGCTTTTGACATTGCCGCGGTGACCGAGCGCCTGCAAAAATCCGCGGCTGAAGGTCGTTTTCCCCGCGCCTAAATCACCATACAGATAAATCACGGTGGCGCCGGTACAGACCTGCGCGATGCGGTCGCCAAGGGCCAGCGTGGCCTGCTCATCGGGTAAAGGAATCACTCGGTTAATCATGGTCTACGTCAATCACATCCGGGTTAACAACACGCCTGAGCGTGGAAAAGAGATCGGTCGCCAGCATACCGCGGGTGCCCTCGCGAGCGGCCACCCGGTCGGCGGCGTCGCCATGAGCGACGCACCCGGCACAGGCTGCATCATACGGCGTCAGGTGCTGTCCTAACAATGCGGCAATAATGCCGGTAAGCACATCGCCCATCCCGCCGCTGGCCATCCCGGCATTGCCGGCATCGATAATGCCCATCGCCCCGCTTTCACTGGCCACCACCGTGCCTGCGCCTTTCAGCACAACCACGCCACCATACCGTTTTACCAGACGCTGCGCAGAAAGTAAGCGATCGCTTTCAATTTCTGCCACGCTAACGTTCAGCAGACGGGCCGCTTCGCCGGGGTGCGGCGTTAACACGCGATTGTGACGTTTATCGGGATTGAATGCCAGCAGGTTCAGCGCGTCGGCGTCCCAGACCATCGGTTTGTTAAAACTTTCCACCGTGCGCAGGGCGCTGCGCCCCCATTCGCGCTGCCCCAGACCCGGGCCAATCGCCACCACATCAGCCCATTCCAGCGCGGCTTTCAGGGTCTGGGGCGTCAGTTCATCTACCATTAATTCCGGCCGCACGGTGACAATGGGCGCCACGTTCTCCGGGTGAGTAAGCACTCGCACCAGCCCTGCACCGCTGCGTAGGGCCGCTTCACCGCACATACGGATAGCGCCTGCTGTGCCGCGATCGCCGCCGACAATCACCAGCTTGCCGTGATCGCCCTTATGGGAGGTGGCCCGCCGCGGCGGCAGCCAGTCGGGGAGGTGGGCGGCGCAAAACCGCGTCAGGGGAGTACTTTGCCCGGCGAGCCAGCGCTCGAGCCCAAGGGCATGATGATGGAGATGCCCGACGACATCCCGCGCCTTGCCGGTCAGCAGCCCGGGTTTGAGGGCGATAAAGGTCAGGGTGTGGTCGGCCTGAACCACTGCACCTGGCGTCGCGCCGGTCTGCGCATTCAGGCCGGAAGGGATATCCAGCGCCACCACCGGCGCCGGGTGGTGGTTCGCCTGGTGGATGAGCGCCGCGACGGGATCGCGCGGCGCACTGTGCAGACCGGTGCCGAGCAGGCCATCAATAATCAGTGAGATATCGTCGGGCCACGGGATAGTCGCCGCATGGATCACGCCGCCGGCGTTAAGCCACGCCTCCCGCGCCGCCTGCGCCTCTTCCGGCAGCGGGCTGTCACTCTCTACCGCCAGCAGCGTCACCCGCCGCCCCGCGGCCTGTGCCAGACGCGCGACAACATATCCGTCGCCGCCGTTGTTGCCATGTCCGCAGAGGATCAGCCAGTGCGCGCTGGCGGGATAAGCGCGGCTGGCCAGCTGAAAGGCCGCCTCGCCCGCGCGCTGCATCAGTTCGAACAGCGTCAGCCCCAGGCTGTCCGCCGCCTCTCGTTCGGCCAGGCGCAGCGCCTCCGCAGGCCAAATGTTGTATGGTATACTGTCAGGGTTTTTCGTCATTGTATGGTCCATCATGTCACAGCCCCTCGATCTCGTTCAGTTAGCGCAACAAATCAAACAGTGGGGCACAGAGCTCGGGTTCCAGCAGGTGGGTATCGCCGATACCGACCTCAGCGCCAGTGAACCCAAACTGCAGGCATGGCTGGATAAACAATACCACGGCGAAATGGAGTGGATGGCCCGTCACGGTATGATGCGCGCCCGTCCCCACGAACTGCTGCCCGGTACGTTACGCGTTATCAGCGTGCGGATGAACTATCTGCCCGCCAACGCCGCCTTTGCCCGCACCCTGAAAGATCCCGCACTGGGTTACGTCAGCCGTTATGCCCTCGGGCGTGATTATCATAAGCTGCTACGTAATCGCCTGAAAAAACTGGGGGAGAAGATTCAGGAACAGTGTGCTTCGCTCAATTTTAGACCTTTTGTCGATTCCGCGCCTATCCTGGAGCGGCCAATCGCAGAAAAAGCGGGCCTTGGCTGGACAGGTAAGCACTCACTTATCTTAAGCCGCGACGCGGGATCATTCTTTTTCCTCGGCGAACTGCTGATCGATCTGCCTCTACCGGTCGACAGCCCGGTTGCGGAGGAGTGCGGACGCTGCGTCGCCTGCATGACCATCTGCCCCACCGGCGCCATCGTTGAGCCCTACACCGTCGACGCCCGGCGCTGCATCTCCTATCTCACCATTGAACTGGAAGGCTCTATCCCGGAGGAGTTCCGTCCGCTTATCGGCAACCGTATTTACGGTTGTGATGATTGTCAGTTGATCTGTCCGTGGAACCGTTTCTCACAGCTCACCGATGAAGAGGATTTCAGTCCACGCAAAGCGTTGCATGCGCCACCGCTGGTGGAGCTGTTCGCCTGGAGCGAAGCGTGGTTTCTGAAGGTAACCGAAGGGTCGGCGATTCGTCGCATTGGCCACCTGCGCTGGCTGCGCAATATCGCCGTCGCGCTGGGCAATGCGCCCTGGGATGAAGCCCATCTTCGCGCGCTGGAGAGTCGCCGGGGTGAGCACCCGCTTCTCGACGAGCACATCGAATGGGCTATCGCTGAGCAAATAAACAAGCGGAACGCCGACGCCGTCGAAGTACAACTGCCGAAAAAATTACGTCTGGTCAGGGTGGTAGAGAAAGGCTTGCCGCGCGACGCCTGATTCATTCACAGGCTGTGAATAAAATCTAAAACACATTGCGTTTCAAGGCGCAGACCGAGGTCAAGTGATCGGATTAACATTTCGAAATGAAATTTAATTGTTAAATTTCAATGACATATAAAGATACTATTTACAAAGCGAAGCATTTACGCCGTCAAAGACGGAACGACAACCTGTGGATAACTCTGTTCACAGTATTTCTGGATATCAAATGAAAATCATCCCCGGCGCTGGATTGCACTGTGGATAAATAAGAGATGGAAGAAAATTTGGAGCGGGAAACGAGACTCGAACTCGCGACCCCGACCTTGGCAAGGTCGTGC